>NZ_JBMULZ010000023.1:0-124288 GCF_049534875.1 Uniformispora flossi
ACGCCTGGTGCGGGACGGAATGTGGGATGCGCGTGTGCGCAAACAGGCGCACCGGCTCGGCATGCCGGTGATCTCCGTCGACGGCACCCGATCGGTGGCGGCGACGGCCGCGGAAGTGGCGGAACACCTGGACCTGGGCCCGGCGCACGGCCCGCGCGACTCGGGGCACGGCGGGCACTAGGGGGTGTCTGGCGGAAAAGCACATCCCGGGCGGCGGCAGGGGGGGTAGCCGCCGCCCGGGACCCGATACCGCCACGGGGGGCGTATCGGCCGGACACGTGGCACGCCTAGGGGGGAGTTGGGCGTACCTGCGTCCGGGGAGCGCGGTGGTCACGGTGCGTTGCGCACGCGACCACGAATCGGTGGAGCAAGTCGCGAATGCCCCCTATGCACGACAACATACCGTGCGGGGTGCTTGGATCCCGTGACGGCGCGCGGTGTTGCCGCCGAAGCGCGGCAATCGCGCAGGGCCGCCCGGCCTACCGGAATTCCCATGACCCACCCCCGGGCTGCCGCGGGCCCCCGCCGCGTTGCAGCACCCCGTCAGCCTGGCAGACGGCCCCTCGGGCGGGCATCCCACGCGTGGAGTATCCGTACCGCAGATGTCTCGTTCTGGCGGAGGACCGAAGCCCTCGCCGGGTGCGCCCGACCCCGCTGTTCCACCAGGAAACATGGTTGGAGCGTCCGGTTACCATTAGCTTATGGAAGCGACGATTCTCCCGGCCGCCGGCGGCAGCGGCGCCCCCGCCTTGGGCGAACCGCTGCCGGTCGAGTTCGGGAACACGTGGTACGCGGTGCGCGGCACGCAAGGCGGCCACCGCGATGCGCTCGCTACCGCCGAATCCCTCGCCGCCTGGCTCGCGGAGCATGCCGCGGCCTTCCCGGACGGCGTCGCCGACGCCGCGCTGGCCGGACTCGCCGCCGCCGACGTGCCGCGGTACGCCGCGCTGCGCGACGCGATCCGCAGCCTGTCCCGCAGCGTCGTCGAGGGCGCCGCCCCCGACCCGCACGCGATCGCGGTGCTCAACGACGCGGCCGCGGCCGCGCCGCGCGTGCCGCGGCTCTCCGCCGGCCCGGGCGGGGCGCTGACCGCGGTCGAGGTCGCCGCACCGCATCCGCTGGCCGCGCTGTCCACCCTCGCCGCCGACGCGATCGCGCTGTTCGGCGGCGGCGAACGCGCCCGGCTCCGCGCCTGCGGCGGGCCGGGCTGCGTGCTCTTCTACGTCAAAACCCATCCGCGGCGCGGCTGGTGCTCGGCCGGCTGCGGCAACCGGGCCCGCGTCGCCCGCTACCACGAGCGGCACAAGGAGCAGTCGTAACGCGGATCTGCCCGCGGCCGGGGGCAACCCCTAGGCCGGGCGCGGTGTGTTGAGTTCCTCCGCGTTGCGGCCCATGATCTTGGCGCGGGTCTCCGTGTCGAAGTCCTTGACCTCGGTCTCGTAGTCCAGCGGGTTCGGCAGCGCCTCGATGTGCGGCCAGTCGGAGCCGAAGACGACCCGGTCGGCGCCCATGAGTTCGACCGTCTCGTGGACGTCGTCCTCCCAGAACGGGTTGATCCAGATGTGGCGCTTGAACGTCTCGACCGGGTCCTCGGGGAATAGGCCCGGCACCTTGCGGTTGACCGAGCGCAGCTTGCGGAACAGGTCGCCGAGGAACTCCGAGCCGTTCTCCACCGACACCACGCGCACGTTGGGGAAGCGGTGGAAGACCCGGTCGAGGATCAGCGACGCGAGGAAGTCGTAGATCGGGCGCTCCATCGTCCACAGCATGGTGACCGACGGCTTGCCGTGCCCCTTGAAGTCGGTGGACAGGCCTTGCTTGCGGCTGTAGCCGTTGGCCGAGTAGCCGCTGTCGCCCGCATGCACGACGACCGGGATGCCGGCTTCGTTGACCCGCGCCCAGAACGGGTCGAACACCGGGTCGCCCGGGGTGAAGGGCCCGTCGGCGGTGGTCGGCGCCGCCGGGCGCATGCACACCACGCGGCAGCCGTTCTCCAGCGCGCGGTCCAGGTCGGCGAGGGCGGTGTCCAGATCGGCCAGCGCGATGTACGGCGCGGCGAAGATCCGGTCCTGGTAATTCCAGCCCCAGTCCTCCTCCAACCAGCGGTTGAAGGAGCGGAAGAGGTGGCCGACGGCCTTGGGGTCGTGCTTGAGCGCGTCCTCGTAGATCATCCCGAGGGTCGGGAACAGCCAGGTCTTGTCGAGGCCTTGGGTGTCCATCACCTGCACGCGCGCGGCCGGGTCGCGGTATTCGGGGCGGATCGGCTCGCGTTCGCGGAGGAACTCCAGCGGGTTGCGGCCGTCCGGGTTGCCGCGGAAGTACTCGGCCATCGCGCCGGCCTTGGCGATCGGGTCGAACGTCGGGTTCACCACGGCGTGGTTCACCCTGCCGCCGATCACGTGGTACTGGCGCCCGTTGATCTCGCACCACTGGATGACGCTGCCGCCGAGGCGCGGGTCAAGGTGGCGGGTGAACGCGTCGAGCGCCTCGTAATAATGGTTGTCTGCGTCAAAGATGATGCCCATGCCGGTCATTGTGCGGCGAAGGGGTGGCCGAAACAAGGTAAGGGTGTCTGTCTTTTCTACGACTCCGGGACCGGGTGCTTCACCGCGTTCTTGACCATCTTGTCGCGCAGCGCCTGCGCGAGATCGACGCCCAGGCTGTCGCACACGTTCAGCAAGTACGCGAACACGTCGGCCACCTCCTCGCGCACGTGCTCGGCCGTCTCCGGATCGTCCATCACGTTCGCCGCCTGCTCCGGCGTGAGCCACTGGAAGATCTCCACCAGCTCGGCAGCCTCCACGCTCAACGCCATGACCAGGTTCTTCGGCGAGTGGTACGGCTCCCACCCGCGCTCCGCGGTGAAGTCGCGCAAGGCCCCGGTCAACTCCGTGATGGCGTCCATGCGCCCCAGTCTGCCGCGCGTGTGCCGACGCCACGGTGTCGGTGGGCCGGGGGACAATAGGGCGGTCGGACGTGCGCACACGCGTGGACAGCAGCGGACAACACCAGCGGAAAGGTCGGTCACGGTCGCATGAGGGTCGCCACCTGGAACATCAACTCGGTCGGGGCCCGGCTGCCGCGGCTCCTCGAATGGCTCGAAGGCAGCGCGCCCGACGTGCTGTGCCTCCAGGAGCTGAAGTGCACCGCGGACGCGTTCCCCTACGAGGCGGTGCGCGATCTGGGCTACGAGACCGAGGCGCACGGCGACGGCCGGTGGAACGGCGTCGCCATCCTGTCCAAGGTCGGCATCACCGACGTGGTGCGCGGCCTCGACGCCGGCCCCGCCTACGAGGACGTCCAGGAGCCGCGCGCGATCTCCGCGACCTGCGGCCCGGTACGCGTCTGGTCGGTCTACGTGCCCAACGGCCGCGAGGTCGGGCACGCGCACTACCAGTACAAGCTCGACTGGCTCGCCGCCCTCAAGACCGCCGTCGCCGACGACGCGGCCGGCGAGCGCCCGTTCGCGGTGCTCGGCGACTTCAACGTCGCCCCCACCGACCGGGACGTGTGGGACATCAAGCTGTTCGACGGCGCCACCCACGTCAGCGCCGCCGAACGCACCGCGCTCGCCGAACTGGAGAAGACCGGCCTGACCGAGGTCATGCCGCGCGCCCTCAAGTACGACGTGCCGTTCACGTTCTGGGACTACCGCGAACTCGGCTTCCAGAAGAACAAGGGCATGCGCATCGACCTGGTGCTCGGCAACGCCGGCTTCACCGGCGCGGTCACCGACGCCTACGCCGACCGCGAAGCCCGCCGCGGCAAGGGCACCTCCGACCACGCCCCGGTCGTGGTCGACCTGGACCTCTGACCCCGCCGACCCCTTCGACGCCACCGCCCCCTCCGACCCCTTTGCCGCAGGGGGGAACAGCAAGCGGCCGCGGCCCGACCTTCCGGTCGGGACCGCGGCCGCACGTGCCGTGGGTCGGCTCAGAGATACATGCCGTCGCCGATCGGCGGCCGGTGCGCCTCCACCGGCGACCCGCCGTTCTTCAGCGCGTACAGCTCGGCCAGCGTCGCCGACCCGCCCACGCCCTGGGACGTGCCCAGCCACGAGGACGCCTCGGAGTAGTCGAGCGGCCCCACCTCGATCTGCGCCAGGCACCGGCCCGGCCGCACCACCGCCGGATGCAGCGCACCCAGCGACTCGTTCGTGGTGATCGCCACCAGCACGTTCCGGCCCTGCCCGAGCAGCCCGTCGGTCAGGTTCAGCAGCCGGGACAGCGCCTGCCCCGTCGACCGCTTCGCCTCGCCGCGGATCAGCTCGTCGCAGTCCTCCAGCACCAGCAGCCGCCACTTGTTCTGCTCGGCATCGTCCTCCTCACCGGTCCGGCCGATCGCCACATCCATCAGATAGCCGGTGTCGCCGAACAGCGCCTCGGGATCCAGCACGCAGTCCACCCGGCACCAATCCCGCCACTCGCGCGCCAGCGACCTCAGGACCGTCGTCTTGCCGGTACCCGGCGGACCGTGCAGCAGGATCAGCCGCCCCGCCACGTCGTCCCGGCCCACCGCCATGAGCTTGTCGAACGCGGACGCCGTCGCCCCCGCGTAGTTCCGCCGGATGGAATCCCACGGCGCCGCGGCGATCGACCGCGTCGTCCGGTACGGGCCGCGCCGCGCCGAGTGGTACCAGAAGCCCATCGGCACCGCCTCGTCCTGCGGCTCCGGATCGGCCTTGGCGTGCTTGACCGCCTTCTTCAGCACCGCGCGCCCGGTCTTGGCGTCTTCCGCGGTCACCGTCACCTCGCCGCCGCCGCTGCGCCACACCACGGCACGCAGCGTCCAGCCTTCGCCCGCGGCCAGCGTGGACTGCCGGTCGTCCTCCTCCGCGGAACGCAGGACCTTCGCGCCGCGCGGCACCAGCTTGGCGCCCGGGCGGATCCGGTCGAGGCGCACGGTACTCGCCCACGGCTGGCGGCCCGAGACGAACTCGGCCAGCGTGAGGGCGTCGATCACGTCGTAGGGAGTGTCCGAATCGTCGAGGCCCAGGGCATACGGCAAGGTCCGGGACGGGTCGAGGGGGGCCGCGGGATCCCGCGGCTTGCGTCCGCCGGGTTCGGCGGACTCCACCCCATGGATCCGGGCCGGCATCTGACGGGGCATGGACATGCATCGATCATCCGTGCCTCCGGGGCGCACGTATAGCGGTTTTGCGGAAAACCGCCGTCCAAGCGCTCCGGAAGCGGTTCGCTACGCCTCCGCGAACTCGGCCCGCAGCGCCGTCACCGCGGCCGCCAGCGCGGCGTCGTGGCCCAGCCCCAACCGGCGGGTCTTCCGCGCGAATTCGGCCGCCGCGGCGGCCGCCTCGCGGTGCGCGGTGTCGCCGACCGCGGCGACGAACGTGCCGTTGCGGCCCCGCGTCTCGACCACGCCGTCGGCCTCCAACTCGCGGTAGGCGCGCGCGACCGTGTTGACCGCGAGGCCGAGTTCCGCGGCAAGTGCGCGCACCGTCGGGAGCTTCGTGCCGGTCGGCAGCGCGCCGCCCCGCGCCTGCTCCGCGATCTGCTCCCTGACCTGCTCGAACGGCGGTGTCGCGGAGTGCGGGTCGAGGGTGATCTCCATGCCCGCAAGTCTGACGCACCGCGCGCGCTGCCACCCGGGTGCGGAACGGACCGGCGCGTCGGATCCGCGGTCCGCCCCGTGTCCGCCGCCCCCGTGGAATCGTTTCCGTTGGTACCGATACGCGGACGACCAGCAACCGGGCAAGGGGATGACACGCGCATGACCACCGCCGCCGACCACCGCGAGCACACCCACCACCAGCACGTGCACGGCGAAGGCTGCGGCCACGTCTCCGTGCCGCACGGCGACCACATCGACTACGTGCACGACGGCCATATCCATCGGGTGCACGACGGCCACGTCGACGAATGCACCACCGGCGACCACCAGGTCCACGACGGGCACCACCACACGCACGGCGAAGGCTGCGGCCACGTCGCCGTGCCGCACGACGACCACGTCGACTACATCCACGACGGGCACCGCCACGCCGCCCACGGCGACCACTGGGACGACCACTAGTTCCTGCCCGAGTGCTGCGCGACCGGCTGCCCCGGGCATCGGAACGCCGCACGGGCCGGCTGTCCAGTCCGTTCCCCCGACCGCGTAATCCGTTCGCGGGGAGGCGAACCCCGCGAACCAGGCCGTCCGAGGGGGCAGTCTCGGCACATGGACATTCTGGTGATCGGCGGCTCGGTCTTCGTCGGCCGGGCCCTCGCCGAAACGGCGCTCGCCCGCGGCCACTCCGTCACGACGTTCAACCGCGGCCGCACGGGCACCGACGTGCCCGGCACGGAAAACGTCCGCGGCGACCGGACGGACAAGGACGCCCTCGCGCGGCTCGCCGAGGGCCGCACCTGGGACGCCGTCGTCGACGTGTGCGGCTTCAGTCCGCGCGTCGTCGGCGACGCGGTCCGGGCCCTCGACGGACATGCGGACACGTACGCGTTCATCTCCAGCATCTCCGCCTACCCGGACTGGCCGGGGGCCCGCGTCGACGAGAACTCCCCGCGCTTTCCGTGCCCGCCCGACGCCGAAGCGGGCGACGGCAGCTACGGCGCCCTCAAAGCCGGCTGCGAACGCGCCGTCGAAACCGGCTTCGGCGGCCGTGTCCTCGTCGTCCAACCCGGCCTCATCCTCGGCCCCTACGAGAATGTGGGCCGTCTGCCGTGGTGGCTGCGGCGCATGGCCGCCGGCGGACGCGTCCTCGCCCCCGGCGCCCCCGACCGGCCGATGCAGGTCATCGACGTGCGCGACCTCGCCGCATTCGTCCTCGACGCCGTCGAGGCGGGAAAGACCGGCCGCTACCTGGCCGGCGGCACACCCGACAACACCACCGTCGGGGAATTCCTCGACGCCTGCGTCCGAGCCGCCGGATCGGATGCCGAACTCGTGTGGGTCGACGACCAATTCCTCCTCGACCACGACGTCGCCCCGTGGACCGAACTGCCCCTGTGGGCACCGCTCACCGACGACCTCGCCGGAGTGTGGCTGTCCGACTCCTCCAAAGCCGCCGCCGAGGGCATGACCTGCCGCCCCGTCCCGGAAACCGTCGCCGACACCTGGGCCTGGTACGAAGCCGCCGGACTGCCCGCCGAACTCCCGAGCTACGCCACCCATGCCGGCAGCCAAGGCATCGACCCGGACAAGGAACGGCGCATCCTCGCCGCCTGGGACGCCCGCTGACCCGCCGTTTCCCGGGCCGCCGACCGGCCCGGGAAACGGCCGTCCGCCTCGGTTCCCGCCCGGCGGCCGGGCGCCGCGTAGGGTGACGCCGTGCGCCCGATACGAGCAGTCCGCGGCCTCCCCGGCCGACTGCCCGCACGGGTCTTCGGCCTGCCCGGCGTGGACTTCGCCCTCGCCTTGGCCATGCTGCCCGTGCAACTCGTCGGCGTGTTCATCGTGTCCGTGCCCGTGTACGTCCTCGACACCGGCGGCGGACCCCCGAAACGCCTCGAAGGCACCGAAGTCGACTGGCTCGCCTACTTGCTGCTCGTCGGCGCCGCACTGACCCTCGCCCTCCGCACCCGGGCGCCCCGGCCCGCCCTCATCGCGGAAAGCGGCATCCTCGCCGCCTACCTGGCCCGCGGCTACCCCGTCGGCCCGATCGTCCTGCCGGTCATGCTGTGCCTCTACAGCACTGCCGTCGCCGGACGCCGCCGCCAAACCACGCTCGCCGCGCTCGCGTTCGTCGCCGCCGCCTGCGGCCTGTGGGTGCCGCGCATCGCCCGCATCCTCGACACCGCACCCACGTTCGTCGGCACCGTCACCGTCTTCTACGCCGTCGTCCTCGCGATCTTCGGCGGCCCCGTGCTGTTCGGCGAACTCGTCCGGTTCCGCCGCGAAGCCGACGAAGCCCGCGTCGCCCAGGCCATCCGCGACGCGGAACGCCGGGTCGCCGACGAACGCCTCCGCATCGCCCGCGAACTGCACGACGTCGTCGCGCACAGCATGGCCGGCATCGCCGTCCAAGCCGCCGCCACCCTGCGCATGCTCGGCGACCCCGACCCCGAAGTCCGCGACTCCCTCACCGCGATCCGCACCGCCAGCCGCGAAGCCCTCGGCGAACTCCGCGCCACCGTCGGCATGCTCCGGGACAGCGGCCTCACCGAAACCGACGGCTTGGAACGCCTCGACACGCTGATAGCCGCCGTCCGCAAAGCCGGCGTCCCCGTCGACCTCGAACGCACCGGCACCGAAGTCCCGCTGGCCGCACCCACCGGCCACGCCGCCTACCGCATCGTCCAGGAATCCCTCACCAACGTGCTGCGGCACGCCGGGCGGGGTGCGACCGCGCAGGTGAAGGTCGCGTACGGTGAGAACGAACTGCTGCTCGAAGTCGTCGACGACGGCCGCGGACCGGCCGGACTCCCCGGCTCCGGGCACGGCCTGTCCGGCATGCGCGAACGCGCCGAAGCGGTCGGCGGCACCGTCGCCGCGGGAGCCGCCGGACCGGACCGCGCCGGGTTCCGGGTCTCCGCCCGCCTCCCGATCGCCGCCGCCGGGTGACCGGACCGCGGGTGCGGATTGCCCAGGCCTGCAGGGGGCTGCCTGGAACTGCACAGGACTGCACAGGACTGCACCAACCGCATCGGACGGGATCGCACGGGACGGGACGGGATCGCACGGGACCGGACGGGATCGGGTCGAAGGGGCTGAGGAGGCCGTGGTCATCCGCATCGGGCTCGCCGACGACCAGGCGCTGGTCCGCACCGGCTTCCGCGCCCTGCTCGGCACCGAACCCGACTTCGCGGTGGTCGGCGAGGCCGCGGACGGCGGCGCCGCCGTGGAACTCGCCCGCGAGCGGCGCCCCGACGTCCTCCTCATGGACATCCGCATGCCCGACGTCGACGGCCTCACCGCGACCCGCCGCATCGTCGGCGACCCCGAACTCGCCGGAGTCCGCGTCGTCATCCTCACCACCTACGCCGAAGACGCCAACGTGTACGGCGCGCTCCGCGCGGGCGCCAGCGGCTTCCTCGTCAAAGACGCCGAGGTCGAGGAACTCGTGCAGGCCATCCGCGTGGTCGCCCGCGGCGACGCGCTGCTGTCGCCCGCGATCACCCGGCAGGTCATCGCCATGTTCGCGCGCAGCGACGTCCGGCCCGACGCCCCCGCCGCCGCCGGGACCGCGCCCGACACCCGTCCGGACGTGCGCCTGGACACGCTGACCGACCGCGAACGCGAAGTCCTCGCCGCGGTCGCCGCCGGACTGTCCAACGAGGAGATCGCCCAGCACCTCGGCATGAGCAAATACACCGTCAAGACGCACCTGAGCCGCATGCTCGCCAAACTCGCGGTCCGCGACCGGGCGCAACTGGTGATCGCCGCTTACGAGACCGGCTTCGTCCGCCCCGGCGGCACGTGAGCGGCCGGGCGGAGGGGACGCGTAATGCCCGCGCCGTAGTTCTCGCGCCGTACCCCGCGCCCCGGTACCCCGCGCGGCGCAGCCCCGGAACCCTCCGCACGGGCGACGCACCGCGCCCGGCGGCGCGGAAGGATCACGGAATCCGGCCCGGCGTCCCGGCCGCCGGCCGCCGACCGCCCCACGGCGAGAAGGGTGAGCGCCCGCCATGCGCCTCGACGACATCCTCCCCGAATGGCACTACCGGGAGCGGCACGTCATCGAAATCGACGCCCCCGCCGACGTGGTCTTCCGCGCCGTCGCGGACGTCACCTGGCACGAGGTGCCGGTGTTCCGCACCCTCATGGGCCTACGCCGCGGCCGCACCCCGCAAGCGCAGGCGTGCATTCTGGCGAGCATGGCGGACGGCGGTTTCACCGTGCTCGACCGGCTCGGCAACGAACTCGTCCTCGGCACCCTCAGCCGCACCCGGTTCCGCGGCGCCGCACCGCTCCCGGCCGGGGAACCCGCGGACGGGTTCCGCGGCTTCGCCGACCCCGGGCACTGGAAGATCGCGGTGAACTTCCACCGGCGCGGCTCCACGGTGTCCACCGAAACGCGCGTGTGGGCGACCGATGAACGGGCCCGGCGCGCGTTCCGCCCCTACTGGCTGGCGGTCCGCGGCCCCAGCGGCATGATCCGCCGCGTGTGGCTGCGGGCGGTACGCGAACGCGCGCACAACGAACCGGTGTTCCTGTGAGGGTTCCTGCGGCGCAGCGCCCCGGCATACGGGCGGCGGGTGGTCAGGCAGTGGCGTACACCTTCTCCACGAACTCGGCGATCTGCCGGTCGGTGACGTTCCGCGCCAGGTCGGCTTCGGTGATCATGCCGCACAGTTTGTGCCCGTCCGCGGTGTCGATGACCGGGATACGGCGGATCTGGTGCCGCTCCATCATGTCGAGCACGTCGGTCACGTCGGCGTCGGCGTCGCACCAGTACAGCTCGCCGCTCAGTTCCCCGGCCTTCGTGGTTGCCGCATCGTGTCCTTCGGCGCAGCAGTACAGCATGATGTCGCGGTCGGTGATCAGGCCCTTGAGCCGCTCGTCGGTGCCGCAGATCGGCACACAACCGACGTCCAGATCCCGCATCATGCGGGCGGCGTCCTGCAGCGAGGCGTCTTCCTTCACGCATTCGGCACCGGCGTGCATGACATCGCGGGCTTTGAGGTTGGTGGTGTCCATGAGAGGCGGTCCCTTCGGAGGAACGGCCGGGGCTCTCCGGTCACAGCAGGGCGCCGTGACAAACGCCACGCGGCCTCTTCCAGCCTAGGCCGAACCGGGCAATCCGCCTGATATGCGCCGACGGGTCGGCGTGCCGGACAACGGCCGGACAGGCCTTGGCAAAGATTTGTCGGACCGGCGGGAACTCGGCAACAACGCCACGCGTCATGGGTGTCACCGAGTGCAGTGTGTGCTGAGTGCCCCCGGCAGGAATCGAACCTGCGACCAAGTGCTTAGAAGGCACCTGCTCTGTCCGCTGAGCTACGGGGGCGGGGCGAGAGGATCATGCACGGGATCCGGCCGCGGCACAACACAATAGAGGCGCGTCCCCGTAGTGCTGCCCGCGCCGCATCGACCGTTACCTGATCAGACGCAGTTGGCGGCCAGAATGTGATCAGACGGGAGCATGGTTCCCGGCAAATCGGACAGATGGGTTCGGCGGGCAGTTGCCGTGTCCGCCGCGAGGCCACCGGCGAGACGGCGAGGACGTACGGACATGACGGGCACCACCACCAAGCCGCTGCGCGCGGCACTCCTAGGGTACGGACTCGGCGGGGCCGCGTTCCACGCCCCGTTCCTCGCCGCCCTGCCGGACTTCGACCTGGCCGCCGTGGTCACCGGCAACCCGGAGCGCGCCGCCGAGGTCCGCCGCCGGTACCCGGACACCGACGTCGTCGCCTCCGCCGCGGAGCTGTTCGGCCGGGCCGCCGACTTCGACCTCGCCGTGGTCACCGTGCCCAACCGTTTCCACGCCCCGCTCGCCCGCGAAGCCCTCGACGTCGGCCTGCACGTCGTCGTCGACAAGCCGTTCGCGGGCACCGCGGCCGACGGCCGCGACCTCGCCGCCCTGGCCGCGGCCCGCGACCGGCTGCTGTGCGTCTTCCAGAACCGCCGCTGGGACGGCGACTTCCGGACACTGCGCGGCCTGATCGACCGCGGCGACCTCGGCGACGTCCTGCGTTTCGAATCCCGCTTCGAACGCTGGCGCCCCGAAGCCGCCCTCGACGCGTGGAAAGAGGACACCGACCCGGCGGCCCTCGGCGGCATCCTCTACGACCTCGGCAGCCATCTGATCGACCAGGCCGTCGCCCTGTTCGGCAGGCCGCTCTCCGTCTACGCCGAACTCGAACGGCGCCGCCCGGGCGTCGGCGTCGACGACGACACCTTCATCGCGCTGTCCCACGCCGGCGGCGAACGCTCCCACCTGTGGACGAGCGCCGTCGCCGCCGACCTCGGGCCGCGCCTGCGCGTCCTCGGCAGTAAAGCCGCCTATGTGAAGTACGGCCTCGACGTCCAGGAAGCCGCCCTCCGCGCGGGTACCGCGGCCGCGGGCCCGGACTGGGGCACGGAAGAACCGGGCGCGTGGGGCCGCATCGGCACCCCCGGCGAAACCGTGCCCGTGCCCACACTCCCCGGCGCCTACCAGGACTTCTACACCGGCATCGCCGCCGCGATCCGCGACGGCGCCCCGCCGCCCGTACCGCTCACGGAATCGATCGCCGTCCTGGAGGTGATCGAAGCCGCGCAGCGGTCGGCGCGGGAGAGGACGGCAGTGGAGTTGTAGGGCGGGGTGGGGTGCCTGGGACTTGCCGGGGCCCTGGGTGCGGGTGGTCGGGGCCGCTCCGGGTCTGGGGTGCACCGTCCGGCGGGGGCCCGCGATGTTCGGTCGCGCCGGGTCCGGCGCCGGCGACCGGCCCGCACGACTTCGTCGACTCTTGTTGTTCGCGTGATCGTCACCGGAACGGATGGGTGATTTTCCCGTAGATCGGGGGATTGTTCCCCTCGTGGTGATGGCGCGGTGATCCCGGGAAGCGGCGGACTGCCGGGTGCGGCGGCGTGGGTGCGGGACGCGGCCGCCGGCGTACGGCTCCCGCTCGACCTGCCGGGGGCCGACGAAGCGCGGCGTACCCGGCGGGAACTCGTCGCCCAGCTCGACGACTACGTGCTCCCGCGCCTGCGGCACCCGGACGCGCCGCTCGTCGCGGCGTTCGTCGGCTCCACCGGCACCGGGCGCTCCACCCTCGTCAACGCGCTGACCCGCCGCGTCGTCAGCCCGCACGGCGTCCTCCGCCCGACCACCCACGTCCCCGTTCTGGTGTGCCGGGCCGCCGACCGGCACTGGTTCGCGGGCGCCCGCATGCTGCCCGGGCTGCGGCGGATCGCCCCGGGCCCGCGCGGCGGGGCCGCGGAACCCGCGCTCGTCCTGCAGATCGACGAACGGGTGCCCGCCGGAATGGCGCTCCTCGACGTCCCGGACCCGGCGTCGGTGGCCGCCGTCGGCGACGACCTGGCCGTGCGGCACATCGCCGCGGCCGACATCTGGGTGTTCACCACCACCGCGGAACGCTACGCGGACGCCGTCCCGTGGCACCTGCTGCGGGTGGCGCGCGAGCGCGACGTCGAACTCGCCGTCGTCCTCAACCGCGTGCCCGCCGACGATCTCCCCGAAGTGCAGAGCTATTTCGCGGCCCTGCTGCGCGGTGCCGGGCTCGGCGCCGCGCCCGTCTTCCCGGTGCCCGAGACCGACCTCGCGTACGGACTGCTCGCCCGCGACGTCATCGCGCCGCTGCGCGCCTGGCTGTTCGACCGGGCCACCGACCCCGCGATGCGCGGCGCCGTCGCCCGGCGCACGCTCGGCGGCGCGCTCGGGAGCGTGCCCCGGCGGGCCCGGGTCGTCGGACGCGCCGCGCTGCGGCAGCACGACGCGGCGGGGGCGCTGGCGACGTGCGTGACCCGCACGTACTCGGCCGCGGTCCGGCAGGTCGCCGCGGAACTCGCCGGCGGCGCGGTCTTCGGCGGCGAACTGGCCGCCGCGTGGGAACGCTGGGCCGCCGCCGGGCTGCCGACCGACGGGGCGCGGCGGATCGAGGACGCGGTCGTGACGTCGGTGGGGCGGCTGGTGCAGGACGTCGTGGAAGGGGCCGCGGAGCACACGGCGGATTGCTGGGCGGGACGGCCCGGGGGTGAGGCACTGGGCCCCGGGGGCCGGGCACGGGACGGGGTGCCCGCCTCCGGCCCGGCGCTCGCGGGCCTCGTCGCCGCGGGCCCCGGTCCCGCCGCCCTCGCCGCCGCGGCGGCCGAAGCCTGGCGGACCGCCGTCCTCGACGGGCTTCCCGAGGGCACCGGCGACACCGGACGCGCCCTCGCCCTGCTGCTCGTCGCCGCGGTGACCCCCGAAGACCGCCCCGCCGGCGCCGCCGCGCGGGCCGCGCTGGGCCCGGGGGTGCCCGCGGCGCGCGGCAGCCGCGGACGGGCGCCGGGGCGCGCGGCGGACCTCGCCGGGCTGGTCGCGGCCGCGTCCGAGGACCTGCGCGTCCGTGCGGAAACCGTGGTGAACACCGAACGCGAACGGCACGCGGCGGCCGTCGCCGCGCTGCGCACCGATCCCGGGCAGGCGCTCGACCAGGCCGTCGAGGAACTGGGGCGGAGCGGATGAACACGGTGCACGACCGGTTCGTCGGCGCGTACCCCGGACACGCGTACGGCACCGAGGAAGAACCCACCCGGCTGCTCGCCCGGTTGTCGGCGCTCGACCGGATGGCGGAAGCCGCCGCGGGCCGATTGCCGGACGAACGCTTGTTCCCCGTAAGGGCGTTGCTGGACCATGCGGACGCCCGGCTGCGGACCGCACCGCGGCACAGCGCCGTCGTCATCGCCGGAGCCACCGGTGCGGGCAAGTCGTCGCTGTTCAACGCCCTCGTCGGGCTCGACCTGTCGCCGGTAGGCGTCCGGCGGCCCACCACCACCGGCGCGGTCTCGTGCGCGTGGGACCCGAACGGCGCCGGGCCGCTCCTCGACCTGCTCGGACTGCCGCGCGGACGGCGGATCCCGCGGCACGGCGTCCTCGACGACGCAGGACCGCTCCGCGACCCGGTGCTGTCCCGGCTCGTCCTCATCGACCTGCCCGACCACGACTCCGTCGAGACCGGCCACCGCGAGGAAGTCGACCGCTACGTCGCCGCGGCCGACCACCTCATCTGGGTACTCGACCCGCAGAAGTACGCCGACGCACTCGTGCACCACGCCTACCTGCGGCCCCTCGCCCAACACGCCGACGTGCTGACCGTCGTGCTCAACCAGACCGACCGGCTGCCCGGCCCGGACGCGGTCGCGCAGGTCACCGCCGACCTGCGGCGGATCCTCGCCGACGACGGGCTGGCCGACGTACGGCTCCTCGCCACCTCGGCCGCCACCGGCGACGGCGTGCGGGAGTTGCGGGACGCGGTCGCCGGCGTCGCCGCGTCGCGGCGCACCGCGCTGCTGCGGCTGTCCGCCGACCTCGACCACCTCACCGCGTCCTTCGACCCGCTCTTCACCGGCGTGGTCCCGGGGGCGGAGACCTTCGACCCGCCGGTGCGGGACCGCCTCGTGGACGGGATCGCGGGGGCGGCGGGGATCGGCGGCGCCGGCGGCGGGGGCACGGCCCATCCGATCCACGTCCACGAAATCGACCTGGCCGTGCGGCGCGCCGCCTCCGGCCTCGTCCGCGACCTGCCGCGCCCGTGGGCGGCCGGCGTACGGGAAGCCCTCGCGCACGGGGCACGCCGGGTGCCCGAGGCACTCCGCGCGGAACTCGCGACCCCGGCCGGGCCCGCGGCCGCGGTACCGGCACGGGTGCAGGCGGCGGCCGTGGCGTTGTGGGTCGGCGTGGCACTGACCGTGCTGGGCGTTGTGGGGATCGCGCTGGCCCTGGCCGACATCGAACCGATCGGGCGCGTGGACGGCTGGTATGCCGCGCTCGCCCCGCTCGCGGCGGGGGTGCTGCTCGCCCTCGGCGCGCTGTACGCGGGGGAGGCGTGGCGGTCCGAAGCCGACCGGGACCGGCGGATCGCCGCGGAACGCGAACTGCGGGCCCGGGTGGCCGGGGTCGCGGACGAGTACCTCGTCGACCCGGCGACGGTCGAGCTGGAGCGGTACCGCGAGGCGCACGCGTTCTTCGTGGCGGCACGGGAGCCGTTGCACGTGCACTGAGGTTCGGCCGGGAGTCGCCGTGTGTGCGCTGAGCACCGCGGCGGGAGCCTCTGCACGCCTTCTGAGAGCTACCCGAGGCGAGCCCGGCAATCCCTCGATCCGGTGATTCCGTTGTCCACAGGCCGGGGTTGTCCACAGCCTGAGCGCAGCGGGCCCCGGGCTTCCGGCCGCTTCCGGGATGGTGAACGCAGCGCACCCGCCACGCTCTCTTCCACCGCTTTCCGGAGGCCCGCCGTGTTCGACACCCAGGTCACCCTCGTCGGCAACGTCGTCAGCGACGTCCGCTCCGCCACCACCCTCAGCGGAATCCCGCTGGCCACCTTCCGCATGGCCGTCGCTCCGCGCCGCTACGACCGCGACACCAACCAATGGACCCAAGGCGAATCCACCTTCTACACCGTCGCCGCCTGGCGCCGCCTCGCCGAACACACCCTCTGCTCCATCGACAAAGGCGACCCCGTCGTCGTCACCGGCAAACTCCGCGCCCGCGCCTGGCAACGCGACGACCGCCGCCATACCAGCGTCGAAGTCGAAGCCACCGCCCTCGGCCACGACCTCACCCGCGGCACCTCGGTCTTCACCCGCACCCGCCGGCCCGACCCCGACGTGGAGGAGGAGTCGCTCACGGCCTCGGCGGCACTGGCGGTGATGCCCGCCACCGAACCCGCCGCGCCTTCGACCCGGGCCGCGTGAGGCGGCGCTCGAGAGGGAGGAGGCAATCAGGCCACCCGGAATCCGCGCCTCCGCCGGAGTAGTGGGGAATTCGGCTGCTCCTGACCCGCGTCGGCATGTGCCGAGCACGTGCCGCGCTTGTGCCGTCCGATGGGCCATTGGCCAACTCCCGGCGCAGGCCCGGGCGTTTCCGTGCGCGAACTGCCGGCCCGGGCGAAGTCCCCCCGGGTGCACGGAGATCACGTTGGCTGGTTTCCCGGTATTGCCAACTGGTTGGTGATGGAAAGGATGGCTGGCGGCCCGAACCGACGGGCACGCCACCGCCGGCCGTCCTTGCCGCGGTGTCGTCCAAGAACCACGCACCTTGGGCGGTGGAAGAAATCAACAGGAAGACCGGAGCCGGGTCGCTCGTCGCCTCGGCGCTCATTGCCGCATCGCTGTCACTTGCTTCACCGGGCGCCGTCTATGCGGCCACTGCGTCCGGCAACTCGTCGACCGGTGCCGGCCAGGGGCCCGTGCAGCCCGTCCGGCAGCCGTCCGCGGCGACCGCCGACGCTCCCCGGGCGTCGGTGCAGTTCCGCAACGCCCCCGACGGGGTCGTCAACACGCTCGACGTCGCGACGCCGACGGTCAGCCGCTCGGAGATCATCAGCCGGGCGAAGGTCTGGACCGACGCGGCTGTCCCGTACAACCAGTCCGCCTACCGCGACGGCTACCGCACGGACTGCTCGGGGTTCGTGTCGATGGCGTGGAAGCTCGGTGCGTCGCTCACCACCGACACGCTGCCCACGGTCGCGCACCCGATCGGCAAGGAGGAGCTCAAGCCCGGCGACGTCCTGCTCAACACGGCCACCGGTGACGACGGCCACGTCGTCATCTTCGAGAGCTGGGTGAACGAAGCACACACCGCCTACTCGGGTTACGAGGAGGCCGGGGGGTCGACCCACAAGGCCGTTCACCGCAATATCGACTACCCGTACTTCAGCGGACACGGCACCTTCACTCCCTACCGCTATAACAACGTCCAAGCGGGCCGGACCAACGACTTCAACGGGGACGGCCGCGCGGACCTGATCGCCCTGAACCCGGACGGTTCGATTTCCGTCGGGACGAATTTCGGTGACGGGTGGTCGGGTTATCAGGGTGTGAGTTCCGGCTGGGGCCCGTATACGGACCGCCTGGACTTCGCCGACTTCAACAACGACGGCTTGGCCGATCTGATCGCCCTGAATCCGGACGGCACGATTTCGGTGGGCCTGAACATGGGCAACGGAAACGGCTGGTCCGGCTACCACGAGGTCAGCTCCGGGTGGGGCACCTACGAAGGCCGTCTGAAGTTCGCCGACCTGAACAACGACGGCAAGGCGGACTTGATCGCCCTCAACGAGGACGGCTCGATCGACGTCGGTATCAATTTCGGTGACGGCTGGTCGAACTACCACGGCGTCTCGAGCGGCTGGGGCACGTACAAGGGCCGCTTGAACTTCGCGGACCTGAACGACGACGGCAAGGCCGACCTGATCGCGCTGAATGCCGACGGCTCGCTCACGGTCGGTATCAATTTCGGTGACGGCTGGTCGAACTACCACGGCGTCTCGAGCGGCTGGGGCACCTACGAGGACCGCTTGGACTTCGCCGACCTCGACGGCGACGGCAAGGCGGACCTGATCGCGCTGAACGAGGACGGCTCGATCAGCGTCGGCATCAACTTCGGCGACGGCTGGTCGAACTACCATGGCGTGTCCAGCGGCTGGGGCCCCTACAAGGGCCGCATCAACTTCGCCTGACAACCGAATTCCGCGACCTGGGAAGGTGCGGCGGCGCCCTGCCGCCGCACCTTCCGCGCGTATCGGATCTACGAGACTTGGAGTTTCCGTGGGTGGGTCTGCCCTGCGCCGCGCCGGATACGCCGGCGCCCTGTCCCTGGTTGTTTCGCTCGCCGCGCAATTCGCCGCGCCGGCCCAAGCCGCCTCGCTCGCTACCTGGGAGAAGCTCGCCCAGTGCGAGAGCAGTGGGGACTGGCAAAACCATACCGGTGAATTCCATGGTGGGTTGCAGTTCACACACAGCACGTGGATTGCGTACGGCGGTGGCGCCTACGCGTCCGACGCCGAGTTCGCCACGAAGGAGCAGCAGATACGTATCGGCGAAAAGGTCCTGGCCGGCCAGGGGGAGGGGGCCTGGCCGATTTGCGGGGCGAAGGTCGGACTCGGGGCGGATCACGCGGATCCGTTTCCCCCGGCACGCCGCACGAACGACTACAACGCCGACGGAAAGGCCGACCTGATCTCGTTGAACCCGGACGGGTCGATTTCCGTCGGAACGAATTTCGGCGACGGTTGGTCGGGTTATCAAGGTGTGAGTTCCGGCTGGGGTCCGTACACCGACCGCCTGGACTTCGCCGACTTCGACAACGACGGCAAGGCCGACCTGATCGCCTTGAACCCGGACGGGTCGATCTCGGTGGGCCTGAACAACGGGAACGGCACCGGCTGGTCCGGTTACCACTCGGTCAGCTCCGGGTGGGGAACGTACGAGGGCCGCCTGAAGTTCGCCGATCTGAACGACGACGGCAAGGCGGACTTGATCGCCCTCAACGAGGACGGCTCGATCACGGTCGGCATCAACTTCGGCGACGGCTGGTCGAACTACCACAATGTGTCGAGCGGCTGGGGCACGTACAAGGGCCGCTTGAACTTCGCGGACCTGAACGGCGACGGCAAGGCCGACCTGATCGCGCTGAATGCCAACGGTTCGCTCACGGTCGGTATCAATTTCGGTGACGGCTGGTCGAACTACCACGGCGTCTCGAGCGGCTGGGGCACCTACGAGGACCGCTTGGACTTCGCCGACCTCGACGGCGACGGCAAGGCGGACCTGATCGCGCTGAACGAGGACGGCTCGATCACGGTCGGCATCAACTTCGGCGACGGCTGGTCGAACTACCACAGCGTCTCCACCGGCTGGGGCCCTTACAAGGGCCGCATCAACTTCGCCTGAGCCCGGCGGCTGCGGGCCCGTGCCGATCCTCGGGCCCGCGGCCGACCCGCTCTCGACGCCCGCCCGCCCCGCGTCCGACCCGCGACCGGAATCGTCGTCCGGCCCCGCGGCGTAGGACACTCGTTCCGGAGCGGACAACCACAGACCCTAGGATCGGGAGCATGGCGGAGTACATTTACACGATGCGCAAGACGCGCAAGGCTCACGGCGACAAGGTCATTCTTGACGACGTGACCCTGTCGTTCCTGCCCGGCGCGAAGATCGGCGTCGTCGGCCCGAACGGCGCGGGCAAGTCGACCGTGCTCAAGATCATGGCGGGCTTGGAGCATCCCTCCAACGGCGACGCGTTCCTGGCACCCGGATACACGGTCGGCATGCTCCTTCAGGAGCCTCCGCTGAACGAGGAGAAGACCGTCCTGGAGAACGTCCAGGAAGGCGCCGAGGCCACCCTCGGCAAGCTCCGGCGGTTCAACGAGATCGCCGAGCTGATGGCGACGGACTACTCCGACGCGCTCATGGACGAAATGGGCAAGCTCCAGGAGGAGCTGGACCACGCCAACGCGTGGGACATCGACGCCCAGCTCGAACAGGCCATGGACGCGCTCGGCTGCCCCCCCGGCGACTGGGCGGTCACCAACCTCTCCGGCGGCGAGCGGCGCCGCGTGGCGCTGTGCAAGCTGCTCCTCGAAGCGCCCGACCTGCTGCTTCTCGACGAGCCCACCAACCACCTCGACGCCGAATCGGTGCAGTGGCTGGAGCAGCACCTGGAGAAGTACGCCGGCACCGTTGTCGCGGTCACCCACGACCGGTACTTCCTCGACAACGTCGCCCAGTGGATCCTCGAGCTGGACCGCGGCCGCGCCTTCCCGTACGAAGGCAACTACTCGACCTACCTCGAGACCAAGCAGTCCCGTCTCAAGGTCGAGGGCCAGAAGGACGCCAAGCGCGCCAAGCGGCTCAAGGAAGAACTCGAGTGGGTCCGCTCCAACGCGAAGGGCCGCCAGGCCAAGAGCAAGGCGCGCCTCGCCCGCTACGAGGAAATGGCGGCCGAAGCCGAGAAGATGCGGAAGCTGGACTTCGAGGAGATCCAGATCCCGCCGGGCCCGCGCCTGGGCAGTGTGGTCATCGAGGTCGACAACCTCAACAAGGCCTTCGGCGAGAAGGTCCTCGTCGACGACCTGTCGTTCACGCTGCCGCGCAACGGCATCGTCGGCGTCATCGGCCCGAACGGCGCCGGCAAGACCACCCTCTTCAAGATGCTCATCGGCCAGGAGCAGCCGGACTCCGGCGACGTCAAGGTCGGCGAAACCGTCAAGGTCTCCTACGTCGACCAGGGCCGCGCCAACATCGACCCGAAGAAGACGCTGTGGGAGGTCGTCTCCGACGGCCACGACTACATCAACGTCGGCCAGGTCGAAATGCCGTCGCGCGCCTACGTGTCCGCGTTCGGCTTCAAGGGCCCCGACCAGCAGAAGCCGGCCGGCGTCCTGTCCGGCGGCGAGCGCAACCGGCTCAACCTCGCGCTCACCCTCAAGATCGGCGGCAACCTGCTGCTCCTCGACGAACCGACCAACGACCTCGACGTCGAAACGCTGTCGTCGCTGGAGAACGCGCTCCTGGAGTTCCCGGGCTGCGCCGTGGTCGTCTCCCACGACCGGTGGTTCCTCGACCGGGTGGCGACGCACATCCTCGCCTACGAAGGCGAGTCGAAGTGGTTCTGGTTCGAGGGCAACTTCGAGTCGTACGAGAAGAACAAGGTCGAGCGGCTCGGCGCCGACGCCGCCCGCCCGCACCGCGCGACCTACAAGAAGCTGACGCGCGGCTGACCCGGCAGCAGTCTCCGCGGTTCCCCCGGCCGATCGCGGCCGGGGGCCCGCGGGCCGGCTCCGCCCGAGCCACCACAGAAAGGGCCGAACGTGGCCAGGCACGTGTACCAAGCCACCCTGCGGTGGTCCGATATGGACGCCTACCGGCACGTCAACAACGTGCAGTACCTGCGCTACCTCGAAGAAGCCCGCGTGGACATGATGTTCACCCTGGGCCAGCGCGAGGGCGCCAAAACGCTCGCCGAAGGCGTCGTGATCGCCCGGCACGAGATCGACTACCGGCGCCCGCTGGTCTGGCGCCCCGAACCGGTCCGCGTCGAAACGTGGGTGACCGAGATAAAGGCGGCCCGGTTCCAGCTGGGCTACGAAGTCCTCGACGACGACGGGGTGTACGCCCGCGCGACGTCGGTGCTCGTCCCCTACGACCTCACGGAGACGCGGCCGCGACGGCTCAACGCCGAGGAACGCGCGTACCTCGAACGCTTCCTGGAGTCCTGACCGCAGCATGACCGTGCCGCCCGTACTCCGCCTCGTCGACGGATCCGGAATCGCCGACCTGGCCGGATACCTCGTCCGCCTGCTGCGCTACGACCGCGCGGCAGCCGTCCACCTGCGCGCCGCGGGAGACGTGCTCGCCACATTCGGCCGCGTCCCGTTCGGCACCGGCACGGCCGGCGTCCTCGCACTGCGCACCAGCGCGCTCGCGGCACCCGCGCAGGTCGACGCGACGGTGTCGGCGGGGCAACTGCTCGACGCGCTCGCGAAGGCGGACGACGCGGCGACGGCCCGCCGCGCGGAGACCCCGCCTGTCGGCGACGTCGAAATCGCCCTCCCCGACGCGGTCACCGGCCCCCCGTGGACCGGTCTCCTCCCGCCCCGCACCGGCTGGTCCCGCGAGGCCTCCCTTCCGATCCCCGCGCTGGTCCACGAAGTCGCCGAAGCCGTCGGCCGTTTCCGCGCCCGCACCGAGGCGCTCCCCGCCCCGGACCGCACCCGCGCCGCCCTCGACCGCATCGCCGAGGACGTCTGGAGCAAGACCCTCCCCGGCGCCCCCGGCACCGGTCTCCCCCTCCGCGCCGCCCACGCCGCCGCCTCGCTCGGCTTCCTCGGCTCGGTCGACGCCGGCGCCGACGCCTCCGTCCACGCCGTCGGCGGCTGGCTCCGCCTCGACGGCCCCTTCGGCTCGGTCTTCGTCCGCCGCGCGGGCGGCTCGAGCCTGTTCATACCCCGGCGCTGACGCCGGGTGGTTGCCGCGCTCCGCGGCCGGCACCCAATATCCCCCCATTTTCGGCCGAAACCCCTATCGTCCTCGATAGCGGTCACCAGCTCACCGCGGAGAGCCCCGACGATGAACGCCCCCACCACGGCCACCGCCGACCCACACCCGCACCCGCGTGCAGGCGGTGAGCACGACGGCCGCCCCTCGTTGAGCTCCCGCCTCCCGCGCCCCTGGGCCTTCCCCCTCCTCGCCTACGCGTCGACGTGGATCCTCACCCTCGGCGTCTGGGCCTGGCTGGGCGACCGGAACGTCGCGCAAGTGCCGTCCGTCGAGCGGCGCAAGTACCACGGCTGGCAGCTGCACTTCGTCTTCAAGGACGCCTCGAACTACCTCGACGTCGCCCGGTTCGGCTACCCGGACCACCTGCCGCTCGCCGCCGACGGCTCGGTCAAGGCCAACAACACGGCCTTCTTCCCGCTCCTCCCCATGCTGGTCAAAGCGGTCGCCGTGCCGCTCGGCGGGCGGTACGTGCTCGCCGCGCTGATCGTTTCCGTCGTCCTGGGCGCGGCGAGTGCGTTCGCGGTGTGGAAGCTCGCCGACCACCTGCGCGGGCGCCGGATCGCCGACCGGGCGGTGCTGCTGTACTGCCTGTTCCCCGGCGCGTTCGTGTTCGGCTACCTCTATTCGGAGTCGCTGGCGGCGCTGCTCGCCGCGTTCTGCCTGCTCGCGCTCGTCAAGCGGCAATGGCTGCTCGCCGGGGTCCTGGCCGGTGTCGGTACAGCGGTACGGCCCAACATGGTCGCCCTGTGCGCCGCATGCGCGGTCGCCGCGGCCGTCGCGATCCACCGGGAACGCGACTGGCGGTCGCTGTGGGCGCCGCTGCTGTCGCCGATCGGCGGTGCGGCGTACCTGATCTGGGGGACCGTCAGGTACGACGACGCGCGGTTCTGGTTCAAGACCCAGGACCAGGGTTGGGACCAGCACACGGACTGGGGCGTCGACACCGTCAAGCGCGTCCTGTGGCTCGACCCCGATGTCCGTGCCGAGCCCGCGCAGAACGCCGTGCACACGATCTTCTTCGTCCTGGCCGTGGTCGGTGTCGTCTGGCTCCTGCAGGAGAAGTTCCCGCCCGCCGTCACGGTGTTCACACTCGGCGTGCTGCTGCTGTCGTTCACAGCGTCCGCGCAGGGCAGCAAACCGCGGTTCGTGTGGACGGCCTTCCCGCTCTTCATCGCGGCCGGAGTCCGTTTGCGCGGAAGGGTGTTGGCGGCCGTGCTCGTCGCTTTCGCGGTCGGGTTCGTCTGGCTGGCCGCGTGGTCGCCGCTGCACTACGGGAGGGGCGCACCGTAGTGCAGTGCGGCCCCGTTGTCGGTGGGGTCGCGTAAAAAGGGTGGCGCGGCGGTGTCGCCCGCCTGTTGGATTGTGGGTCGGACCACCGCCGGAATCAGCGCATTGACGACCTGTCGCCGATGCGTCTTCGGCGTGTTTCCATGACCATGGTCTGAACCAATCCGGCACACTGTCCAACCGCCTGATTGTTTCCTTGACACCTTGCGCAGACGCGATACATCGTGTCCGTGAAGGCTCGCGACATATCGCGTTTGTGGGGGCTACAAAACATGAAGAGCTGGAAGAAGCTGTCTGCACTGCCATGCGGACGGCGAAGTAAATGGGTCGTACTCGGCTTCTGGATCGTCGTCATCGCCGGCATGTTCCCGCTCGCGGGGAAGCTGAGCGGTGCGCAGAGCAACGAGATGTCGTCCTGGCTGCCGGGCAGCGCGGAGTCGACCAAGGTCGTCGAGATCCAGAAGGACTTCCGCGACGACACCATCGCGTACGCCAACGAGGTGTACTACAACCCGGCCGGTCTGGACATCGCCGCCCAGCAGGCCATCACCGACGACTTCCTCGCGTTCAAGGACGTCAAGGGGGTCAGCGGCCAGATCGGCGAGCCGCAGTACAACGACACCAAGACGACCGCGCAGATCGCCATTCCGATCGCGGTCAAGGACGGCGGCTGGGAAGACCTCAGCAAGGCCGTCAAGGAGATCCGCAAGGTCGCCGACGACAAGCTGCCGAGCGGGGTGCAGGTCTACACGGCCGGTCCGGCCGGTATCGCCGCCGACCAGGCCGAGGCGTTCTCCGGCATCGACGGCGCGCTGCTGGGGATCACCGTCCTCATCGTCATCGTGATCCTGCTGCTGACCTACCGGTCGCCGACGCTGTGGTTCGTGCCGCTGCTGTCCGCGATCTTCGCGATGGTCGCCGCATGGGCGGTCGTCTATCTGGCCACCAAGGCCGGTGTCACGGTCAACGGGCAGAGCTACGCGGTCCTCAACATCATGATCTTCGGCGCGGGCACCGACTACGCCCTGCTGCTGATCGCGCGCTACCGCGAGGAACTGCGCAACTACGAGGACCGGCACGAGGCCATGGCGCACGCGCTGCACCGCGCGGGCCCGGCCATCATCGCCAGTGCCGCCACCGTGGCCCTGTCGATGCTGGTGCTGCTCGCCGCCGAGATGAACTCCACGCAGGGCCTCGGCCCGGTGTGCGCCATCGGCATCGGCGTCGGCCTCCTGGTCATGATCACCCTGCTGCCCGCGCTCCTGGTCATCTTCGGCCGCTGGGCGTTCTGGCCGAAGATCCCGCACGTGGGCACCGAGCAGGCGCACGCGAACGGCATCTGGACCCGCGTCGGCGGCGTCATCGAGAAGCGCGCCCGCACCGTGTGGGTGCTCACCGCGGTCATCCTCGGCGTGTTCGCGCTCGGTCTCACCGGGCTCAAGGCGGACGGCATGGAGCTGGCCGACGGCTTCACCAAGAAGCCCGACTCGATCAAGGGCATGGAGATCGCGAACAAGTCGTTCCCGCACGGCGCGGGCGACCCGATCTACATCATCACGAACGCGGCGGCGGCCGACGCGGTCAAGGACGCCGCGCAGAAGATCCAGGGCGTCGTGCCCAACGGGGTCGCGGTCGACGGCACGGACCGCGCCAACCGGGGTCTGGTCGAACTGTCCGTCACCCTGACGGACGGCGGCGACACCCCCGAGGCCCGCGCGACGGTCGAGCGCTTGCGCGACGCCGTCCACCCGATCCCGAACGCCGACGCCAAGGTCGGCGGCGGTCCGGCGATGACCCTCGACATGCAGGCCGCGTCGGAACACGACGACAAGGTGGTCATCCCGCTCATCCTGCTCGCCGTACTGATCGTGCTGTGCCTCCTGCTCCGCGCGATCGTGGCGCCGGTGATCCTGGTGCTCACCGTGGTGCTGTCGTTCGCGGCGGCGCTCGGCGTCAGCAGCCTGCTGTTCAACCACGTGTTCGGGTTCGCGGGCATGGACACCGGCATGCCGCTGTTCATCTTCGTGTTCCTCGTCGCCCTGGGCATCGACTACAACATCTTCCTGATGCACCGGGTCCGCGAGGAAGCCGGCCACCGCGGCACCCGGCAGGGCGCGATCGTCGGCCTTGCGGCCACCGGCGGGGTGATCACGTCGGCGGGCCTCGTGCTCGCCGCGACCTTCGCGGTGTTCGTCACCATGCCGATGGTCAACTTCGTGGAAATGGGCTTCGCGGTCGCGCTGGGCGTCCTCCTGGACACCTTCATCGTGCGCTCCGTCCTGGTCACCGCGCTGACCCACGACATCGGCCCGAAGATCTGGTGGCCGAGCCCGCTCGCCAAGCGGCCCGAGCCGTCCGGCGGCGACGCGGACGACGACGACCGCGACCGGGACCGCGCACTGGTGGGCTAGCCACACCCCGCTGACCCATCGTCAGCAGCCGTGCGCACCGGGGCGCGCGGTAGTCCGAGATGCGAATCTTGGTCTACCGCGCGCCCCTTCGCGTGACATACACTCCCGATCCCGGAACGCCCGGTCCGCACCGTCCCCGCGGCCCGGTGTGTCACCGGATCCGCACGAAGATGCGCGGCGCGCTACCGCTGTGTCCTGGACACGTAACCGGCCGCCCGCACCCATGGCGGCGCCGCCGCGGCGCCGACAGTCTGTTCCCAGTCCACCGGTCCGGCCCCGTGAACGGTCGGCGGACTCGGGAAACCCGCGTGCCGACCCAAGGGGGGGACGGCACGCGGACCCGGCAAGGGCGGTCTCACCCCCAGGAGACCGCCCTTCGCGTGTGCCCAGGGGCCACGGCCGCAGCCGCGGTCCGGGCGCAGCTCGGGGCTCAGCCCCCCACACTCCACCAAGCCGTCGTATGCGGCGGCACCGCATGCCCTCCGCCCGGCGCCGTATCCACCGGCCCACTGGCCGCCAGCAGCGCGCCGATCGGCGGATACTCCACCGCCGCATCGGTCGCGTTCGCGGTGCAGACGAACCCGGGGGAGCGCTCGAACACCAGCGTCCCCGGCCGCGACTCGACCCACGACACCGGCGCCTCGCCGCCCAGCGCCGGGTGTTCGCGCCGCACCCGCAGCGCGTGCCGGTACAGGCTCAGGGGCGAATGCGGGTCGTCCGCCTGCCGGTCCGCGGCCAACTCCCGCCACGCCTCCGGCTGCGGCAGCCACGACCGGCCGCTCGACGAGAAGCCGTAGGAAGGACCGACGGACGACCACGGCAGCGGCACCCGGCACCCGTCCCGGCCGACCGAAGCGCCGCCCGAGCGGCGGAACACCGGATCCTGCCGCGCCTCGTCCGGGAGATCGAGGACTTCGGGCAGGCCCAACTCCTCGCCTTGGTACAGGTACACCGACCCCGGCAGTGCCAACTCGACCAGCAGCGCGGCCAACGCCCGGTCCAGCCCGCCCAACCGGGTCGCCGCCCGCGGCACGTCGTGGTTGGCCAGCACCCAGGTCGGCGGTGCCCCCGACGCGGCGGCCGCGGCCAGCGACGCGTCGACCACGCCGCGGATCCGGTCCGCGTCCCAACCGGCCAGCAGGTACGGGAAGTTGAAGGCCTGATGCAGCTCGTCCGGCCGGGTGTACGGCACCAGCCGCCCCGGATCCGGCAGCCACGCCTCCGCCACCGCGATTCGGTCGCCGCCCGCGCCGTCGCCGTACGAGTCCAACACCCGCCGCCAGCCCCGGTACACGTCGTGCACCTCCGGCTGGTCCCAGTACGGCAGCCGGTGCCGCAGCCGCCCCTCCAGCCCCTGCGGTACGGGGCCCGCGTCCGGCAGCCCGAGCGCCTTCACCAGGCCGTGCGCGACATCCACC
Source organism: Uniformispora flossi (assembly GCF_049534875.1). Taxonomy (NCBI): domain Bacteria; kingdom Bacillati; phylum Actinomycetota; class Actinomycetes; order Kitasatosporales; family Streptomycetaceae; genus Uniformispora; species Uniformispora flossi. The sequence continues at coordinate 27,497 of NZ_JBMULZ010000023.1, forward strand.
CGGAAGCCGTCCACACCTCGGTCCAGCCAGTGCCGCAGGATCGACAGGTACTCGGAACGCACTTCGAGGTTGCGCCAGTTCAGGTCCGGCTGCTCGGGTGCGTACAGATGCAGGTACCACTGGCCGGGGCGGCCGTCCGCGTCCGGGACGCGCGTCCACGCCGGGCCGCCGAACTGCGACATCCAGTCGTTCGGCGGCTCGTCCCCGGCCGGCCCGCGGCCCTCGCGGAACAGGTAGCGCGACCGCTCGCACGAACCCGGCCCGGCGGCGAGCGCCGCCCGGAACCACGCGTGCTCGTGCGAGGTGTGGTTCGGCACGATGTCGATCACGATCCGCAGGCCCAGCTCGTGCGCCCGCGCCACCAGCCGGTCGAAGTCGTCGAGCGTCCCGAACACCGGATCGACGCCCCGCGGATCGGCCACGTCGTAGCCGGCGTCCGCCATCGGCGACGGATAGAACGGGCTCAGCCACACCGCGTCCGCGCCGAGATCGCGCACGTGCGGCAGCCGGGCCGTGATCCCCGGGAGATCGCCGATTCCGTCGCCGTCGGCGTCCGCGAAGCTCCGCGGATACACCTGGTAGAACACCGCGTCGCGCCACCACGGCCGCGCCGCGCCGCCCGCCCGCTCCCGCCTGCCGGCCACATCCACGTACGGTCACCCACTTCCGCAGACTCCCGAACGCGAGGTCAGGTCACCCGTCAGGTCACCCTGCCGCCCCTGCCCCCGTCACTCGGCCCGGTTGACCATCGACTCGGCCGCGTACACCAGATAGCTCCACAACTGCGTGTGGTACGGCTCGGGCAGCGCCAGGTCGTCCACCGCGTCCCGCATGTGCCGCAGCCACGCGTCCCGCGCCTCGGGCGTCACCGCGAACGGCGCGTGCCGCATGCGCAGCCGGGGATGGCCCCGCTCGTCGCTGTACGTCCGCGGCCCGCCCCAGTACTGCATGAGGAACAGCCGCAGCCGCTCCTCCGCCGGACCGAGGTCCTCCTCGGGGTACATCGGACGCAGCAGCGGATCGGCCCGGACGCCCTCGTAGAACCGGTGCACCAGCTTGGCGAAGGTCTCCTCGCCGCCCACCGCGTCGAAGAAGGAGGGGAACTGGTCCGTCGTCGAGTCGCTCACCGAACCATCCTCGCAGATGGCCGCAGGACCGCGGAGGGCCCGCGGAAAGCCTGGGGACAACTCGTCCGCAGCCCGGCGGGCCGTCCCCAGCGCGGGTCAGCGCGGGTCAGCCCGGGTCAGGACGGGGCGAGGCGGGGCGGTGCAGGGCCGGGTCAGCTCGGGGCAGCGCCGGTCAGGGCGCGGCCGGTCCGGCCGGTCCGGTCGGGGGCACCGGCGGCGTCGGCTCGGGTGCCGGGGCCGCGGGCGACGTGTCGGAACCGGCCGAGGCCGGCACCACCACCGGCTCGGTCAACCGCACGCCCGCGTCGTCGAACGCGTGCTTCAGCCGCGCGCGCAGCTCCCGCCCCACCGCGTTCTCGTGCCCCGGCATCGTCTTCACCTGCACACGCAGCACGACCGCCTCGGGCGTCACCGACTCCATGCCGATGACCTCGCCCGGCCCCCACACCGCCTCGCTCCACCGGTCGGCGTCGGCCAGCGCCTCGGTGGTGTCCACGATCAGCTCGCGTACCTTGTCGACGTCCTCGCGGTAGCCGACCTGCACGTCGATCTTCGCGGTGCCCCAGCCCTGGCTGTGGTTGCCGATGCGTTTGATCTCGCCGTTGCGGATGTACCAGACGGTGCCGTCCGTGTCCCGCAGCTTGGTGATCCGCAGGCCGACTTCGATGACCGTGCCGGACGCGGGTCCCGCGTCGACGAGGTCGCCGACGCCGTACTGGTCCTCCAAGATCATGAACATGCCGGAGAGGAAGTCCGTCACCAGGTTGCGTGCGCCGAAACCGATCGCCACGCCGGCGATACCGGCGCTCGCGAGCAGCGGTGCCAGGTTGACGTTGAGTTCGCTCAGCACCAGCAGCGTCGCGATGCCGAGGATCACGAACGACGCCATGCTGCGCATGACCGATCCGACGGTCTCCGCGCGCTGCCGCCGCCGTTCCGCGTTGAGCAGGAACCCGGTGACCGGCCGCCCGCTGCCGTTCGCACCGTCGTTCGCCATCCGGGAGATCAACTGGGTGATCGCCTTGCGGGTGATGGCCCGCAGGATCAGCGCCACCAGCACGATGACGAGGATCCGGATCGGGGTCACCACGAGGGTTTCGCCGTGTTTGTCGAACCAGCTCGACACTTTGCCGTTCTGCTGGTCGTCGGCGGCGAGCACCACTTCCGACAGTCCCGGTACGAATCCCGGTGCGAACACGTACGAACCTCTCTGCGCGGGTGAACCGACCCCACCACCGTAACCGGACGCCGGGTCCGTCCCGCTTCGGGCTATTCCGGCACGCCCGCCAAACCCGTCCAGCGGGCCAGGAAGGCCAGGGTGTCCGCGGACAGTTCGACCGAACGGCTCACCGACCGGTCGGCGTGCCCGACGTTCGCCTCCGTGCGCAGCAGCACCGGTCGCGCGCCCGCCGTCGCCGCCTGGAGCGCCGCGCACATCTTGCGCGCGTGCAGCGGATCGACGCGGCTGTCGCCGTCGAACGTGGTGAACAGCACGGCCGGGTACTCCACTCCGTCCACGACGCGGTGGTACGGCGAGTAGCCGAGCAGCCAGTCGAGTTCCTCCGGGATCGCGGCGGTGCCGTACTCGTCGCTCCACAGCTTGCCGAGGCCGAACTGCTCGTACCGCACCATGTCGAGCAGCGGCGCCGAGCACACAACCGCGGCGTACAGGTCGGGACGCTGGGTCAGCGCGGCGCCGACCAGCAGCCCGCCGTTCGACCCCCCGGAGATGCCGAGCCCGCCGGCCGCCGCCCAGCCGCGGGCAAGGAGGTGTTCGGCCGCGGCATGGAAGTCGTCGAAGACGCGCTGCTTGTTTTCGCGCATACCCGCGCGGTGCCAGTCCTCGCCTTCCTCGCTGCCGCCGCGCAGGCCCGCGATGGCGTACACGCCGCCCGCTTCGACCCAGGCGAGGACGCTCGCCGAATAGCCCGGCGACATGGGGATGGCGAAACCGCCGTAGCCGTACAGCACGGTCGGGCGCGGCCGGTCCGGCTCCGCGGTGGGAGCGATGACGAACATGCGGACGGTCGTGCCGTCCTTGGAGGTGTACTCCTCCTGCCGCACGTGGACGCGCGGCACCTCGACGGACGCGGGCGCGGTCGCCCAGACCGACACCGCGCCGGTGCGGGCGTCGTAGCGGCGCACGGACGACGGCGTCCGGTAGTCGGACCAGCCGAACCAGACTTCGCAGCCGCCTTCGAGGCGGTCGAGCAGGACGCCGATCGACCCGATCGCGTCGCCGCCCCCGTCACCGCCGCCTTCGGCGGCATCGATGCCGAGCGGGATGACCGCTTCGCGGGCGCCGGTCTCCCAGGTGTGCCGGGTGAGTTCGCCGCGCATGTGCCGGGTCCACGCCACGACCAGCTGCGGCGCGTCGAGTTCGGGGCCGACGAGGACCGCGAAGTCCTCCAGCACGGCTTCCGGGTCCTCGCCGACGAGCGTCGTCCAGGTGTCCGGGCCGGGGTCGGCGGCGTCCGGGTCGGCGAGGCACAGGCGGCCGCGCGGCGCGTCCAGGTCGGTGGCCAGGTAGAGGCGTCCGTCGGGTCCGAAGTACGGCCACGTCCGCGCGTCCACGCCGACCTGCAGCGGCCGCAGTTCCGGCGCTTCCGGACCGGACGCGGTCAGATCGGCGATCCACAGGTCGTTGCGGGGCTCGGTGCCCTGCGACGCGCTGACCGTCAGGTAGCGGCCGTCGAGCGACAGGCCGACCCGGAAGAACGACGTCTTGTCGCGGTCCGCGCCGAACACCTCGACGTCGTCGGTGTCCGGGTCGGTGCCGATCCGGTGCAGGTACACCCGCCGGTGGTACTGCACCTCGTCCGCGGGCAGCAGCTCGGGTGCGACGTTGCGCATGATGTACAGCGCCTCGCCGCCGGGCAGCCACGTCATCGACGATTCCTTGGTCCGGCTCACCGGGCCGTCGATCCGCTCGCCGGTCGCCACGTCCAGCACGAACAGCTCGGGCTCCTCGGTGCCGCCCCGCGACACCAGGTAGGCCAACCGGTCGCCTTCCAACGAGGGATTCCACCCGTCGAGCGTCGCCGTCCCGTCCGCGGCCAGCGCGACGGGGTCGACCAGCACCCGTTCGGCGCCGTCCGGCTCTGTGACCAACAGCACGGCGTGCTCCTGGTCGGGCAGCCGGCGCCGGAAGAAGCAGCGTCCGCCGCGCCACACCGGTGTCCCGATACCGCCGGTGGCGAGCAGGCCGGCGATGCGGCCTCGCAGCCGGTCCCGGTCCGGAAGGTCCGCGGCGGCCGCGCGGAACAGCGCGTCCTGGGCCGCCGACCATTCCCGGGTGGCCGCGGAATCCGCGTCCTCGAGCGGACGGAAAGGGTCGCGAACCGGCCTTCCGGCGAGCACGTCGACGGTGTCCGAACGAGGGGCGACGGGGTACTCCGGGCGCGTCATGGCGTGATCCTAGTCCCGCATTCCCGGCCTCCCCGGCAGGTGAACGGCATGTGACCATGGAGATTCCTTGTGGCGCGCAGGGTAGGCAGGCAGCGACACTGGGAGCCGATCGTCCCGGCACGAGCCACGTGCCGCAGGCGTAAAAGGAGGCATTACGTGCCGCATTCACTGGTCCTCAACGCGTCGTACGAGCCGCTGTGCGTGGTCTCGGTACGGCGAGCGCTCATTCTCGTGCTCAACAACAAAGCCACCTGCCTGGAGGAATCCGGCAGCATTCTGCACAGCGCGACCACCGAAATCCCCGTACCGAGCGTCGTCCGCCTCACCCGATTCGTCCGCATCCCCTTTCGGGGGCAGGTTCCGCTCACCCGCCGGGCGCTGTTCGCGCGGGACGGCGGACGCTGCGTGTACTGCGGGGGCGCCGCGACCAGCGTCGACCACGTCATCCCGCGCAGCCGGGGCGGACAGCACACCTGGGAGAACGTGGTGTCGGCGTGCCGCCGCTGCAACCACGTCAAGAGCGACCGCTACATCGCGGAACTGGGCTGGCGGATGCACCGCAAACCGTCCCAGCCGAGCGGCCTGGCCTGGCGCATCATTGGCACCGGGTTCCGCGACCCGCGTTGGGACCCCTACCTCGCGCCCTACGGCGCCGAGGAGTACGGCTACGGCCGCACCGACCACCAGGTGCAGCATCAGCATCAGCATCGGACCGACCATCCCGCGCATCCGGGACGGGTCGGTTCGGGCGACGTGATCCATCCGTCCTTCGAGTACGACCCGTACGACCAAGCCGCAAGCGCATAACGGCGGCGGACCTGCCGGACCAGGCAGCAGGTTCGCCGCCGTTGTCGTCTCCGCCCACCGGACGACCGGGTCCGCGGGCCGGGAGCAGCCGCTCCCGGCCCGCGGGCCGCCGTTCGGGCGCCCCTTCGGGCGAACCCTTGCTCGAACAACCCCAAAACGGGGCGGGTGAGTGCGATGCTCGCGGATATGGAGCGTACGGAGGAGAAGGCGCCGGCGGTGTCCGGCGACCTGGCCCGGCTCGCCGCGGCCTACGGGGTCGCCACCGAGCACCACGGATGGCGCGGCGACGCGGTGCACGCGGACGAGGAGACCGTGCGCGGGGTCCTCGGCGCGCTCGGCGTGGACACGTCCGGGCCCGACGCCGTCCGGGACGCGCTCGCCGCCCACGAAACCGCGCGCCGCCGCAGGCTGCTGCCGCTGGTCATCGTCACCCGCGCCGGCCGCGGCGAAGCGTTCTCCGTGCACACCGAACCCGGCGCGCACGTCGAGCTGTGGATCGAACTCGAAGACGGCGGCGTCCGCCGCGACATCCGGGAAGGCGACCGGCACCTGCCGCCCGCCGTCGACGGCGTGGTCGTGCAGGAGCGCACCTGCGTGCTGCCCGTCGACCTGCCGCTCGGCTGGCACACGCTGCACGCGCGGGTACTGCCGACCGAGGAGGTGCCGCGCGGCTCCGGCGGCGAACCGGGCGTCCCCGCGGAGGCCCGGCACGCGAGCATCCCGCTCGCGGTGACGCCGGCCCGGCTCGCGCCGCCGCCCGGCCGCACCTGGGGCTTCATGGTGCAGCTGTATTCGCTGCTGTCCCGCCGCTCGTGGGGCCTGGGCGACCTGGCCGACCTCGCCGACCTGGCAGGCTGGTCGGCGCGCCGGCACGGCGCCGGGTTCGTGCTGGTCAACCCGCTGCACGCGGCGTCGCCGGTGCAACCCGTCGAGCCGTCGCCGTACCTGCCGGTCAGCCGCCGGTTCACCGACCCGATGTACATCCGGGTCGAGGCCGTGCCGGAGTACGCCTACCTGAGCCCGGTCGAATACGCGGTCGCGGAGGAACTCCGGCTGCGCACGGGAGATCCGGGCCCCGCACGGGAGCCGGAACCCGAGCCCGGAACGGGGCCTGAAACGGAGGCTGCGACGGGAGCGGGGACGGGGGCGGGGACGGGAGCCGGGGCGGAGGCCGCGGAGAGCATCCCGAAACCGAGGCCGGAAGCCGCGCCGGACGACCACCTCGACCGCGACCGCGTCCGCGCCGCCAAACGCGAAGCGCTCGCCCTCGTGCACCGGGTGCCGCGCAGCCCCGGCCGGGAAGCCGCCTACCGGGCCTACCTGGCCGCCGAAGGCCGCTGGCTCGACGACCACGCGACGTGGTGCGCGCTCGTCGAGGAGCACGGCCCGAACTGGCACGACTGGCCCGACGACCTCCGCGATCCGGACTCCCCGGCGGTCCGGCAGGCGCGCCGCCGGCTGGCGTCCGCGGTCGACTTCCACCGCTGGTGCCAGTGGGTCGCCGACGAGCAGCTGGCCGGGGCACAGCGCACGGCCCGCGACGCGGGCATGCCGGTCGGCATCGTGCACGACCTCGCCGTCGGGGTGCACCCGGACGGTTCGGACGCGTGGGTGCTGGGCGCCCCGCGCGGCGGCGAAGTCCTCGCGCTGGACGCCACGGGCGGGGCGCCGCCGGACGCGATGAACGCATTCGGGCAGGACTGGAGCCAGCCGCCGTGGCATCCGGTGCGGCTCGCCGAAGCAGGCTATGCGCCGTACCGCGAACTCCTGCGCGCGGTCTTCCGGAATGCGGGCGCGGTGCGCGTCGACCACATCCTCGGGCTGTTCCGCTTCTGGTGGATCCCGCGCGGCAACCGGCCCGACCGGGGTGCCTACGTGCGCTACGACCACGAGGCGATGGTGGGCATCCTCGCCCTGGAGGCACACCGCGCGGGCGCCGTCGTGGTCGGCGAGGACCTGGGGACGGTCGAGCCGTGGGTGCGGGACTACCTCGCGGAGCGGGGGATCCTCGGCACGTCGGTGCTGTGGTTCGAGCAGGACGCGGACGGGCCGGTCGCGCCGGAGCGCTGGCGGGAGCTGTCGCTGGCCACCGTCACCACCCACGACCTGCCGCCGACGGCGGCCCGGCTGTCCGGCGAACACGTGGACCTGTGGGCCGGCCTGGGCCTGCTGCGGGAGTCACCGGAGGAAGCCCGGCGGGAAGCGGACGCGGACCGCGACGCGTGGCTCGACCTGCTGCGCGACCGCGGCCTGCTGCGGCCGGGCGCGGGGGAGCGGGAGCGTATCGAAGCGCTGCACCGGCTGCTGGCGCGGACGCCGTGCCGGATGCTCGGGGTGTGGCTGCCGGACGCGGTCGGCGACCGGCGCCCGCAGAACCTGCCGGGGACGTTCCGCGAATACCCCAACTGGGTGCTGCCCGTCGCCGACGGGACGGGCCGCCGCGTGCTGCTGGAAGACCTGGCGGCCGACCCGCGCGCGGCATCGCTCGCCCGGGTGCTGCGCGGGCTCTAGGACCGCGGGATCGCGGGGGAGAGCCGCGCGGCACCCGGCACGGCGGGGTTCAGCGCTTGGTGCCGCCCTTTTTCATGATGTCCGGGAGGGACACCAGGAACGCGATGATCGCGAAGAGCAGGATCGGCAGGCCCACGAAGTAGCCCAGCGTCTCGCCGATGCTGAGACCGGAGCCCGGGTCGTCGCCGTCGTCCCGCGTCAGGGCGAACGCCGGGGACGAGATAAGCAGCATGAGCGTCACGCCGGCCGCGACCGTGCCGGCACGCAGTGCATTCCTGTTGACCACGGCCCTACGGTACCCGTCGCACCCCGCCCGGAACGCACCGGGGCACCGGACGGGTGACCCGTGTCCTCCCCGGCGCGGCCGGGCGGCGGGAAGCCGCCCGGCGCGCGGGGTGACGGCGGGTCAGGACGCCGCGGTGTCGCGTGCCTGCGCGCGCAGCGAACGGGCCACGCCGTCGCGGCTCTCCACGATCAGCCGGCGCAGTGCCGGGACCCGCTCCGCGCCGTCGAGCCACGCGTCCGTGCGGTCGAGGGTCTCCTGGGAGACCTGCACGGTCGGGTAGAAGCCGAGCACGATCTGCTGGGCGATCTCGTTGGTGCGGGACGCCCACACGTCGGCGATCGCCGCGAAATAGCGGTCGGTGTACTCGGCCAGCAGCTCGCGCTGGTCGGGCTGCCCGAAACCGCCGATGACCGCCGCCTGGGTGGCGTTCGGCAGCGCGTCGGATTCGACGACGGACGCCCACGCCTCGTCCTTGGCCTCGCGCGTCGGCCGCGCGGCCAGGCACGCCTGCGCGTTGCGCGCACCGGCCGCGGTGTCGTCGCGGACCCGCTCGGCGTCGATCTCCGGCTTGCCGGCCGCGCCGAGGGCCACCAGGCGCTGCAGGAACGCCCAGCGCAGGTCGGTGTCCACCGCGAGGCCGCCGATGCTCTCGGTGCCCGCCAGGAGGCCCTTGAGGAGGGCGACCTGGTCGTCGGAGACGGCCACCGTGGCGAGGCAGCGCGCCCAGGCGAGCTGGTGGTCGCTGCCCGGCGCGGAGGAACGCAGGTAGCCGACCGCGGCGTCGGCCAGCTTGGCGAGGCCCTCGGGGCGCCACGCCGGGTCGGCGAACAGCTGCAGGGCGCTGGTCAGCTGGCGGTGCAGCGACCCGACGATGTTGATGTCCTTTTCCTGCCCGATCCCGGACAGCACCAGCGTCAGGTAGTCGCGGGCGGCCATTTCCGCGTCGCGCGTCATGTCCCACGCCGCGGCCCAGCACAGCGCGCGCGGCAGCGGCTCGGTGAACTCGCCGATGGCCTCGGTGACGACCTTCAGCGACGCCTCGTCGAGGCGGATCTTGCAGTACGTCAGGTCGTCGTCGTTGAGCAGCACGACGTCCGGCCGGGCCCGGCCGACCAGCTCGGCGACCTCGGTGCGCGCGCCCGACACGTCCAGCTCGACGCGGTGGGTGCGGACCAGCCCCGCGTCCGTGCGGTCGTAAAAGCCGATCGCCATGCGGTGGGTGCGGATCGTCGGCCATGCCTCGGGGGCTTCCTGGAGCACCGCGAACGAGGTGATGACCCCGGCGTCGTCGGTGGCGATCTCCGGGCGCAGCGTGTTGATGCCGGCGGTCTGCAGCCACTCGGCGGACCACGCGGACAGGTCGCGGCCGGACTCCTCTTCGAGGGCCTTCAGCAGGTCGGCGAGGGTGCTGTTGCCCCACGCGTGCCGCTTGAAGTAGGTGCGCACGCCCGCCATGAAGTGCTCGCTGCCGACGTAGGCGACGAGCTGCTTGAGGACGGAGGCGCCCTTGGCGTAGGTGATGCCGTCGAAGTTGACCTCGACGTCCTCGAGGTCGCGGATGTTGGCGAAGATCGGGTGCGTGGACGGCAGCTGGTCCTGCCGGTACGCCCACGTCTTCATGCGGTTGCCGAACGTCGCCCACGCGTGCGTCCAGCGGGTGACCTCGGCCTGGCAGAGGATCGACGCGTAGGTGGCGAACGATTCGTTCAGCCACAGGTCGTCCCACCACTGCATGGTGACCAGGTCGCCGAACCACATGTGGGCCAGCTCGTGGAGGATCGTCTCGGCGCGGACCTCGTAGGAGGCGTCGGTGACCTTCGACCGGAAGACGTAGTCCTCCAGGATCGTCACGCAGCCCGCGTTCTCCATGGCGCCCGCGTTGTACTCGGGCACGAACAGCTGGTCGTACTTCGCGAACGGGTACGGGAAGTCGAACTGCTCGAGGAAGTAGTCGAAGCCCTGCTTCGTGACGTCGAAGATGTTGTCCGCGTCGAGGAACTCGGCGAGCGACGCGCGGCAGTACACGCCGAGCGGCACCACCGTGCCGTCGGCGGCGGTGTAGCTGTCGTGCACCCCGTGGTAGTGCCCGGCGACCAGCGCGGTGATGTACGTGGAGATCCGCGGGGTCGGCTCGAACGCCCACACCGCCGCGCCGTCGGCCCCGGCCGCAGGGGCGGGCGTCGGCGAATTGCTGACCACCTGCCAGTCCGCCGGGGCGGTGATGGTGAACGCGAAGGTGGCCTTCAGGTCCGGCTGTTCGAAGTTGGCGAAGACGCGGCGGGCGTCGGCGACCTCGAACTGCGTGTAGAGGTACGTCTTGTCGTCCACCGGGTCGACGAAGCGGTGCAGGCCCTCGCCGGTGTTCATGTAAGCGCAGTCGGCGACCACGCGCAGCTCGTTCTGCGCGGCGAGGCCGTCGAGGCGGATGCGGCTGTCCGCGAACACCTTCGCGGGGTCGAGCGCCACGCCGTTGAGGACGATTTCGGTGACGGACGGCGCGATCAGGTCGACGAACGTCTCGGCCCCCGGTTCGGCGCAGGCGAACCGCACCGTCGTCTCGGAGGTGAACGTCGCGCCGGTGCCGGTCAGGTCGAGAGCGACGTCGTAGCCGTCGACGGTGAGGATCCGGGCCCGCTCGCGGGCTTCGTCACGGGTGAGGTTGGTACCGGGCACGCCGGTCGTCTCCTTCGGGTCGTCAGGTGGTTCGGGTGCGCTGCAGGTGCGCGTCGGATGCGCTTCGGTCGCGGGGGTCGGTCGCGGGGTCGGTCGCGAGGGCCGGTCGCGGGTCAGGCCGTGGTCGGGCGGGCCGCCGGGTCCGCGGCCCTGTCGGCAGCATCCCCCGCGGCGGCGTCGCGCGCACGTGCTTTGAGGGCGCGGGCGGCGTCGTCGCGGCGCTCCAGCACCAGGCGGCGCAGTGCGGGCGCGTGGCCGTCGTCGGCGAGCCACGCGTCGGTGCGGCGCAGCAGCTCGGGCGACACGTCCGCCATCGGGTAGAGGCCGACCACGATGCGCCGGGCGATCTCGATGGAACGCTCGGCCCACACGCGGGTGAGGGCCGCGAAGTAGGGCTCGGTGTAGATGGACAGCCGGGCCGGGTCGGACGCGTGCGTGAAGCCGCGGATGACGGCGTCGACCATGGCGTTGGGCAGTTCGTCGCTGTCCACGACGGAGCGCCACGCTTCGGCCTTGCGTGCGGGGTCGTCGAGGGCGGCGAGGCAGGCGGCGGCGTGCTGGCGGCCGGCGACGGTCGCGTCCTGCTGCAGCACGGCGGCGATGTCGGCGGCGTCGGCATAGCCCTCGGCGGCGAGGGTTTCGGTGAACAGCCAGGTCAGCTCGTCGTCGACGTCGAGGCCCTCGATCGTCTCGTCGCGGGCCGCGAGGGCGCGCAGGAACGTCAGGTCGTCCGCGGAGATCGCGGTGCGGCCGAAGCAGCGGGCCCAGGCCAGCTGGTGGTCGCTGCCGGGCGCGGCGGCGCGCAGTTCGCGGAGCGCGCCCGCGGCCAGGTGGGCCCGGGCGGCGGCGCGGCGGTCCGGGTCGACGTACAGCTCGAGTGCGGATTCGGCCTGTTCGAGGACCATCTGCACGACGGCGACGCGCTGTTCCCCGGCGGCGTGGCGCAGCACCAGGCCGGCGAACTCGCGGGCGGGCAGGTCGGCGTCGCGGGTGAGGTTCCACATCGCCGACCAGCACAGCGCGCGGGCCAGCGGGTCGTCGAGGTCGGACAGGCGGTTCATGACGGTGGCGAGGGAGACTTCGTCGAAGCCGATCTTGCAGTAGGTGAGGTCTTCGTCGTTGAGCAGGATCAGCGCCGGGCGCGGGCTGCCGACCAGGTCGGGGACCTCGGTGCGGTCGCCGGTGATGTCGACCTCGGTGCGGCCGGTGCGGGTGAGGCGGCCGTCGCCGGCGTCCTCGTACCGTCCGACGACGATGCGGTGCGGGCGGGCGGGCTCGCCTTCCTGGCGGACCGCGAACGCGGTGACGGTGCCGGACGCGTCGGTCTCCACCTCGGGCACCAGCCGGTTGACGCCGGTGGTCTCCAGCCAGGCCTTCGACCAGGCGGACAGGTCGCGGCCGCTTTCCTGCTCCAGCACGGACAGCAGGTCGACGAGGCTGGTGTTGCCGTAGGCGTGCCGCCGGAAGTAAGCGCGGGCGCCCGCGTAGAACGCGTCCGGGCCGACGTAGGCGACGAGCTGCTTGAGGACCGAAGCGCCCTTGGCGTAGGTGATGCCGTCGAAGTTGAGCATGGCGTCTTCGAGGTCGCGGATGTCCGCGACGATCGGGTGCGTCGTCGGCAGCTGGTCCTGCCGGTATGCCCACGCCTTGCGGCGGATCGCGAACGACACCCACGAGTCGGGGTATTCGGTCGCCTCGGCGACGGCGGCGGTGCCCATGTAGTCGGCGAAGGACTCCTTGAGCCACAGGTCGTCCCACCAGCGCATGGTGACGAGGTCGCCGAACCACATGTGCGCCATCTCGTGCAGGACGGTGTTGGCGCGGCCTTCGTAGGCGGCTTCGGTGACCTTGGACCGGAACACGTACTCGTCACGGAAGGTGACACAGCCCGGGTTCTCCATCGCGCCGATGTTGTATTCGGGCACGAAGACCTGGTCGTACTTGCCGAACGGGTAGTCGATCTCGAACCGGTCGGCCCGGTGGAAGAACCCGAACCCGCTCTTCGTCTGCCGGAACAGCCTTTCGGCGTCCAGGTGTTCCGCCAGCGAGGCGCGGCAGAGCAGCCCGAGCGGGATGGTCTGTCCGTCGCCTTCGTAGACATCGCGCACGACGTGGTAGTCGCCGGCGGCGATCGCGGTGATGTAGGTGGAGATCCGGGCGGTGGGCTCGAAGACCCACTTGCTCGCCCGCGGCCCGGCGGGCTCGCGGCCGGCCTCTGGGGCGTTCGAGACGACGGTCCAGTGCTCCGGCGCGACGACCTCGAACGCGAACGAGGCTTTCAGGTCCGGCTGTTCGAAGTTGGTGTAGAGCCGCCGGGCGTCGGCGGGCTCGAAGTGCGTGTAGGTGTAGACCTTGCCGTCGGCCGGGTCCTCGAAGCGGTGCAGCCCCTGCCCGGTGCGGCTGTACGCGCACGAGGCGACGACCCGCAGCTCGTTCTCCGCCGCCAGACCGTCGAGCGCGATCCGCGCGCCGTCGAACACGATCGCCGGGTCCAGCTCGCGCCCGTTGAGAGTCACACTGTGCACCTCGGGCGCCAGCAGATCCGCGAACGACGCCGCCCCCGGTTCGCGGCACGTGAACCGGATGACGGTCTCGGACCGGAACGTCTTCTCCCCGCGGGTCAGGTCGAGCGCGATCCGGTAACTCTCCACCTCCAGCAGCCGCGCCCGCTCCCGGGCCTCGTCACGCGTCAGGTTCTTACCGGGCACGGGTCACGCTCCAGGTATCGAATTCCGGCAGAGGTCACCACGAGGCCGGCGATGTTTGCACCGCCCCGTCATCTCCCGCGATCCTTTCACGGCCCTCCCGAATCCCTCCCGAAACGGCACGGGAGGCGCGGAGCGGCGGGGCCCTGACAACCGTGTCACCCAACCGTGTTACTGACTCGCCAAAGCCGGACCGCGCACACTGATCAGTGCGCATCCAGCGAAAGGAGCAGGCGGATGAGCAAGCCGACTCTCAAGACCGTCGTCGGCGGGGTCCTGGTCGAGTTGCCCGGAACCATTGCCGATATCCGCGCGGCACTGCCCGAACATCAGCGCGCCGCATTCACGGAAGCGATCGAGTCCGCCCCCGTCAACGAGGTGGGACGCATCGCCGCTCGGTGGGCCCTCCCACCCGAGGCCGTCGCCGAGGACGACGAAGCCTCCCGCAGCCTCGAGGCGGGCACGTATACCCCCGCCGCATACGCGGACGAGGATCCGGGGGCACGGCCGTGAGTTAACGCGTTGCGTACGGGCCCGACGCCTCCAAGGCGCTCGACAGCATGCCCGCGTCCCTGCGCCGGTCGTTCGACCACGCGATGGATGCCATCGCCCGCGACCCCTACGGCGCCGGCTCCAGCTCGATCCGCGGCGAACGTGACCACCGGGACGCCACCGTCGCAGGGTGCTTCGTCGTGTACTACGTCAGCCGGTCGGTGCTGACGGTCACCGTGGTGCGAATCCAGCACATGTAGCTCCTCGCCGGGCCCGAAGTCGTCGAGCGAGTTTGGAATGTGCCTCGGGCTCGGGTGGTTGAAGTCGAAAGGACTTGAGTTCACCCGGGAGAGGAACCGAATTTTGTCTGCGACTGAGCGTGACCAAGCGCACTTCTGGTTCGACCCGCTGTGTCCGTGGGCGTGGATGACCTCGCGGTGGATGCTGGAGGTCGAGAAGGTGCGTCCGGTGGATGTCACCTGGCATGTCATGAGCCTGTCCGTGCTCAACGAGAACCGGGACGACCTGCCGGAGCGGTACGTCAAGCTCATGGCCGAAGGCTGGGGCCCCGTCCGCGTCTGCATCGCCGCCGAGCAGAAGTACGGCAGCGAGGTGCTCGGCCCGCTCTACACCGCGCTCGGCACCCGGCACCACCCGGGCGGGCGGCCGTATGACCGCGCCACGATCGAAGAGGCGCTCGAAGAGGCCGGGCTGCCCCGCGAGCTCGCCGACGCCGCGGACTCGACGGAGTACGACGAGGCGCTGCGTGCGTCCCACGCGGAAGGCATCGGCCTCGTCGGCGAGGACGTCGGCACCCCCGTCGTCGCCGTCAACGGCGTCGCGTTCTTCGGCCCCGTCGTCACCCCCGCGCCCAAGGGCGAAGCGGCCGGCAAGCTGTGGGACGGCTGTGTCCTGGTCGCCGGCACCCCGGGGTTCTACGAGATCAAGCGCACCCGCACGCAGGGCCCGATCTTCGACTGAGCCACCCGCAAGCCACCCGGAGCCGGGGCCGCAGTACTCCTGCGGTCCCGGCTTTGGCATGCGATCCTGCGGACGGCGACCTCGCACCGCTCGAATCTACAGATCGTGACGTACCCCAATAAACTGGACAGATGACCTCGCCTGACCGCTCGACGCCCCCGGCGACGCCATTCGCACGCCCAAGCGCGCGCCCGCTCGTGCGCACCGCGCGCAAGGGCCGCCCGGACCCCAGCACGCCCAACGGGAACAACCCGTTCGGGTCCCGGCGGCCGGGTATCCGCGACCGTTTCTTCTCCGTGGCCCTGCGTCCCACCGCCGCCGCCTGGCGGCTGACCGGGCTGCGGCACAGCGCGGCGACCCTGCGGCACTACTACGGCCGGACGGGCGGCCGCTTCGAGATCGACCCGGTCGGTCCGCTGGAGACCACCCCGTTCCGCAAGGTCGCCGACCGGCACCTGGAGGAGTGGCGCGATTTCGCCGTCGAGCGGTGGCGGCGCAGCGGCGGTGTGCTCTGCGACTTCGACGCGACGACGAACTGGCACGGCGTCCGCATCGGCAAAAACGACAACCTCGACTGGTGGCTGGCGCTGCGCGGCCTGCAGTACCGGATGACCGGGCGCGTGCACGTCGAGGACGACGGGGGCGCGGGCGACGTCCGCATCGTCTACCGGGTCGAGGTCTACAAGGACTGGGGCTTCGACAAGGGCGAGGACGAGTACGGCCTGTCCTTCACCCCGCTCGCCCTCCTGCACGAGGCCGGGCTGGCTCGCGAGTACACCGTCGTCGGGAGCAGTCGGCCGCTGGGCTGGCGCAGCACCGCCGAGCCGGGCGCGCCGGGCGAGGGCGAGGAGATCCCGGACCCGCCGCAGGACCGGCCCGGGTGGGAAGCCGCGCGGGATCACTGGGCAGTGGACCGGGCGGGAGTGCGGGAGCGGCGATAGGCCGCCCGTGCGTACACAGCAGGCGAGAGACCCCCGCGCGATCCCGCGCGGGGGTCTCTCGTTCCGGTCCTGCGGAAGCTGATGTTGGGAAGACGATCAGTTCGCGGGGACCTCGCCGGAGGTCACGTCCCTCCGGGCGTCTGTGCGGTGCCGGTGATCCCGACGGTGCCGGCGATGGTGCGGTCAGACCAGCGAGCCGGCCGCCTTCGCCCGGGCCAGCCGGCCCGCCACGTCCGGCCAGTTCACGATCTTCCACATCGCATCCACGAAGTCCGGCTTCACGTTCTTGTACTGCAGGTAGAACGCGTGCTCCCAGGCGTCGAACACGAGCAGCGGGATCGACCCCTGGCCGATGTTCCCCTGGTGGTCGTACACCTGCTCGACGATCAGGCGCTGCCCCAGCGGCTCCCAGGCGAGCACGCCCCAGCCGGAGCCCTGCGTGGTCGCGGTGGCCTTGGTCAGCTGGTTCTTGAACTTGGCGAAGCCGCCGAGGTGCTCGTCGATGGCCTCGCGGAGTTCGCCTTCCGCGCCGTCCTTGCCGGGTTCGCCTCCGCCGTCGCCCGACAGGTTCGTCCAGTAGATGGAGTGCAGGACGTGGCCGGCGAGGTGGAAGGCGAGTGTGCGCTCCAGGCCGACGATGCCGCCGAGCTGGTCCTTGTCGCGGGCTTCGGCGAGCTGGTCGAGCGTGTCGTTGGCGCCCTTGACGTACGCCGCGTGGTGCTTGTCGTGGTGCAGCTCGATGATCTGGCCGCTGATGACGGGTTCGAGCGCCGCGTAGTCGTAGGGGAGCTCGGGCAGGGTGTAGGCCATCAGTTCCTCCGAGAGTGACGCAGTTGCAAGTTACTTGCAATAAGGGATCTTAGGCAAGAGCGCGCGCGGGGCGTTCGAGGGGTGACCTTGCGGCGCGCCGGACGTACGGTGCGACGAGGCAAAACACGGAGGAGGGCCTACGGGCATGGCAGTTACCGCGTACGAATCCCTCTACATCGACGGCGCCTGGACGCCGTCCTCGGGCACCGCGGCCATCGAGGTCGTCGACCCGGCCACCGAACAGGTCCACGCGACCGTCCCGGACGGCACCGCCGAGGACGTCGACCGCGCCGTCGCCGCGGCCCGCCGCGCCTTCCCGGGCTGGGCCGCGACGCCGCCCGCCGAGCGCGCCGCCCACCTCGCCAAGGTCCGCGACCTGCTGACCGAGCGCCTGGGCGAGATGGCCGAGGCGATCGTCCGCGACATCGGCGCCCCCGCGCCCATCGCACAGCGCGTGCACGTCGGCCTGCCGATCGGCGTGCTCGGCACGTACGTGGCGCTCGCCGAGGAATTCGCGTGGGAAGAGCAGATCGGCACGTCGCTCGTGGTCCGCGAGCCGGTCGGCGTCGTCGGCGCGATCACGCCGTGGAACTACCCGCTCCACCAGATCACCAACAAGATCGGTCCCGCGCTCGCGGCCGGTTGCACCGTCGTGCTCAAGCCCAGCGAGGTCGCGCCGTCCGCGGCCTACGTGTTCTTCCGGATCCTGCACGACGCAGGCATCCCGGCCGGCGTCGTCAACCTGGTCTCCGGCACCGGCCCGGTCGTCGGCGAAGCGATCGCCGCGCACCCGGACGTCGACATGGTCTCCTTCACCGGGTCGACACGTGCCGGCACCCGCGTCGCCGCGCTCGCCGCGCCCACCGTCAAGCGCGTCGCGCTGGAACTCGGCGGCAAGTCCGCCAACGTCATCCTGCCCGGCGCCGACCTGGAGAAGGCCGTCCGCAGCGGCGTCACCGGCGCCTACCTCAACTCCGGCCAGACGTGCAGCGCGCTGACCCGCATGCTCGTGCACCGCGACGAATACGACCGCGCGCTGGAACTCGCCGCCGAAACCGCCGCGGCGATGACGGACAAACTCGGACCGCTGGTCTCCGCCGTGCAGTTCGACCGCGTGCAGGGCTACATCACCAAGGGCATCGACGAGGGCGCCCGCGTCGTCGCCGGCGGACCCGGGCGGCCGGACGGCGTCGAGACCGGCTACTACGTCCAGCCGACGGTGTTCGCCGACGTCACCCCCGAGATGACGATCGCGCGCGAGGAGATCTTCGGCCCGGTGCTGTCGGTGCTGCCCTACGACACCGCGGAGGAGGCCGAGCGGATCGCCAACGACACGCCCTACGGCCTGTCCGGCGCGGTATGGGCGCCCACCCAGGAAGAAGCCGTCGCCTTCGCGCGCAAGCTGCGCACCGGGCAGGTCGAGGTCAACGGCGGCGCGTTCAACCCGCTCGCGCCGTTCGGCGGCTACAAGCAGTCCGGGAACGGGCGCGAGCTGGGCCGGTTCGGGCTGGAGGAGTACCTGGAGGTCAAGTCGCTGCAGCTCTAGGCGACGGCCGGCACGCGGTCGGCCGCGGTGCCCGACAACGATCCCGCGGGTTCGTTGTCGGACACCGGCATGAACGGTCGTTAACACGGTTCGATACGTTCGCTGGCGTCCCGCAACTGATCGAGTGTGGAGTCTCCAGTGAGCACTGCCCTGCCCGGCGCTTCCCTCCCCGTCCTCGCCGACCTCGTCCCCGCGCGCGTCTTCCGCGGCGCCCGGGTCCGCGACGCGGCCCTCGTCGTCGGCGCGGCCGGCTTCGTCGGCCTGGCCGCCCAGGTCTCCGTCGCCGTGCCCGGCTCACCCGTCCCGGTGACCGGCCAGACCTTCGCCGTACTCCTCGCCGGCACCGCCCTCGGCGCCTGGCGCGGCCTCGCCGCCATGGCGCTGTACCTGGCCGCCGGCGCGGCGGGCATGCCGTGGTTCGCCGAAGGCACGTCCGGCACCGGCATGCCGACCCTCGGCTACGTCCTCGGCTTCGTCCTCGCCGCCCCGCTGGCCGGCGCGCTCGCCCGGCGCGGCGCCGACCGCGGGCCGCTGCGCACCGCCGGGATCATGCTGCTCGGCAACGCCGTGATCTACGCGGTCGGGCTGGCCTACCTCGCGCACGACCTGGGGATCGGGCTCGACAAGGCCTACGAGATCGGTATGAAGAACTACCTGCTCGGCGACGCGCTCAAGATCGCGCTCGCGATGGGGCTGCTGCCCGCCGCGTGGAAGCTCGCGGGGCGCCGGGGCTGACGCTCGCTGTCTCGGAACCGCCGATTCGCCCGGGTGTTCGGGCGGGTCGGCGGTTCCGTCGTTTCCCGCTTGCCTGTTCGGCCTGCGGGCCCGCGGCTTGTTGCATTCCTGCGGCGGGTTTCCGCCGAGTCTTCCGGGGCGCCGACCGGGCGGCCTAGCATCCGGTCATGAACACGGGTCGGACACAACGCACGGTGTTGGCCGGTACGTTCACGGCCTTTCTGCTGGTCGCCGGGCTCGGCAACCAATGGGTCTACAACAAACTCCTCGACCACATCAGGGTCGGGGACAACTCCGGCTGGCAGTTGCTGGCACGGATCTCGTTCCCGCACTGGGTGGTCGACAAGAGCGGCAAGTTCGAAGGACTGCCGTCGAAGACCATGACCGGGATGCTGGTCGGTGCCGTCCTGCTGATCGTCGCCGTCGCGATCGTCATCGCGATCGCCGCCCGGCGGGACGGGTTCAGCGCCGTCATCACGGGCTGGTTCGCCACCATCGTCGGCGGTGCGGTGTACGGCATCGCGCTGGTGACGATCGCGGGCAGCAACTTCGTCTCCGGGCGCCGGTCGCTCGACACGTTCCTGACGTTCACCAGCGAAGGCGCCGGGTTCGGACTGCTGGTCGGGTGGGCCGTCGGGATCGCCTGCGCGCTCGCGGCGGGCCCGGGCGGCGGTTATGCGGCCACGTCGTCGTACGCCCCGCCGACGTCGGCACCGCCGTACCCCCAGAACCCTCCGTCGGGAGGCGGTTACCGGTACTGACCGAAGCACACCCGACCGGACCCCCGCGGCGTGAAGCTGCCGCGGGGGCCTGAGACACTGCTGTCATGCGTGTTTACCTCGGCTCGGACCACGCCGGTTTCGACCTCAAGCAGCACCTCATCGCGTGGCTGACCGCCAACGGCCACGAGGCCGTCGACTGCGGCCCCGGCGTCCAGGCTGACGCCTACGACTACCCGGTCTTCTGCCTGCGCGCGGGCGAAG
Source organism: Uniformispora flossi (assembly GCF_049534875.1). Taxonomy (NCBI): domain Bacteria; kingdom Bacillati; phylum Actinomycetota; class Actinomycetes; order Kitasatosporales; family Streptomycetaceae; genus Uniformispora; species Uniformispora flossi. The sequence goes on from NZ_JBMULZ010000023.1 coordinate 47,502, forward strand.
CCGTGGCGAAGGACCCGGGCAGCCTCGGCATCGTCATCGGCGGCTCCGGCAACGGCGAGCAGATCGCCGCCAACAAGGTCAAGGGCATCCGTGCCGCGCTCGTATGGCGCGAGGACATCGCCGCGCTGGCCCGCGAGCACAACAACGCCAACGTGATCAGCATCGGCGCGCGCATGCACACCGACGACGAGGCCGCCAAGTTCGTCGAGGTCTTCCTCGCCACGCCGTTCTCCGAGGCGCCGCGGCACATCAAGCGCATCGACCAGATGAGCGCGTACGAGCAGACCGGCGAACTCCCGCCGCTGCCGGAAGCCTGACCCCTCGCCCCCTCCCAACCCTCAGCCCCGGCCCGGCCGGGCGGCGTCTTGCCGCCTGGCCGGGCCGGTGGCGTTTTGGGTGGGTTATCCACAGGGCGGTGATTTTCGGCGGGGCCGGGTGGGGCGGCGGGGGAGACTGGGGGCGCCGGGTCGGTTGGTGATCCGGTGCGTGGTGGGGGCGGGGGAGGGGCCTTCGACACGAGTCCGACTCCCGGAGATGGTGGGAGGAGGGAGGGCCCTTCGAAGGGCGGAATGGGATGTCGGTCCCGGCCGTTAGATTTCGGGGGGCCAGGGGGGATGTTTTGCCCCCGGGCATCCCCCAGCACCACAGCGAAGGAGACACGAGTGCCCGAAGGCCACACCATCCACCGGCTCGCCGAGGAACACACGGAGCGGTTCGCCGGCCGTGCCGTCGAGCTGTCCAGCCCGCAAGGCCGCTTCGCCGACGGGGCCAAGCTGCTCGACGGCGAGGTGATGGTCGGGGCCGAGGCGCACGGCAAGCACCTGTTCCTGGAGTTTCCCGGCGAGCGGTGGATCCACGTGCACCTCGGGCTGGCCGGGATCTTCCGGTTCGGCGCGTTCGCCGACGGGGTCGACGAGCCCGGGCCGATCGAGGGCGTCGTGCGGCTCCGGATGGTCGGGGACCGGGTGTGGTCGGACCTGCGCGGGCCCAACCAGTGCCGGGTGGTGACGCGGGTCGAGAAGGACGCGGTGCACGCCCGGCTCGGCCCGGACCCGCTGCGCGCCGACGCCGACCCCGCCGAGGCGTGGGCCCGCATAACCAAGAGCGCCAAGCCCGTCGCCGAGCTGCTCATGGACCAGAAGGTCCTTGCCGGTGTCGGCAACGTCTACCGCGCCGAGGCGCTGTTCCGGGCCGGTCTCGACCCGCACAAGCCGGGGCGCGCGGTGAAGCGCGCCACCTGGGACGGCATCTGGGACGACCTCGTCGAGTTGATGGCCGAGGGCGTCCGGGTCAACCGCATCGACACCGTCCGCCCCGAGCACACGCCGGAGGCGATGGGCCGCGAGCCGCGCAAGGACGACCACGGCGGCGAGGTGTACGTCTACCGCCGCACCGGCATGCCCTGCCTGATCTGCGACACCGAGGTCCGCATCGAGGAGCTGGCCGGCCGGAACCTGTTCTGGTGCCCGACCTGCCAGCCCAAAAGCGCCTCCTGAGGAAGCGGTCAAAACCCCATCGACAACCACGGCGCGGCATCGCTGCGGAACGCCTGCCCCAGCCGCTGCACCGTCCCCGCCCGCACCTCGTCGATCCGCCCCGCCGCGGCCAGCGACGACGCGCTCACCCCGCCCAGGAACAGCGACCCCAGCTCACGCACGTCCACGGCCGCATCGGCCGGGTCCGTGGTCCGCTCGCAGCGGGCCCCCGACGCGTCGCCCGACAACCGCCACCGTGCCGCGTTCCACGGGCAGAACTCGTCCGCCACTTCCAGCACCAAGTCCACCGGCGTCGCATATGTCCGCGATGCCAGCGCCCGCCCCACGTCGACCAGGCGCACGAACAGATCGTCCGACAGCGAGGGTTCGGCCGCGCGGGGGTCCGCCAGCAGGTGCAGCAGCGGGTCGTCCACCGGCAACGAGGACACGGCCACCGTCCGCATCAGGTCCAGGTCGAACAGGTAGCGCCACAGCGCCGCCCGGGTCGCCGGATCCGTCGCGAGGCACTCGCGGACCCGCGTGGTGCCGTTCGCGTTGTCCGCGTCCGTCCAGGACGGAGCCGTCGCGTAGTACGCATAGCCGCGCACTTGACCGTCCCGTTCGGCCACCACGCACCGCAGCGGCGAAGCGCCGTGCCGCTTGTCGGGCGCGTCCAGCACCTTGCGCCGTTCCCAGGCGCCCGTGCGGGCGATGAACCCGGGCCGGGTCGGCGCGAGTTCGCGGAACACTTTCAGGCAGTCCGGCAGGGCTTCGCGTGGGTCGGCGAGCCGGAGCCGCACCGCCGGGTCCGGCAGCGGGAGTCCGGATGCGTCGCCCACCCGCGGGGAGCGCAGCGACATCGCCCAGGTCGCCAAGCCGTAGCCGAACCGGCCGTAGATCGCCGGTTCCGACGCGGTCAGCCCCGCAATCGCCTCGCCGCCGTTCACGTACAGATCGTCGAGTTGGTACCGCATCATCGCCCGCAGTGCGCCGCGCCGCCGGTGCGTCGGCAGCACGCCGACCGCCGTCACCCCGGCCACCGGCACCGCCGCACCGCCCGGAACGGTCATCGAGAAGCCGAACGAGGCCGCACTTCCCACCAGTTGGGCGCCGTCGAAGACACCGATACAGCGCTCCGGTTCGCGGATCGCCCTCCCGAACTCGCGGTGTTCCGCGGGCTCCTCCTCCCCGAAGGCGAGCGCGTCGATCTCCTCCCACGCCTCCCATTCGCCGTCGGCCACCGGGCGGATCGTGAACGCCGGGCGGGGAACGGAACGGGCGGCGGGACGGGTATCAGAAGTCATCACGACTGCTTACCAGGGACATAGTCGATATGGCGATTGATTTTCGGGCGGTACGTACCGGTTGATCACCGAACCGCCGCTCCCGCATCCATCGACGTGACGCGGACCGCTGGGTAGGGTCGCGAAAATGGCGGACACCCGGAGGTCGCAGCAGCCGCACCGCGGCCGGTGGTCCCGCCGACTCGGCCGTGTCGGGCGGAAGTTCACCCGCTGGCTGCGCCATTCCCTGGTGCCCTCCGACGGGTTCGTGTTCGTCCTGCTCCTCGGCATGGTCACCGCCTGCGGGTTGCTGCCCGCCGTGGACGGCTCGTGGTTCCCGGTGACGACGCTGGTGATCCCGATCGTCATAGGCGGCCTGCTGCTGCGCATGTCGAGCCTGCTGCTGCTCTACGGCGCGTGCGCGGGCGTACTGGTCGCCCAGGAACGCACCCGCGACCCCAACCACGTCACTCCCGGCGGCGTCGTGGTCATCGCCCTGGTGGCGTTCATGGTGCTGTTCGTCGCCCGCTACCGCACCCGACTCGGCCTGCAGGGCACCCGCGGCGAATCCATGCTGTTCGACCTGCGCGACCGGCTGCGGGCACACGGACTGGTGCCCGAACTCCCGCCCCAGTGGGAGACCGACGTCGTGCTGCGGCCCGCCGGAGGGCAGGCGTTCTCCGGCGACTTCGTGGTCGCCACCCGCGGCCGCCGCGGCGGCCGGACGCTGGAGATCGCCCTCGTCGACGTCTCCGGCAAAGGCCTCGACGCCGGGACACGCGCCCTGCTGCTGTCCGGCGCCTTCGGCGGCCTGCTCGGCTCGCTCCCGCCGCGCGGCTTCCTGCCCGCAGCCAACGAATACCTCATCCGCCAGGGCTGGGACGAAGGCTTCGCCACCGCCGTGCACATCGCCGTCGACCTGGAGACCGGCGACTACGAACTCCTGTCCGCCGGACACCCGCCCGGCGCGCACTGGGTGGCGGGCGCCGGCACCTGGGACATCCGCGAGGCCGAAGGCCCGCTGCTCGGCATCATCCCCGGCGCGGATTTCGACGGCGTCCGCGGCGTCCTCGGACCCGGCGACGCGCTCCTGCTGTTCACCGACGGCATGGTCGAAGTACCCGGCCAGGACATCGCCGTCGGCATCGACCGGCTCCTCGGCGAAGCCGACCGGCTGATCGCCGACGACTTCAAGGACGGCGCCCGACGGATCGTCGACACGGCCGGCGCCAACCTCGCGGACGACCGGGCGGTCGTGCTCATCCGCCGGCACTGAAGCGACGCCCCGCAACGAACGGGCCCGAACGACGGGCCCGAACGGCGAGCCCCCGGAACCGCAGCCGCGGAACCGGGGGCGAGCAGCCGCGAAGCCCCGGGGCCGCGAAGCCCCGGGGCCGCCGACCTCAGACCAGCGCCGCCTCGACGGCCGCCACCAGCGCCGGGTCGTGCGGGTCCACCGTCGGACGGAACCGGCCGAGCACCGCGCCGTCCTTGCCGACCAGGAACTTCTCGAAGTTCCACTGGATGTCCCCGGCCGCGCCCTCGGCGTCCGCCGCCGCGGTGAGCGCGGTGTAGAGCGGGTGCCGCCCGTCGCCGTTGACCTCGATCTTCTCGGTCAGCGGGAACGTCACCCCGTAGGTGGTCGAGCAGAACTCCTGGATCTCGTCGGCCGACCCGGGCTCCTGGCCCATGAACTGGTTGCACGGCACGCCGACGACGGTGAAGCCGCGGTCGCCGTACTCCTTCTGGAGCTGCTCCAGCCCGGTGTACTGCGGGGTCAGGCCGCACTTCGACGCCACGTTGACGACCAGCGCCACCTTGCCGCCGGTCAGCGCACCCAGGGTGCCCGGGGTGCCGTCGAGAGCCGCGATGGAGGTGTCGAGCAGAGTCACTTCCGCGTTCCTTCCGTAGATTCCGTCCAGGCCTCGACCGTACGCCGGAACCCGTCGCGCCACGGCACCCGGCAGGGCCCGGTGAACGACATCCGCTTCGCGGTGTCCTGGATCTGGCCGCGCAGCGACCCGGGCTGCTCGACGACCTGCACGTCGACCGGCTTGCCGGTCAGCTCGCCGAAGTACGCCGACCATTCCTGCACGCTGACCGGGTCGTCCCCGCCCCAGTTGACCACCGTGGCCGGCGTCGACGCCGCGGCGAGCAGCGCCTCGGTCTGCGCGTTGATGTCGTCCTGGTGGATCGGGCTGTACATGCAGGGGTCCCAGCGGGTCACCACCGGGCGGCCCTCCAGGATCGCCGCGAGGTGGTGCGTCGGCAGGCCGCCGTTGGGGCCGTAGGACGCGTTCATCCGGGCGATCGTCACCGGCAGGTCGAACGCCCGGGAGCAGAACCGGGCGACCGCTTCCTCGGCGGTCTTGGACACCGAGTACGTGGGGGAGTGCGCCACGTTGGCGTCGCCCAGCGCCGCCGTCTCCGCATACACGTGCAGGGGGTCCTCGTGCGGACGCAGCACCGACGCCGTCGACATCACGAGCGCGGCCTTGGCCGTGCGGCAGTGCTGGAGGAGCAGCCCGGTGCCTTCGGCGTTGATCCGCAGCGCCTCGTCGTAGTCGACGCCGGCCGCCTGGAAGGTGGCCAGGTGCAGGACGTAGGTGAAGTCCTGCGGCAGGTCGGAGTAGTCCGGCGTGCCGAGGTCGACGGCGCGGGTGGTGACGCCGAGGGCGTCGACCTTCGCGCGGTCGTCGGGATTCGAGAAGCGGGCGATGCCCCACACCTCGTTGTCCTTGGCGAGGTACTCGGTCAGCGGAAAGGCGATCTGGCCCGCCGGGCCGGTGATGAGGATCTTCTCGCCGGACAACATCGTGAGGGGCCTCCCTTGAGGAGCGACGCGGGGATGTGACGATTCGTCATATCCGAGATCGGGCCACGAAACCAGGACCCGCCGGGGGTGACGCCCGCCGCACTCCGGCCCGGCACCGCCGTGCTCGCCGAGCGCACCGACACATCCATAGGAGTGCGTTGGCCTGCCCATACATGTCGTAAACACCGTTGACTACGCGCGTAAGCTGTCGATGCTTTTCCGCAGGCCCCTGCCGCGGGTCCCTGTCGGGTCCCTGTCCCCCTGTCCGTCCGCGAGCGCGTGGAGTCCCCGTGCTGTCCCCGTACCGCCGCCTTTTCGAAGCCCCGGGAGCGGCGGCGTTCGCCGGGGCGGGCTTCGTGTCCCGCATACCGCTGTCGATGACCGGCATCGGCATCGTGACGATGCTCTCCCAGATGCGCGGCTCCTACCGGCTCGCCGGTGCCGTCACCGCGATCATGATGGTGTCCGGCGCGGCCCTCAGCCCGCAGGTGTCGCGGCTCGTCGACCGCTTCGGGCAGCGCCGCGTCGCCCTGCCCGCCACCGCGATCACCGTCGCCGCGCTGGCCGCCCTGCTCCTCCTGGCCCGGCTCGACGCCCCGGACTGGACGCTGTTCCTCGCCGTCGTGCCGCTCGGCTGCCAGCCGACCTTCGGCTCGATGGTGCGCGCCCGGTGGCGGCACATCTACCGGGCGGACCCGCAGCGCCTGCACACCGCCTACTCGTTCGAATCGGTCGTCGACGAACTGTGCTTCATCGCGGGTCCGATCCTGGCCGTCGGCCTGTCCACCGCGCTCTTCCCGGAGGCCGGCGTGCTGGTCTCCGCGATGTTCCTGGCCGTCGGCGCCGTGCTGTTCTGCGCGCAGCGCGGCACCGAGCCCCCGGTCGGGCCGAACGACGGGGAGAAGCGCCCGTCGGCGATCCGCTCGCCCGGCCTGCGCGTGCTGATGCTCACGTTCGCCGCGACCGGCGCGATCTTCGGCGCCGTCGACGTGGTCACCGTCGCGTTCGCCGAGGACCAGGGCCACAAGGCGCTCGCCAGCGTGGTGCTGGCCGTGTACGCGCTCGGCTCGTGCATCGCGGGCATCGTGTTCGGCCTGGTCAAGCCGCGCGGCCGGGCGTCGAGCCGGTTCCTCGTCGGGGTCGTCGTGATGGCCGCCAGCATGGTGCCGCTGGTCTTCGTCACCAACCTGTGGTGGGTCGCCGGGGCGCTGTTCCTGGCCGGACTGTCCGTCGCGCCCACACTGGTCACCACGATGTCGCTGGTCGAGCAGTTCGTGCCGGACGGGCAGCTCACCGAAGGCATGTCGTGGACGATGACCGGCATGGCGCTCGGCGTCGCGGCGGGCTCCTCGATCGGCGGCGCCGTCGTGGACGCGCACGGAGCGGAGGCCGGCTACCTGCTGCCGCTCGGCGCCGCTTCGCTGGCCGCACTGATCGCGCTGTCCGGCACCTACTGGCTGCGCCGGCCGCGCCCGAGCGGCGCCGAAACGCACTTCGGCCCCGACACTGCGCTGCCGCAGGCCAGGGCCGAGATGAACGAGAGCGGATGACGGGAATCGAACCCGCGTAATCAGTTTGGAAGACTGAGGCTCTACCATTGAGCTACATCCGCACGTAACGCGGCGCACGACCGCAGGCCGTGCGCGTGGTCCACAGAGTACCGGATCCGGCGCGGACCGTGCGGACCGGTTCGTCCGGGGGACGGGGAACCGGCGGTGCAGACTGTTGGCAGACTGTACCGTGGCGTCCTCTAGAATCTTCCGAGCGCCACGGGGCGTAGCGTAGTGGCTAGCGCGCCTGCTTTGGGAGCAGGAGATCGGGAGTTCGAGTCTCCCCGCCCCGACCATGCGTCCAGGTGACGGAAATCTCCCGGAGCACCGCGGTTTCCGACGGTGTGCCAACCCAGTGACGTCCGTTCCACCCGGCCGGATGTACAACCGCCCGCAACAAGGAGACCCAACCGTGAAGAGCGCCGTGGAGACTCTGAACCCCACTCGGGTTCGGCTCACCGTCGAGGTTCCCTCCGAGGAGCTGAAGCCCAGCCTCGACGCGGCGTACAAGAAGATCAGCCAGTCGATCACGGTGCCGGGCTTCCGCAAGGGCAAGATCCCTGCGCGCATCATCGACCAGCGCTTCGGGCGCGAGGCCGTCTTCGCCGAGGCGTTCGACGACATCCTGTCCTCGTCGTACGGCAAGGCCGTCGAGGAGAACGAGCTGCGCGTGCTCGGCCAGCCCGAGGTGACCGAGGTCACCCAGGTGGACGAACTCTCGGCCGGCGCCGACCTGAAGTTCACCGCCGAGGTCGACACCCGTCCGACTATCGAGGTCCCGGAGTACGAGGGCATCGAGGTCACCGTCGACGACCTCGCGGTCACCGACGAGGACATCGACGGCCAGATCGACCAGCTGCGCGACCGCTTCGGTTCGCTCAAGGTCGTCGAGCGCGCCGCCGAGAAGGACGACACCGTGGTGATCGACCTCGAGGCGAAGGTCGACGACGAGGTCCTCGAGGACGGCGTCGCCTCCGGCCTGTCGTACGTGGTCGGCAGCGAGACCATGCTGGACGGCCTGGACGAGGCCGTGACCGGCCTCTCCGCCTCGGAGTCGAAGACCTTCGCGAGCGAGCTGAAGGGCGGCACCGGCGAGGGCCAGACCGCGGACGTGACGGTCACCGTCACCTCCGTCAAGGTCAAGGAACTCCCCGAGCTGGACGACGACTTCGCGCAGCTGGCCAGCGAGTTCGACACGCTGGACGAGCTGAAGGCGGACATCCGCGGCCGCCTCGAGCACACCAAGGCGCACGACCAGATCAACGACGGTCGCGACAAGGTGCTCGAGAAGCTCCTGGAGACCGTCGAGATCCCGCTGCCGGAGAAGGTCGTCGAGGACGAGATCCAGCAGCGCAAGGACCAGATGAACCAGCAGCTCTCCATGATGGGCGTGGACCTGGAGAAGTGGCTGGAGATCCAGGGCCAGACCGCCGAGGCGTACAACTCGGAGCTGGAGGACAGCGTCCGCAAGGGCATGCGCGTCCAGTTCCTGCTGGACGAGGTCGTCAAGAAGGAGCAGCTCTCCGTCAACCAGGAAGAGCTGACCCAGCACCTGATCGCCCGTGCCCAGCAGTCCGGCATGAGCCCCGACCAGTTCGCCCAGCAGGTCATGCAGGCCGGCTACGTGCCGGTGCTGGTCGGCGAGGTCGCGCGCGGCAAGGCGCTCGACCTGATCGCCGGTGCCGCCAAGGCCACCGACGCCTCGGGCAACGAGATCGACCTGGGCAAGGACCTGCACGCGGACGACGAGGGCCACGAGCACCACGACCACTGAGCGGGACGCCGTGCGGTGACCCGCTGAACTGACACAGCATCCGGTTACCGCGCGGGCACTCCGCCCATGCCGTGCGACAAGGGCCCGGCCGCCGAACGAGCGGCCGGGCCCTTGCGCGCACTTGCCGGGAAGCCGCGGAGAAGTGCCGCGGAAGTCCCCGGGAACTCCCGGAAAAATCGACACGGATGCGCTCTGGGCGAACACCCCTGAGTCGGGGATGGTCCCGGCGGATCAGCGCGTTAGGGTCGCTGTACGAGGGGGACACCACAGGTCGGGCCGGGCCGCGAAGTCCGGGCGGCACGCGAAGTGGTGGTCCCGCAAGGTCGACTTCAGGACGGCTCGGGTTGCCGTCGGAAACGAGCAGGTGGATACGTGACGAATCCGCAGATCGTGACTCCGGGACTCGCGGTGCCCGCCATGCGCGCACCCCAGGGCGGTATGGGGCTCGACGACCAGGTCTACAACCGGCTCCTGCGTGAGCGGATCATCTTCCTCGGCGCCCAGGTGGACGACCAGATCGCCAACGCGATCTCGGCTCAGCTGCTGCTCCTCAACGCGGAAGACCCCGAGAAGGACATCTCGCTGTACATCAACTCGCCGGGCGGCTCCGTCACGGCGGGCATGGCGATCTACGACACGATGCAGTTCATCTCGAACGACGTGCAGACCGTCGCCATGGGCCTGGCCGCCTCGATGGGCCAGTTCCTGCTGACGGCGGGCGCGCCGGGCAAGCGCGTCGCGCTGGCCAACACCGAGATCCTCATGCACCAGCCGTCCGCCGGCCTCGGCGGTGCGGCGTCGGACATCCGCATCCAGGCCGCGCAGCTCCTGCGCCTCAAGAAGCGCATGGCGGAGCTGATCGCCGAGCACTCGGGCCGGACGTTCGACGAGATCGAGCGCGACTCCGACCGCGACCGCTGGTTCACCGCGGAAGAGGCCAAGGAATACGGCCTGGTGGACCACGTCGTGACCAGCGCCCGCCAGATTCCGACCAACGGCAGCGCGAGCTGATCCGACGGGCCCGACCCGCCGCAGAGCATCCGCAGCAGCAGTCCCGGAGGATCCTTCCATGACCGACCTGTCGTTCCCCAACCCGCGGCCCGACGGCCAGGCGCTGTTCGGGCGCCCGGAGAGCCGCTACCTCATCCCGCAGTTCGAAGAGCGCACCTCGCAGGGCTACAAGCGGTACGACCCGTACAGCAAGCTCTTCGAAGAGCGCATCATCTTCCTTGGCACGCAGATCGACGACACGTCGGCCAACGACGTGATGGCGCAGCTGCTGACGCTCGAGTCGATGGACCCGGACCGGGACATCTCGATCTACATCAACTCGCCCGGCGGCTCGTTCACCTCGCTGACCGCGATCTACGACACGATGCAGTTCGTGCGCCCCGACATCCAGACGGTGTGCATGGGCCAGGCGGCCTCCGCGGCGGCCGTGCTGCTCGCGGCCGGCACGCCGGGCAAGCGAATGGCGCTGCCGAACTCCCGCATTCTCATCCACCAGCCGTACAGTGAAACTGGGCGCGCGCAGGTGAGCGACCTGGAGATCCAGGCCAACGAGATCATGCGGATGCGCTCGCTGCTGGAAGAGATGCTCAGCAAGCACAGCAACCGTCCGATCGAGCAGGTCCGGGACGACATCGAGCGCGACAAGATCCTCACCGCCGAAGAGGCGCTGTCCTACGGCCTCATCGACGAGATCACCGCGCCGCGGAAGTCTCCCCGGTCGGCCGGATGACACACCGCATCGGCCGGTCGGGAGTCCTGTTCCGCGACCGGCCGATGGGCCCTCTTCCGGCGGCTGCCCCGGCGCGAGGAGGCCTTCGGCCCTGAATTGCCCCCTCGAAAGCACCCTTGAGGGGCGAAAAGCCGGGGACGCGCTATTGCGGCGGGGTACCGTCGAAAGACCAGGCACCAGGTCCGGTTCTATCCGGGGCCCAGGCGAAGGAGATGCACCTCGTGGCACGCATCGGTGACGGTGGCGATCTGCTCAAGTGCTCGTTCTGCGGGAAGAGCCAGAAGCAGGTGAAGAAGCTCATTGCCGGTCCGGGTGTGTACATCTGCGACGAGTGCATCGACCTGTGCAACGAAATCATCGAGGAGGAGCTGTCCGAGTCCTCCGAGCTGAAGTTCGAAGAGCTTCCCAAGCCGCGTGAGATCTGCGAGTTCCTCGACGGCTACGTGGTGGGCCAGGACGTGGCCAAGAAGGCCCTGTCCGTCGCGGTCTACAACCACTACAAGCGCGTCCAGGCCGGCGACGGCGCGAAGGGCGACGGCGTCGAGCTGGCCAAGTCCAACATCCTGCTGCTCGGCCCGACCGGCTGCGGCAAGACGCTGCTCGCGCAGACGCTCGCCCGCATGTTGAACGTGCCGTTCGCGATCGCCGACGCCACCGCCCTCACCGAGGCCGGGTACGTCGGCGAGGACGTCGAGAACATCCTGCTCAAGCTGATCCAGGCCGCCGACTACGACGTCAAGAAGGCCGAGACCGGGATCATCTACATCGACGAGGTCGACAAGATCGCCCGCAAGAGCGAGAACCCGTCGATCACCCGGGACGTCTCCGGCGAAGGCGTCCAGCAGGCGCTGCTGAAGATCCTGGAAGGCACGACGGCGAGCGTCCCGCCGCAGGGCGGCCGCAAGCACCCGCACCAGGAGTTCATCCAGATCGACACGACGAACGTGCTGTTCATTGTGGGCGGTGCCTTCGCGGGCCTGGAGCGCCTCATCGAGGGCCGGGTCGGCAAGAAGGGCATCGGGTTCGGCGCGCAGATCCGCTCCAAGCGCGACATCGACACGAGCGACCCGTTCGGCGACGTCATGCCGGAAGACCTGCTCAAGTACGGCATGATCCCCGAGTTCATCGGCCGTCTGCCGGTGCTGACCTCGGTGCACAACCTGGACCGCGAAGCGCTCATCCAGATCCTCACCGAGCCGAAGAACGCGCTCGTGAAGCAGTACCGGCGCCTGCTCGAACTCGACGGCGTCGAGCTGGACTTCGAGATGGAGGCGCTGGAGGCCATCGCCGACCAGGCGATCCTGCGCGGCACCGGCGCGCGCGGCCTGCGGGCGATCATGGAGGAAGTCCTCCAGTCGGTGATGTACGAGGTGCCGTCCCGCAAGGACATCGCCCGCGTGGTCATCACCCACGACGTGGTCCTCAAGCACGTGAACCCGACGCTGGTCCCGCGGGACATCGTCAAGCGCGAGCGGCGCGACAAGAGCGCCTGAGCGGCAGCGGCCCCGCCGGCCCCGCGGCAACGGCCCTGCCGCACCGCAGCAACGGCACCACGGCAACGAGAAAGCGGCCCCACCCCCCCCGGACGGGGGAGCGGGGCCGCTTCGTCGTTCGCGGAGGCTCAGGGGGTCTGGCCGAGGTAGATCTTGTCCACGACGGTCGCGGATTCCGCGGCCGATACCGGGCTCAGGAGGTAGACGAGCCGGTTGTCGTCACCCCACAGGCAGGACGTCGAGCCGTCGGTGAGCCAGCAGCGCAGCAGGCCGGGGTGGCTCCAGGTCACCGGCATCTCGGTGGCGTCGGACGACGACGGGACGAACGTCCGGACGTAGTCGGACGGGACGGTGGAGCGCTTGGTCGCCGTGGTTGCCGCGTAGGGCTGCGAGTCGTTCGCGCTGGTGCCGTAGATCCGGGTGGACACGCCGGAGAAATTGGGGGTGAAGACGCCGTTCACCTTGGTGACGGCGTCGGCGATGTCGCCGGTCTCGGTCAGCCGCGGCTTGCCCTTGATCGAGGCGGGCAGCGCCAGTGCCGCGGTGGGTGCCGCCGAAGTCGGGGCCGCCGTCGTCGCCGGTGCCGAAGTTGCCGGGGCCGAGGTCGCCGGGGCCGAGGTGGGCGGCTCCGTGGGGTCGTCCTTGGTAGGCGTGCCCGTCGGCTTGTCGCTCGTTGCGCTCGGCGTCGGCGAGCCGGTCGACGACGCGCTGCTGCCCTTGCCGTCGTCCTTGAGGGCGAACACCAGCACCACGGCCACGATCACCACGACGACCGCCCCCACGGCCCCCACGATGATCCCGGTCTTCTTCGGCCGCGGCGGCTGCGGCGGGAACCCGGCGTTCGTCGGGCCCACCGGGTAGCCGGGCGGCGGTGCGCCGAAGCCGGCCGCCGGGTGCGCGGGCATCGTCGCGTCGTAGGCACCGCCCTGCGGCGGACCCGCCGGGTAGCCGCCCCCCGCGGCCGGCCCGCCCGGGTACCCGGCCGGCGGCGGACCGCCGCCGGGTGTGCCGGGCCACCCTGGATATCCGTTGTCGCTCATCGTCGTCGCGGCGCGTGATGGGTACGCGCCGCCCCTCCCCTCGTTTGCTCGGACGCCGAGCGCGCGAAGTCCGTTCCACGGCCCGTCCCGACGGGGTGGGCGGGCCGGGAACGGGCGGGTGTCAGGAGGCCTGGCCGAGGTAGATCTTCTCCAGCACGGCGACGGTGCCGGAGATGCTCTTGGGGCTGCTGACGTAGAGCATGTGCAGGCTGTCGCCCCACAGGCACACGGAGGCTCCGCCGCTCGTCCAGCAGCGGAGCGTGCCCGGACGCGTCCAGGTCGCGGTCTGCTCGGTGGCGGCGGCCTTGGGCACGAACGTCGTGACGAAGTCGGACGGCACGGTGGTGCGCTTGGTCCCGATCGTCACCATCATGGCCTGCGGGTCGCTCACCTGGCCGTAGACCTTGGTCGCCACGTCGTCGAAGTCCTGGCCGAAGATCGTGGTGACCTGCGCGACCTGCGGCGGGACGTCGGCGTCGGCCAGCGGCGACTTGCCGTTGAGGGTGCCGGGCAGGGCGAGCTGCTCCGGCGGCCGGGCCGTGGGGGAGGCGGAGGTCGGCGGCGCGCTGGGCGACTTCGTCGGCGTGGCCGAGCCGCCCTTGTCGTCGTCCTTGAGCGCGAACACGAGCACGACGGCCACGATCGCGACCACCAGGACGCCGACGATCGCGACGATGACCGGGGTGCGCTTGCCGCGGTTCGGGGCCGGCGGGTAGCCGGGGCCGCCCGGACCCGCGGGGTAGCCGGGCGGCGGGGAGCCGAAGCCGCCGGGAGACCCGGGGCCGGGATTCCCGTAGCCGCCGCCGGGCGGGGGAGGGCTGCCGTAACCGCCGCCCGGAGGCGGGCCCGCGGGGTAGCCGCCGACCGGGCCGCCCGGGTACCCGGAGTGCGGCGGCCCGCCGCCGGGGGGACCGGACCAACCCGGGTATCCGCCGTCGCCAGTGCTCATCGTCGCTGCGGCGCGGACTGCGACCGCGCCGCCCCTCCTCTCGCGTGCGTCGGGCTCCGCTCACGCGGAGCCCGGTTCGTGGCCGTGCTGCCCCCGTCGTCCCCCCATGCCTGCGTGCTCATGGTGCCGCCTGCGCCCCGTGACGTGTACGGCGGGTTAGCGGCCGCGGTCCAGGGCCGCGCGCATCTGCCGGGTCAATGCCGCCAGTTCGGCGACGGTGCCGACGCCGTCCCCGTCGGGCAGGGCGAGGACCGAGCCGGCGGTGCGCGCGTCCGCCCACACGCACAGGTCGAGGGCGGTGTGCTGCTCGGGATATGTCACTGGCAGGCACTGCAGCGCGCCGCCGCCCGGTCCGGGGTCCTGGACGGCCGCCTGCGCGCGGTCGGCGGAGACGCCGGCTTCGCCGAGTCCGGCGTAGAAGCGGTCGAGCTTGTCGGCGGCCGCGCCGGCGTGCTTGTCGGCGGCGAGCACCACGAGGACGTCGGCGCGGTCGGTGCCCGGGCGGCCGTAGCGCGCCGCGCTGCCGCGTCCGTCCATGCGGGCGTCGGCTTGGCGCACGGCGTCGTCGGGGTCGAGGCGCACCAGGCCCGCGGCGGCGGCGGGCAGGCCCGGTTCCGGGCCGTCGTCACCGGTCAGCGCGCCGATTGCGGCGATGACGGCGAAAACGATCCCGAAGCCCGCGGCAATCGCGACAACGGTGCGCACGCGGGCACGCTATCGGCCAAACGGCGCATTCCTCCACAGGAAAGTCCCCCACGCGCGGCGAAGACCGGTGCACACACAGCGAAGCCCCCCGCGGACACACCACGGGGGGCTTCGAAGGGGTGAACAGCGAGCGGGCAACAGCCGGGCAACAGCCGGGCAAGGGACGGGCAAGGGACGGCTGCCGGACGGAGGCTGCGGGGCGGCCGCGACCGCGCTGCGGCCTGGCGGCGTCCTGGTCAGGTGCGTGCCGACCCGATCGCCGCATCGGCTCGCATCCGTCTTTGCCGCGCCGCTGTCCAAGCCGACGCGTTGCGCGTCACTTCTCCAGGTCGGCGCGCATCGTCACGAGTTTCTTGGCCGCGTCGTCCGCGGACAGCTTGTCGAAGTAGGCGACGACGGTCGTGTTCTTGTCCGCCCACGCGCAGATCGCGGCGGGGTAGGCGTCCTGCGCGGGCATGCACTGGAGAGTGCCGCCGAGCGGGCCCGCCGGGTAGTCGAGCATCGACACGCCCTCCGGCACGCTGCCGCCGTCGGCGTTCACGTGGTCGATCATGCCGCGGATCATGTGCTCCATCCGCTTTCCGTCCATGGCGGTGAGGCCGTCGACGCCTTCGATCAGCACTTCGCGCTGCCCGGTCGGCGACTTGCCGTAGGCGACGACCAGCATGTTCATGCCCGGGCCCATGTCGCCCGGGTCGATCGGCACGTCGCTGGGCGCGCCCTGCCCGGTGAGCCGCTCGTAGCCGCCGGTGCGGGCGGCCGAGACGAGCACCTTGGCGCCTGCTTGCCCGGACTTGGCGGTCGAGGTCGGCGCCTTGGCCGTGGCCTTGTCCGTCGCGGCGCCGGACGGGACGGCCGGGCTCGGCGCGGCGGAAGCGGCGTCGGATGCGGCGGCCGACGGCGAGGCCTCGACGGTCGCGGTCGGCGATGCCTTGTCGCTCTTCTTGTCGTCGCTCTTTCCGGGAAATTCGCACGCGGTCAGCGACAGCGCCCCGGCGACGGCGGCGGCGAGCAGAGCAGTTCTGAGTACGGGTGTACGCACGGTCGATCCCCCCACGGATACGGAACGGCGGCCGGCAGTGGCGGCGTCCGACCCCTGGCTCCCCCCGGCCCCCCAGGCCCGACGCTTCCGGCTTCGGTCCCGAACACTAGCGATCCGGGCGGCGAAAACCAGGGCCCGGAGGCTTCGGTGACAGCACGGTGACACGCGTGTGACCGGCCCGCCGAGGCCGATCGCCGCCCGCGCGGCGAACGCGGTGCGAAATCGGGTCGTGCGGGTCCGTAAACTTGCCTTGTGACCGAGACTTCCTCCGCCCCGACTTCGGGGCCCGCAGCCGAAGCCCAGACCCTCTCGTCGCAGTACGCCCCTGCCGAGGTAGAGGCGAAGCTGTACGAGCGGTGGGTAGCCGCGGGCTACTTCGAGGCCCAGGCGAAGAGCGAGAAGCCGGCCTACACCATCGTGATCCCGCCGCCGAACGTCACCGGCCAGCTGCACCTGGGCCACGCGTTCCAGCACACGCTGATGGACGCCCTCACCCGGCGCCGCCGCATGCAGGGCTACGAGGCGCTGTGGCTGCCGGGCATGGACCACGCGGGCATCGCGACGCAGAACGTCGTCGAGCGCGAACTGGCCAAGGAAGGCCTGTCCCGCCACGACCTCGGCCGGGAGGCGTTCGTCGAGCGCGTCTGGCAGTGGAAGGAAGAATACGGCGGCAAGATCCTCGGCCAGATGCGCCGCCTCGGCGACGGCGTCGACTGGACGCGCGAGCGGTTCACCATGGACGAGGGCCTGTCCCGCGCCGTCCAGACCATCTTCAAGCGCCTGTTCGACGACGGCCTGATCTACCGCGCCGAGCGCATCATCAACTGGTGCCCGCGCTGTCTGACCGCGCTGTCCGACATCGAGGTCGAGCACCAGGACGACGACGGCGAGCTGGTCTCCATCCGCTACGGCAGCGGCGACGAGTCCATCGTCGTCGCCACGACGCGCGCCGAGACGATGCTCGGCGACACCGCGGTCGCCGTCCACCCGGAGGACGAGCGCTACCGCCACCTGGTCGGCACCGCCATCGAACTCCCGCTCACCGGCCGACGCATCCCGATCGTCGCCGACCCGCACGTCGACCCCGAGTTCGGCACCGGCGCGGTCAAGGTGACGCCCGCGCACGACCCCAACGACTTCGAGATCGGCCGCCGGCACGACCTGCCGAACCTCACCGTCATGGACGAGCGCGGCAACATCACCGTGCACGGCCCGTTCCTCGGCCTCGACCGGTTCGAGGCGCGCTCGGCGATCGTCGCCGCGCTGCGCGCCGAGGGCCGCATCGTCGCCGAGAAGCGGCCTTACTCGCACGCGGTCGGGCACTGCTCGCGGTGCAAGACCACCGTCGAGCCGCGCCTCTCGCTGCAGTGGTGGGTCAAGGTCGCGCCGCTCGCCCAGGCGGCCGGCGACGCGGTCCGCGACGGCCGGGTCAAGATCCACCCCGAGGAGATGTCCGGCCGGTACTTCTCCTGGGTCGACAACATGCACGACTGGTGCATCTCGCGCCAGCTGTGGTGGGGCCACCGCATCCCGGTCTGGTACGGCCCGAACGGCGAAACCGTCTGCGTCGGCCCCGACGAGGAGCCGCCGAGCGGCGAGGGCTGGGCCCAGGACGGCGACGTCCTGGACACCTGGTTCTCCTCCGGCCTGTGGCCGTTCTCCACGCTCGGCTGGCCGGACGACACCCCCGACCTGCGCAAGTTCTATCCGACCGACGTCCTGCTGACCGGCCACGACATCATCTTCTTCTGGGTCGCCCGGATGATGATGTTCGGCCTGTACGCGATGGACGGCACCCCGCCGTTCCACACCATCACGCTCACCGGCCTGGTCCGCGACCAGTTCGGCAAGAAGATGTCGAAGTCGTTCGGCAACGTCGTCGACCCCATCGACTGGATGGACAAGTTCGGCACCGACGCCCTGCGCTTCACGCTGGCGCGCGGCGCGAACCCCGGCACCGACGTGCCGATCGGCGAGGACTGGGTCCAGGGCTCGCGGAACTTCGCCAACAAGATCTGGAACGCGACCCGGTTCGCGCTGATGAACGGCGCCACCGTGGAAGGCCCGCTGCCGGCCGCCGAGGAACTCTCCACCGTCGACCGGTGGATCCTGTCCCGGCTGGACG
The DNA here is from genome assembly GCF_049534875.1 of Uniformispora flossi. NCBI lineage: Bacteria > Bacillati > Actinomycetota > Actinomycetes > Kitasatosporales > Streptomycetaceae > Uniformispora > Uniformispora flossi. The sequence continues at coordinate 65,494 of NZ_JBMULZ010000023.1, forward strand.
CGACCGTCGCCGAGGTCGACGCCTACTACGAGGACTACCAGTTCGCGAAGCTCAGCGACGCGCTGTTCCACTTCGCGTGGGACGAGGTCTTCGACTGGTACGTCGAACTCTCCAAGATCGCCCTCCAGGCCGGCGGCGCCCAGGCCGCGGCGACCCGGCGCGTCCTCGGCCACGTCCTGGACGTCACGCTCCGCCTGCTGCACCCGATCGTCCCGTTCGTCACCGAGGAGCTGTGGACCACGCTCACCGGCGGCGAGTCGCTCGTCGTGGCCGCCTGGCCGGCCCCCGGCGGGCACCGCGACCCGGCCGCCGAAGCCGAGGTGACGACCCTCCAGCAGGTGGTCACCGAGGTCCGGCGGTTCCGCGGCGACCAGGGCCTCAAGCCCGGCCAGAAGGTCCCCGCCCGGGTCACCCTGGACGGCACCGCGCTCGCCGCGCACGAGGCGGCGATCCGCACGCTGGCCCGCCTCGAACCGGACACCGACGGCTTCACCGCGACCACGTCCTTCCCGATCGCCGGCGCCCTGGTCGAACTCGACCTGTCCGGCGCGATCGACGTCGCCGCGGAACGCCGCCGCCTGGAGAAGGACCGCGCGGCCGCCGAGAAGGTCAAGGACCAGAGCACCAAGAAGCTCGCCAACGAGGGCTTCCTGGCCAAGGCGTCCGCCGAGGTGGTCGCCAAGGTCCGCACCCAGCTGGAGACCGCCGAGGCGGACATCGCCCGCATCGACGGCCAGCTCGCCCGCCTCCCGCAGGCCTGACGGCACCCGGGGCCCGCCGCGGCGGGCCCCCGGACCACTCCGACGCAAGCCCCACACGAACCGGTGAAACGCCTGTGACTGACCCCGCCGCCGAGGCCGCGCTCCGCTCCGTCGAAGCCGAACTGGTCGCCCGCTGGCCGGAGACCAAGATCGAGCCGTCGATCGTGCGCGTCGCCGCACTCATGGACGTGCTCGGCGAACCGCAGCGGTCCTACCCGGTCATCCACATCACCGGCACCAACGGCAAGACCTCGACCGCCCGCATGGTCGAGGCCCTGCTGCGCGCGTTCTCGCTGCGCACCGGCCGCTACACCAGCCCGCACGTCGCGTCGATCACCGAGCGGATCAGCCTGGACGGGGAACCGATCAGCGCCGAAGGGTTCGTCGAGACGTACCGGGACATCAAGCCGTTCGTCGAGATCGTCGACGGTTCCCAGCCGATAGCGATGTCGTTCTTCGAAGTCCTCACCGGCATGGCGTTCGCCGCCTTCGCGGACGCCCCGGTGGACGTCGCCGTCGTCGAGGTCGGCATGGGCGGCACCTGGGACGCCACCAACGTCGCCGACGGCACCGTCGCGGTGGTCACCCCGATCTCCGTCGACCACGCCGACAAACTCGGCGAGACACCCGGCGAAATCGCCGTCGAGAAGGCCGGCATCGTCAAGCCCGGCGCGCTCGCCGTACTCGCCCAGCAGCCGCTGGACGCCGCCGAGGTGCTGCTGCGCCGCAGCGTCGAGACCGGCGCGACGGTCGCCCGCGAAGGCATGGAGTTCGGCGTGGCGCGCCGCGACCTCGCGGTCGGCGGGCAGCTCGTCACGCTGCGCGGACTGGCGGGGGAGTACGCGGACATCTTCCTGCCCCTGCACGGCGCCCACCAGGCGCACAACGCGTCCGTCGCGCTGGCCGCGGTCGAGGCGTTCTTCGGCGTCGGTACCGGGCAGCGCGTCGGCCTCGACCACACCGGCAAGCTCGACATCGACGTGGTGCGCGAGGCGTTCGCCAGCGTCACCTCGCCCGGCCGCCTGGAGATCGTCCGGCGCAGCCCGACCGTGGTGCTGGACGCCGCGCACAACCCCGCGGGCGCGCGCACCGCGGCCGACGCGGTCAACGAGTCCTTCGACTTCACCCACCTGGTCGGCGTGGTGTCGGTCATGGCCGACAAGGACGTGCGCGGCATCCTGGAGGCGTTCGAACCGGTGATGGCGGAGATCGTGGTCACCCAGAACACGTTCCCGCGGGCCATGCCGGTCGACGAACTCGCGGCGCTCGCCGTGGAGATCTTCGGCGAGGACCGGGTCGAGGTGGTGCCGCGGCTGGACGACGCGATCGACGCGGCGGTCGCGCTGGCCGAGGACGGCGGCGACCTGGGCGGCGCCGCGGTGCTGGTGACCGGTTCGGTCGTCACCGTCGGCGAGGCGCGTGTGCTGCTGACCGGTGAACGGTGACCCGGTCCGGGGCACCCGCCCGGACCGCGCGAGAATGGGACCGAGCAACGACCGTCGGGGACCGGCGAAGGAGGGGATGACCTGATGCGCGCCCTGTGTTCCACCCATCTCATCGGCGAGGCGGTGGTGATCTGCCTCGGCGCCCTGGTGGCGATGCAGCTGACCGACATCTCGACCGGCACGCTGTGGGCGGTCGCCGGACCGGCGGCGGTGCTGTGCGTCCTGCTGTGCGCGCGGCTGTCCGCGCCGTGGGCGGTGCCCGCGGGCTGGGCGCTGCAGATCGCGTTGATCGCGGCCGGGTTGGTGGTCCCGATGATGTTCGTCGTCGGTGTCATCTTCGCCGGGATCTGGTACGCATGTGTGCGCGTGGGACGGACCATCGACGCCGCGAAGGCCGCCCGGGCGTGACCCCCGATAGGCTCGGCACGTTGAGCCGGTGTCACGCACGCAGTGGCCTGCCCGGTGCGCGCCCTGTTTCCGCATGCAGTCCGGTCCCCGCACGCCGTTCCGTCCCCGAGCACCGTCCCGAGCTTTCCTGAGGAGTACCCCTTTGTCCGAGCGCACGCTTGTCCTCGTCAAGCCGGACGGTGTCCGCCGCGGCCTCATCGGCGAGGTCATCGGCCGAATCGAACGCAAGGGCTACACGCTGGCCGCGCTCGATCTGCGGGTGATGGACCGCGAGACGATCGAGCGGCACTATGCGGAGCACGAGGGCAAGCCGTTCTACCCGAGCCTCGTGGAGTTCATGACGTCCGCGCCGTCGGTCGCGATGATCGTCGAAGGCGACCGCGTCATCGAGGCGTTCCGCACGCTGGCCGGCGCGACCGACCCGGTCAAGGCGGCGCCGGGCACCATCCGCGGCGATCTGGCCACGGTGACCCAGCAGAACATCGTGCACGGGTCCGACTCGCCCGAGTCCGCCGAGCGCGAGATCAAGAACTTCTTCCCGCACCTCGCCTGACGGTCCGTCACCGTCCCCTGCGGGGCTTTGCGGGTTTTTCGTCGGGTTTCCCCGCGCGCCGTGTGCGGCTTTCGCACGGCCTTCCGGGGGACAATAGCGGCGAAAAGTAAAAAAGATCCCATTGCCGTGCGTGGCAGACGACCTTCCGTCTGATGATCGGGTCATCGTGGTTGCCAGGTGTTCCGCTCGGCGCGGCACGCCTACGATTGAGTCCGGTCCAGCCCCCCACTGTGGGCCGACTCACTCCCCCATGGCTGAAAACTGGCCAGCAATGGCTTCAAGGCACCGGAAGGCCCTGGTTCCTACATGGCGAACAATTTGTCGTTCATCGGTCGTGACATGGCAGTCGACCTCGGCACGGCCAACACGCTGGTGTACGTCAGAGGGCGCGGCATCGTCCTGAACGAGCCGTCGGTCGTCGCCAAGAACACGTCGACCGGCGGCATCCTCGCGGTCGGCGCCGAGGCCAAGAAGATGATCGGCCGGACCCCCGGCAACATCGTCGCGATCCGGCCGCTCAAGGACGGCGTCATCGCCGACTTCGAGATCACCGAGCGGATGCTGCGGTACTTCATCCTCAAGGTGCACCGGCGCCGCTACCTCGCCCGCCCGCGCGTCGTCATCTGCGTGCCGAGCGGCATCACCGGCGTCGAACGCCGCGCGGTGGTCGAGGCGTCCAGCCAGGCCGGCGCACGCAGCGTGCACATCGTCGAAGAGCCGATGGCCGCCGCGATCGGCTCCGGACTGCCGGTGCACGAAGCGACCGGCAACATGGTCGTGGACATCGGCGGCGGCACCACCGAGGTGGCGGTCATCTCGCTCGGCGGTATCGTGACGGCGCAGTCGATCCGCGTCGCGGGCGACGAACTCGACATGGCGATCATCAACTTCGTGAAGAAGGAGTACTCGCTGCTGCTCGGCGAGCGCAGCGCCGAGGAGATCAAGATGTCGATCGGGTCGGCGTACGACCTGGGCGACGACGCGCACAGCGAGATCCGCGGGCGCGACCTGGTCTCCGGCCTGCCGAAGACGATCGTCATCTCGACGGCCGAGGTCCGCAAGGCCATCGAGGAACCGGTCAACACCATCATCGACGCGGTCAAGACGACACTCGACAAGTGCCCGCCGGAGCTGTCCGGCGACGTCATGGACCGCGGCATCGTCCTCACCGGCGGCGGCGCGCTGCTGCGCGGACTCGACGAACGCCTGCGCGCCGAAACCGGCATGCCGATCCACATCGCGGACAACCCGCTGGACTCGGTGGCCATGGGCGCGGGCAAGTGCGTCGAGGAATACGAAGCGCTCCAGCAGGTACTGGACGCACAGCCGCGCCGGTAGCGGACGCATTCCACCGGGACGGCCGAAACGTCCCGGGCGTGTCCTGACCGCCGACGCCGCCAAGCTCTGCCAAGCTCTGCCAGGAACTGCCAGGAAAGGGGCGGGCCGCATCGTGAGGGATTCCCGCCGCAGCCGCATGGTCCTCGTGCTGTTGCTCGCGATCTCCTTCGCCTTGATCACCGTGGACATCCGCGGCGGCCGGAATTCGCCGCTGTCGACCGCGCGCGACTGGGCGTCCGCGGTGTTCGGGCCTGCCGAGCGCGGCACTTCCGCCGCGGTCGACCCGGTAGGCCGGGCCATCGACGCGGTGCGCGACGCGGGCAGCCACGAGGACGAGAAGAAGAAGCTCAAAGACGAAAACGCCAAGCTCCGGCAGGAGTTGGAGAACGTCCAGCTCGACAAGGCCCGGGTCGCCGAACTCGACAAACTGCTGCACGTCGCGTCCGCCGGCCAGTACAAGGTCAAGCCCGCCCGCGTGGTCGCGGTAGGACCCGCGCAGGGCTTCTCCTGGACGGTCACCATCGACGCCGGCACCGGCGACGGCATCAAGCAGGACATGACCGTCATCAACGGCGACGGCCTGGTCGGCCGGGTCACCTCGGTCGGCCCGATGACCGCCACCGTGCTGCTCGCCACCGACCCGGGCTTCTCGGTCGGGTCGCGCATGGCAGGGTCGATGGAAATAGGGATCACCACCGGCCAGGGCGACCGGCCGATGAAGCTCCAACTCCTCAACGGCCAGGCCCAGATCAAGGCGGGGGACCGGCTGGTGACGTTCGGGTCGCAGGGTCCCAAGTCCTTCGCGCCCGGCGTGCCGGTCGGCGAGGTCACCGAGATCCGAGCCACGCCCGGGGCGCTGACCAAGACCGTCGAGGTCAAGCCGTACGTGCACTTCACCAGCCTGGACACGGTCGGGGTGGTCGTCGAACCGCCGCGCGCCGACCCGCGCGACGCGGTGCTGCCCGCCGCGCCCGCCCAGCAGCCGCCCGCCAACCCGGCGGCGCCGGCGTCCGCTCCCGCGAGCCCGGCCGCACAGCCGGGCGCGACGCCGACCGGCAACGGGACCTCCAAGACGTCGGCGAACGGCCGCCCCCCGGCGAAGAATCCGACCCCGAGCGGAAGGGACTGACCGGTGGGAGCCGCCCGCGCGCTGTACGCCGCCGTCCTCATCGTGGTGGGCCTGGTCGTCCAGGTCTCCGTCCTCGCCCGCCTCGGCCTGCCCGGCGCGGTGCCGGACCTGCTGATGCTCGTCGTCATCGGAATGGCGATGACGTGGGGCCCGACCGCGGGCTGCGTGGTCGGGTTCGCCGCCGGGCTGTGCGCCGACCTCGCGCCGCCCGCCGACCACGCCGCCGGGCGCTACGCGTTCGTGCTGTGCATCGCCGGGTATGTCGCCGGCCTGTTCGCGCAGCGCGGCCGCCAGCCCCGGCAGTCCGTGGTCACCACGATCCTCGTCGTCGTCGTCCTCGCCGCGCTGACCACCGTGCTGTACGCGGGTGTCGGCGCGCTGGTCGGCGACACCGCCGCGCGCAACGTCGGCCTCGGCCGCCTGATGACCACCGCGGTGGTCTACGACGCGCTCCTCGCCCCGTTCGTGGTGCCCCTGGTGATGACCGGGGCGCGCCGCATCGACCCCCAGCCGCTGATGCCGATCTGACCGGCCGGGCCGCAGCCGCCGAGCCGTCTGCGACCCGCTCCGACGACCCGCTCGCACCCTGCTCGGACCCCGCTCCGACACCGCTTTGAGATCCCCGGGAGTGATACGCCGATGATGCCCAGCCTGTCGAACGCGGGGCGTTCGCGCGGTGACGGCGCGCACGGCGTCCGGGCGCGTCTGATCATCCTGCAGGTCCTCGTCCTGTCCCTGATCGTCACGCTGTTCGGCCGGCTGTGGTACCTCCAGATCCGCCAAGGCGACGAGTTCACCAAGGCGGCCACCAGCAACAACGTCCGCAACGTCGTCACCCCCGCGGTGCGCGGCCAGATCCTCGACGACAAGGGCCGCCCGCTGGTCGCCAACAAGGCGGCGCTGGTGGTGACGGTCAACCGGACGGACCTGTCGTCGATGCCCGACAAGGGCAGCGCCGTGCTCACCAAGCTGGCCGGCGTGCTCAACATGAAGGCCGAGGACCTCAAGCTGAAGGTCCGGCTGTGCGAGAAGAACGTGCCGCAGCCGTGCTGGAACGGCTCGCCGTACCAGCCGATCCCGGTGACCAAGAACGCCACCACCGAGCAGGCGCTGGCCATCGCGGAGCACCGCGAGGAGTTCCCCGGCGTCATCGCCGAACCCACCGCGATCCGCGCCTACCCGAGCCCGGAGAGCGCCAACGCCGCCGCCACGCTCGGCTACCTGTCGCCGGTCACCGACGACGAGCTGACCAAGCAGAAGCAGGCCGGCAAGGAGGACCTCCAGCGTTCCGACCAGGTCGGCCGCACCGGCCTCGAACGGACCTACGACACCGACCTGCGCGGCAAGACCGGCGTCACCAAGCTCGCCGTCGACAACCTGGGCAATGTCATCGGCACCGTCTCGGAGACTCCGGCGACGCCCGGCAACCACCTGGTGACGTCGATCGACGCACGCGTCCAAGCAGTCGCCGAACAGCAGCTCAACGAGGCCCTGCTGCGGGCCCGCAGCACCTTCGACGCGGGCAACACGCACCGCAACTTCGCGGGCGACTCCGGCGCGGTCGTCGTCATGGACGTCAAGACCGGCCGGATCGTGGCGATGGCGAGCGCGCCCACCTACGACCCGAACGTGTGGGTCGGCGGCATCGCGCAGGCCGACTACCAGGCCCTCACCGGCCCGAACTCCGGCCAGCCGCTGCTGCCGCGCGCCATACAGGGTCAGTTCGCGCCGGGCTCGATCTTCAAGGTCGTCTCCACCTCGGCGGCCGCCGAGAACGGCTACTCGACCAAGGCGAACTACCCGTGCCCGGGCGGTATCACGGTCGGCGGCATCACCTTCAACAACCTCGAGGGCGCGGGCTACGGCGACATCTCGCTCCAGCGTGCCCTCGAAGTGTCCTGCAACAGTGTGTTCTACGGCCTGTCCTACGACATGTGGCTCAAGGCGGGCGGCCTCAAGGGCACCCACCACCCGATGGTCGACATGGCCCGCGCCTACGGTCTCGGCACCGCGACCGGGATCGACATCCCCGGCGAGGTGCCCGGCCGCATCGTCGACCAGAGCGTGCGCCGCGCCGAGTGGGAGAAGAACAAGGACACCTGGTGCAAGGAGTCCGAGGACCCCAAGCTGAGCGCCCAGCAGCGCCTCGTCAACCACGAGAACTGCCTGGACGGCTGGCAGTTCCGCGCCGGTGACGCGGTCAACTTCTCGATCGGCCAGGGCGAGACCCTGGTGACCCCGATCCAGATGGCCCGCATCTACGCGGCGATCGCCAACGGCGGCACGCTCTACAAGCCGACCGTCGGCAAGGCCGTGGTCAGCCCCGACGGCAAGGTCGTCCGGGAGATCGAGCCGGAGGTCGCGGGCAAGATCCCGGTCTCCCCGGCGACGATGTCCTACCTGCAGAACGCGCTCCAGGGCGTGGCCACCAACGGCACCGCGGCCCGGGTGTTCGCCGGCTGGCCGATGGACCAGCTGCCGATAGGAGCCAAGACCGGTACCGGCTCGGTGCAGAACAAGCAGTCCACGTCGTGGTTCGCCACCTTCGGCGGCCCCAAGGGCGCGGCGCAGTACGCGATCGTGATGATGGTCAGCCAGGGCGGCACCGGCTCCGGCACGTCGGGCCCCAGTGTGCGCAAGATCTACGACGCGCTGTACGGCGTCGACGACAAGGGCCAGATCGACCCGAGCAAGGCGCTCATGTCCGCGCCGCCCGGCGATCTGCCGAAGATCCAGGCGGACGGCACGGTCGTGCCGGTGGCGTCGTTCACCTACGACGCACCCGCCCATCCCGGCGGAGGCAGCGGCGACCGGCCTGCCGTGGCACTCGGCGTACCCGGCGCACTGCCGCCGGACCGGGTGCCGTACCGGGGAGGGCGGTTCGTGTGAACCTGGGGGTGAAGATGCGGCAGTCCAAGCCCAAGGCGTTCGGCCTCGGCGGGCCGCCGTCCCTGCAGAAGCTCTCGCCCGCCTTCGCGGAGAGCCGCCGGTCGTTCACGGCCCGCGCGTTCGAACGCGACGCCCCGGTGCGCCGCCTCGACTGGGTGGTGTTCGCCACCTCGCTCGCGCTGTCCGTCATCGGCTGCCTGCTGGTGTGGTCGGCCACCCGGCCGCGGCACAACCTGACCGGCGGCGACCCGCAGGCGTTCCTCAAGAAGGACCTGCTCAACCTGGCCATCGGCCTGGTGCTGTTCGTGGTCGTCTCGGTGGTGGGGCACCGCCGGATGCGCGCCGCGGTGCCGTTCATCGGCATCCTCGCCATGCTCGGCCTGTTCGCCGCGCTCAGCCCGCTCGGCGCCACCATCAACGGCCAGCGCGCGTGGATCCTGCTGCCCGCCGGGTTCTCGCTGCAACCCGCCGAGCTGGCCAAGATAGGGGTGATCCTCGGCATGGGGATGATCCTGGCCGAGCGGGTCGACACCGGCGACGTGGAACGCCCCGGCAACCGCGCGGTGCTCTTGTCGCTCGTGGTCGGCCTGCTGCCGATCGGCGTCATCATGCTCATGCCCGACATGGGCTCGGGCATGGTGATCGGCGTGATCATCCTCGGCGTGCTGCTCGCGTCCGGGGCACCGGCTCGCTGGATTGCGGGGCTCACGGTCATCGGCGGCGTGGGCGCCGCGGCGGTGTGGAAGCTCGGGATACTGAGCCCGTACCAGATCGACCGGTTCAAGGCGTTCACCGATCCGACCCTCGACCCGGCCGGCGTCGGCTACAACGTCGCGCAGGCCAAGCTCGCGCTCGGCTCCGGCGGACTGTTCGGCAAGGGGCTGTTCCAGGGGCCGCAGACGCAAGGCCAGTTCGTGCCCGAGCAGCAGACCGACTTCATCTTCTCGGTGGCCGGCGAGGAACTCGGACTGGTCGGCTGCGCGGTGATCCTCTGCCTGTTCGGGCTGCTGCTGTGGCGCGGCGTCCGGATCGCGGTGAACGCCGACGACCTGTTCGGCACCATCATCGCGTCGGGCGTCGTGGCGTGGCTGGGCTTCCAGATGTTCGAGAACATCGGCATGAACGTCGGCATCATGCCGGTCGCCGGCCTTCCGCTCCCGTTCATCTCCTACGGCGGTTCGTCGATGTTCGCGATCTGGATCGCGGTCGGACTGCTGCAATCGGTGCACATGCGCGGCGCGGCGTCGCTCGGCAAGTTCAAATAAGACCCTTCCAAGACCCTTCCCGCTTCCCGGAGCCGAACCGCGTGGTCACGCGGTTCGGCTCCGGCATTTCTGCTCCCATCTGCGCCCATCTGCGCCCATCTGCTCCGATCTGCTCCGATCTGCTTCTCTCTGCTTCCGTTTGCTCCCGCTGTGCGCGGGCGTGCGGCCGTGTGCCCCGTGAGTTGGGCGGTTTTCGCCCCTTCGAGTGAGTAACCACCGGGTCCGGCCGGAGGTTAAGGACACGGAGTCGGGGATGTCCGCCTTCCCCGCACACGAGCAGCAGAAGCAGGAGAGGCCATGTCGGGGATGTCCGGAGCGGTCCCGCTCGGCCGACCGAGTCTCGGCGCCGCCGAACTCGCCGCGGTGGAGGAAGTGTTCCGCTCGGGCTGGGTCGCCGGGGCGGGGCCCGCGTGCCGTGCCTTCGAAGAGGAGTTCGCCGAGGCCTGCGGAGTCGGGCACGCCGTCGCGGTCGCCAACTGCACCGCGGGCCTGCACCTGGCCCTGCTCGGCTACGGCGTCGGCCAAGGCGACGAGGTGATCGTCGCCGACTACACCTTCCCGGCGACCGGACACGCGGTGCTCTACACCGGCGCCACGCCGGTGTTCGCCGACGTGCTGCCGGACACCGCCACGGTCGACCCGGAGGCCGTCGCCGCGCTGATCGGGCCGCGCACCGTCGGGATCATCGCGGTGGACGCCGCGGGCATGCCCGCCGACTACGAGGCCCTCGGCGCGCTGGCCGAGCGGCACGGCCTGTTCCTCGTCGAGGACGCCGCCTGCGCCGCGGGCGCGACGTACCGCGGCCGTCCCGCGGGATCGCTCGCGCCGGTCGCCGCGTTCAGCTTCCACGGCCGCAAGGGCATCACCTGCGGCGAAGGCGGCGCGGTCGTCACCGACGACGCCGACCTGGCCGCCAAGGTCCGCAAACTGGCCGCGTTCGGCCTGGAGAGCGCCTGGTCTCGGCAGGGCCGCACCGAGCTGCCCATCCCGGTGTTCGACCAGGCGGGCTACAACTACAAGCTGTCCGACCTGGCCGCCGCGATCATGCGCGTGCAGCTCTCCCGCCTGCCGGAACTCGTCGGGCGGCGCCGCGTGGTCGCGGACGCGTACGCGGCCCTGCTGGCCGACGCCGACGGCCTCGCCGCACCCGTCGAGCCGGACGACCGCACCACCAGCTGGCAGTCGTACATCGTCACGCTCGCCCCGGACGTCGACCGCGGCAAGGTCGCCGCGCACCTGCGCGAGCAGGAGATCGGCTGCAACTTCGGCACCTACGCCTCGCACGTGCAGCCCGTCTACGGCACCACCGCGCCGTGCCCGGTCTCCGCCGACCTGTTCGCCCGGCACCTCGCGATCCCGATGCACAGCGAGCTGACCGACGCCGAGGCGGAGCGGGTCGCGATCGCGCTGCGCAAGGCCGTGGAGAACGCCCGCTAGCACCCCCCTTCGTGCCGGGCCGGCGGCCCGGCTCCGTCCCCCGCAACCCGCCCCGCAGGCACCGAGGAGCCCAGCGTGTCCGTCCCCACCGTCTTCTTCTCCGGCGGCGCCGGCTTCATCGCGAGCCACACCATCCCGATCCTGCTGGAACGCGGCTATCGGGTACGGATCTTCGACAGCATGCTGCGCGGCGACCGGGACCGCGTCGACGAGTTCTGTGCCACCGGCCAGGTCGACCTCATCGAGGGGGACGTCCGCTACGGCGGCGCCGTGCAGAACGCGATGCGCGGCTGCACGCACGCGATCCACTTCGCCACCGTGTCGATCAACAAGAGCATCGCCGACCCGTACGAGTCGGTCGACATCAACGTCATCGGCAACCACAACGTGTTCGCCGCGGCCGCCGACCACGGCGTCAAGCGACTCGTCTTCGCGTCCTCCGCGTCGGTCTACGGCGACCCGCAGAAGCTCCCGATGCACGAGGACGACGTCCTGCAGCCGCTGACGCCCTACTGCATCAGCAAGCGCATGGGCGAGGACCTCCTCGGCTTCTACCAGCGCACCAAGGGCCTGTCCTGGATGGCCCTGCGGTTCTTCAACGTGTACGGCCCCGGCCAGAAGACCGAGGCCTACTACACGTCGGTGATCAACACCTTCCTGCGCCGCATCCGCTCCGGCGAGCCCCCCGTCATCGACGGCCGCGGCGACCAGTCGATGGACTTCGTGCACGTCACCGACATCGCGCGGGCGGTCGTCGCGGCCCTCGAATCGGAGCGCGACAACCTGCCGGTCAACGTCGGCACCGGCGTCGACACCTCCATCGCGCAGCTCGCGAAGATCCTCATCGCCGCCGTCGGCGCCTCGATGGAACCGCAGTTCAACCCGCGCGACGTGCTCGTCTCGCGGCGCGCCGCGGACATCACCCGGGCGCGCGAGGTCCTCGGCTGGGAGCCGACCGTGCCGGTCGAGAAGGGCATGGCCGACCTGGTGCGCGCGTCCGCCTGACCCGCCGTCCGACCGCACCGACCCCCGAGAGCATCCGCCAGACCATGCGTATCGCCGTCGTCAACAACTTCTTTCCGCCCCGGGTGGGCGGCAGTTCGCACCTCTCCGCGGCCCTCGCCCAGGAGTACGCCAAGCGCGGACACCAGGTCACGGTGCTGACCGCCGCCTACCGCGGAGCCCCCGCCCACGAAGTCGTCGACGGCGTGGACATCCACCGCCTCCCGGCGTTCGTGATGCCCAAGATGGGCCTGTCGATCGACTTCGACATCACCTTCACCAGCGGGCCCCGCAACCTGCGCCGGGTCTTCCGGCTGCTCGACCGGTTCAAGCCGGACGTCATCCACCAGCACGGCCAGTTCCTCGACCTGAGCTGGCTCACCGGCCAGTACGCGCGCAAGCGGAACGTCCCGGTGCTGCTGTCCATCCACACCCGGCTGGAAAGCCCCCGCGCCTTCTACGCCAACGCGTTCCGCGCCATCGACCGGGTGTTCCTGCGCCGCATGCTGCGCCGCTACGACCCGCGCTACGTGATCATGGACGAGCACGCCGCGACGTACTGCACCGCCCGCTACGACTCCGGCGACCACCACTACGAGTACATCCCGGTCGCCGTCGACCCGGCCCGCTTCGAAGCGCCGCCGAGCCGCGACATCCGCGCCGAACTCGGCTTGGGCGACCGGCCGCTGATCGTCTCCGTCGGACACGTCATCCCGCTCCGCGACCGCAAGCTCCTGATGGACGCGCTGCCCGCGGTCCTCGCCAAGTACCCGGACACCAAGCTCGTCGTGGTCGGTACCGTCTACTACGACGCGTTCCTCGAACGCGCCCGCGAACTCGGCATCGAGGACGCGGTGATCTGCGTCGGCGCGGTCCCCAAGGACGACGTGCCCGCCTACTTCGCCGCCGCCGACATCGAAGTACACGACCTGTCCGGCGGCGGCTGCGGCACCGCCAGCCTGGAGGCCATGGCCGCCGGCCGGGCCACCGTCGTCGCCGTCAGCGCGACGAACTTCCCGGGCATCGACCTGGTCAACTGGGAGAACGCCGTCCTGGTGTCGCACCGCGACTCCGACGAACTCGCCGCCGCGCTGATCCGGCTCCTCGACGACCCCGCGGAGCGCGCCGCCATCGCCGCCCGCCAGCAGGCCCTGGTCCACGAGCACTTCACCCTCGACCGGGTCACCGAGCAGCACCTGGAGGTGTTCGCGCGGATGACCGGCGGGCAGCCCTCCGCGGGCGGCCGTTCCGGCGCCCCCTCGCTCGCCGCGCCGAGCAACGACCCCGCCCGCGAGGACCCGGCCCGCGAGGAGCCCGCCGATGTTTCACGATGACGACCGCAGCAACCGGCTGCGCCCGGCGATCCTGACCGACCTCGTCGGCCAGTACATGAACGACAGCGAGCGCGCCGCCCTGCTCGGCCTGCCGCCGACCACCCGCATCCGCGAGCGCGCCAAGATCGTGAATCCGGAGCGCCTGGAAATCGGCGAGCACTGCTGGATCGGCGAGGGCGCCGTGCTGGACGCGAGCGGCGGGCTCAGCATCGGCGCGCACACCAGCATCGGCCTCAACGTGCTCGTGTTCACGCACTCCAGCTGGCTGGCCAACATGACCCTGCAGAACCACTCCGGGTCCGACCTCATCGAACGCAAGCCGATCCGGATCGGCAAGGGCTGCTTCATCGGCGGCAACAGCGTCATCATGCCGGGCGTCGTCATCGGCGACTTCGCCACCGTGTCGCCGCTGTCCGTGGTGGCCAAGGACGTCCCGGACCGCTGCATCGTCGGCGGCAACCCCGCACGGGTGATCCAGCGCATCGACGACGAGCACATCCAGGCCGAGGTGCGCCGGGTCCGTGCGGGCGCGCACCCCACCCAGAGTCAGGAATCACCGTGGCCAACCGCATCCACCCCACCGCTGTCGTCGGCGACGGCGTCGTCCTCGGCGACGGAAACCTCGTCGGGCCCTACAGCGTGATCCTCGGCCCGTGCCGGATCGGCGACGGGAACTGGATCGGACCGCACGTCTCCATCGGCGCCCCGGCGGAATGGCGCGGCGGCCCGCACCCGGCCGCCTGGGACGGGGAGCTGGCCGGCGAGGGCGTGGAGATCGGCGACGGGAACCGGCTGCGCGAGTTCGTGACCGTGCACCAGGGCACCAAGCGGGCCACCCGCATCGACGACGAGTGCTACCTGCTGGTGCGCAGCCACGTCGGCCACGACGTGCTCCTCGACAACGGCGTGACGCTGTCCTGCTCCGCCCAGCTCGGCGGGCACACCGAGGTCGGCGCGCACGCCAACATCGGCATGGGGGCGGTGGTCCACCAGCACAGCCGCATCGGGCCGGGCGCCATGGTGGGCATGGGGGCGTCGGTCCGCCGCGAGGTGGCGCCGTTCAGCATCGCGGTGGGCAACCCGGCACGCGAGGTCGGCGTGAACGAGGTCGGCCTCGGGCGCTGCGGCGTCGCCGGACCCGCCGCCGAGGCGATGGCCGAATACGTGAAGGGGCACGCGCCGGTCCCGGACGGCCTGCCCGGCGAGATCGCCGCGCTGCTCGCCGCGTGGGAACGCGGGCGTACTCCGGCCGAGTGACTTCGCGCGTGCCAGCGCGCTGCCGTGGCACCCGGTAGGGAGCGGGTATCCCGCCTCACCCGCGTTTCCGGTGCCCGGCCATCCGACGGCCGGGCCGGACAGCGAAGGACCGGCCGCGGCCAACCGACCGCCACGGCCGACCGGGCCGACCGGCAACCGCGTACGAAAGGGGGACACATGTCCACCACCACGGACGACTCCACCACCAAGGACGGCGCCACCACGAGGGACCGCCTCAAGGGCGTCTTCGCCTACGCACTCGACCTCGACCCGTCGGTGCAGATCGAGGAACTGCGCTACCGCGAGATCGACAAGTGGGACTCGCTCGGCCACATGGCGCTCGTCGCCGCGATCGAGGACGAGTTCGGCGTGCAGTTCGACACCGACCAGGTCATCGAGATGAGCGGGTTCAAGGTCGCCTACGACATGCTCCGCGGAATGGGGCTCGGTGACTAGCGCGGCCCCCGAAACCGGCCAGGCCGCCTCGACCGGCCTGGCCGGGCGGATCTGCGTGGTCACCGGCGGCACCCGCGGCATCGGCGCGGCCACCGTGGACGCGCTCGCCGAGGCGGGCGCCACCGTGGTGCTGACGGGCCGCGACGAGGCCAAGGCCAAGGAACGCGCGAGCCGCGCGGCGGCCGCGACCGGGGCGACCGTCGTCGGGCACGCGCTCGACGTCACCGACTCGGCCGCCGTCCGCGCGCTGTTCACCGAGATCGCCCGCGAACACGGCGGCATCGACTGCCTGGTCGCGAACGCCGGTGTGCTGGAGGACGCGCTGATCGGGATGATCCGCGACGACCTGGTCGACCGCATGCTGTCCACCAACGTCGCGGGCACGCTCAGCTGCCTCCAGGCCGCCGCCCGCGCCATGATGCGCAAGCGCTCCGGCGCCATCGTGCTGCTCGCCTCGATCGTCGGCGAACGCGGCAACGCCGGGCAGAGCGCCTACGCGGCCTCGAAGGGGGCGGTGAGCGCGCTCACCAAGACCGCGGCCAAGGAACTCGGCCGCTACAACATCCGGGTCAACGCGGTCGCGCCCGGCGTGATCGCCACCGACATGATCGCCCACCTGCCCGAGGACCTGGTCGCGGGCCGCGTCGCCGACACCGCGCTCGGGCGCGTCGGCACCCCCGAGGAGGTGGCCCGCGTGATCCGCTTCCTGTGCGGGCCCGACGCGGCGTTCGTCACCGGCCAGATCGTCGGCGTCGACGGAGGCCTGGTGCTGTGAGCATCGAGACCCCGCGGCACCGGTACCCGCAGCCCGAACCCGACGACCGGCCAGGCAACGCCGCCGGCGAACTGGTGCACCCCGGTGCCGCCCTCGTGGACGGCGCCACCGGCACCGCGCTGCGCGGCCCCGAGCTGCGCGGCGCCGTCGCGGAGGCCGCCGACCGGCTGTCCGCGCTGCCGACCGGCGTCCTGTTCGCGCTGACCCCGCTCGACCTCCCCGGCGTGCTGCGGTACCTCGGCGCGCTGGCCGCGGGCCGTCCGGTGCTGCTGCTCGACCCGGCGCTGGACCGCACCGCGCTGGAGACGCTGATCGGCCGCTTCCGGCCCGCGGGCGTCACCGGCGCCGACGGGCCGGTGCCCGCCGGGTACCGCGCGTTCGACGGCACCGGCTGGGTGCGCCTCGACCCGGACGGCGAGACGCCGCACCCCGACCTGGGCGTCCTGCTCACCACAAGCGGCTCCACCGGCAACCCCAAGCTGGTCCGGCTGTCCGCGGGCGCGGTCCTCGCGAACGCCCGCTCGATCGCGGTCGCGCTCGGCATCGGCCCCGGCGAAGTGGCGCCCACCAGCCTGCCGCTGCACTACAGCTACGGCCTGTCGGTGCTCAACAGCCACCTCGTGGCCGGCGCCACCGTCCTCGTCGAGCCGAACGGGGTGCTGTCCCGCAGCTTCTGGGACGCGGTCGACACGTACCGCGCGACCAGCTTCGCCGGCGTCCCGTACCACTACGAGATGCTGCGCCGGATCGGCTTCGCTCCCGCCGCGCACCCGTCCATCCGCACCCTCACCCAGGCGGGCGGCCGGCTGAGCCCGGCGCTCGTCCAGGACTTCGCCGACCGCATGGCCGCGGCCGGCGGGCGCCTGGCCGTGATGTACGGGCAGACCGAGGCCACCGCGCGCATGGCCGTCCTGCCGCCCGAGCGGCTGGCCGACAAGATCGGCAGCGCCGGACAGGCCATCCCCGGCGGCGCGTTCACCATCCGGCCGCTCGACGGCCCGGCGGACCCGGACGGCGCCGGCGAGGTCGTCTACGCCGGGCCCAACGTGATGATGGGCTACGCCGAGACCGAGGCCGACTTGGCCCGCGGCGACGACCTGGGCGGCGTGCTGCCCACCGGCGACCTCGGCCGCCTCGACACCGAGGGCTTCCTGACCATCACCGGGCGCCTCAAGCGCATCGGCAAGGTCTTCGGCACCCGCGTCAGCCTCGACGACCTCGAAGACCTGCTGCGCGGGCACGGCGTCGCGGCCGCGGTGCCGGGCGACGACCGCGTCGTCATCTGGCTGGAAGGCGCCGACGGCGAGCGCTGCCGGGCCGCCGCGCGCGCCCTCGCCGAGCGACTGCGTGTGCACGCGTCCGGGTTCGACGTGCGCTCCGTCGACACGCTGCCGCTGCTGGCCAGCGGCAAGGTCGACTACCGGGCCCTGGAGGCGGACAGGTGACCGCGCCCGCCCACGTGTTCTCCCGCACCCAGGAGCAGCGCGAAGCCGAACTGCTGCCCGAACTCGTCGCGCTCACCGCGCACCACCGGGCCAACTGCGCCGAATACGACCGGATCCTCGCGGCCCTCGGGGTCACGGGGACCGCCGGGAGCATCGCCGAGCTGCCGTGGCTGCCGGTGCGCCTTTTCAAGCACCACGACCTGGCGAGCGTGCCGCGCGAGGAGATCTTCAAGACCCTCACGTCGTCGGGCACCACCGGCGCCGAGGTGTCCCGCATCCACCTCGACCGGCAGGCCGCCGCGGACCAGACCCGGGCGCTCAGCCGCACGCTGCAGACCGTCCTCGGCGGGCAGCGGCTGCCGATGCTCATGGTCGACACGCCGTCCGTGGTCAAGGACCGCCGCTCGTTCTCGGCGCGCGGCGCGGGCGTCCTCGGCATGGCCGGGTTCGGCCGCGACCACACCTACGTCCTGGACGCCGAAGGCCGCCCGGACCCGGACGCCGTCGCCCGGTTCCTCGGCACCCACGGCAACGCGCCGTTCCTGGTCTTCGGCTTCACCTTCATGGTCTGGCAGTACCTCTACGAGGTCGCCGCCGCGCACGCGTTCGACCTGTCGCACGGCATCCTCGTGCACTCCGGCGGCTGGAAGAAGCTCGCCGACCGGGCCGTCGACAACGCCACGTTCCGCGCCCGGTTCGCCGCCGACACCGGCCTCACCCGCATCCACAACTACTACGGCATGGTCGAGCAGATCGGCACCGTCTTCGTCGAAGGCCCGGACGGCGACGCGCTGTACTGCCCGGACTTCGCCGACGTGGTGATCCGCGACCCGGAGACCTGGGCCGAACAACCCGCGGGCACGCCCGGCCTCATCGAGGTGGTCAGCACGCTGCCCCGCTCGTACCCGGGCCACGTGCTGCTCACCGAGGACCTCGGCGTCGTGCACGGCACCGACGACGGGTACTGGCCGGGCAAGCGCTTCTCGGTCCTGGGCCGGCTGCCCCGCGCCGAAGCCCGCGGCTGCAGCGACACGTTCACCGAGGCACCCGACCAAGCACCCGCCCAAGCATCCGACCAAGCCGCCGACTCCCAGGGGGAACAGGCCGCATGATGATCCGTCAGCGCTTCCCGGCGGGGCCGGACCGGCCGTTGGCCGAGGTCCTGGACGACCTGGCCGGGGAGGTGCCGGGCGGTCCGCTCACCGTCGGCGACCCGCGCATCGTCGACTTCCTGACGGCGTTCGGGCGCACCCTTCTCGAACCCGCCCTGATCCGCAGCCATCCCGAACTGGCTCCGCTCGGCTTCTTCCTGCGCCGTGCCGAACTCGACGCGCAGCTCGCCCGGCTCGCCGAGCCCGACCGCGCGGGCATCCGCACCCTGCGATTCCCGCGCGGCCTGCTCTTCCACATCCCGCCCGCGAACGTCGACACGATCTTCGTCTACGCGTGGGCGCTCGCCGCGCTCACCGGCAACCGCAACGTGGTCCGCGTCTCGCCGCGCTCCGGCGCCGCCGCGGACCGGGTCCTGGAGCGACTGGAGTCCGCCCTGGCCGCCGCCCACCCCGCGGTCGCGGCCACCCAGCGCATGATCACCTACGACCGCGACGACGCCGCCACCGCGGCCCTGTCCGAGGCCTGCGACCTGCGCGTCGTGTGGGGCGGCGACCATTCGGTGGCGGCCGTCCGGCGGACCCCGCTCGGCCCCGCGGCCCGCGACTTGGCCTTCCCGGACCGCGCGTCGTTCGCCGCGGTGCACGCCGGGGGATGGGCGGCCGCCTCCGACGCCGCCCGCGACCAGGCCGTCCTGGACCTGTACAACGACAGCTACTGGTTCGACCAGGCCGCCTGCGCGTCGCCGCGCGCCGTGTACTTCGTCGGCCCCCCGGACGCCGCCGACGCGGCCCGGGACGACCTCTTCGACCGGCTCGCCGCGCTGCTCGCCCGCCGCGGGGAACGCCCCGACCCGGCGATGGCCGTGCACAAGCGCGTCGCCGCGTACGGGGTCGCCGCCGAAGGCCGGGCCCGCACGCTGAGCTTCCGTGCCGCCGAGGCCGTCGCCGTCCTCGACCTCGCCGACCCCCTCGACGTGCCCCGCACGTGGCTCGGCGCGGGCGCGTTCCCGACCGCGTCCGTCGCCGCGCTCACCGACGTCGCGGCCATGGTGCAGCGCCGCGACCAGACGCTCAGCCACTTCGGCTTCGCCCCCGAGGACCTGGCCGCGTTCGCCTCCGCGGCGGCCGGCCGCGGCATCGACCGCATCGTGCCGTTCGGCTCCGCGCTGTCGTTCGCCCCGGTCTGGGACGGCTACGACCTGCCACGCGAGTTCACCCGCCTCACCACCGTCGCGGCCGGCCGGTGACCGGTCCCGCGGCGGACCCCGCCGCCACCCCGGCGACCGGCCCCGCCTCCGAACCGCCCGCCCCGGACGCGTCCGCCCCGGCCGCGGACGCCGCCGCGCCGCGCCCGCCGCGGCCGCCCTGGCAGCGGGTCCTGGCCCGGCTCATGGTGGTGGCCCGGCCCGTGCTGCTGGTGCTCGCGGTCGGCGGAATCGTCTACATCGTCCTGGGGAACTGGGACGAGGTCGCCAAGACCCTCGACGAACTCCCGTGGTACTCGGTCGCCTGCAGCGGCTTCGTGCTCCTCGTCGGCATGTTCGTCGGAACGCTGTCGTGGCAGCAGCTCGTGGACGGCATGGGCAAGCCCATCGGCGTCCTCAAAGGCGCGCAGATCCAGCTCGTCAGCCAACTCGGCAAGTACGTGCCCGGCTCGGTGTGGACGTACGTCCTCCAGCTCGAACTCGGCCGCAAAGCCCAGGTCTCCCGCGCCCGCATCTTCACCGCGTCGCTGCTCTACGTGATCATCTCCGTGGTCACCGCGCTGCTGCTCGGCGTCCTCGCCCTGCCCGTCGTGCTCAAGGACGCGCCGGGCGCCGCCTGGG
Source organism: Uniformispora flossi (assembly GCF_049534875.1). Lineage (NCBI taxonomy): Bacteria > Bacillati > Actinomycetota > Actinomycetes > Kitasatosporales > Streptomycetaceae > Uniformispora > Uniformispora flossi. Next base: position 85,926 of record NZ_JBMULZ010000023.1, read on the forward strand.
CGTTCCTCCTCCTGCCGATCGGGTTCGCCGGACTGCACCCGAAAGTCCTGGCGCGCACCGGCGAGTTCACCCTGCGGCTGCTCAAGCGCCCGCCGGTGAAGCTCCGCCTCACGTGGGGGCTGGTGGGCCGCAGTGCGGGCCTTGCATCGTTCGCCTATGTGCTCTTCGGCGTCCACCTGTGGATCCTCGCGCGCGGTGTCGCCCCCGCGGACCTGCAGCAACTGCTGCTGTGCATCGGCGCCATCGCGGTCGGCCTGACCGCGGGCGTGTTCGCGTTCGTGCTGCCGTCCGGCGCCGGCGTCCGCGAGATCGTCCTCGTCGCGGCGCTGGCCACGACGATGCCGCGCGGCCAGGCCGTCGCGCTCGCGCTGGTGTCGCGGATCCTCTTCACCGTCGCCGACCTGGTGTCGGCGGGCATCGCGGCCCTGCTTGCTCGGCACGTCCTCAAGGACCCGGCGGACCCCACGGCCACCGACCGCGCCGACGCCATCGCGCACAAGGCCACCCGCGTCGACCCCGAGCCCGAGCCGCACGCCGACCCGGAGCCCCACCCGGAACCCGACCCGGAGCGCGGCCCGCGGCCCGACGCGGCGCCCGACCCGGCACCGGACGAGCGGGGGACGCGCTGATGCTCTACCGGCTCTCCGGGCTGCGCGGCCTGACCGCGCGCTGCCGGACCCGGCTGTCCGGGCCCGGAGGCCGGGCCGCCGTGTGGGGCGGCCTGCTGGTTCTCGTCTGGCTGTTCGCGTTCGCCGCACACGCGCTGCACGCCGATCCGCTGTCCGCGCTGGTGGTGTTCGTCGGTACTGCGTCCCTGCTGCGGGCCGGGTCCGCGCTGCTCGACCGGTTCGTGCTCGCCGCAGGGCTGCTCGGCGGCGCGACGATCACCGCCGCACTGCTGTTCTCGGTGTGGCCGTGGCATCTCGAACCCGCGCCCGTCGCCGGGAGCGCGATGACCGCGCTGCTCGCGGTCGCCTTCGCCACCGGACGGCGGCCGAAACTGCCCCGCAAGGTGCTGTGGTCGGACGCGGTGATCCTGGCGTCCGGCGCCGCGTCCGCGATCACCCTGGCCTGGCCGGTCGCCCGCGTCGGCTTCAAGCAGTCGCTGCCCTACCTGACCGCGGTCGGACAAGGCGACCGGCTGCGGCACTTCTCGCTGTTCGACGCGATCCAGCAGGTCGGCGGCTACGGCTTCTTCCACTCCGACCAGGCCCGCGAAATCGTGCTGCCCGGCATGGAAGCGAACTACCCGAGCGGCACGCACATGCTGTACGCCCTCGGCGACGTGTTCGCCCGCTCCAGCGCCGACCCGAGCACGTCGACCGCCGCCTTCCACCGCTACTACTGGTGGGCGGTCATCGGCTACGCGTTCTTCGTCGTGTGCGTCACCTGGGCCTGCCGGTGGGTCGCCGGACCGGCGGTGTCCGACCGCCGCCGTGCGGTCGTCTGCGCGGGCGTCGGCGCGTACCTGGCCACCGGCGTCCTGATGACCGGGTTCTGGAACGAGTCGGACGCGGAAATGCTCGGCCTCGGCTTCTTCGCTCTGGCCGTCGCGCTGATCGCCCGGCCGCCGGTGAAGGACGGCGACAGCGCGGTGCTGCTCGGCGCGCTCGTGGTCGCCGTCAGCTGGTGCTACTCGCTGTTCCTCGTCCCGATCGCGCTCGCCGGTGTGGCCGGGCTCGCCGTGTACCGCAAACGCGTTCGGCGGTCCTGGCGGGCCTACGCGGCCGTGGCGGTGGTGGCCGTCCCGGTCGCGCTGCTGCCCGCCGTGCTGCCGAAGCTGGTCGGCACGCTCAACGTCGGAAGCCACCTGCTGCTCGCTGGGCCCATCGTGCGCATGCAGCGCCGTTTCCTGGCCGGGCTGGCGATCGTCGCCTTCCTCGGTCTGGTGCGCGCGGGCACTCGGCGTTCGCCTGCGTACCGGGTCATGTTCGGTCAACTGCTCGCCGGAGGAGCCGCGTTGGCGGTCTTCTGGGCGTACCAGGTGCTGTCCGTCGGCGGCACCGTGTACTACTTCGAGAAGATGCTGCACGCGTGGACCGTCCTGTGCCTGGTGGCGCTCGGGCCCGCCGTGCTCTGGCTGCGGAGGGCGGCCCCCCGGCCCTCCATGGCGGCTTCTCCGCGATCTTCCCCGGCCCTGCTCCGGACCCGGAACGCGTTCGGCGCGGTCGCGGCCGTCGTGGCGGCGGCAATTCTCGCCGGGGGACTGCACTGGGGCCGCGTGCAATACGACGGACGCCCCGGACCCGACATGAACTGGGGCGCGGTGTGGGCGTCCGGCCGCATCCAGAACCCCTATGCGGACAGCCTCAAAGTCCTCTACAACGCGAAGTTCCTCGGCGACGGCGTGCCCACCATGGCACTGCTGTCCGACCAGCACTGGGTCAACGTCGACGCGTCCAACACCCTGGCCGTGCTCAACCACGACTACGGCCGCCTCCAGAAGACGCTGTACGCCCTCAAGGACGTCGACGGCATCGCCCCCGGCGAGCCCCTGCGGCCCGCGCCGACCGGCAAAGCCCTCCCGTACGGCGACCGGTCCGAGGTGACCGAACGCGGCGTGGCCCGGCTGCGCCGTATCCTCGCGGCCAGTCCGATCCCGCTGCGCGTCGTGGTCTGGGACCCGTGGGTGGAGCGCGAGCTGCGGAAGTTCGCGGCCCAACGGCCCGACCTGGGCCTGCGTATCGTCCGCGTGGACCGGCTCGGCAGACCTGTGTGACCACGCGCCCGGACGCCCGCGGACCCCGCCCGCCGAAACCCCGCGGGACCTCGCCGGCGCGCCCGCCTGCGCGCCGGCACGACCGAACGGCCTCCAGGAGGTCCAGGTGCTCGACCGTGTAGCGGCCCCCGAACAGCAGCCCGGCCCGCGGCCGTACGCGTCGCGCGCCGCCTTCCTGCGCCGCCGCACCCCCGCCGCGCTCACCGCCCTCGCCGCGGCCTGGGCGGTGACCGCGCTCGCCCACCTCGCCCACGCCGACCTGGTGCTGCCCGCCCTCGTCGTCGCGGCCACCGCGAGCCTGCTGCGCCCCGGCGGGGGACTCCTCGACCGCCTTGTGATCGCGGCCGGCGCCGTCGCGGGCGCGGCGCTCGTCGGCGGACTGCTGTTCTCCGTGTGGCCGTGGGGGCTGCACCCCGTGCCCGTCGCGGGGTTCGCGTTCACGCTGCTGGTCGCGGCCGCGTGGGCGCTGCGCCGCAAGCCCACCTTGCCGACCCGGGTGTACGGCACCGACCTCGCGGTCGCCGGCGCCGGACTCGCCGCCTGGCTGATGACCGCGTGGCCGACCGCGACCCGGCCGCTCGTCGAACGCCTCGGCTACTTCGCGGGCAACGACACCGGCGACCGGCTGCGCCAATTCAGCCTGTTCGACGCCATCCGGCAGCTCGACGGCTACGCCTTCCTCGACCCCGGCCACACCAAGCAGATCCTCGTCTCGGGCATGGCCACCAACTACCCCAACGGCGCGCACTTCCTGTACGCCCTCGCCGACTCGTTCCGGATGAACGGCGCCGCGCCCGGCAACGGTGTTGCGGAAGCCCACCGCTACTACTCACTCCTGCTGCTCGGGTACGGCGCGTTCGTGCTGGCCACCGTCTGGGCGGCCCGCTGGGTCGCCGGGCACCGTGCGCGCGGCTGGCGCGGCGCGCTGGCGCTGTCCGCCATCGGCGCGTTCCTCGCCACCGGGGTCATGACCACGTCGGTCTGGTACGGCTTCGACTCGCAGGTGCTCGGCCTGTTCTTCACCGTCCTCGCCATCGCGCTGCTGGTGCGCTACCCCGACCGGCCGGTCGAACAGACCGTGCTGGTCGGCCTGGCGCTGATCGGTGTCGCGTTCACCTACCCGCTCTACGCACCCGCGCTCGCCCTGGGCGCCGCCGCCACCATGTGGGCGGTCCGCGCCCGCCTGCGGCGCCGCCTGCTGCCCGTGGCGGTGACCTGCGCGGCCGTCGTGCCGCTGGTGCTGGTGCCGATCGTGGTGCCGCGCCTGGCGGGGGACTTCAACGCGTCGTCGCATCTGCTGCTATGGGGGCCGATCATCCGCGCGCCCCGGCGCGTACTCGCGGCGGCGACGGCGGTGTTCGTGCTGTACCTGGCGGTGTCCCGGGCCCGGCGGTCGCCCACCCAGCGGCTCATGGGGATCCAGGTCGCCGCAGCGGCCGTGGTGGCGCTCGGCCTGTGGGTGTACCAGCGGTCGGAGATCGGCGAGTCGTCGTACTACCTGGAGAAGTTGCTCTACGCCTGGCTCGTCACCGGGCTGATCGGCCTCGGCGGCGCCGGCGCGCTGATCTCCCGAAGCCGGTTGCCGCTGCCGCGTGTTGCTCACGAGAGGGCCGACAAGCTCGGTAGCCGGGGCCGGTGGGCGGCCCGGGGGACCGTGGCCGTGGCGGCGGCCCTCGCGGGCGTCCTGCTCGCGGGCGGCATCAGCTTCGGCAAGCCCGAGTTCCGCGACAACCGGCCGGCGCCGGACAACACGTGGGGCAAGGTCTGGGCCGACGGCCTGATCGTCAGCCCCGCGCAGAGCGAACTCATGGCCATGCAGCGCCGCAAGCTGCTCGGCAACGGCAAGTTCACCATGGTCGTGCTGCGGGCCAGCCGCACCGCGTGGCAGAACGCGCTGGTCACCATGCAGGCCGCGGTGCTCAACCACCAGCTCGGCACGCTGGAGAAGTACGTCGCCGACATGCCGCTCGTCGCCTCCGAGAAGCAGGACGCCCGCAAAGCCCTCGACCCGATGTACTACGTCGCGCAGAACTGGGACGAGAACCTCGAGGTCTACAGCCGCACCAGCCCGGTACCGCTGCAGATCGTCTCGTTCGACCCCGTCGTCGGCGTGCGCCTGGTCCGGGCCGCCGCGCAGAACCCCTGCCACTGCGTGAAGATCGTGCAGATCGGCGGCGGGAAGAGCTGACGGCCCGGATGCGGAGGGCGCGGAGCCGGAGGTCTCGCAGTCGGAGGGCTCGGAGCCGGAGGGCGCGGCCTCAGCCGGGCTCGTTCTCTGGAGCGCCGGGTTCCTCGGCCGGGTCCGCGGCGCGTTTCGGCGGGCGCCCGCGGCGGGCCGGGGCGCCCGCGTCGCGCGGCGTCCGCCCGGCGTCGCCGAGCGCCCGCCGGAGGAGGAACTCGATCTGCGCGTTGGTGCTGCGCAGTTCGTCCGCCGCCCAGCGGGCGATCGCGTCGTGGACCGCCGGGTCGAGACGCAGCAGGATCTTCTTCCGCTCGGTCACCGGGCCTCGGAGCTATTGGTAGAGCGAACCGGTGTTCACCACCGGCTGGGTCGACTGGTCGCTGCACAGCACCACAAGGAGGTTGCTGACCATCGCGGCGCGGCGGTCGTCGTCCAGGGCGACCAGGTCCTGTTCGTCGAGGCGGTTCAGCGCCAACTCGACCATGCCGACCGCCCCTTCCACGATCCTCGTGCGTGCCGACACGACGGCGCCGGCCTGCTGGCGGCGCAGCATAGCCTGCGCGATCTCCGGTGCGTAGGCGAGATGCGTGATCCGGGACTCGATCACCCGTACACCTGCCGCGGAGACGCGGGCGCCGATCTCGGCGGAGAGTTCGCCGGTGATCTCGTCGGCGTTGTCGCGGAGCGACAGGCCGTCGTCGGTGTGGTTGTCGTAGGGGTAGCGGCTGGCGATGTGCCGGACCGCGGTCTCCGACTGGATTGCCACGAACTCCACGAAGTCGTCGACCGAGAAGATCGCCTGCGCGGTGTCCTCGACCTGCCAGACCACCACGGCGGCGATCTCGATCGGGTTGCCGTCGTTGTCGTTGACCTTGACGACGTCCGTCTCCAGGTTGCGGATCCGGGTCGACACCGCGGTGCGGTGGGTCAGCGGGTTCACCCAGCGCAGGCCGCTCTGCCGCACGGTGCCCTTGTAGTGGCCGAAGAGCTGCACCACGCGCGCCTGCCCGGGCGCGACCGAGTTGAGGCCGCCGAGGCCGAACAGCGCCAGCAGGGCGATCACGATGCCGCCGCCGATCAGGGCGCCGCGCTGCCCGCCCTCGACGCCGCTGCTGGCGACGAACATGACGACGGCGCCGATCAGCATCAGCAGCCCGATGCCGAGTGCCGGACCGCCGCCGACGCCGCGGACCACGTGCTCGCGGACCGGGGGCGCGGGCATGTCGACCGCTACATCGCCCGGACCGCCCGGAGTTGCCGGTGTGCCTGATGTGCCCGATGTGCCTGGTGCGCCGCTCATGGCCGCCTCCCCGCAGTGATGTGACGCTGCCACCCCGTGAAGGGTGACAACAGAAAACTAGCAAAGTGATATCACTTTTTCCAGGGTTCGGGGCGGTCGGGGGGACTCCGGGCAGGCGTTAAGCTGGGAGGCTGTTCCCCCATCCCCTGCCGGAGGATGCACCATGCCCGCCGACTCGGTCTTCCCGCGCCTGGAACCGCTCCTGCCGCGCGTGCAGAAGCCCATCCAGTACGTGGGCGGCGAGCTGAACTCGACCGTCAAGGACTGGGACGCCGCCGCGGTGCGCTGGGCGCTCATGTACCCGGACGCGTACGAGGTCGGCCTGCCCAACCAGGGCGTCATGATCCTGTACGAGGTGCTCAACGAGGTCGCCGACGTCCTCGCCGAGCGCACGTACGCGGTGTGGCCGGACATGGAGAAGCTCATGCGCGAGCACTCCGTCCCGCAGTTCACCGTGGACGCACACCGCCCGGTGAAGGCGTTCGACGTGTTCGGCGTCAGCTTCTCGACCGAGCTGGGCTACACGAACCTGCTCAACGCGCTCGACCTCGCGGGCATCCCGCTGGAGGCCGCGGACCGCACCGAGGACGACCCGATCGTGCTCATCGGCGGCCACGCGTCGTTCAACCCCGAGCCGATCGCCGACTTCATCGACGCGGCCGTGGTGGGCGACGGCGAGCAGGCGGTGCTGCAGATCACCGACGTGATCCGCGCCTGGAAGGCCGAAGGCCGCCCGGGCGGCCGCGACGAACTGCTGTTCCGCCTCGCGGTGACCGGCGGCGTGTACGTGCCGCGGTTCTACGACGTCGACTACCTCGAGGACGGCCGGATCCAGCGGGTCGCCCCGAACCGGTCCGGCGTGCCGTGGCGGGTGTCCAAGCACACCGTCATGGACCTGGACGAGTGGCCGTACCCGAAGCAGCCGCTGGTGCCGCTCGCCGAGACGGTGCACGAGCGGATGTCGGTGGAGATCTTCCGCGGCTGCACCCGCGGCTGCCGCTTCTGCCAGGCCGGCATGATCACGCGCCCCGTGCGGGAGCGAAGCATCACCGGCATCGGCGAAATGGTGGAGAAGGGCCTCAAGGCGACCGGCTTCGAAGAGGTCGGCCTGCTCTCGCTGTCGTCCGCGGACCACACCGAGATCGGCGAGGTCGCCAAGGGCCTCGCGGACCGCTACACCGAGGACAAGATCGGCCTGTCGCTGCCGTCGACCCGCGTCGACGCGTTCAACATCGACCTGGCCAACGAACTGACCCGCAACGGCCGCCGGTCCGGCCTGACGTTCGCGCCCGAGGGCGGCAGCGAGCGCATGCGCAAGGTCATCAACAAGATGGTCAGCGAAGAGGACCTGATCCGGACGGTCGCGACGGCGTACGGCAACGGCTGGCGCCAGGTGAAGCTGTACTTCATGTGCGGCCTGCCGACCGAGACCGACGAAGACGTCCTGCAGATCGCGGAGATGGCGAAGAAGGTCATCGCCAAGGGCCGCGAGGTCTCCGGCAGCCGCGACATCCGCTGCACGGTCTCCATCGGCGGCTTCGTGCCCAAGCCCCACACGCCGTTCCAGTGGGCGCCGCAGCTCGACGCGAAGACCACCGACGAGCGCCTGCAGAAGCTGCGCGACGTGATCCGCGCCGACCGGCAGTACGGCAAGTCCATCGGCTTCCGCTACCACGACGGCAAGCCCGGCATCGTGGAAGGCCTGCTGTCCCGCGGCGACCGCCGCGTCGGCAAGATCATCCGCGCGGTCTGGGAGGACGGCGGCCGCTTCGACGGCTGGAGCGAGCACTTCAGCTTCGACCGCTGGATGAAGAGCGCGGAGAAGGCCCTCGCCGACGAACCCGTCGACGTCGACTGGTACACCACCCGCGAACGCGACTGGAACGAGGTGCTCCCCTGGGACCACCTCGACTCCGGCCTCGACAAGGACTGGCTCTGGGAAGACTGGCAGGACGCCCTCGACGAGGTCGAGGTCGAAGACTGCCGCTGGACCCCGTGCTTCGACTGCGGCGTCTGCCCGCAGCTCGGCACCGAGATCCAAATCGGCCCGACCGGCAAGCAGCTCTTGCCGCTTTCGGTCGTCAACAAGTAGCGATGCCCGTCCCGTCGGCCCCGTACCTGTACGGGGCCGACGGTGTCAGTGAGTCCGGCCGCCGAACACATCCGGCTTGATGATCAGGTGCTCCTCGACATCGTGCGGGACAGCCAACTGCAAGCTCACCTCTGGCGCTCGTTGCCGTGGGATCTTTGTCCGGCGGACACGGCAGATCACCCCGGCCCTTCGCAGGTCCTCGGCCATCGTCTTGGCTCCTTCGCGCTGCCAGCGGACGCCGAAAGTCTCGCCGTTCGAGACCACTGTCCAGCACGGTGCTGTCGGCCCGTCATCTCCGTCCGTTCCGGCGTGGTACTCCCGGACGCGGACCGGAAGCGCTCCGAGGGCGGCCATGACTTCGGTTGAGAGCCTGCGGTACACCACGTCTGGGTGAGGTGCTCCCAGACCTCCGCTTGGACACGTCCGACATCGGAGGTAGGTGTAGATGCGTTGATTCGTTGTCGTTCGGTGGGCCGTCATGTTCGTGCCGCAGTCGCTGCACACCAGGACGCCCAGGAAATCGGTGGCACCTTGAGGGCTTCGACGCGGCTTGGCGGCGGACCTGCGGTCGAGTGCCGACTGCAGTGCCTGCCACTCTTGTTCCGTAAAGATGGGGTCAGCCACTCGGATGGGGCTGCCGTTTCGATCACACACGATCTTCGACCGGCGGGTGGCCGCATCCCGGTCCATCTCGACTCTCCACCCGAGCAGCGCCGGGTTCCGCAGCCGCTGTAGCAGTGTGCCAGCGGTCCACTGACCGCCACCGCCCGTAGGGATGCGTGCTCGGATGAGTACGGCAGTCATCCGGCGGGCCGACACTCCGCGGAGTGCCGCGCCCTGACACCAGCGCAGAACGCGCCGGGCGCCGGGCTCCACAACCAGCATGCCGCAAGCATCGGTTGTGTAGCCGTAGGGAGGCTTGCCCACAAGCCAGTCCGATTGGGTCTTCGTGTACGCCCAAAGACTCGTGACGCGTGTGCTGGCGCCGCCCGCTTCCAGCTCGGCGACCCGGCCGATGACGGTCGCCAGCTTGCGTCCGGTCGGTGTGGACAGATCGATGGCCTCGTGCTTCGAGACCAGATTCTTCCCGCGATCCGTACACCATTCGATCATGACGCTGAGATCGGTGAGTCGACGGACGAAGCGGTCCAACTTCCAGAAGAGCAGCACGTCGAAATCGGGCGCCCGCTCGTTGAGCCAGTGCCCGAGCTGCCTGCGCCTCCACGGAGGGACGCGTGTTGCGGAGACATTCAGGTCGGCTGCCACTCCGACGACTCGGAACCCCCGTTCCCGCGCGAGTTGCCGTAGTTCGAGCTCCTGGCGCACAGGCGATGTGGTGTCGGCGGTGAGGCTGGAGAGCCTCACCGAAAGTAGTGCGCCTGGTGCATTCGGTGGAAGAGACTGATCGGCCGCCAGCAGCTCGTCGAGTAGCGTGAGGTCGCTCTCCCGCCAGTGCACCTGCGGTGTCGTGCGTGTCGGTTCAGTGCTCACGGCTTACCCAACGAGGCAATCGCGCCATGGATGTGGGCCTGTAGCTTTCTGTCCGCAGATGCAGACCGAGATCCAGATCGTAGCTCCCCTGCGCGAACATCAAACGGCCCCACCGGAACTCCGTTGGGGCCGTTTGATGTTCGCGTTTGATGTTCGCGGGGATGATCACCGGGCACGGCTCACGTGGGTATCACCTGGGTGGTGAGGTAATCGTTGGCCGGGTTTCCGGTGTTGTTGATCGCGACGAACGCCGTGGTGCCGGAGACCGGCTCCTGGATGTTCACACTGCCGCCTCCGGAGCTGTCGGTCGTGATCGAGCCGTCGACCTGACTGCAGGTGCTCGCGCTCTGGATCACCCGGACGTTGTACGTGGTACCGGGCCGGGCGTTCTGGAGGACCACGTTGGCGATCAGCTTGCCGTTGGCGGGCTCGTTGTAGATGACGAAGCCGCCGCCGGGTCCGGTGCCCTGCCCCGCGGCGGGGGAACCGTCGCAGTTGACATTCGCGGTGGTGAGCGGAACCTTCAGCGCGTGTGGTGCCGCCTGCGCGATCCCCGCAATCGGCCCGAGGCCGAGAGCGACAACCGCGCCGGCTGCTGCGCCCAAGGCCGCCAGTCGCGTGCGATTCGTCGGGAACATGGTTCTTCACCTCGATATGGACCCTTCCGAGGCTACGTCGCCTGCACACAGCACCGGCCATCTGCGAGGATTCATCGGATTTTCCGCAGCAAACCGGGGTGCGGAGAACCAGGTCGGCGGCGGGCTGCGTCCCTGGCCGGTAAGCCGGTTCGTTCGGGGGAGGGCTGGATGGCGAAAGACCGATCGGGGCGCGGCGTGCCCGACGACGAGATCCCGCAGCCGCCCGCGGGGCCCGCGCGGCGGACCGAAGCAGGCCGGGACCACGTCGAGTTCGCGAAGTCGGACGGCGGCGAGCCGGTCGACCTCGCCAAGCACGACGACGCCCGGGACGAGCCCGAACCTGCGCCGCCCGCCCCCGAAGCGCCCAACGCGCCGGGCTGGCTTGTCTGGCCGCTGCGGATCGTGGCGTTCGTCGTCGTCATCCCCGTGCAGGTGGTCAAGGGCCTGGTCAAAGCCGTCGTCTCGGCGATCCGCGGCGCCCTGGGGGCCGCCGGGCGCGCGCTCGCCTGGCCGTTCCGCATGCTCGGGCGCGGACTGCGGGCGCTCGGCCGGGCGCTGGCGTGGCCGTTCCGGCACGCCGGGCGGGCCGTGCGGTGGGTGCTGCGGCAGGCCGGGGCAGCCGTCACGGCACTGGGGCGGCTGCTCGCGTGGCCGTTCCGCTACGCGGGCCGCGCCCTGCGGTGGGTCGCACACCAGGCAGGCGCCGCCTTGCGGGCGCTCGGGCGTGGCCTCCGCAAGCTCGGACGCCTGGCGCTCTGGCCGCTCCGGCAGATCGGGTGGCTCATCGGCGCGGCCGGTCGGCTGCTGGCCGCCGCCGTCGAAGGTCTGGGACGGCTGCTGGTGTGGCCCTTCCGCCTGCTCAAGCGCGGGCTGCGCGGGGCCGGGCGCGGACTCGTCCGTGCCCTCCGGGCCGCTGCCGCCGTCCTGGCCTGGCCGTTCCGGCAGGCGGGGCGCGGACTGCGCGGGCTGGTCCGGGCGATCGCCGCGGGGCTGCGCGGACTCGGCAAGCTGCTGGTCAAACCCTTCGCCCTGCTCCGCGGCGCCGTCGCCGCCCTGCTCGGGTACGCCGGACGCGCGCTCCGCGCTCTCGGCCGGGTCGTCGGGTGGCCGCTCCGGGCGCTCCGCGGCGTGGCCAAGGTCCTCGGCTCCGGACTCGACGCGTTCCTCCGGGGCCTCGGCGGCGTCCTCGGCCTGATCGGCCGCGCGCTCGCGTGGCCGCTGCGTCAGGCCGGCGCGGCGCTGCGGTTCCTGGGGCGGGCGCTCGCCTGGCCGCTCCGGCAGTCGGGCGCCGCGCTGCGGTTCCTCGGCAGGGCGTTCGCGTGGCCGTTCCGGCAGACGGGTGCCGCGCTGCGGTTCCTGGGGCGGGTGCTGGCGTGGCCGCTGCGCCAAGCGCGTACCGCGCTGCGCGGTCTCGGCGGGCTGCTCGCCAAGCCGTTCACCCTGCTCGTCGGCGCCCTCCGGACCGTCGGCCGCCAAGGCGGCGGCGCGCTCCGCTGGGCGGCCGGGCTGGGCGGCCGGTTCCTGCGGTTCCTGGTGCGGATCGTCGTCTGGCCGTTCGCGCGCGTCGGCCGCGGTCTGCGCTGGGGCGGGCGGACCGCCCGCAAGGGGCTGCGGTCCGCGGGCGAACTGTTCGTACGGCCGATGGTGCTGCTCGGCCGGGGGCTCTGGGCGGTCGGACGCGCCGCGCGCGACGGCGTGCGGTGGGCGGGCGACCGATTCCTGCGGGCCGTGCGGCTGCTCGGGCGGGCGTTCGCGTGGCCGGTTGTCGCCGTCTACCGCGCGGTCCTGGCCCCGCTCGGCCGCGCCGCGAAGACCGTCGGGCGGGCCATCCCGGCCTTCGGCCGGGCCCTCGTCGGCCCGTTCCGCCGCGCGGGCGCCACCCTGAAAGCCTCCGCACAAGAGGCCGTGGCCGGCCTCCGCCGCGCGTTCACGCAGATCGGCGCCCCGATCCGACGGGTGCGCGCCTCGCTGGCCGAGACGCGCCGCAAGGTCCGCGAAAGCCTCGCCGAAGCGCGGGCGAGCGTCCGCCGGAGCCTCACCGAGGCCCGCGCGAGCGTGCGGCGCACGCTGGACGACGTCCGGCGGCCGTTCCGCCGCGGGGGCCGCTGACGGCGGACGCCGCGGGCGCGCACCGGGGCGGAAGCGTTCGCGCGGCCGGAAGACGCGCCGCTCGGACGCTTCCGCCACGCCCGCCGCAACCGCCGTCATCCCCTCCCACCCGGCATGCGATGACGGCCGCCCGTCCTCTCCCTTTACTCTGGGAGCCGGAATACCGAATACCGACCCGTCGACTTCCCCAGTCGGCATCCACAGAGGACTGAGCAGCCCTGGCACGCCGAATGCCCGAAGGACCGCCGCCCGCTCCGGCCGTCCAGAAACTGCGGTTGCGCTACACGAAGCGCGGCCGCCTGCGGTTCACCAGCCACCGGGACTTCCAGCGCGCGTTCGAGCGCGCGCTGCGCCGGGCCGACGTACCCATGGCGTACTCCGCGGGTTTCACCCCGCACCCCAAGGTCTCGTACGCCGGCGCCGCCCCGACCGGTGTCGCGAGCGAAGCCGAGTACCTGGAGATGTCCGTCGCGCGCCGCTGCGACCCCGCGCAGCTCCGCACCCTCCTCGACGAGTCCCTGCCGCCCGGCCTCGACGTCCTCGACGTCGTAGAGGCCGCCCCCGGCAACCTCGCCGAGCGTCTCCAAGCTTCCGTGTGGGAGATCCGCCTCCCCGAGATCGAGCCCGCCGACGCCGCGAAGGCCGTCGACACGTTCCTCGCCGCGCCGAGCGTCGAGGTCGACCGCATGACGAAGAACGGGCTCCGCACGTTCGACGCACGCGCCGCGGTGGTGGCCTTCACCGTCGCGGAGCCGGCCGACGCAGAAACCGCCCACCACGAGATTGACGCAGGTCACCCGGGTGTCGATGGGCTCGCCGATCGACCCTGTGCGATACTGCGACTGGTTGTACGGCACACCACACCAGCCGTCCGACCCGACGACGTTCTGTCCGGTCTTCGCCTGGTCGCCGACCTCGCGCCGCCCGTACCCGCCGCGGTAACCCGCCTGGCGCAGGGGCCGCTCGACACCGCGACCGGAGCGGTGACCGATCCGCTCGCGCCCGAGCATGCGGTGACCTCGACGGGGAACGAGGAACTGTAGGCGGGCTGTGGGCCGGATCCGACGTTACGGACCGCCGTCGACGCCCCCACCCGGATCGACCGGGTGCCCCGGGCGCATTCCGACAGACTTTCGTCGGCCCCGCTTGGTGCGGGGTCGGCGAGCAACAGACGAGCTTCCGCGCGGCGCCCTCCGTGGAGCGCCCGGAAGCGTGACGGGAGACAGACCCGCATGCTCGAGCACGAGCCGAACGGTGCGGCGTCCGAGGACGCACGCGACCGTAATGAGACCACGCAGGATACGACCACCGAGACCACCGAGACCACAGCCCCGCGCCGCCGGCGCCGGGCCGCGTCCCGGCCGGCCGGACCGCCGAAGCCGACCGCCGAAGAGGCGGCCGCGGCGCAGGCCGACGCCGCCGTAGCCGAGGGCGAGACCCCCGCTGCCGCCGACGCGGCCGCGGAAGAAGACGCCGAGCAGGCCGACGAGACCACCGCCGCCGGGGAAACCGCCCCGGAGCCGGAGCCGGAGCCGCGCCGTGCGCGCCGCACCCGCAAGCGCGCCGCCGCCGAGCCGACCGCCGAAGCCGCGCCCACCGAGGCGCCCACGGCCGAGACACCGGCCGAGACCCCCGCCGAGACCCCGGCCGCCGCCGAGGCCGAGGCCCCCGCGCCGCGCAAGCGCGTCCGCCGCCGGGCCACCTCGCCGGTGACCTCGCCCGAGTCCGCACCCGAGCCGGAAGCCGCCCCGGCTGCCGAGCCCGCCGCCGAGGCGCCCGCGGCCGAAGAAGCGCCCGCCGAGACGGCCGCCCCGGCCGTCCCCGAAGCGGAGGCCGAGCCCGCGCCGCGCCGCGCCCGCCGGACCCGCAAGCGTGCCGTCAGCGAGCAGACCACCGTCGAGCCGGAGCCGGAGCCGGAGACCGAGGCCGCCCCCGCGGCCGTCGAGGAAGCACCGGCCGAGGCCGTCGACACCCGCGCCGAGCCGGAGGCCGAGGCCCCGGCCGAGCGGCCGCGCCGGACCGCGCCCGCGGTGTTCCAGCCGCTGTTCCAGGCCCCGCAGGCGCACGCGCCGGTGTTCGCCGCACCGGCCGCCGCACCCGAGGCCGAGGCGCACGAAGAAACCGACGAGGCGGAGGAGCAGCCGCGCGGCCGACGCCGCCGGACCCGCCGCAACGCCGCCGCCGAAGCCGCCGCGAGCATGGCCGGCGTGCAGGTCGCCGCACCGGGCGCCGGAAACGCGCGCGACGAAGACGAGGCCGAGCCGGAGGCGGAGCACGACGAGACCGAGGCGGACGCCGCCGAGCACGACGGCGAAGCCGACGAGCGCGGCGACCGTCCCACCCGCCGTCGCCGCCGGGGCGGCCGTCGCCGCCGCGGTCGCGGCGAGGGCGAGGGCGAGCGCGACGGCGAGGACGAAGCCGAGGGCGACGAGTCCGAAGGCGACGAGGACGGGCACGCCGAGGGCGAGCACGCGGACGACGACGAGGACGGCGCGAGCGCCACGTCCCGCCGTCGCCGTCGGCGCCGCCGCCGCGACGGCTCGGACGCCGAGACCCCCAGTGCCGACGAGCCCGAGCGCACCGTCGTCAAGGTCCGCGAGCCGCGCCGCCGCGACCGCACCGAAGGCGAGGACGCCGGCGACGGCGTGCAGAGCGTCAAGGGCTCCACGCGCCTGGAGGCGAAGAAGCAGCGCCGCCGCGAAGGCCGCGAGCAGGGCCGCCGCCGTGTGCCGATCATCACCGAGGCGGAGTTCCTCGCCCGCCGCGAGGCCGTCGAGCGTGTGATGGTCGTGCGCCAGACGGGCGAACGCACCCAGATCGGCGTCCTCGAAGACGGCGTGCTCGTCGAGCACTACGTCAACAAGGAGCAGGCCACCTCGTACGTCGGCAACGTGTACCTGGGCAAGGTGCAGAACGTCCTGCCGTCGATGGAGGCCGCGTTCGTCGACATCGGCAAGGGCCGCAACGCCGTCCTGTACGCGGGCGAGGTCAACTTCGAGGCCGGTTCGCCGCGCCGTATCGAGGCGGTCCTCAAGGGCGGCCAGTCGGTGCTGGTGCAGGTCACCAAGGACCCGATCGGGCACAAGGGCGCCCGGCTGACCAGCCAGGTGTCGCTGCCCGGCCGCTACCTCGTGTACGTGCCGGAAGGCACCATGACCGGGATCAGCCGCAAGCTGCCGGACACCGAGCGGGCGCGCCTCAAGACGATCCTCAAGAAGATCGTGCCGGAAGACGCGGGCGTGATCGTGCGTACCGCGGCGGAAGGCGCGAGCGAGGATGAACTCGCCCGCGACGTCACCCGGCTGCAGGCGCAGTGGGAGGACATCAAGAAGAAGGCCGCCACGGCGAACGCCCCGGCGCTGCTGTACGGCGAGCCGGACATGACCGTCCGGGTCATCCGCGACATCTTCAACGAGGACTTCACCAAGCTCGTCGTCTCCGGCGACGAGGCGTGGGAGACGGTGCACAGCTACGTCTCGCACGTCGCCCCGGACCTGGCGCCGCGGCTGTCGAAGTGGTCGAGCGACGTGGACGTGTTCGCCACGTACCGCATCGACGAGCAGCTGATGAAGGCGCTGGACCGCAAGGTATGGCTGCCGAGCGGCGGTTCGCTGGTCATCGACCGCACCGAGGCGATGGTCGTGGTCGACGTCAACACAGGGAAGTTCACCGGTCAGGGCGGCAACCTCGAAGAGACCGTCACGCGGAACAACCTGGAAGCGGCCGAGGAGATCGTCCGCCAGCTGCGGCTGCGCGACCTCGGCGGGATCATCGTCATCGACTTCATCGACATGGTCCTGGAGAGCAACCGCGAGCTGGTGCTGCGGCGCCTGCTCGAGTGCCTCGGCCGGGACCGGACGAAGCACCAGGTCGCCGAGGTGACGTCGCTCGGCCTCGTGCAGATGACCCGCAAGCGGGTCGGGCAGGGGCTGCTGGAGGCGTTCTCCGAGACCTGCGACAAGTGCAACGGCCGCGGCGTGATCGTGCGGATGGACACGCCGGAGACCAAGTCGGGCGGCGGCTCGGGCCGGCGCCGGCGCGGCAAGGGCGGCAACGGCGGCGGTGCGCAGGGCCAGGACGGCCACGTGCACGAGGAAGCCGCGGAGGCTGCCGAGGTCGTCGACGCGGCCGAGACCACGGAGATCGCCGCCGAGGAGATCGCGGCCGCGATCGAGGCGGAGGTCGAGGCGGTCGAGGACACCGTCGAGGTCGCGGAGGCGGTGGCGGAAGCCGTCGAGGAGGCGGCTGCCGCCGAGCCGGTCGCCGAGGCTGCCGAGGAGCCGGAAGCGGCTGCGGAGGCTGTTGCCGAGCCCGTGACGGAGCCCGTCGCGGAGTCGGAGCCTGCCGCCGAGGCGGAGGCCGAGGCTGCGCCGGCCGAGGAGCCCGAGGAGCCGAAGAAGGCCGCCAAGCGGGCGCCGCGCAAGACGGCCGCGAAGAAGACCGCCGCCAAGAAGACGGCGGCGCCGAAGAAGGCCGCGGCGAAGAAGACCACGACGCGGAAGTCGGCGGCGGCCAAGGCCGCCGAGGCGGCGGAAGCGGCGGAAGCGGCGGAAGCGGCGGAGTCCGCGGAAGCCACCGAGGCGCCTGCGCCGAAGGCGACCAAGAAGACGGCCGCCGCAGCGGCGGAGGCCCCGGCCGACGGCACGGAAGCCGCCGAGGCACCCAAGCCGCGCACCCGCCGCGCCCCGCGCCGCGCGACCCGCCCCGCGGGCTCGCCGGACGCGGCCGCGGAAGGCGGCGACGGCTCGGGCACCGAACCGGCCCAGGAACCGGTCAGCGCTTCGTCGGGAAGCTGAGCAAGGCCGGGAAACCGGCAACGCGGGTTTGCCAGGGCGCGGGCGCTCCCCTCAGGGGAGCGCCCGCCCCGCATTTGCCGGTCTGATTTTCGACGGACGACGGCCCCCCGACGGGTCCGGTCTACCAGGGTGGGGGTGTGGAGGGCTGGGGCTGTCCACAGGCGGGGGAGTGGTCGCGGGGGTTGTCCCCGGGGCTTGGTCACGGGACGTCGCGCTGCCGCCGGGTGTGGGGGAGACGTGCGTGGCCAGGCTCGGCCCGACCCGCACCTGCCCCGACCCGCCCACCAGGATCGACCTCGGCCCGAACCGCGTGCGCGTGTGCCCGCCCGCGACTCCGTAGGGCCGGCTGCGGCCGTGCCGCCGCGTTGTGCCCGGCAGGGCCCCGGCCGCCCCGGCTCGGTGTCCGTCCTGACCCGGGAGCCGGGGTCCACCGGCCCGGCCGCCCGCGGCGCCGTGTCGCCCGACCGCCAAGGCCGGCCGACGCCCCGGATGCCGCCGTCACACCCGCCCCACCACCCCCGTCCGCCCCTGCCCCGAGCGTCCGCCCCCGCCTACCCCACCCCGGTTTGACCCACCCGGCGGGGCATCCGTACTCTTGACCGTCGGCATGCTTATGCCACGCCTCTGAGCACCCACCTCCCGGCGGTCGCCGCCGGGGGAGGCTGCCCGGCATCGGCCGGGGTCAGCTGGCGTCAGAGACTCCGTTCGAACAGAGAGTGGGCTTCGCGGTGTACGCGATCATCCGCGCCGGTGGCAGGCAGCACAAGGTTGCCATCGGTGACGTTTTCCAGGCCGACCGGGTCCAGACCGGCCCCGGCGAGACCGTCGAGCTGCCCGTGCTGCTCCTGGTCGACGGCGAGTCCGTGACGAGCGACCCGTGGGTCCTCGCGGGTGTGAAGGTGACGGCCGAGGTCGTCGACCACACCAAGGGCAAGAAGATCGACATCCTGAAGTACAAGAACAAGACCGGCTACCGCAAGCGCATGGGTCACCGCCAGCAGCACACCCAGCTGAAGGTCACCGGCATCGAGACCGGGAAGTAGAGGACATGGCACACAAAAAGGGCGCATCGTCCACCCGTAACGGCCGTGACTCCAACGCCCAGCGGCTCGGCGTGAAGCGCTTCGGCGGCCAGCTCGTCAACGCGGGCGAGATCATCGTCCGCCAGCGCGGCACGCACTTCCACCCGGGTGCCAACGTCGGCCGTGGCGGCGACGACACCCTGTTCGCGCTCGCCGCCGGTGCGGTCGAGTTCGGCACGCGCCGCGGTCGCCGCGTCGTGAACATCGTCCCGGCGGCCTGACGCCCGAGGGACCACCTTGCACAACCCGAAGGCGGACCGCACCAACGGTCCGCCTTCGGGCTTTGTCGGCAACACCTGGAGGCAAACGTGACCACCTTCGTCGACCGCGTGGTACTGCATGTCGCGGCGGGCAACGGGGGCCACGGGTGCGCCTCCATCCACCGGGAGAAGTTCAAGCCGCTCGGCGGCCCGGACGGCGGCAACGGCGGCCGCGGCGGCGACGTGTCGCTCGTCGTCGACCCGAACGTCACGACCCTCCTCGAGTACCACCACTCGCCGCACCGCAAGGCCACCAGCGGCAAGCCCGGCGCCGGCGGCAACCGCAGCGGCGCCGACGGCAGCGACCTCGTACTGCCCGTCCCGGACGGCACCGTCGTCAAGCGCGTCCACGCCGACGGCACCGAAGAGGTCGTCGAAGACCTCATCGGCAACGGCACCCGCTTCGTCCTCGCCCAGGGCGGCCGCGGCGGGCTCGGCAACGCCGCCCTCGCCTCCCCGCGCCGCAAGGCCCCCGGCTTCGCGCTGCTCGGCGAGCCCGGCACCGGCGGCGACTACGTCCTCGAACTCAAGACCGTCGCGGACATCGCCCTCGTCGGCTACCCCAGCGCGGGCAAGTCCTCGCTGATCGCCGCGCTCAGCGCCGCGCGCCCGAAGATCGCCGACTACCCCTTCACCACGCTCGTGCCGAACCTCGGCGTGGTCACCGCCGGCGACATCGTCTACACCGTCGCCGACGTCCCCGGCCTCATCCCCGGCGCCAGCGAAGGCAAGGGCCTGGGCCTGGAGTTCCTGCGCCACGTGGAACGCTGCAAGGCGCTCGTCCACGTCCTCGACTGCGCGACCCTGGAACCCGGCCGCGACCCGATCAGCGACCTCGACACCATCGAAGCCGAACTCGCCGCCTACGGCGGGCTCGACGACCGCCCGCGCATGGTCGCCCTCAACAAGACCGACATCCCCGACGGCCGCGACCTCGCCGACCTGGTCCGCGCCGAACTCGAAGGCCGCGGCCTCAAGGTCTACGAAGTCTCCGCCGTCAGCCACGCCGGCCTCCGCGAACTCTCGTTCGCCATGGCCGGGTTGGTCAAGGAAGCCCGCGACGCCGCACCGCCCGCCGAGGCCACGCGCGTCGTGCTCCGCCCCACCGCCGTCGACGACAGCGGCTTCACCGTCAAGCGGCGCGGCGACAGCTTCATCGTGCGCGGCGCCAAGCCCGAACGCTGGGTCCGCCAGACCGACTTCTCCAACGACGAGGCCGTCGGCTACCTCGCCGACCGGCTCGCCCGCCTCGGCGTCGAAGAAGCCCTGTTCGAAGCCGGCGCGCGCCCCGGCGCCGAGGTCGTCATCGGCGACGACGAAACCGGCGTGGTGTTCGACTGGGAGCCCACCATCGCCACCGGCGCCGAAATGCTCGGCCGCCGCGGCGAAGACCAGCGCTTCGACGCGCCGCGCCCCGCCGTCCAGCGGCGCCGCGACCGCGAGTCGATCCGCGGCGAATACGAGGACTTCGACCCGTTCGCCGGCGACTGACCGCCGGAAACCCCAGGTCGATCGGGAGGCCTGACAACACGTCAGGGGAGTGGGAGTACGCCGGATGTCAGTCCCGGACCGGCGTGCGGACGTCCTGTCCGCACGCCGCATCGTGGTCAAGGTCGGATCGTCGTCCCTGACCACCGCCGCCGGAGGCCTCGACGCGGACCGCGTCGACGCCCTCGTCGACGTCATCGCCGCGAAGCGCGCCGAAGGCACCGAGATAGTCCTCGTGTCCTCCGGCGCCATCGCGGCCGGCCTCGCGCCCCTGGGACTCGACCGCCGACCGCGCGACCTCGCCACCGCCCAAGCCGCCGCCAGCGTCGGCCAAGGCCTCCTGGTGGCCCGCTACACCGCCTCCTTCGCCCGCTACGGGCTGCGCGTCGGCCAAGTGCTGCTCACCGTCGACGACATGACGCGCCGCACGCACTACCGCAACGCCTACCAGACGCTCGACAAGCTCCTCACCCTCGGCGTGCTGCCGGTCGTCAACGAGAACGACACCGTCGCCACCGAGGAGATCCGGTTCGGCGACAACGACCGCCTCGCCGCCCTTGTTGCCCACCTGGCGCACGCCGACCTGCTCGTGCTGCTCTCCGACGTCGACGGCCTCTACGACGGCGACCCGGTCAAGCACACCTCGTCCCGCATCGCCGACGTCCGCGGCCCCGAGGACCTCGCCGGCGTGGAAATCGGCAAGGCCGGCCGGGCGGGCGTCGGCACCGGCGGCATGGTCACCAAAGTCGAAGCCGCCCGCATCGCCACCACGGCCGGCATCCCCGTCGTCCTCACCGCAGCCCGGCACGCCTCCGACGCGCTCACCGGCAAGCCGACCGGCACGTTCTTCCACCGCACCGGCGTCCGCGGCGCCGACCGACTCCTCTGGCTCGCCCACGCCACCACCGCACGCGGCCGCCTCATCCTCGACGCCGGCGCCGTCGACGCCGTCGTCGACAGGCACAAATCCCTCCTCCCGGCGGGCGTCACCGCCGTCGAAGGCGGCTTCACCGCAGGCGACCCGGTCGACCTTGTCGACGAAAACGGCAACATCATCGCCCGCGGACTGGTCAACTTTGATGCAAAGGAACTCCCCGGACTCCTCGGCCGCTCCACCCACGAGCTGGCCCGGGAAATGGGACCGGCGTACGAGCGCGAGATCGTCCACCGCGACGACCTGGTGCTGCTGCGCCGCTGACGTGAGCGACACGGGAGCCGCCCCGTGCAGGCCCGGCGGGCCGCCCCAGGCCGCCGGAAGGGCGCTCCGTGTCACCGACGGGAGGCGGACCGGTGCAGGGACGTGGCAGGGAGCTGCCCTGGGAGGCCGCACGATCCGTGCGGTCGGACGGTGACGGCAAGGAACACGGAAGCAAGGAACGGGGCGGGAAAGAACGCGGCAACCGCGAGCGCGGCACCCGCGACGGCGGCGACACCGGGGCGCGCGAAGCCGCGCCCCGCGACATCGCCCCCCGTGACGGCACACCGCGCGAACTCGAACCCCGCGCCCTGGGCCCCCGCGACCGCGGGATACGCGGCGGCATGGGCCGCACCGGCGGCGGCCGCGAACCCGACCGACGCAGCGAGCCCATCCGGATAGAAGAAACCCGCATGTGGCACATCACCCTGACGGTCGCGGGCCCCGCCGTGCCGCAGGACGAGATCAGGCGCGCCCTCGAACAACTGGCCTACGACCACCCGTTCCTGCTCGCCGGGCGATACGCCCCCGACCACGCCGAAATCCGGTACTGGGAAGAGGCCCGCGACCTCCAGGACGCCGCCGCGCTCGCACTCCGCCTCTGGGGCGAACACCGCCGCTCCGCCGGACTCCCGCCCTGGGAGATCGTCGGACTCGAAGTCGTCGACCGCGGCACGTGGCAGCAGCGGGCGAAATCCCCCGGCACCGGACCGATAGTGCCGGGCGGCGTCCAGCCGTTCTGAGCCGCCCGGCTCGGACCTCGGGTTACTCCACGGCCTTCTCCTCGGCCTTCTCCTCGGCCAAGTGTGCGTAGGTGTTGCGTAGTTCGCGTTTGAGGATTTTGCCGCTGGGGTTCTTCGGGAGTGTGTCGGTGACGACGACGTATTTGGGGACTTTGAACCCGGCGAGGTGGGCGCGGCAGTGTGCGGTGATGTCGTCGGGCTGGGCTTGTTCGCCGGGTTTGAGGACGACGGCGGCGGTGACGGCTTCGATCCAGTAGGGGTGGGCGATGCCGAAGACGGCGGCTTCGGCGACGGCGGGGTGGGTGTGGATGACTTCTTCGACTTCGCGGCCCGCGACGTTCTCGCCGCCGGTTTTGACCATGTCCTTCTTGCGGTCGACGACGGTGAGGTAGCCGTCGGTGTCGAGGGTGCCGAGGTCGCCGCTGTGGAACCACTGGTTGCGGAAGGCTTCGTTGGTGCGGTCGGGGTCGTTCCAGTAGCCGAGCATGGTGTGGGGTCCGCGGTGGACGATCTCGCCGACGGTGCCGGGCGGGACGGGCTCGTCGTCGTCGTCGACGACGCGGGTTTCGACGTTGAGTCCGGCGCGGCCCGCGGAGCCGGCTTTGCGCTCCTGGTCTTCCGGGCCGAGGATCGTGGCGACCGGCGACATCTCGGTCTGGCCGTAGAAGTTGTAGAGGGCCAGGTCGGGGAGGCGGCGGCGGAGTTCGGCGAGGACTTCGACGGGCATGGCGGCGGCGCCGTAGTAGCCCTTGCGGAGGGTGGACAGGTCGCGGGTGTCGAAGTCGGGGTGCCGCAGCAGGGAGATCCAGACGGTGGGCGGGCAGAAGAGTTTGGTGACGCCTTCGGCTTCGATGGTCGCGAGGATCGTGGCGGCGTCCGGTGCCGGGAGGATGATCGACGTGGCGCCGAGGTAGACGTCCGGCGTGAGGAAGCAGTGCAGCTGCGCGCAGTGGTAGAGCGGCAGGGCGTGGATTTCGGTGTCGGTGGCGGTCATGCCGCCGTCGACGATCGCGGTGGTGTATTGGGCGAGGAGGTTCCGGCTGGTCATGACGGCGCCTTTGGGGCGGGACTCGGTGCCGGAGGTGTACATGATCTGGACGGGGTCGTCGTCGTCCAGGTCGACGTCCGGACACGGCGCGTCGGAGGTGCCGAGGGTGGTGAAGGGTTCCCAGCCGTCGACCCGGTCGTCGCCGATCACGGCGTGGACCTTCAGCGCCGCGGGGTCGAGGCCTGCTTCGGCGAGGGCGGCGTCGGCGGTGGCGGCCAGGTCGGCGCCCGCGATGACACCCGAGGCGCCGGCGTGGGTGAGGACGTAGGCGACCTCGGGGGCGGTGAGCATGAAGTTGACCGGCACCGACACCGCGCCGATGCGGGCGAGCGCGAAGTACGCGACCGTGAACCCGTGTGAGTTCCGGGCGAGCAGGACGACCCGGTCGCCCTTGGCGACGCCGCGGGCGGCGAGGCCGGCGGCGGTACGGGAGACCAGCGCGTCCAGGTCGGCGTAGGACTGGCGCAGGTCGCCGTACACGATCGCGGTCTTGTCCGGCGTACGCACCGCGGACCGGGCCAGCAAGTCGGCAAGCCCGTGCCGCCGGGCACGCACGGCGGGGGTGATGGGCATCTCCGAGGTCACGAGGCGCTCCGTTCGTCGGGTTCGTCGGGTCCGTCGGGTCTCTGCCGGGCGGGTTCCGCCGGCCGGACGCGACGCAAAAGCGACGGTCAACCGGCCGGGCAGGGTGCACATTGTGGTCCGGGTCACGGGCCAGCGGAAGACGTACCCGCTCCGCCCGCCGGAATTACGTCCGCCGCGCTGCCGTGCGGTGTCTCGACAGGCGGAAAACCCTCCGGGAAAGCTCCGGCCCCTCGGTAGGCTGGCTGCATGACCAGCAGTGAATCCTCCGCCGTCCTCGCCACCGCACGCCGCGCCCGGGAAGCCGCCGCGGTGCTCGCGCCACTCGCGCGGACGCGGAAGGACACCGCGCTGCTCGCCATCGCGGACGCGCTGGTCGCCCGTTCCGCGGAGATCGTCGCGGCGAACGCGCAGGACATCGCGAAGGCCCGCGCCAACGGCACCAGCGAAGCCATCGTCGACCGGCTCACGCTGACCGACGAGCGGATCGCCGCGATCGCGTCCGACGTCCGCGACGTGGTCGGGCTGCCCGACCCGGTCGGCGAGGTCGTCCGCGGCTCCACGCTGCCCAACGGGCTCGACCTGCGCCAGGTGCGGGTGCCGCTCGGCGTCGTCGGGATCATCTACGAGGCGCGCCCGAACGTGACGGTGGACGCCGCCGCGCTGTGCCTGAAGTCCGGAAACGCGGTGCTGCTGCGCGGCTCGTCGTCGGCATATGCGTCGAACACGGCGCTGGTCGCGGTGCTGCGCGACGCGGTCGAGTCGGCGGGGATTCCGGCCGACGCCATCCAGCTCGTGCCGGGCGAGAGCCGCGACAGCGTCACCGAACTGATGACCGCACGGGGCCTGGTCGACGTGCTGATCCCGCGCGGTGGGGCGTCGCTCATTCGCACCGTGGTCGAGGGCTCGACCGTCCCGGTGATCGAGACCGGGGTCGGCAACTGCCACGTGTACGTCGACGCCGATGCCGACCTGCAGATGGCCGTCGACATCCTGGTCAACTCCAAGGCCCAGCGGGTGTCGGTGTGCAACAGCGCCGAGACGCTGCTCGTGCACGCGGACATCGCCGACGCCTTCGTGCCGGTGGCGCTGGCCGCGCTCAAGGACGTGGGCGTGACGGTGCACGGCGACGCGGCCGTGCAGAAGTACTCCGGCGACGTGGTGCCGGCGACGGACGAGGACTGGGACACCGAGTACCTGTCCTACGACATCGCCGCGGCCGTCGTGGACTCGCTCGACGACGCGGTGGCGCACATCCGGCGGCACACGTCCGGGCACACCGAGGCCATCGTGACCCGTTCGCAGCAGGCCGCGCGGCGTTTCGTGAGCCACGTGGACTCGACCGCGGTCATGGTCAACGCGTCCACCCGGTTCACCGACGGCGGCCAGTTCGGCTTCGGCGCCGAGATCGGCATTTCCACCCAGAAGCTGCACGCCCGCGGGCCGATGGGCCTGCCCGAGCTGACCTCGACGAAGTACGTGGTCACCGGCGACGGGCACACGCGCGGCTGACACGGCTTTACCCGGAGCCCCGGATGCAGTAGGGCAATTTCGTTCCCCCCGGGGCCGCCGCGGTAATAGTGTGGTGGAGTGCCCGATTCGCCAGGGTCGGAAAATCCGGACGGCCCGCCGGAGTTCGGGGAGAACCCCGACCACGCGGGGGACGACATGTCCTCCGTGGTCTTCGACGAGCACTTCGTTGCGGCAGCCCTCGTCCACGAGCCGTCGGCCGCGGAGCGCATGCTCGCCGCGGCCCCGTCGACTCCTCCGCCCGCCGCCGACCCGCCCGACCTGTCCGACGCGCCGTTCCTGCTGCACCCGCCCCAGGTGGGCTGGGAGCACGACGGAACGTTCGACAGCGACCCGCTCGAACTGCACGAGCCGACCGGCGCGGCCCGGACGGGGTGGTGGCGGCAGTCGGTGGCGTGGGTGCTGGCGCTGCTGATGGGCGTCGGGGTGGTGGCGATGGCGGTGACGGCGGTGGCCCCCGGCCGCACCGGCAACCCCCAAGGCCCCAAGCCGACCGTCGGCCCGGCCGTCCCGGGCGGCGAACCGCTCACAAGTACGACTGCCCCGGCCACCGCCCCCGCGGCGGCGGTCGCCCCGGTTCCGTGCGTGGCGGCGCGTCCGCCCGCGGTGGGGTGCAACTGAAACCTCGGACCCGTGTGATCCCCCTCACGCGTCCCCACTCCTTGTCGGCGCCATCCGCTAAGTTGCGCCAGTGTCTGAGCGTCAGGGGGCCGGCCGGGAGCCGGACGCGTCGGGGGAATCGTCGGATCCGTTCGAAGGGCTCGTGCTCGACGAGGACTTCGTCAAGGGTGCGGAGAAGTCCGAGGGATCCGCGCGGGCTCGCATGCTCGCGGCGAAGTGGCGGGAGAATCCGCCGGAGCGGGTCGGGTTCCGGGAGGCCGCGGACACGCCGCCGTCGCGGTTCCGGCGTACGCGGCAGCGTGACGCGTGGGGGCGGCGCCCGCGCCGGGACCGGACGAACCTCAAGATCGCCGTCTGGTTCGTGCTGCTCGCACTGCTGCTGCTCGTCGCCTCGAACCAGGGCTACTTCCGCGACCTGCTCGGCGAGTCGAACGACGACGGCGGCCCTGAAACGTCGCTGCCGATGACCGCGCAACCGCAGGTCACCGGCGTCGCCTCGGCCGCGCCGGTGCCGGGCACGGCGCCGATCGACCCGGATGTCCCCACCCGGGAAAGGCCGTTCGCCGGCTCACCCGCGATCAACTACGCGGACAACGAAGCGGGCATCGTCCTCCCCGAAGCCAAGGCTGTCGGCGACTACTCCGCCGCTACGGTGCAGAAGGCCTTGGAGAACACCCGGAAGCTGCTCATCGCGGGGAACCTCGACCGGTCGGTTCTCACGGGTGGCGCCACGGCGCCGTTCCTCGACCTGCTCGACCCGGAGACGGGGGCTGCCGAGGGTCTGGCGAAGGCCATCGCGCACCCCGACGACAAGAACGGCACCGCGCTCGGCTGGATCACCCGCTTCGACACCACCCAGGTCGAACTCGTCGGCCCCGTGGTCAAGGTCGACGGGATCATGTCCTACAAGGTCGACGACGACGGAATCCTCGCGATCCACACCGACTACAGCTTCGTCTACGCCGTCGCCAAAGCCGGCCACCCGGACGGCGAAGTGACCCGTGCCCTGATGCGCCGCGTGGTCGACACCCAGGTCATCGGCAAGAACAAGCGCTACCAGCCGACCGCGCCGGGGAAACTCGTGTTCGCGGGCGGGAGCGCCCAGGCGTCCAACTCCTCGTGCGACGTCCTCGACGGCTACGTGCGCCCGTACTTCGACGACACCCTCCAGGGGATCCAGCCGTCCGGCCCGGAGGTGGACCCGTACGACCGGGCCAAACCGCTGGAGACCGCCGCGCCGACACCGTCCGGCGACGCGACGGACAAACCCGAGGACGCCGGCTGCGGACGCTCCAGCCGCATCTGACCGGCCGTCACGAGCATCGCTGACCTTCCGTCAGAACCCCTCCCGATCACCGCATTTCCGCAGTTCCGGGCGAGACTCGGGCGACCTACCATGGAGTCATGTCCGGTCGGGGCGAACCCCCTGATGGCCGCCTCGGGGGCGGGTCCGACGGCGAGGACGAATTCCGCGTCGTGTTCGACGAGTCGTTCGTCCGGGCCGCCGTGCTCCACGAGCCGACGGCGCAGGAGCGGATACGCACCGGGAGAGGACCCCGGCGCCTGCGCCGGGTTTTCGGCGTGCCCGCGGGCACGTTCCGGGTCGTGGCGGTCGCCGTCGTCGTCGTGCTGGTGATGACAGGAGCGCTGTACTTCGGCGCGCGGCGCGGGCATCCGACGTCGGTGCGGACGTCGGGCGGGCCCGCCGTGCTGATCCGGGTGTCGCTGGTGCCGGGGGAGGGCGTCGCGGTGTCGAGCGGCCCGTACGGCACCGATCCGTTCGTCGGAACCACCGCCGCGACCTGGCACGACGGGCGCGCCGGGATCACGCTGCCCGATCTCGCGGGCACGGCGCACTTCAGCGCCCCGCAGGTCCGCGAAACCTTCGAACTCGTCCGCGATTTCGTCAGCAGCACGCAGCTCGATCCGAACGTGTGGCGAGGCGCCCGCCCCGCCGCCGCTCTCGGCGCCATGGAATCCGATCAGCGCGACCAGCTGACCGCAGCGCTCGACCACCCCGCCGACGACGACCTGCACGCCGCGACCGGCTGGGTCACCCGCTTCGACCCGGCGCTGGTCTCGGCCGTGGACACCAAAGCCCGGATCATGGCCGTCGCCACCGCATCCGAGCCGCACACCGGCGAACTCCGGTTCACCGTCGACGGCATCGTCGCCTACGCGATACGCGGCCCCGACGCCCCGGTGTGGACCCGCTTCGTCGTCCACCGCGTCTGGGAGTTCGCCATCGACGCGGCCGCCCTGCGGCACAGCACTCTGCACGTCGTCCGCATCACCACGATCGCCGCCCCGCAAGCCTGCACGCCCGACACCGCGGCGTTCTTCCGGCCGATGGCCGCAACCGCCGCACCGCCGGCCGGCACCGGCACGCCCCACCCCGGCGCCGACCCGTGGCGGCTGGGCGCGGCGACCGAAGCCACGTGCGGGATTCTGGGCGCCGCGGTGTGAGATCAGGCGGTGCCGGGACGGGACTCCCCGTCGTCGGCCGCATCCGGCTTGGCGGGCCCGGACGTCCCGCCTTCGGCGGAGCCCGGCGCAGCCGCCCCCGAGCCGTCCGAAGCCGGCCCTGCCGAGCCCGCTCCGTCCGACGAACCCGCCGCGAAGCCCGCGAACTTGTCCCGCAGCTTGCTTCCGGCGTCCGCCGCGCCGCCCGCGAAGTCGCGGAGCAGCCCGAACAGCGGGTCGGCGGTCTGCCGCACCGATTCCCGGTACGAATCGGCGGACGCCTTCGCCTCGGTCCGCACCGAGGCGTCGCGGTCGTCGTCCCGGCGCGGGTAGTCGCCCGCCATGATCTCCGCGAAGTCCGGGCCGTCCGCCCAGCGCTTGAGCTGCGCGACCCGGACGACGGGGAACGGGTGCGAGCGTCCGATCACGTTCATCAGCTTGAGGACGCTGTCGCGGACATCCGCCGCCGCGTCGTATTCGGCGGCCTGCGCGAGGAATTCGTCGGTGCTCATCTCGTGGAGCTGCGACCCGCCCGCGATCTTCATGAGCGCCCGCATCGACACCTCGGGGTCTTGCCCGACGAGCAGGCCCGCGCGGTCGCAGCTGAGTTCGGACTTGCGGAACCACTCCCGCAGCCCCGCGATGAGCGCCTGGATGCCGATCGTGCCGAGCGGAATGCCCGACAGGCTGGTCGCCAGGTTGGTGAGGATCAGCAGCATCGTCCGGTAGACCGCGTGGCCGGACAGGATGTGCCCCATCTCGTGGCCGACGACGGTGCGCATCTCGTCGTCGTCGAGGAGTTCGACGAGCCCGGTGGTGACGACGATGAACGGCTTGTCCATGCCGATCGCCATGGCGTTCGGCTGCGGGTCGAGCGTGACGTACAGCTCGGGCACCGACGGCATGTCGAGGATGTAGGCGGCCTCCCGGCACATCTCGTGCAACCGCCGGAACTGCTGGTCGCTCGTCCGCACGCTCCCGGCGAGGAACGCCAGCCGCACCGAACGCTCCGACAGCATCCCGGACAACTGCTTGAGCACCAGGTCGAACCCGTTGATCTTGCGCAGCGCGACGAGGGCACTGCGGTCGGCCGGATGCTCGTACGCCCGCGACGAGATCCCCGGGAACCGGGTGCGCTGCCGGGCGGGTGACTTCCCCGCGCCCGCCCCCGCGCCGTCGCCGTTGCCGGGCTGCTTGGCCGTGTCGGACATGGGTTCGTCCCCCTCGCACTCGCCGCTGTTCGTCCTCTTTCAGCGTAGGCGCCCGGCGAAGGCCCGACACGGGGACAACCCTCGGCATTCGACGCGTCGTTCGACCGGACGCCGAGCGGACCCGAGCGGAACCCGAGCGGAACCCGAGCGGAACCCGACCGGAAGCCGGCCGGAACCCGACGGGAATCCCGCGGGAGTACGTGCCGGATCGGGCGGGTGGGACGGGAGTGCACGGCAACCGATCGGGGCAAACGGTGATCCTGCGCGCGCATGTCGCGACGGGCTTCCGTACGATGGCGTGCGCGGCCGCACGGCCTGCGCGGGAACTCCGGGTTCGGGGGGACCGCGGGGGCGGCGGGGCCGCCGTCCGACGACCAGACACTTAAGGGTTGACCACGATGACCGAGCAGGCCATGACCGTCCTCACCCGCCTCGCCAGCGAGGGCGGGGAGCACGGCGGGAGTCACGAGAGCTTGAGCCCGCTCGGCGCCGGCCTCGGTGCGTTCATCACGCTGCTGATCCTGCTCATCATCACGCTGTCCTTCAACAAGGACCGCTGACCCGCGTTTTCCGCACCGCACCGGGGCCGCCGAGCGGCGGCCCCGGCTTTGTGCTGCCCGGGGACGAAACGCGCCCGGGGTTCCCGCGTTTTCGCGGCTGCCGCGCGTTATCGTTCGGGGCGGACCGGGTGGGAGCGGGACAGGGGAGGGGCGCAATGCGTACGTTCGCGATGGGCGAGAAGGCCAGACTTGCGGATCTGACCGGAGCCACCGCGCTGCGGGTCGAGGTCGCCGGCACGGCACCGGGCACCGACATCGCGGCATTCTGCTTCGCGTTGGACGCGTCCGGGCGGATCCCCGCGGGACGAGGACCGGTCAGCACGGCGCGTCCGGCCTCGCTGGAGAGCGCGGTCGCGCTGGTCTCCGGCGGCGGCGCCGACGCGGCCTTCGACCTCGACCTCGACGCGGTCGCCGACGACGTGCACCGGCTGCTGTTCGTGATCGCCTCGGTCGGCCTGGAGATCGGCCTGGACGGCGCGAGCGTCGCCATCTCCGCGGACGGCGCGGACGTCGCCGCGTTCGCCATGCCGCCCGGCACCCTCAAGGGCCAGCGGGCCCTCATCCTCGGCGAGGTCTACCGGCGGAACGGCTGGCGCTTCGGCGCCGTCGGCCAGGGCTACCGCGACGGGCTCGACCAACTGGTGCGCGACCACGGGGGTGACCCGGCGGACGTGGCGCCGGAGGAGGCTGCCGAGGTGGTCGACGCGGCCGAGCCCGAGACTCCCGCCGTGGCCACCCCGGAGCCCGAGCCCGAACCCGAAGCGTCGGTTGAAGCCGCAGCCGCTGCCGAAGCTGAAGCCGTCGAGTCCGAGCCCGCCGAGCCGGAAGCCGCGCCCGCCGAGCGCGAGGCTCCGGTCGAACCGGAACCGGAACCGGAACCGGAACCGGAGCCGAAGACCGAACCGGCCCAGCTCGCGGCTTCCGTCGAACCCGAGCCCGGGCCCGAGGCCCCCACCCCCTCCGCCGAAACCGCCCCCGACGAACGCCCCTCCGTCACCGACGTCCCCTGCCAGATGCCTGTTCCCACCGCCGTCACCTACGAGGGGTCCGGCGACCGCATCCTGCGGATCGCGCGGCCGGTGCCCGAGGGGCCGGTCGTCGCCGAGATCACCGGCACCGGTCCGGGCAACTTCGCGGTCTGGACGCTCGATACGGCACTCGAACAGGACAAGCTGCTGGTCAACGAGATCGGCGCCTGCCACGGCCGGATGCTGCTCGACGAGCGCGGCACGCACACCGAGCGGCTGAAGATCGAAAGCGACGGGCCGTGGACCGTCGTGATCCACCCTCCGACCGCGGCGCCGTGGCTGACCGGCCCGGTGACCGGCGACGGGCCCGAGGTGCTGCGCTGGACCGGGCCGCGCACCGTCGTCGCGATGACACACGCGGGGTCCAGCAACTTCATGGTGCGGGCCTACGCGGAAGCGCTGACGCCGGGCGAGGACCCGTACTTGGCCTCGCTCGCCAACGCGATCGGCCCGTACGAAGGCGAGTCGATCATCCCCGTAGGCCCGTGCCTCCTGGAGATCGAGGCGGACGGCGACTGGACGCTGACCCCGGAGGGGTGACCGCCTCCAGGCGCGCCGGGGTCACCGCCCGGTCGCCTGCCAGACCGTGAGGCACATGCTGCTCACGGCCGTGAGCGCGGCGAGCGACGGCACCGGCCAGCGCGCGCGTTCCAGGACGTGGATGCGCTCGTCGTGTTCGGCGAGGACCTTGTCGGTCTGGTCGGCGCGCTGCAGCAGCAGTGCCAAGTCGCCGCGGGTGGTGGCGAATCCGACGTCGACGCTGCGTCTCAGTTCGGCGAGTTCCAGCGCTATCGCGGCCGGGTCGGGTGCGGTTTCCGTGGTCTTGCCGATCATGAGCCGACCTCCTCGGGGCTCGCGGACAAAGCAAAACGGCGAAGCCGATGCCCCCTCGGTGGGCACAGCTTCGCCGCTGCCTCCAGTGTGATCGAGATCGCCGGTATTCGCAAGTGTGTTCGAATCACGTGAGGTGTGGTGCGGCGGTGCGGTCAGCCGGGCGCCGGCCGCCGACGGGCGCGGCGTTCCGCCCGGAACACGTCCTCCAGGCGGAACAGGTTCTCCCGCCCCCGCTTCCCCGCGGGGGCGAGATGCCCGAGCTGGACCCACTTGCGGATCGTCGCCGGGCCGACGGCGACCTCGGGGGCCGCCTCGCCGGCCGTCACCAGCGCCGGAGCCGCCGCCCCGGACGGGGCGCGGGTCACGCCGCCGCCTCGGCGAGTTCCTCCACCGCACAGCCCACCAGCAGGGCGAGTTCGGCCCACTCGCCGCGTTCCCAGCGGTGCCGCGCGCCGGGTGCGACGTGGCAGGCGCATGTTTCGTCGTCGCACCGGCAGCCCGGGTTCACGCACAGCACGATGTGCCGGGCCGCGAAGGCCCGCAATGACACCGAATCGCACAGCGGGCAGCGCGGCCGGATCCGCCGGATCGGCTCGGTGTCGCCGAGGGCGCGGGCGCAGCGCCGGGCCATGCGGCGGAGTTCGGACTGCACGTGCTCGGCCAGGTCGGCATCGCGTTCGACCACGTCGAGCAGGCGCAGGATGCGGATCAGCCGCGTCGTCACGTCGCCGGCGGGCGGCGCCGGATAGCCGAGCCGGTCGTGGACGGCCTCCTCCAGTTCGGCGATGCTCGCGGTGATGTCGATGTCGGCGTCCAAAGCCGCGAGGTTCAGCGGCGCCGCGTGGCCGCCGGACGGCGTGCGGTCGTGCTGGGCGTTCCACAGCGCCGCGGCGCGGTCCTCGGCGGCTTCCGCGGCCCGGCGGGCCAGGGCGTCCGCGGACGGGTCCGGCGCGGCGGGCGGTTGTCGACGCGGACCGGCGGCCAACTCCTCGTGCAGCTCCGGGAATTGCCGCAGCAGCGAGTCGATGGCGCGGCGGGCGCGCCCGGTGAAGCCGTCTCTCCGCGGGGTGCGGCGGCGCGGTCGGGCGGTACGGGTCACGGGGTCCTCCTGGCGCGAGTGCGGTCGGGGGAGGGGCGGGTGGCGGGTGGTCGGTGTCGTGGTCGTGAGGTGGCGGTCGTCGAGGTGCCGGTCGTCGAGGTGCCGGTCGATGCGTCGCGGAGGGGTCCGAGCCGCGGCGGCTCAGTTCGCTGCCGTGTCGCGCAGGCGGGTCCACGCGGCGGTGGCGACGACGAGGGTCGTCGTGCCGTCCGGGTGCGCGGTGGCCGTGCGCACCGCGTCCAGGACGGCGCGCACGGCGCCGCGTATCTCGGCATCGGCGTGCGCGGCGCGGGCGAGGCGGAGCAGTTCGGCGTCCAGCGCACGGAGGGCGTCCAGCGCGCGATGGCGCGGCGCGCCCGGTCCGGGGGACGTTCCGGCGGCTCCGGCGGGGCCGCGCTCGGGGGCGGCCCGGTGGTCCGGTCCGGACTCGGGGTCTTCCGCGGGCTCCTCGGCGGGTTCGGCCGCCGCGGGGGCGGGCGACTGCCGCGGGATGCCCGGCGCGCCTGGCTTGCTCATGTCGGACACACTCTTCGATCTCGCGCCTTTATCGAACTGAAGTTCGATCGGACGTCCACGTTAGCGGTCTGCGTACCTGCTGTCCACGCAATGCGTACCGATCGGAGGCGCGTGGCGGACCGGCCGGGTACGCTGCGTGTCGACAGGTGTGCGGCCATGCGCCGGGGTGTGCGCGGGCGTCGGGGAACGGGAGCGATGAACCGTCTGAAGCGGCTCGTGGAGGGCTGGATCGACGCGGAGCCCGGGCGCAACGCCCGCAAACTCGCCGACGCCGCGGGAGTCAGCCGCACCACGGTCTATTCGCTGCTCGCCCGCACCGGCCAGTCCCGCCGGATGGTCGAACGCGCCACCCTCGAAGCCCTCGCGGCCGGCATGGGCGTCCACCCCAACCTCCTCATCGAGGCGGCCCGCGACGACGCCGGCTACTGGACGGACGAGACCGGCCCGGCCGCCAACCCCCGCATCCGCGCGTTGCAGACCGCCCTCGACGACCTCACCGACGCCGAGGCGGAGGAAGTCGCCGAAGTCGCCGAGGTCGTGCTCCGGCGGGTCCTGGCGCGGCGGGCCGCCGCGGGGCAACTCCCGCTCGGCGGAGTCCCGGAGCAACGCCACCGGAACACCGCCCGTCCGGCCGGAGAACCCGCGGCGGGCTGACGCCCCCGTCCCGCACTCCCCGTCGGCCTCGGGCGATTCCCGGCCACTCCGCCCGCGTCCCGCACCGGCTCGGCATCGCCCCTGCCCTGCCCCTGCCCGGCCCTACGACACCTCGGCCCCGGGGCGTGTGCTTCCGCGAGCCTGCCCTATAGATTTGCCGCCCATGGACGATGGCACGGCACAGCGCACCAGACGCGTGGGCGTCATGGGCGGCACGTTCGACCCGATCCACCATGGCCACCTGGTGGCGGCGAGCGAGGTCGCGGGGCTCTTCGGACTCGACGAGGTCGTCTTCGTGCCGACCGGCGAGCCGTGGCAGAAAACCCACCGCGAGGTGTCGCCGGCCGAAGACCGCTACCTCATGACGGTCATCGCCACCGCGTCCAACCCCCGGTTCTCGGTCAGCCGGGTCGACATCGACCGGCCGGGCCAGACCTACACCGTCGATACACTCAAGGACCTCAGCCGGGCCGCCGGCGAGGGGACCGAACTGTTCTTCATCACCGGCGCGGACGCGCTGGCCCAGATCATCTCCTCCTGGCGCAACGCCGAAGAACTGTTCGGGCTCGCGCACTTCGTGGGCTGTACCCGCCCGGGGCACACGCTGTCCGACCCGGGCTTCCCGGACGGCGGGGTCAGCCTCGTGGAGGTGCCCGCACTGGCGATCTCCTCCACGGACATCCGCCGGCGCCAGAGCGACGGCGAGCCGATCTGGTACCTGGTGCCGGACGGCGTCGTGCAATACATCAGCAAACGAGGGCTGTACCGAGGGGCGACATGACCGGACCGGGCGAACGGCGAGGCGGGCCCTACGGCGAAGAGCCGTACCGCGACGGCACCACCGGCCCCGAGGGCTACGACCCCGCGGCCACCTACGGCACCTACCAGCAAGGCCAAGGCGACGGCTACGGCCAGGGCTACCCGCCGAACCCCGGATACGGCACCCCCGTACCCGGCCAGGACCAGGGCCAGTACGGCTACGACACCCCGGCTTACGAGAACTCCGCCTACGAGTCCCCGGCTTACGGCACCCCTTACGGGCAACAGCAGTACGACCCGCAGCAATACGCCCAGGCCCCCGGCCGGCCGGCGGCCCAACCCCAGGCCCCGGGCTACGGCTACGAAACCGGCTACGACTCCGGTGCCTACGCCGCCCCGCAACCGGCCCAGCCCGGCTATGCCCCGCCGTCGGACTACGATTCCGGCGCCTACGCCCCCTACGACGGCCAGACCTACCCGGCGTCCGGCGTCCGCCCCGACGCGGCCCCGCAGGCGCCCGGCCAGGTGCCCGGGCAGCCCGCCTACGGCCGCGCGCAGGCCGCCGCCGCGCCCGCCGAGCCGCAGGTCCGCCGCCCCGGGTCGACCGACCCGGCGGAGTCGTCGAGCACGACCGGCTCCTACCGCGTCCAGGTCGGCGGCACCGGCACCGCCGCGCGCCCGTCCACGCCGGCCGCGCCCGCCGCGCCGCCCCCGGCCGCTCCTGCCGCCCCGCCCATTCCGGGCCAGCCGCGTCCCGCGCCGCGCAAGGGTGCCGCGGGGCGTCCCGGCCGGGCGAACAGCGAACGGGTCGGCTACGACGACGACGAGTTCGCGTTCGTCGACGACGAGGCCGAAGAGTCCGAAGACGTCATCGACTGGCTGAAGTTCGCCGAGACGCGCTCCGAACGCCGGGACGAACGCCGCAAGCAACTCCGCGGCCGCGCCATAGCGTTGCTCCTCGCGCTGGTTCTGGCCGGCGTGGGCGTCGGCGGCTACTTCGCCTACACGACCTGGTTCAAGGGCGACGGCAAAGCCGCCCAACAGGCGAGCGGTGGCGCGGTGCTGATCCAACTGCGCGGCAAGGACGGCCAGGCGCTCGCGAGCGCGGTGCTGGCGAACGACCCGACGCGCGGCACCGCCTCGATGATGACCGTGCCGTCGGTGACCATCGTCAACACCCCCTCGGCGGGTCCGGTCCCGCTCGGCAGCCTGATGGCGAGCGACGGCGCCGGTGCGTCCCGGGAAGCGCTCGCGCAGCTGATCGGCATCAAGATGGACGGCTCGTGGGTCGTCAGCGAGCCCGTGCTGCAAGGCCTCGTCGACATGGTCGGCGGTATCGAGCTCGACGCCGACGTGGAGGTCAAGGGCCCGGACGGGCAAGTTCTGGTGCCGCGCGGCAAGTCGAACGTGCGCGGTGCCGCGGCCCGCGCCTACGCCGCCTACCGGGTCCCTGGGGAGGCCCCCGGCCTCGGCTCCGACCGGTTCGGCCGGGTCGTCAACGGCGTGCTGCGCGGCCTCCCGCAGAAGCCCGACCTGGTCGCGAGCCTGCTGCGGAACCTCGCCAACGTGTCCGACCCGTCGCTGCCCGACGCCCGCCTGGCCGACCTCCTCACCGAGATGGCCAAGGGCGTGCAGACCCAGAAGTTCACCTCGGCGGGCCTGCCCGTGCAGCCGGACGGCATGCTCGACACCGCCGCGGCCGGAACCGTGGTCAAGAACATCCTCGGCGGCACCGTCACCGTGCCCCGCGCCGAAGGCCCCGCCCGGGTCATGGTCGGGGACGCCAGCGGCAAGAACAACGCCGCCGAGTCGGTGCGCGTCAAGATGGTCAACGCCGGCTACACCTTCGTGCCCGGCGGCCCGGTCGACGCGAAGGCGAAGCCGACGACGATCATCCAGTACAGCGACGACGCCCGGCTGGAGACCGCCAAGCAGATCGCCCTCACCCTGAACCTGCCCGAGACGGCGGTCACCAAGGCCCAGGGGCAGATGCTGGCGGACATCGTGATCACGCTCGGCCAGGACTACAAGCCGTAACGGGGCCGTGGGCGGGGCCGGGATCCGGGGAACCGGGCGCCGGCCCCGCCCGCGCCCGGCCTTGCCCGGCCTTACTCGGCGGCGGTGACCCCGCGCAGTGTGAGAACCTGGAAGGCATCCTTCGTCGCCTCAGGAAAAGTTGATCGTGACCGCCACTCCCCACGCCATCGAGCTTGTCATCGCCGCCGCCGAGGCGTGTGCCGAGAAGCAAGCCACCCAGACCGTCGCCTACGACGTGAGCGAGATCGTCGGCATCACCGACGCCTACGTGCTCGCCTCGGCGCCCAACGACCGCCAGGTCAAGGCCATCGTCGACGAGGTCGAGGAGCGGCTGCGCGAACTGGGCGCGAAGCCGGTCCGCCGCGAGGGCGACCGCGAGGCCCGCTGGGTGCTCCTCGACTACATCGACATCGTCGTGCACGTCCAGCACGCCGAGGAACGCGCCTACTACCGGCTCGAGGGCCTGTGGAAGGACTGCCCGCAGATCGAGCTGCCCGAGTCGGTGCAGCGGGTCAACCGCGACCGCGCCGCGTCCCCCGCAGAGGACGCGAGCTGAGCGCGCGCGACGCCCGCCGCATCCTGCTCTGGCGGCACGGGCAGACCACCTGGAACGTGGAGCGCCGGTTCCAAGGCCAGACGGACATCCCGCTGACCGACACCGGCGTCGCCCAGGCCCGCCGGGCCGCCCGGCTGCTCGCCGCGCTGCGGCCCGACGCGATCCTCGCATCGGACCTGACGCGCGCCGTCGACACGGCCAACGAACTCGTGGCGCTCACCGGTCTCCAACTGGCCACCGACAAGGGCCTGCGGGAGACCTACGCGGGCCAGTGGCAGGGCCTCACCAACGCCGAGATCGAGGCGCGCTTCCCGGTGCAGTTCGCGGCCTGGCGGCGCGGCGAGCCGGTGCGGCGCGGCGACGGCGAACTGGAGACCGAGGTCGCGGACCGCGCGGTCGCGGCCGTGACGCAGGCCGTCGAAGCGCTGCCGGACGCCGGGACGCTGGTCGTCGTCTCGCACGGCGGCGCGATCCGCTGCCTCATCGGCCGCATGATCGGCCTGCCGGAAGACAACTGGGGTTCGCTCGGCGCGCTGTCGAACTGCTGCTGGTCCGTCCTCGGCCCGGGCGCGCGCGGATGGCGCCTGCTCGAGCACAACGCGGGGACGCTGCCCGAGCCGGTGCTCGGCGACGAGGTCTGAGCGGCGGGTCCGAGTTACTTCGAGATGTGCGGCGGGGCGCGGCCCTTATCCCCGCGCCCAAGAGGTTTTGAGGCGGCCGACGACTGCGGCCGTGTGGGGCGCCGGGGGCGCGGGGGGCAGCACCAGCGC
>NZ_JBMULZ010000024.1:0-56597 GCF_049534875.1 Uniformispora flossi
GGTGGGGGGGGTGTTTTTTTGTTTTCACCCCCCCGGGGGGCCCCCCCCGGCCGGCGGGGGGGGCGCCCCCTCCGGCGGCGGCGCCCCCGGGCCCCCCCCCCGGGCCCCCCGCGGCATGCTCGCCTGTCAGGCGCCGATCACCCGTACGACAGGTCCGCGCACACGTCCTCGTCCGCCGACCGCGCGTCGTCGGCGACCTTCGTGGGCACCGAGGTCGGGGCGGGCGCCGACGGCGAGCCGGACGCCTTGGGCCCGGTGGCGGCGTAATCGGCGCCGAGCACGACGCGGATGCCGGTGACGCCGTCGGCCTGCCGCACCTGCGCGCCGGGGAACGCCGCGGCCACGGTCTTCGCCTGCTCGGCCTTGCCGGCCGCGTACTCGACCAGCGTGGTGGTCTGGTCCTGCACCTTCGCGGTGCCCGCCGCGGTCACGGTGAAGCCCTGGGCCTTGAGCATGTCCGAGGCACGGCCGGCCAGGCCGGGGGTGACGGTGCCGTTGTAGACGCCGACGCGGATGCCGCTGCCGTTGACCGTCGGCGGGGCGGTGGTGGGCGCCGCGGGCGGGGTGGCCGAGGCGGACGGGTTCTGGCCGTTCTGGCCGCTCGCGTCCTGGTTGTCGAGGGTCCGGTCGTCGCGGATCGCGGCCCACACGGCGTTCGCGTCCGGCTGCACGATCGCGACGTCTTCACCCTGGTAGCGCCACGGTACGGTGCTGAACTTGATGTTGTGCAGGTCGATGTCCTTGAGGCCGAGCCCGAAGGACAGCAGCTTGTCGACCGAGTTGAGTCCGGGGTCGAACGTCATGGACTTCGCGGCGGACTCGGCGAGCGGCAGCAGCGTCGTGGGGCTGAGGCCCTTCGCCTTGATGGCCTTGAGCAGGCTGGAGATGAAGGCCTGCTGGCGCTTGATACGGCCGATGTCCGAGCCGTCGCCGATGCCGTGCCGGATGCGGACGTAGTCGAGCGCTTTCTGCCCGGAGACCTTCTGCGGGCCCTTGGGGAAGACCAGTGCGCCCTTGTGCCCGAGGTTGGGGTTGAGGTCGCCCTCGTACACGTCCTTGGGCATGCACACGTCGACGCCGTTCACCGCGGAGGTCATGGCGGCGAACCCGGCGAAGTTCACCACGATCGTGTGGTCGACGCGCAGTCCGGTGAGCTTCTCGACCGTGTTCTGGGTGCAGGCCGGGTTGCCGTCCTTGAACAGCCCCACCTCGAACGCCGAGTTGATCTTGACGTTGTTCTTGGGCTTGGTCCACGTTCCGTCTTGTTGGCGGCACGACGGCACCGTGACGAGCGTGTCACGCGGGATGGACACCGCGACGGCGTGCTTGTGGTCCGCGTACACGTGCATGAGGAGCGTCGTGTCGGACCCGCCGACGTTCTCCGCGCTGCCCCCGGCGAAGTCCGAGTTGTCGCCCGACCGCGAATCGGAGCCGAGGATCAGGATGTTCTGCCCCGGCGACGTGTCCGGCGGCCGATCCTGGGCGACGCCGTCGTCGCTGAACGTGTTGATGTCCTTGTTCAGCTTGTAGTAGATCCAGCCGGCGCCGGAGAAGATCACCACGAGGAGGACCAGCGTCGTGATTCCGGCGGTGCGCAATCGCCGGCGCCACCGGATGCGTCGCCGGTCGCCGCGTATCGCGCGTCGGGCCGCGGCACGCGATTGCTGTTCTTCTCGGACGGTCACGGGTCTCCATCGCTCGTCGTACCAACGGCCGGCGCCCGCAGCCGCGCGCGTCCAACGATGGAGACGGTTACCGGCGGCGAGTAGTTCCGTAGTTGCGAAATCCCTACACCGACGGCGATGGCCGCACGTACGCGCTACAAGGCGTCGACCATGCAGCATGCACAACACTTCAACAGTTAAGCAACTATGCAAGCGCAAGGGTCGGGCAAACGGATCGTGGTGCGGTCCCGACGTCGCGACCCCACCCCATCACGGGTCCCGGGCACAGGAAAAGCCCGCCGCCCCCGGGGAGATTCCGGGCGCAGCGGGCGTTTTCGCCACACAGGGGGGTGCTCAGCCGCGGCTGGCGATCCGCACCGTCTCGGGCAGGCGGACGAGCGGGATCCGGCGGTCGCAGTTGGCCTGGTAGTCCTTGTAGAACGGGCGCTCGGCGGTCAGCGCGGCCCAGGTGGCGGTGTACTCGTCGCCGTCCAGGACCTCGTGGTCGCTCCAGTACGTGGCACCCTGCACGCGCACCAGCAGCTGCGGGTTGGCGGTGCGGTCCGAGAGGTTGGTGAACCAGGCCGGGTTCTGCGGCGCGCCCGCGAACGACGCGACGACGACGCGGTGCCCGTCCTTGTCCGCCCAGAACGGCAGCGCGACCTTGTGCAGGTTTCCGGTGCGCCGGCCGACCGTGTGGATGAGGACGTGGTTCATCCCGCCGTAGATCCACACCGAGTCGTCGTCGGTGGCTTCCAGGCCCTGCACGTGCTGGCGGCTGATCGCGGGGATGTCGTCACGCGAGGGTGTGACGAACTCCTCCGGCTTGAGGTTCTCGGACATGCCGGGAGCCTAGGGACGAGCCTCCCCCGAAGGCAACGCTTTCGGACGCATTATCTGACGCTCCGTCATATGCCGAAAATCACGTCCGGCGATTGAATCGTCCGTGCAGGTGGCGAGGGGTGCGGCCCGGACAGGCACGGCCCGCCCGACCGGGGTGGCGGTCATGTCCCGCGGGATAGTCGAGCGCCAACCGGGTAGCGCACATTCAGGCCACGGCGACGGCGCCGGGCCGGCAGACGGCGGACCGAAACGGAAGGGCGCCATGAGCGAGCGGCGCGACGAGCCCGCCCAGGACGGCCGACAGCGCCGCACCGCGGCCCGGCAGGCGGCAGGGCGCAGACTGTCCGGGAACGCGGGCGTCCGGCGGTCGGTGGCCAGTGCGCGGGGCTGCTACCAGCACGCCACCGACGTGGAGCTGATGCACCGTTCGATGGGCTTCGCCGCGCTGGGGCTGGTCACGCTGGTGCCGCTGCTCATCGTCATGGCCGCGGCGAACCCGCTGCCCGAGGACGTGGCCTATCCCGGGTTCGGCGGGTGGATCGTGGACGCGATGGGGATCTCCGGCCGATCAGCCGCCTCGGTGCAGGATCTGTTCACCGCGCCGCGCCAGGTGCTGAGCACCACGAGCGCGTTCAGCCTCGCCATCCTCGCGGTGTTCGGCCTGACCTTCGCCTCCAGCGTGCAGACCGGCTACGCCAAGATCTGGGGCCTGACCGTCGGCGCGTGGCACCGGGCGTGGCGCGGCACGATCTGGCTCGCCGTGCTCAGCCTCTACCTGTTCGGCATGGCGGCCAGCCGCGACCTGCCCCTCGACAGCGCGTCCCACAGCGTGATCCGGGTCGTCGTCATCGTCATCGGCGGCTGGCTGTTCTTCTGGTGGAGCCCCTACTTCCTCCTCGGCGGCCGCGTCCCCGCCCGCTTCCTGTCCCCGGGCGCTATCGCCACCATCGTCGGACTGGTCGGCCTGCGGCTCTTCTCCACCTTGGTCTTCGCTCCCCTGATCGTCAGCAATGCCGTCACCTACGGCACCGTCGGCACGCTCCTCGTCGTCGAGTCGTGGTTCATCGGCGCCGGGTTCGTGGTCTTCGGCGGGGCTCTGCTGGGGCACGAGCTGGTCACGGGGGCGATGGATTGAGAGGGTTGGTCCGCCCTCGCCGCGAGCCGGGGAGAACAGATCGTCGCCGCCCACCGCGCGTCCGGTTGCGTCCGGCCGCCGCGGCGCGGCAAGGTCGGGGCGTCTCCGCCCTCGGGACGCCTCAGGAAACGGAATCCGTGCCTTGCCGACTCTCCGCCTCGACGCCGCCGTCGCCGACGCCTTCCCCGACACGCTGATCGCCCTCGTGGTCGCCACCGGACTGCGCGGGCACGAGCCGTGGCCCGTCACCGAGGCGGCGGTCGCCGGGCTCGAAGGCGACTTGGCCGCGGGCACGTGGCAGCCCGCCGACGAGACCGACCCGCGCATCGAGGCCTGGCACGCGGCCTACCGGGCTTTCGGGACCAACCCGCGGCGGATCCGGCCCAGTGTCGACGCCCTCGGGCGCCGCCTCGCCAAGCGCGGCGCGCTGCCGCGGATCAACCCGGCGGTCGACTCGTACAACGCCGTTTCGGTGCGGCACGGACTGCCCGCGGGGGCGTTCGACCTGGACCGCGTCGCGGGCGACATCGCGATCCACTACGCCGACGGCACCGAGCGGTTCACCCCGCTGGGCGAACCCGGCACGGTCGAGACGCCCAAGCCCGGCGAGGTCGTCTACAGCGATGCGTCGGGTGTCCTCACCCGCCATTGGAACCACCGCGACGCCGACCGCACGCGGGTCACCGAGGACTCCCGCCGCGTGGTCTTCCTGCTCGAAACCGTCCAGGCCGCGCGTGACGGCCACCTGGTCAAGGCGGCCGCCGAGGAACTCCGCGTGCTCCTCCTGCCGCACGCGGACGCGACGACCGTGGCCTACCTGGACGCGGCAGGGCGGCAGGCCGAGGTCTGACGGGTCAGGCCGCCGGGTTCTCGATCAGCGTGACCCGGTTCCCGTCCGGGTCTTCGATCGCGGCGAACCGGGCGGTGCCGCCCGCGCCGGGCTGCACCGGGCCGAGCACCAGACCGCGTTGGGCCAAGGCGGCGGTCTCCTTGTCGAGGTCCTCGACGGCGAAGTTCACCAGCGTCGCCCCGGCCCGCTCCGGGTCCTGGAACACGTGCAGCCACCCGCCGACCGCGAGGTGCCAGTCGGCGAGCCCGGGCATGGGCCTCAGATCGGCGGGCCGGCCGAAGAGCCGCTCGTACCACGCGACCGACTGCTCGATGTCCCGCACGGGGGCGACGGCGAGGACGTGGGTGATGGCCATGGGATCCCTTTCCACTTCCGCTCGGCTTTCGCGAAATTGCGTCCGTGCAAGAAGCGACTCCCCGGCGACCGGGAAATCATCGGTCGCCGGGGAGTGAATCCGCGTGGACGGCATCGCGGCCGACGCGGGCCTCGGGGGTCAGGGGAGGCGCGGTGACGCGTTCGACCAGGGCCTGCCAGCTGTCGCCGAGAAGGCCGTCGACGTCCCGCGCCGGAGGGACGCTCGATCCGGACATGGACAGGTAGACCAGCAGCGGGCCCTCCAGCGCGGCGGTGAGCTGGAGGGAGAGGCCGTCCAGGCTGGGCATCCGTACGTCGGCCTGCCCCAGCAGCACCCGGATATGGAGCTGGGACACGGAAGCGTCGCCGGCCCGGATCGGCTGGGCGCGGTCGAGTGCCGCGCGGGCGACAGCGTGGTTGTCGAGAAGGACGCGATGCGCGCGCGGCCGTATGCGGCGAGCCGCGCCACAGGGTCGGCGCCGGGACCGAGCGGCGAGGGGCCGGAGAGGACCTGCTCCTGGAACTGCCGCTCGGCCGCGCCCAGCAGGGCCCGGAAGATGCCGCCCGGGCGCCGAAGCGACGGAAGACGGTGCCTTTGCCCAGCCCGGCACGTTCGGCCAGGCCGTCCATCGTCACGTGCTCCACGCCTGCTCCACGCCGTGCTCCACGACGAGTTCGCGGGCGGTCTCGAGCAGGCGCCCCGAGGCCCTCACCGCGGCCCGCGAGGCCGGCCGCTCACTCGCCGGGCGACCGGCACTCCGGGCCTGGCGACCGGACGCACCAGGGCGTTTCTGGTGGATATTCACACCAGAAACGCCCTAGCCGTCGAGTTCCTGCATGCGCTGCTGGAGTTCGTCGGGAGTCAGCGATTCGAGGGGCTGGGCGATCATCCACACGTGGCCGAACGGGTCGGCGAGGCGGCCGCTGCGCTGGCCGTAGTGCTGGTCGCTCACGGGGAACACGACGGTCGCGCCGCCGCGCACCATCGCGTCGGCCACGGCGTCGGCGTCGGCCACCTCCAGGGCGATGATCACGGGGGTGCCGCCGAGCGCGTTCGGGTGGGGGTCGATGCCC
The DNA here is from genome assembly GCF_049534875.1 of Uniformispora flossi. Lineage (NCBI taxonomy): Bacteria > Bacillati > Actinomycetota > Actinomycetes > Kitasatosporales > Streptomycetaceae > Uniformispora > Uniformispora flossi. The sequence continues at coordinate 5,921 of NZ_JBMULZ010000024.1, forward strand.
TCGTCCTTGACAGCGATCGGCACGCCGCCGATGCGCAGCATGGCGTGCACGATGTGGCCGTCCTTGTCGGTGTATCGCTCGACCTCCTCGGCGCCGAGCGCCGAGCGGTAGAAGTCGATCGCCCGCGCGGCGTCGGAGACGACGAGGCGTGCGTAGAGGCCGTGGATGTCGGTGTTCGTCATGGGTCCAGGATTGCCCGTGACCGGCGCCCGGGATTGTAGGAATCGGCGCGGGCGCGGCGCGGTCACCCGAGCAGCGGCACGTGGTTGAGCGCGGCGGCGGACCGCGGGGCGTACGCGGTCGGCGTCATCCCGGCGAGCGCCCGGAACTCGTGGATCAGGTGGGCCTGGTCGTGGTAGCCGACCTCGGCCGCGAGCAACGCCCAATCGTGGCTTTCGGGTTCGCCGTTCACCCGGGCGAGGAGCCGCTGGAAGCGCCGGATCCGTGCGTACCGCTTCGGCGACAACCCGACCTGCGCGGCGAACGCGGCGGACAGCCGCCGCGTGGTCCAGCCGATCCCGTCCGCGGCCTCGGCCACCGACACGCCGCGGCCGAGCCGCGCGGCGGCCATGCGCACCGCGGGGTCCGGCGCGCGCTCAGGTGCGGCAACCTCCGCCAAAGCCGCCTCGAGTTCCCGCAGGCACGCCTGCGGTCCCCCGGCCGCCGCGGCCTCCAGCAGCCGTTCGCGCAGGACGGCCCCGCCCCGCCCCCACAGGTCCTCGAGCCCGACCAGCCGTTCCCGCACCGCGGCCAACGGCACCGCGGCGAACGGCCCCGCCCCGGCGGTATGGAAAGCCGCCCACACGACGGCCCGCTGCTGCTCCGGCTCGACCACGACGGGCCCGGACTGCGGGCCTTGCAACGCCGCCCCGCGGGTGAGCCGATCGGCACCGGCCGCGCGGGAGCCCAGCTCGTCCCGGTCGAGGTTCACCAGGAGCTGGAGCCCGCCGTTCGGCAGTACCAGCTCAGCGGCCTGCGGGAATGAGCCTCCGCCCGCCTCCCCCGCGTACCCGATCACCCGGACGAACGGCGCGAGCGACGGCAGCGAGGGCCGCCGCACCACCGAGACATACGGGTCCGGCACCACCGGCCCCGCCGGGGTGCGCCCGCCACCACGCGTTGGTCCCACATCGGCAGCCTACGTCGGGCCGCGCGAAAGGCGTCCGCGGGCCGATGGGCCCGGGACGCCGCGGGCCTCTCCCGCGCGGCTTCGCTACTTCAGGTCGATCGTCAGCTTGTCGTCGTCCTTCGTCGGGTGGTCGATGGTGATCGTGCCGGAGGCGCCGACGTACGTGCCGGTGCCGCCGGTGACGGCGAAGGTGTGGGACCACGGGGTGTACGTCGTCGCGATCTCGGTGACCGAGGGCAGCGGACGCTGGAAGGCGGCGTTGGCGGTGATCTGGCCGTCGTTCAGGACCAGGACGAGCGTCGAGACGACGAGGGCGCCGTCGAGGCCGACGGTGACCGGGACGGTGAACGCGCTCTCGGTGCCTGCCGCCTTGCCGTTCGCGTCGGTCAGGTCGTAGTGCACGAAGTAGCCCGCGCCCGGGGTCAGCACGTTCGGGATATTCGCGCCGGAGCGCTTGCCCGTCAGCACGAACTGCCCGGCACGCGCCGGCGCGGCCTCCGCGGCCCCCGCGACGCCGACGGCGAGGCCGGCGCCGACCGCGGCGGCCGAGGTCAGGCGGAACATGCTCCGGCGGTCGATTTTCGTGCGGTCGGCGGTCGTCAAAGCACACCCCGGGGTCGTTTCGTGGAACCGGTACGCGTCCGCGCACCCTGGCGGAGATGTCCTCCCCGGCCGAAACCACAACTCCTCCGTTGCCCGCACGAATTCACCACATCGGACCAACGGGCCGTTGCGGAAGCGGAAGGCGAACGCCCGGATCCGCTACAGCGCGACCAGCCGCACGTCGGTCAGCACGCCGTCGGTGACGTCGGCGGTCATGTACGTGTGTTGCGGCTGACTGCGCCGGTCGGTCGGCGAGCCGGGGTTCAGCAGGCGCAGGCCGCCGGGGGCGGTGGTGTCCCACGGGATGTGGCTGTGCCCGAAGACCAGCAGGTCGGTGTCCGGAAACCGTGCCGCACAACGCCGTTCCCGCCCGGCCGCGGCCCCGGTCTCGTGCACGACCGCCAACCGCAGCCCGTCGACGTCGGCCCGCGCGACCTCGGGCAACCGGGCCCGCAGCTCGGGCCCGTCGTTGTTGCCGTACACGGCAACAAGCCGCCGCGCCCGCGCGGTGAAGAGGTCGAGCGTGGCCTCGTCCACCCAGTCCCCGGCATGCACGACGACATCGGCGGCGCTGATGGCCGCGAGGAGCGGCTCGGGGAGGAGCCGGGCGCGCCGGGGGATGTGGGTGTCGGTGGTGAGGAGGAGGCGGGTGGTGGGCAAGGGAGGTCCTCAGAGCTGAGCGGGAACGGCGGCTGCGGGGGTGGCTGACGACTATTCTCCGCAATCAGTGCGCGCGAAGCGGCCCGCTGCCGAAGAGCGTCCGGGTGTCGGCACCCCACCGAGAAGCGTCAGTCGCGCCACCGACCGGACGACACCACCGCCGACACCCCCAGCACCACCCCCAGCACCACGAACCCCCACCCCAGCGAGGCCCCCGCCGCAATCGACGCGACCAGCAACGGGCCTCCCGCGTCGCCGAGTTCCCGCCCAAGCTCGGCGGTCCCCAGGGTCTGGCCCAGACGTTCCCGCGGCGTGCCGGCAACCAACGCGGCGAAAGCCAACGGGGTGATGACACCCGTCCCCATGCCGATCAGTACAGCCGCGAGGAGCAAGCCGAGGACGCCCGGCAGCACCGCCGCCGCCAAGCCGCACGCGATCAACACCAAACCCGCGGTCACTCCGGTGCGAGCCGTCAGGTGTCCCGCGTCCAGCGCGCGACCCGCCTGGGGTTGGGTCACGGCCGCACACAGGGCCAGGGCCGAGACCGCGGCGCCCGTAGCCACCGGGGACAGGCCGTCGGTGCGGCCGGCCAGGGGGAGGAAGCCGACGCCGACGGACAGTGCCGCCGTCGCCGCCGCCAGAGCGGTGACCGGGCGGAGGAACGCGCCATCGGTGAGGCGGCGGGCGAGGTCGGCCAAGGTCTGCCGGGTCTTGGGCAGCGGGGGTACGGTGGGCACCGCGGCCGCCGCCCAGAGCGCGACTGCCGCCGCGACCGCCGTCAGGACCGCGAACAGCAGGGTCAGGCCGCCCGTCCACACCAGTACGCCGCCGAGCAGCGGGCCCGCCGTGTAACCGATGCTCTTCGCAAAGCCGTACGTGCCGAACGCCCGCCCGTGCCCGGCCCGGGGGTTCAGCCGGGCCACGAGCGCGGACGCGGCCGGAGAGAACGCCGATGCCCCCGCGCCCTGTCCCAGCCGTGCCGCCCACAGCCAGCCCGGGTCGCGGACGGCGACGAACAGCGCCGATGCCCCCGCGAAGCCGATCAGTCCGCCCACCAGCACCGGCCGTGCGCCCACGTGGTCGGCCAGCGTCCCGAACACCGGCTTCAGCACCACCTCCGCGCCGTCGTACAGCGCCAGCAGGACGCCGAGGTAGAGCACCGAGCGGAGCGGCTCCGCCCCGAGGTTGGCGGCAATACCGTGCGCGCCGAATGCCGTGGTGAACCCGGCCGCATACAGCGGCCACATCATCCGCCGACTCGCGGACCGCCCGCTCACAGCGCCTCTCCCACGGCCGCCCAGCGCCCGGCGGGAAGCGCCCCCGGCCACGCCCGACGCCTTTCTCCCACCTCCTCAACGTAGCGCCGTGCCACCCCGGGCCCGGCGCACGTCGACCGCCCAGATCCCGCCCGCCGAGCTGGCGCGTCGCCGCCGGTCTCGGCGCCGCGTTCACGGGTGCCGCGGCGGCCCAGGCCGTGTGGGGCTGAGCCGCCCCGGCGGATTCCTCCGAATGGCCGACGTGCCGAACGGCCGACGACCGGCCTTGCGGCGGTAAGCCTGTATCCGGGGACCGGAGGCAGACTCCGTCTCCCCCGCCCCGCCGCCGATCGCGGCAGCGCGACGCCTCCGCTCCACCCCGGAAGGACCCATGAGCGCCATCAGCCTCGGCCAAGCGGTCGTCCTCGGCATCGTCGAAGGGGTCACGGAGTTCCTGCCCGTGTCCTCGACCGGGCATCTGAAGATCACCGAAGGGATCATGGGCATCCCGGTCGACGACACCGCCGTGGTGGGGTTCACCGCGGTCATCCAGGTCGGGGCGATCGCCGCCGTGCTGGTGTACTTCGCCCAGGACATCGCCCGGATCGCCACCGCGTGGACGCGCGGTCTGCGGGAGCCGGAGGAGCGGTACCACCACGACTACAAGTTCGGCTGGTGGGTCATCTACGCCACGATCCCGATCGTGGTCGTCGGCCTCGCCGCCAAGCCGCTGATCAACGGCCCGCTCGCCTCCTTGTGGGTGGTGGCCGGGTCGCTGATCGCGGGCAGTGCGGTGATGTGGGCGGCCGACCAAGTGGGCCGCCACAAGCGCGGCGACGACGACACCTCCCTCATGGACACGATGCTCGTCGGCTGCTCGCAGATCCTCGCGCTGCTGTTCCCCGGCTTCTCCCGCTCCGGCGCGACGATCTCCACCGGGCTCTTCCTCGACCTCGACCGGGTCGCCGCCACGCGCCTGTCGTTCTTCCTCGGCATCCCGGCCCTCACCGGCGCCGGGCTGTACGAGCTGAAGGACGCGCTCGGCTCCGGGGCCGGTGCCGGGCCGCTCGTGGCCGGCACGCTGGTGTCGTTCCTGGTCGCGTACGCGTCCATCGCGTGGCTGCTCAAGTTCGTCGCCCGGCACACGTTCAATGCGTTCGTGGTCTACCGGATCGTCGTCGGCGTCTTGCTGTTCGGCCTCCTGGGGACGGGCGCGATCAGCGCCTGAGCACGGCACGGCGTCACGACCGCACCGCAGGTTCCGCCGCCCGGTCGTCGGCGGGCACGGCCGCCGCCGCGGGCAGCCGGACCTCGACGGTGAGCCCCGCGCCCGGGGCGGTGTCGACGGAGACCGTGCCGCCGTTCGCCGCGACGGCGGCCCGGACCACGGCCATGCCGAGGCCGCTGCCGGTCTCGGCAGGGGCGGCGCCGTCGACCGCCGCTCCCCCGTCCCGCGAGGCGCGGAAGAACCGGTCGAAGATCCGTTCGGCGTCCTGCGGGCGCATCCCGGGGCCTTCGTCGCGGACGCGCAGCACGCGCCGGCGGTCGCCGTCGTCGGCGACGGTGACCCGCACGTCCGCGGACACCGGCGTGTGCGTCCGCACGTTTGCCAGCAGGTTGGCCACGATCTGACACAGCGTCGCCTCGTCGCCGAGGACGAGGCAGGCGTCCGGCACGTCCACCTCGACCCGCCGCTCCGGCTGCTGCGCGCTCAGGTCGGCGGCCGCGCCGCGCACCAGCGCCGCCAGGTCGACCGGCCGGCACTGCACGCTGGGCCGTTGGTCGAGCCGGGCCAAGGCGAGGAGTTCGTCCACGAGCCGGGCCATCCGCTCGGCTTCGAAACTCATCCGGCTCAGCGCGCGGCGCTCCTCCTCCGGCGTGGTCAGCATGCCCTTCTCGTACAGCTGCAAATATCCGCGGATGGCCGCGAGCGGCGTGCGCAGCTCGTGGGAGGCGTCCGCGACGAACTGTTTGAGGTGGGCGGCGGCGTGCTCGCGGGTTTTGAACGCTCCTTCGACCTGGTGCAGCATCGCGTTGAGCGCGGTACGCAGTTGTTCGACTTCGGCGAACGAGCGTTTGCGCGGCGCCACCCGCGCGGACAAGTCGGGCCGGTCGGGTCCGCCTTCCGCGATGCCGGAGGCCGTGTCGACCATGTCCTCGAGGGGCCGCAGGCGCCAGCGGGCACCGCAGTAGATGAACGTGCCGAGCAAGAGCACGAGGACGCCGCCGACGGCGAGTTCCATGTGGACGACCTTGTCCACCACCCCGTTCGCGTCGTCCATGGTCCGGGCCAGCAGGACGAACTCGCCGTCGGGCAGCGCGGCGACCACCGCGCGGTAGGACTTCCCGCCGGCCGACACGTCGAACGGCTTCTCGTGCGCGGGCGTGCCCCTCGGGCCGCGGATCGCCGCGGCGAGGGCGCGCTGCACCGGGCTCGGGTCGCTCCCGGCCAGCGGCAGCGCGGTGCCCTGCGCGTCGACGAGGACGAACGTGTTCCCGTGCAGCCCGGCCGCCTCCAGCGCGTCGTGCAGCCCCAGCACCGAGCCGATGACGGAGAGCTGCGCCCGCGTCATGTGGGTCTGCTCGATGCTGTCGCGCCCGGACGTCAGGTCGTTGTCGATCCCGGACAGCAGGTAGTGGCGGATGCCCATCATGCTGAACCAGATCAGCAGCGCCAGTCCGACGGCCAGCACGACGATGCTGCTGAGCGCCAGTTTGGCGCGCATCGCGACGGAGTGCGGGCGCCGTTCGGCGGAGCCGGGCCGGTGGTGCCGTCTCACGCGGCGCCGCCGACCGCCGGGGCGAGCCCGTAGCCGACGCCGCGGCGCGTGGTGATGAGCGGCGTCCCGTCGGCGGCGAGCGGGTCGAGCTTGCGGCGCAGGTAGCTGATGTAGGTCTCGACCACGGTGGATTCGACGGTGTGCTCGTACCGCCACACCTCGCGCAGCAGTTGCTCCTTGGGCACGATCCGGTCGGCGTGCCGCATCAAGTGGCGGAGCAGCGCGAATTCGGTGGGCGTGAGTTCCACGCTGTGGTCGCCGCGCCGGGCCAGGTAGGTGGCCTCGTCCAGTTCCAGGTCGCCGTGCCGGAGGACGGGCGGGCGCGGCGCGGGCGGTGCGGTCTCGGCCGCCGCGGGGCGGGTGCGGCGCAGCACGGCGCGGGTGCGGGCGACGAGTTCGTCGACGTTGAACGGTTTGGTGATGTAGTCGTCGCCGCCGAGGGTGAGGCCTTTGACGATGTCCGCGGGGGCGTCGCGGGCGGTGAGGAAGACGACGGCCAGTTCGGGCCGCTCGGCGCGCAGGATGCGGCACACCTGGCGTCCGTCGCCGTCCGGGAGGGAGATGTCCAGGAGGACGGCGTCGGGCCGGGTGCTGCGGGCGGCGGCGAGTGCCGTCTGGACGCCGTCGGCGGTGACCACGTCGAATCCGTGGAACCGCAGGGTGATGGCCAGGACGTCCGCGATGCTCGGCTCGTCTTCGACCACCAACACGGTTGCTCCGCCTCGTGCCTGACTGCTGCTCATGTTCCGATTATCGACCGCGGGCTTGCGGAACTCCGGGGCGTAGGTTGTGAGCTTCTTGTGAGTCGCCGTACCGCCGGTCGTTCCGCGGCCGCCGCCGACCGAGTCTGGGGCCGGCAGACGGATCTCCGGGCGGGTCCCGGACGACGATCGGGAGGGCGGCCATGGCGGCCTGGGCACGGTGGTGTCTCAAGCACCGTTCGGTGGTGCTCGTGTTGTGGGTGGGGTTGCTGTTCGGGACGGTGGCGGCGGCCGTGAGCGCGGGGACGGCGTATTCGAACGTCTTCAGGATTCCGGGTACCGGCTCGTCGGCGGCGTACGACCGGTTGCGGGAGGCGGTGCCGGACCAGGCGGGCGACGTCGACACGATCGTGTGGGAGAACGAGCGCGGCAGCGTCCGCGACCCGGCGGTTCGCGAGCGCATCGACGCGCTGCTCGCGGACGTCGCGCGTATGCCGGACGTGGGGAAGGTGTCGAGCCCGTACGAGCCCGCCGGCGCCGCGCAGGTCAGTGCGGACGAGCATGTCGCCTATGCCGAGATCACGTTCGTGAAGCAGCAGTTCGAACTGGACAAGGGGAACACCAAGCGGCTGGTCGACCGGGCGAAGGAGGCCCGCATGCCCGGCCTGCGGGTCGAGCTGGGCGGTCCGGCGATCGCGGACGCGCAGGCGCCGCCGGCCGGGCTCGCCGAGATCGTGGGCATCGTGGCGGCCGGGGTCATCCTGTTCTTCGCGTTCGGTTCGCTGTTCGCGATGCTGCTGCCGCTGGTGAGCGGGGTGTTCGCGGTCGGCACGGGGTTGTCCGCGGTCGTTCTGCTGAGCCACGTCACCGACATCCCGGAGTTCGCCACGCTGCTGGGCAGCCTGATCGGGCTCGGGGTCGGCATCGACTACGCGCTGTTCATCGTGACGCGGCACCGCAACGGGCTGAAGGCCGGGCTGTCTCCCGAGGAAGCGGCGGTGCGGTCGCTGGACACGTCGGGCCGGGCGGTGCTGTTCGCGGGCGGCACGGTGGGGGTGGCGCTGCTGGCGCTGTTCACCGTCGACATCACGCTGCTGGACGGCCTCGCCGTCGCCACGATCCTGGTCGTGGTGGTGAGCGTGCTGGCCGCGGTGACGCTGCTGCCCGCGCTGCTCGGCGTCCTCGGCCTTCGCGCGCTCAGCCGGAAGGAGCGGCGGGCGTTGGCCGCGTCCGGACCGGACCCGGCGGATTCCGCGGAGGCCGGCAGCGGTGCCGCCCGCTGGGCCGGCTTCGTCCAGCGTCACCCGCGGGTCCTGGGCACGGTCGCCTTGGCCGTGATGGCGGCGCTCGCCGTGCCGGTGCTGTCGCTGCGGCTGGGCGCCAACGACCAGGGGAACCAGCGGACGTCGCAGACCGTGCGGCAGGCGTACGACATGCTCGCGGAAGGCTTCGGGCCGGGCTTCAACGGACCGCTGCTGATGGTCGCCGAGCTGCACGGACCGGGCGACGCCCGGGCGTTCGACACGCTGGTCGAGGACGTGCGGCGCACGCCCGGGGTGGTGCGTGCGGACGTCATGCCGCTGCCCGACGACGGCGGCTTGGCCTCCGCGACGCGCGCGCTCCGCGTCGTCCCGTCGACGTCGCCGCAGGCGCTCGCCACCGACAGGCTCGTCGACCGGCTGCGCGACGAGACCGTGCCGGATGCCGAACGCGGCACCACGCTGAAGGTCCACGTCGGTGGGGAGACCGCGCTGCAGAAGGACTTCGCGGCGGTGGTCGGCGACCGGATGCCCGGGTTCGTCGCGCTGATCGTCGGCTTGGGCGCGCTGCTGATGCTGGTGGCGTTCCGCAGCCTCCTGGTGCCGGTGACCGCGGCGGTGATGAACCTGATCGCCGCGGCGGCGTCGTTCGGCCTGCTGGTGATGGTGTTCCAGTGGGGCTGGGGCATGGACCTGCTGGGGCTGGGCAAGGAGGGCCCGATCGTGTCCTTCCTGCCGGTCGTCATGCTGCCGCTGCTGTTCGGCCTGTCGATGGACTACCAGGTGTTCCTGGTCAGCCGGATGCACGAGGAGTGGCTGCACACCCGCGACAACGCGCGCGCGGTCCGGGTGGGCCAGGCGGGCACCGGACGGGTCATCAACTCGGCGGCGCTCATCATGATCTTCGTGTTCAGCTCGTTCATCCTGACGGGCGACCGCGAAGGCATGATGGCGGGCATCGGCCTGGCGGGCGCCGTCGCCCTGGACGCGTTCATCCTGCGCATGATCCTTGTGCCGGCCGTCATGCACCTCCTCGGCCGCGCGAACTGGTGGCTGCCCGCGTGGCTCGACCGGATCCTCCCGCATCTCGCGGTCGACCCGCCGGACCGTCCCGCGGACGCGCGGAGCGAGGAACCGGTGAAGATCCCGGCCTGACCGCGGCGCCGGCCGCCGGACCGCTACGGAACCGCCTTCCGCGGCACGGAGGTCAGCGGCGCGGCGATGTCCTCCAACGAGCGGCGTTCCGCGCGCACCGCGAGGAACGCCGCCACGAGGCCCGCCGCGACCATCAGCGCGGCCCCGATGCAGAACGCCAGCACGGTGTCCGACACGACGCCGGTCTTGGTGAGGTCGGAGAACACCAGCGGCCCGGCGATCCCGCCGGCCGCGGTGCCGACCGCGTAGAACAGCGCGATGGCGGACGCCCGGGCTTCCATCGGGAAGATCTCGGACACCGTCAGGTACGCGCTGCTCGCCCCGGTCGACGCGACGAACAGCACCGCGCACCAGCAAGCCGTCAGCGTCACCGCGTTCAGGTGCCCGGCGCCGAACAGCCACGCGGTGCCGAAGAGCAGCACGCCGCTGCCGATGTACGTCGTGGTGATCATGACGCGGCGGCCCACGGTGTCGAACAGGTGCCCGAGGAGCAGCGGGCCGAGCAGGTTGCCGACCGCGATGACCGCGAAGTAGTAGCCGGTGCGATCGCTCGGGACGTCGTAGAACTTCTCCAGGATCGAGCCGAAGCCGAAGGTGATCGCGTTGTAGAGGAACGCCTGCCCGACGAACAGCGCGAAGCCCAGCACCGAACGCTTGGGATAGTCGCGCACCAGGGTGCGGGCGATCGCCCCCAGCCCGGCGTCCTTGTTCGGGTCGATCGTCAGATCCCGGGTGACCGGCGCGAGTTCCACGTCCTTGCCGTGCTCCCGCGCATGCTCGACGATGCGTTCCTCGGCGTCGTCGACGAGTTCCTCGGCCTCGTCGGCCCGGCCGTGCAGGCAGAGCCAGCGTGGTGATTCGGGCACGTGGCGGCGCACCAGCAGGATGACGAAGCCGAGCACCACGCCGAGTCCGAAGGTGAGCCGCCAACCGACGTTGATCGGGAAGTAGGCGGTGTTGAGCATGAACACCGACAGCAGCGCACCGGCCGCCGCGCCCGCCCAGAACGTGCCGTTCACGGCGAGGTCGACCCGCCCGCGGAAGCGCGCGGGCATGAGTTCGTCGATCGCCGAGTTGATGGCGGCGTATTCGCCGCCGATCCCGAAGCCGGTGACGAACCGGAACGCGAAGAACATCCACGCCTCGACCGACAGCGCGGTCAGCGCGGTACCGGCGAGGTACACCCCCAGGGTGACCATGAACAGCTTCTTGCGGCCATAGCGGTCGGTCAGCCACGCGAACACCAACGCGCCGACGCAGGCCCCGGCAACGTACAGCGCCGCGGCCGGGCCGGTGACCTGCGCGGAGGTGATGTCCAGCCCGCTCCCGGGCTCCGACAACCGCCCGGCGACGTTCCCGACGACGGTGACCTCAAGCCCGTCGAGGATCCATACCGAACCCAGACCGATGAGAATCCGGGTGTGCCACACCGACCACGGCAGCCGGTCCAACCGCCCGGGTACGCGTGTCGTGACAGTGGGCTTCCCGCTGTCCTGGTCCAGCACGGTATGCCTCCGATCCCTCGCTCGGCCGCGGGTCCAGGGCTTCCCGGGGGATGCGGAGGCAAACGCGGATCACCGGGACGGCGTCCGGACTTCACCCGTCTTGCGCAGCCTCGCGGGGCGGATCACGCCTCGGCCTGGGCGACCAGCCATGTCAGATCCGAAAGGACCTCGCTGGCGGCGACCACCGCCCCGAGCACTGCCGCCGCGTCGTCACCACGTCGCGCAAGTGGGGCGAACTCTGGCACCTCGACGGCGTCCCGCGCACTCGGCGCAACGCCTTGCTGCGGGCCCGGGACACCTACGACTACTCCTTCGTCGACTGGCTCTACGGCCCCACCGTGCTCTTCCCGCACGAAGAGCCGCCGCTGTTCGCGCCCATCCCGCCGGCCGGCGCGGCGGCGACCGCCTGAGCCGACCGGGGGTCCCCGCTGCCCCGGACGGCGCACCGGCGTTGCGCGTCATGGTTCTCCGGCGTCCGATGGAACGGAAAGCCATCGGCGCCGGTCCGCCGGCCCCGGAGCGGGACGAGAGAGGGACGAACCATGCAGGACCCCATGTACGTGCGCACCACGTACGCCACCGGCGACCCCGCCCGGATCGACGCCGCACTCGACGGACTGCGCAGCGAAGCCCCCGGGCTCCTGCAGGCCCAGCCCGGCTTCCGCCGCTTCGGCCTGTTCGCCGACCGCGACCTCGGCAAGATCCTCATCGGCTCGTGGTGGGACAGCGACCACGCCCGCGCGGCCAGCGACCGGCAGCTGGGCGAGCGGCGCCGGGCGCTGCTGGCGCCGTTCGCTGCGACGGTGGCCACCGAGGAGTGGGAGGCGGTGTCGTACACCCCTGCCCCGCAGCTCGGCCCGGGCGCCGGAATGCGCACGGGCCGCCTGGAGTTCGACCCCTCCGAAGCCGAGCACTTCGCCGACACCTTCGTCGGCGTCGGCCGCCCGAAGCTGGAGGCCATCGACGGCCTGGTCGGCGCGACGCTCTTCATGAACGCCGAGGCCGGCTGCGCCCTCGTCGGCACCCTCTTCCGCGACCGGGCGGCGATGGCCGCCTCCCGCGCGGCGCAGGCCGCGGTCCGCAGCGAGAGCCTGAAGGTGACGAAGGTCCAGCTGGTGGCCATGGAGGAGTACGAACTGGTCGCGCTGGCCCGCCCGGACGCCTGACGCAACGGGTCACGCCCGCCGCGCGCCGAGGGGGCCGAACACCTGCCGGATTCACGCGGACTGCGCCACGATCCGATTCATGAACATCTACGGGACCGGCGCCATCGAGCGCCGCGCGGACGCATCCCGGGAACACCGGGAAGCCACACCGCCCGAGCGGCCGGCCGACAGCGCGAACGCGTCGGCCGGCTCAGGCTGCTTCCTGCGGCTCGACACCTTCTTCGGCGTGCTCGCCGAGGCGCCGGAAGACGCGGACCGCCGGGACGTCATGTGCGGCATCATGAGCGAGACGCCGCAGGATGCGCGCAACAGCCTCGTTTTCCGGCTGTGGATCGCGGCCCTGCAACAACGGCACGACCGCGCACACCGCCGACGGGTCAAGGCCGGCATTCGGATGCTCCGGGAGGGTCGGGCGAACGATCTCGTCGTGCACGGAACCCGCTACCGCGTGGTCCGGGCGGACGGGTATGTGCGTCTGGACGCGCCCGGCCGCGGCGAACCTCCTGTCGATCGCCATGCGGCGGTGACGCGCCCGCTCGATGCGTCCGGCGAAGGAACGGTCGCCTTGGACTACCCCTACTTCCTGGATCCGGCGCTGCTGAAACCGTCGGGGCCGGCGCCCGACCGGCCGGTGCAGGCGCGGTACCCCGACGCCTTCTTCCTCCCGTGGGGCTGGCGGGTCGTACGGCGGAGCGGCGACGGCTGGATCCCGATCGGATTGCCCTGCTCGACCCCGCGGTCGGCCGTGCTCCGCTGCCGCCCCTTCCAGGACGTGCCCATGGCCGAGGAACGGCTGCCCGCCGGTCATCCGGTGCGCGCGGCATATGACGAGGCCGTGCCGGTCCTCGACGCGGCGGGACGAACCTATCCCGCGCAGATGTACGGACACACGCACGTCATCCTCCCGATCCGCCGCCTGCTCCGCTGGGGCCCCGACGGCCCCGAACCGCCCCGGGCCACCGACCTCGACGTCCCCCCGCCGCGCCGCAAACTCCGCTTGTAGACCTCGCGTTTCGGGGACTTCACAGCGCCCGGCCCGCGGGCGGCGCCGGAGCCCGCGGCCTGTTCCGCCCCGCCCACAAATTACGTCAACGCCGTGGGCATTAGGCCTTCCGCTTACGCCGCCGCCTCGTTACAGTCCCCTGGCATACCAGCCACCTGTTCCGAGGGCGGTCTACTCATGCACGAATCCTCTTGGTCGGACGAAGAGTTGGGGATGAAGCGCCGGATCACCCGGCGCGACTTCCTCGACGGCGTGGCGGTGGCGGTCGGCGCCGCGGCCGCCGGCACGGCGTTCGCCGGCTCCGCCTCCGCCGCGGAAGAGCCCGGTGCGGCAGCCCCGGGCGGAGCGGGGGCCTCCCCCGCCGGGAAACCGGCCGGCCCGTACCCGCCCGCGCTCACCGGGATGCGCGGCAGCCACGCCGGGTCGTTCGAGGTCGCGCACTCCCTGCGCGACGGCACATTTTGGGACAAGGCCGGGGAGCCGACGCAGACCGACCGGCCGTACGACCTCGTCGTCGTCGGCGCCGGCATCAGCGGCCTGTCCGCGGCGCACTATTACCTGCGCGACGTGAACCCCAAGGCGAAGATCCTCATCCTCGACCCGCACGACGACTTCGGCGGGCATGCCAAGCGCAACGAATTCACCGTCAACGGCCGCACGTTGATCGGCTACGGCGGTTCGCAGTCGATCGAGAACCCGAGCGCCTACCCGCCCGAGGCGTTCGGGATCTTCGCGGACCTCGGCATCGACCTGAAGAAGTTCGAGACCACGTACTTCGACCGCGGCTTCTACGCCCGCCACGGCGTCCGCGGCCGCGCGACCTTCTTCGCCAAGGAGATCTGGGGCCGCGACCACGTGGGCAAAGGTTTCTCCGCGGCGCAGACACTCGCGGGTGCGCCCCTCGACGACGCGAGCAAGCAAAAGCTCATCGAGGTGCTCGACGGCGACACCGACTGGATGGCGGGCATGACGCGCGACGAGAAGGTGAACCGGCTGCGGGACATCAGCTACGGCACCTACTTCACCCAGTACGCGGGCGTCACCGGCGACGCCTACCGCTACCTCCGGCACTCCACCGCGGGCGGCACCGGCGTCAACATCGACCAGTTCCCCGCCCTCGACGCCGCGTCGATGTTCTACCCCGGCATGTCCGGGCTCGGCCTGGACTACGACCACGGCCCGTGGCCCGGCATCTCCAAGTCCGGCGTGCGGTTCTGGGGCCACGAGGACCCGTACATCTACCACTTCCCGGACGGCAACGCCGGCGTCGCCCGCGCCCTCGTCCGCAAGCTCAACCCCAAGGCGCTGCCCGGCTCGACGATGGAAGACCTGGTCACTGCCCGGGTCGACTACAACCGTCTCGACCACGACGCGTCGACGACCCGGATCCGGCTCAACAGCACCGTCGTCCGGGTCAAGCACCGGCCGGACGGGCGCAGCGTCGACGTCGCGTACATGCAGGGCGGCAAGCTCTACACCGTGCGTGCCGCCGGCGTCGTCATGGCGTGCTGGAACGCGATGATCCCGTACATCGCCCCGGACCTGTCCGACGCGCAGAAGGCGGCCGGGCACGAGGCGGTCAAGTACCCGATGATCTACGCCAACATCGCCCTCACCAACTGGCGGGCGTGGCAGCGCCTCGGTGTCTCCGGGGTGTCCTTCCCGGGTGGCTTCTGGGGCAGCGCGTCGCTCGACTTCCCGGTCAGCATGGGCGACTACCGGTTCTCCGCCAACCCGGACGAGCCGATCGTCGTGCACATGGAGGCGATGCTGACCAAGCCGGACATGAACCGGCAGAAGGGCGCGAAGGCGGGGCGCGGGGCGCTCGCCCGGATGACCTTCGAGGAGATGGAGCGCTCCATCCGCGACAACCTCGCGCGCAGCCTCGGCGCGCAGGGCTTCGACCCGGCCGCGGACATCGCCGCGATCACCACCAACCGCTGGGCGCACGGCTACGCGCGCTGGTACAGCACCCCGTTCGACGCGTTCTGG
Source organism: Uniformispora flossi (assembly GCF_049534875.1). Lineage (NCBI taxonomy): Bacteria > Bacillati > Actinomycetota > Actinomycetes > Kitasatosporales > Streptomycetaceae > Uniformispora > Uniformispora flossi. The sequence continues at coordinate 21,130 of NZ_JBMULZ010000024.1, forward strand.
CCGCAGGGCCCGACCCCGGCGGACATCATCGGCACCCCGGTCGGCCGCCTCACGGTCGCCACCACCGACCAGGCCGCACACGGCTTCGTCGACGGCGCCCTCGAGTCGGCGTACCGCGCCGTGAAGTACCTGGGCTCGCTTCGCTGATCCGCTACGCGAAAAGCACCGGGGGCACCTCTCGTCCGAGAGGTGCCCCCACGCGCTGTCTCAGTCCAAGAGGCCCGGGTCGGCGCGGAGTTCCTCGCGGACCGAGGCCTCCCAGAAGCCGATGAAGCCGTCGCCGTCGCTGCGGCGGCTGCGGTCCAGCCACGAGTCGGGCAGCGGGGTGGTGCGGCGGCCGTCGGCGGCACGGACCATCCAGGCGTTGCGGCAGCGGGTTTCCAGGGCGACGGCGCGCTGGTGGGCGGCGCGGACCGTGGTCGCGACGACGAAGACGCCGTGTCCGGCGAGCAGCGCGAGGTCGGCGTCGCCCATCGCCTTGACGGCGTCGCGGGCCGATTCGGCGTTGTTCACGGCGCCGCCGTACTCGTCGACGAGCACCAGGTCGCCGCCGCCGAGGACGGAGCTCTGGTCGTAGCCGGGCGGCACCTCGCCCATGTCGGCCCACACGGTGCCGAACCGCGGGTGGCTGTGCAGGGCGACCTGCACGTCGGGCCGGGCTTTGTGGAGTTCGAGGTGCAGCGGGATGCCCAGCGGCACCGGCCAGTCGCCTTCCACGACGCGGCCTTCGAGGTCGATGCGGATGATGTCCTGCGGGCGGATCTCCTGCCACGTCAGCAGCCACGGGTTGCACAGCAGGGTGCCGTCGCCGAGGTTGACGGTGATGTGGCCCGCGAGGTGGTCGTTGTAGCCCTCGCGCCACAGGGTGCGGGCGAGGACCACGATCTGCTGGGCGGGCGTGAGGTCCGGGATCAGGCGGTCGGCGGTCGGGGTGAAGGTCACGTGGGGACTCCGGTGGATCGCGGCGGGATCAGGCGTCGAGCGGCAGGACGGTCGCGGGCAGCGGGTGGCGGTAGAGCTTCGCCGCGTTCTCGCTGCACATGGCGCGCAGTTCGGCGGGCGGAATGTCGCGCCACACGTCGGCGATGACGTCCTGGGTGTCCGGCCATGTGCCGTCGCCGTGCGGGTAGTCCGTTTCCAGCATGATGTTCTCGACGCCGATGACGTGCCGCAGCGCGATCGTCGACGGGTCGTCCAGTGTGCAGAACCAGAAGTTGCGGCGCAGCACGTCGGCGGGCCGCTCGTCCCAGCCGAGACCGTAGCCGGAGCGGTCGATGATGTTGTCGAGCCGGTCGATGAGCATCGGGACCCAGCCGATGCCGCCTTCGCTCATGGCGATCTTCAGGTCGGGGAACTGCACGGGGTAGCCCGACCACAGCCATTCGCTGCACGCGCCGAGCGAGAGCTGCCCGAACATGGTGGCGCCGAGCTGGAGCGCGGGGGCTCCGGCGGGCGTGGGGTGCATGCCGGAGCTGCCGACGTGCAGCGAGATGACGGTGCCGGTCTCGGCGCAGGCGCGCACGATCGGGTCCCAGTGCGCGCGTTCCCACAGCGACGGCAGGCCGATGGCGTGCGGGCGTTCGGGGAAGGTGACGGAGGTGAAGCCGCGGGCGGCGTTGCGCTCGATCTCCCGGACGGCTTCGGCCGGGTCGGTGAGGTAGACGATGCCGCCGGGGATGATCCGCTCGGGGTACTCCCGGTACCACTCCTCGTACAGCCAGTCGTTCCAGGCGCGCACGCACGCCTTGCCGACTTCGGTGTCCTTGGCGTGGGCGAAGACGCGGCCGCAGAATCCGGTGATCTGGGACGGGAAGTTGAGGGACGCCCATATGCCGCCCAGGTCCATGTCCTCGATGCGGGCGTGGACGTCGTAGCAGCCGGGCCGCATCTGGTCGAAGCGCACGGGTTCGAGGCCCATCGTCTCGCGGCGGCGCCCGGCGATGGCGTTCATGCCGACCTGCGAGTAGATCGTGCCTTCGAACTCCCAGACCTCGGCGCCCTTGGCGTTCGCCACGACCTTGGGGCCGCCGTCGCGGAGCGCCGCGGGCAGGTAGGTGGAGAAGAGGTGCGGCGGTTCGACGACGTGGTCGTCGACCGAGATCACCGTGTACCGCACGTCGGCGGGCTCCGGGTCGGGGAGGAACAGGTCCGGATCGAGAACGGTCACCAGGACTCCTGTGTCGCTTTCAGCATGTGTCGCCATGCGATATGCTGTGTTGTATAGTGATTCCCACGGTAGGAGCACCCCCTGTGGCAGTCAAGCCCCTGCAGACGCTCGCGCGCGCCCTCGACGTGATCGAGGCGGTCGCCGCGCAGCAACCGGTGGGCGTCGCCGAACTCGCCCGCGCCACCGGCGAGGACAAGAGCGCGCTGCAGCGCGTGCTGGTGACGCTGCACGCGTCCGGGTGGATCCGCCCCGCCCCCGGCGGCGCGCCCACCCGCTGGGAACTCACCACGCGCCCGCTCGTGGTGGCGGCGCAGGCGCGGCGGCGCGACGGACTGCTCGCGCGCGCCCGGCCGGTGTTGGAGGCGTTGCGCGACGCGACGGGCGAGACGGCGATCCTCGCGGTGCCCGACTCGGGGCGGATCGTCGCGGTGGATGTCGCGGAGAGCCCGGAGTTGGTGCGGACGGCGCCGCGCGTGGGGCTCCTGTTCCCGCCGGCCACCAGCGCGGCCGGACTCGCGCTGTGTGCGGCGGCACCCGAAGAGGACTGGGACTTGGCCGACCTCGATCCGGACGACGCGGTGTTCCGCCGGGAACTGGCGGACACCCGGAACCGCGGCTGGTCGCTCAACGCGGGGGCGGTGGACAGCAGCGCGACGAGCGTGGGCGCGGCGGTGCGCGATGCCGACGGGCGGCCGGTGGCGGCGCTGGTGGTGAGCGGCCCGAGCGGCCGGTTCGGCGCGGAGGTCTACACACGCGCGGGCACGCTGACCGTGGCGGCGGCGCACCGCCTCGGCGAATTCCGCGGCGACGACGCGTTCGGCAACGTCGGATGAACGGCTGCGGCCGCCGCCCCATGCCGCGCACGAGGCGCGAGGGGCAGCGGCCGCGGGGCGCTGCGATCGGGTGCGGCCGGACCGCACCCGTCCGGATCAGGCGGGCAGGAGCTGCTGCGATTCCTGCCGCTCCACCGGGGCGGCGGGCTCGTCGGGCTGCTCCCACGCCTTGGTCGTCCGCATGTAGAGGTAGACCACGGACGCGGTGAGCAGCACGAGCAGCGGTCCGAACACCCACGGGTGGTCGGCCATCTGCACCGGGATGAAGCGGTAGGACACGAGCAGCGCGACGAACACCACCGAGCCGTAGCCGATGAGCCGGTAGCTGGAGAGGTCCCAGCCGCGGGCGAACGAACGCATCGCCGCTTCGACGGTGAGCGCGAACACCGCGCCGGCCAACAGGTCCGCGCCGTAGTGGTAGCCGAAGCCGAGCGTCGCGGTGAGCGTGGCGACCAGCCAGAACCCGCCGGCGATCCGGAAGAACCGCGAGCCGTGCCGGGAATGGATGAACAGCGTCGTCGCCCAGGCGGTGTGCAGGCTCGGCATGCAGTTGCGCGGGGTGATTTCGTCGAACGGAATCGGATGCGGCGTGCCGATCGCGGGGACGACGTCCGGCCACACGTTCGCCACTGCCCACTGCCCGCCGTCGGCTCCGTACGCGAACACCGGGCCGACCACCGGGAAGATCATGTAGACCGCGGGGCCGAGCAAGCCGATCGTCAGGAACGTGCGCACCATGTGGTGGGCCGGGAACCGCCGCTCGGTCGCCACATTGCGCAGCTGGTACAGCGCGATGAGGGCGGCCGCGAGCGGCAACTGGCCGTAGACGCCGTTGAGGAGGTGGGTGCCGACCGGTCCGCTCGCGTCCACCGCCTGGCCGACCAGCCACGACGGGTCGCCGAGCGCGTGGTCGGCGGTCGCCACGTACGGGTCGAGCACGTCGGGGCGCGTCTTCGAGGTGATGAGCAGCCAGGTGTCGCCGGTCTTGTGCCCGGCGATCAGCAGCATCCCCAGACCGGCGCCCTTGAGCAGCAGCATGCGTTCGTTGCCGGTGCGGCGGGTGAGCGCGACGACCACCCAGCCGATGATCACCCACATCGCGCCGTTGCCGAAATTCATGTCGGCGCCGACGGCCAAGCGCACGAGCCAGAAGACGACGTCGATCCCGACCGCGAGGCCGGCCGTCCAGAAGCGCTGCCGCCAGGTCAGCACGACCATCATCAGCGCCAGGCCGGCATAGAGCAGCGGTCCCGAATCGGGCGCGAGGACCACTTCTCGGGCCTGGTTGGTCACCGGGCCCGCGTCGCCGTAATGGCGGGCGGCGATTTCCAGGGCGACGAGGAATCCGACGACCCCCGCGGCGACCACGATCCACAGAATCGACCGCGGGTTACGCCGCACCGCGGCGGCGGTTCCGCGGCCTATTCGCGAGAACGTTCGCATTGTTTTGGACATCAATCACTTGGCCGATGTGTTCGATTTGTTCGCTTTTATGGAATAGATTGCCTTTCGTCGCGAATTTCACGGTCTCCCCGCGAAGAACGGCACTCCAGGCAATCGGCATGAGTCGATCATGCTATCGGAGCGCCGCGGTGGTTTTTTCCTCGGCGGACGGATGCGCCGGACCGCCGATCCCGGGGATCGGCGGTCCGGCGCAGGAAGGGTGTCAGCCGCGCAGGCCGAAGGCGTTGCCGTTCGGGTCGGACAGCGTGCAGACCCGGACGCCCGGCGCGACCTCGCGCGGCGCGGAGCGCTCGACGGCGCCCGCGGCGAGGAGGCGGGTGCGGACCGCGTCGAGGTCGTCGACGTCGGTGAAGACGACCGGCCCCTCGGCCGCGTCGCCGTGCGGGTTCAGGCCGACCTCGAATCCGTCGACCGAGTAGCCGACATAGTAGGCCTCGTCGGTGTGCGGGTCGCCGTACAGCGCGGTGTAGACGGCTTTGGCGGCGGCCAGGTCGGCGACGGGGATGACGACGCTGCGGATGGCGGTCACAAAGGATCCTCTCGGCGGGGTGTCGTGGATGCGGCGGGCGTCACGGGCGTCGTGGGTGTCACGGGCGTCGTGGGTGTCGTGGCGTGACGCGTCACGGCGTGACGATCGGGAAGTCCGGGTCGCCCGGGTCGAGCACCGCGGCGAGGGTGCCGAGCACGGACGCGTCGCCGTCGACCCGGATGCCGACCTCGGCCAGCGCCTCGGGGGTGACCTGGCCGGAGGCCAGCACGGGAAGGGACTTGGCGGTGGCGGTCAGGGTGACGTCGGCGTCGCCCTTCTGCGGCGCGCCGCTGTACGTCAGCGCGCCGTTGGCGAGGCGCAGCCGATAGCGGTCGCCGGTGTCGGTGAGGGCGATGTCGATGCTGAGGTTCTCGTTCCACGCCTTGGGCCCGTCGACCTGGACGGCGATGGCGTCGAACAGCATCCTCGGGCTGAGGTTCGCGATGATGTCCGGAGCGGCGGCCACCGTCGGGGTGCCGAATTGTCCGTCCCGCAGTTCGGTCGTCCCGGACAGGTAGAAGTTGCGCCATGTGCCGTTCTCGGCGCCGTACCCCAGCTGCTCGAAGGTGTCGGCCAGCAGGTCGCGTGCGGCGGCGTGGTCCGGCTGGGCGAACACGACGTGGCCGAGCACTTCGGCGACCCAGCGGTAGTCGCCCGCCGCGAACGACTCGCGGGCCTTCGCGACGACGGCGTCGGCGCCGCCCATGAAGTCGACGTAGCGCTTGCCCTGCTCGACGGGGGTGTGCTGCCAGAGGTGGGCCGGGTTGCCGTCGAACCAGCCCATGTAGCGCTGGTAGATCGCCTTGAGGTTGTGGCTGACCGAGCCGTAATAGCCGTGGGTGCTCCAGGCGTTCTCCAGCGCGGGCGGGAGTTGCAGGTGCTCGGCGATCTCGGCGCCGGTCCAGCCCTTGTTGATGAGGCGCAGGCTCTGGTCGTGCAGGTAGGCGTAGAGGTCGCGCTGGATGCCGAGGAACTGGACGACGCGTTCCTGGCCCCACGTCGGCCAGTGGTGCGAGGCGAACGCGACGTCGGTCTTGTCGCCGAACAGGTCGATGGCCTCGGTGAGGTAGTGCGCCCACGAGTGCGGGTCGCGGACGACCGCGCCGCGCAGGGTCAGCAGGTTGTGCAGGGTGTGGGTGGCGTCCTCGGCCGTGCACAGCGCCCGGAAGGCCGGGAAGTAGATGAGCATCTCGGACGGCGCCTCGGTGTCGGGCGCCATCTGGAAGACCATGCGGATGCCGTCGACGGTCTCTTCCTGCCCGGTGGTGTGGATCTCCACCGTCGGCGGGATGAGGGTGACGGTGCCGGTCGAGGTCGTCTGGCCCAGGCCGGCGCCGACCGAGCCCTGCGGGCCGCGGGCGAGGGCGGCGCCGTACATGTAGGCGGCGCGTCGGCCCATGGCGGTGCCCGCGTAGACGTTCTCGGAGACGGCGTGTTCGAGGAAGCCGGAGGGGGCGAGGACCGGGACGCGGCCGGCGTCGACGTCGTCCTGGGTGGTGACGCCCTTGACGCCGGCGAAGTGGTCGACGTGCGAGTGCGTGTAGATGACGCCGGTGACCCGGCGTTCGCCGCGGTGCTGCCGGTAGAGCGCGAGTGCCGCGGCGGCGGTCTCGGTGCCCAGCAGCGGGTCGATCACGACGACACCGCTGTCGCCTTCGACGAACGTGATGTTCGACAGGTCGAAGCCGCGGACCTGGTAGATGCCTTCGACGACCTCGAACAGGCCTTGTTCGGCGACGAGCTGGGACTGCCGCCACAGGCTCGGGTTCACCGAGTCGGGCGCATCGCCCTTGAGGAACGCGTAGGTGTCGTTGTCCCACACCACCGTTCCGTCGTCGGCGGTCACGGCGTTCGGTTCCCGACGGGCGATCAGGCCGCGGGTCGCGTCGGCGAAGTCCTGCGTGTCGCCGAACGGCAGGCGGCCGCGTACGTCGGCCTGCTGCCGGACGACGGCGGGCTCGGGTTGCTTGGGCGTCGAAGCCATGGCGATAGATTTGCACCATTTGTCAGGTATCGCACACGGACACACCTGCGTTCTCCGGCCCGTCCGGCTTGGCCCGCTCTTCGCGCAGCAACGCGATGATCGATGTGACCATGGCGACGGTCGGCACGGCCAGCATCGCGCCGAGCACGCCGAGCACCGCACCGCCGGCGACCACCGACACCATGACGACCGCGGGATGCAGCGACACCGTGCGGCTCTGGATACCCGGCTGGAGGAAGTTGCCCTCGATCTGCTGCACGGCCAGGACCACGGCCAGCGCCCACAGCGCGGTGCCGAGCCCCTGGTCGGCGAACGCCACGAGGACCGCGACCAGGCCGGACAGGAACGCGCCGACATAGGGGACGTACGCGCCGACGAACACCAGCGCCGCCAGCCCTTCGGCCCGCGGCACGCCGAGCAGCGCGAGACCCAGCGCGATGAACAACGCGTCGATGAGCGCGATCAGCGTGGTGCCGCGCATGAACCCGGCGACGGCGAGGAACGCACGGCGCAGGATCTTGACGGTCAGGTCGGTGTAGCGGCCGGGGACGACCGCCCGGGTGAACGCGGGCAGCTTGTGCGCGTCGCGGAGCAGGAAGAAGGTGAGCGCCAGAGTGAGAATGCCGCCGGTCGCGAGCTGGATCGCGATCCCGACGCCGCCGACCACGCCGGACGCGAGCGCGGAGGCGAGCTTGCCGCCGAACGCGCGCATGCCGTCGGCGGCTTGCGAGGCCGGGTCGGCGGCGGAGCCGTACTGCTCGCGCAACCGGTCGGCGGCCTCGGAGAGCTGGCGCCCGATCTTGGGCGCGCTGTCCGCGATCAGCCGCACGAGGATCCAGCCGACACCGACGATGAGCACGACCAGCACCAGGCAGGTCAGCGCCGCCGCGGCGGAGTGCGGCAGCCGCCAGCGGACCAGGCGCTGGTGGAGCGGATAGAGCAGCGCGGACCCGAGCACGGCCACCGCCAACGGCGCGGTGACCGCCCGCAGATAGACGACCAGCAGTGCCGCGACCACGAACACCGCGGCCACCAGGAGCCCGACCACACACCAGGCAGCCAACCGCCGCGCCCCGGGCGGCAGCCCGTCCGCCGGCCGACTCACGCGACACACCCGCCCGCCCGGACCAGGCGCTGACGGAACGGATAAAGCAGCGCGGACCCGAGCAGCGCCACCGCCAACGACGCGGTGATTACGCGCAGACAGACGACCAGCAGCGCTGCGATCACCCACCACACAGCCAACCGCCACACCCCGAACGGCAGCCCGTCCCCCGGCCGACTCACGAGACACCCCCGCCCGCACAGGCCGGGCGGCACCTGCCGGATCCACCGCGATCAGCCATGCGGGAAGGAAACCCGGAAAGGGGGCGATTCAAACGCGGGTGGGGGGTGTGGTGTGTGGGCGGGGGTGGGGGCTGTCGGTGGGGTTGCGGCCGTGGGGTGGTTCCGACTGGAGCAGCTGCCGGAACTGGACGCGTACACGCGGCACTGCCTGGAACTGGCGCTGGGCCCGGGACGGCCGACGGTGTTCACGGCTGGGACACGCGGCTGAGCCGCCCCGCCGTGTCGGTCGGCGGAGCGGCTCGGGTGCTGCCGCGGGTCACGGTGTCGCGGCGCCCGCGATGATGGCCTGCAGGGCGGCGATGTGGCCTTCGAAGGCGGTCCGGCCGGTGTCGGTGAGCCGGGCGCGGACCTTGCGGCGGGTGCCGCTGAGCCGGCGTTCGGTGGCGATGTAGCCGGCCTCTTCGAGGGTCGTGAGCTGCTTGGAGAGGGCGGAGTCGGACAGGTCGAGCCGGTCCTTGAGAAACGCGAACTCCGCCCAGTCCGCCGCCGCCAGCGTCGCCATGAGGGACAGGCGGGTGCTGGGGTGGATCAGCTCGTCGAACCGTGCGTCGGTCATGCCCGCACCCACCGGCGCAGTACCCGGAGGATCTCCGGGCCGCCGAAGCCGATGACCGAAGCGACCAGCACGGCCGCCCAGATCGCGGCGTGGCCGGCACCGTCCGCGTCGAGCGCCAGCCCGGCGAGCACGGTGAGCGCAACGAGCACGACCAGCATGCCGATCACCACGAGCGGCAGCCGCCGCCCGGCGACCGCGGCGCTGACCTGCACGCCGCCGGTCCGCCGCCGTCCGTCGAGCAGCCGCGACGCGAGCGCGGCGTGGCCGGCGCCGAACACGAAGGTCGCCGTACCGGCGACCCAGGCGGGGGTCTCGCTGCCGAGAACCCCCAGCACGATCCAGCCCGCGGCCATCGCCCACCAATAGCCCCGCGGCAGTCCGACTTCGTCGGCGACGTGCTGCTGAGCCCGCTCGGCCACATCGAGCGCGGCCCGAGCTTGATCGGCCGGAATGTTGTCCATGAGACGCCCCCTTTACTTTCCTGCTGGGAAAGTAAGCGTGTCACTTTCCTGCTGGGAAAGTCAAGGGCGGGCGGCACCACCGGGCTCAGTGCGGCGCTCGCGGGGCGTCGGCATCGCGCGGGCGGCTGGGCCCCGGCACGGGACTGCCAGGCGAGCAACGCAGTCGATGCCACGACACGACCGTCCCGAGAGACAGGCAACGCCCGCGAACGCTTCGCCTCGGCGCGGACCTGCCGGACGCGCGACACGGCCAACGGCGCCACACAACCCGCACGCCACGCGGCAGCAGAGCCCAGACCCGGCCCCGCCGAACCTCGCGGACAGCCCAGCCCACCCACGGGGTTGGGATCGAGGGCCGGGGGATCGAGCCACGCGGGGTGGCGACCAGGCGGTAGCCGCACACGCCCCGTCGCCTCGCGTCGACCAACCGCCCTCAAACGGGACGGGCGGGGGCGAACGACCTCGGGGCGAGCGGCTCGGCCGTGACGTTCCGGCACAGGGGGCGGGCCCTGGCTGCAGACGCACCGAGGCGGGACCGAACCCGCCGTGTCGCACCCCTCCCCCACCCTCACCTCCCCTTATCGTCAAACCACCATCAACCGCCACCAATCGGGGGAGGAACAACGGCCAGGGTCAACCGCGATGCCGTCGTGGCGTCGTTGACGTTCTGGTTGCGGCCGGCGTTCACCCTGCGGGTCGCCAACCGGTTCCAGCGGGTGGCCGGGTTCGACCGGGCGATGGCGTTGGCGTCCGCGGCCCTCACCGCGTTGATCCCGTGCGCGATCCTGATCGGCTCGCTGCTGTCGCACCTCGGCAACTCCGACATCGCCGACCGCATCGTCAACCGCTACGGCCTCACCGGCGGCGGCGCCTCCGCCGTCAAGGACGTGCTGGCCACCACCGACACCGCCGGGACCGGCGGCGACGTGTTCAGCCTCGTCTTCCTGGTGATCTCGCTGCTCAGCTTCTCCCGCTCCGTCCAACGGCTCTTCGAACGGACCTGGGACCTGCGCCCCCTCAGCGTCCGCAACACCCGCAACGGGCTCGTCTGGACCGCCGGCCTGATCGCCTACGTCGCCGCCAACGGCTGGCTGCACGCCCTCATCGAGACCGGCCGCGGCGACATCGCCGCCTCGATCGTCTGCGCTCCCTTGACCGGGGTCTTCTTCGTCTGGGGCGGCTGGGTCCTCTCCGCCAAGCGGATCCCGTGGCGCGACCTGCTGCCGTTCGGCTCGGTCATCACGGCGGTCTCGGCCGGGGGCTCGATCGTGGCCGCGCTCTACCTGCCCCGCCTGTTCGACTCGTACGCCGACCGCTACGGCTCGATCGGCGCCGTCTTCGCCATGCTGTCCGCGCTCTTCTGCGCCATGGTCGCGCTCGTCGCCGCCGCCGCGCTGGGACACGAGATCCGCGACGAACTCGCCCGCATCCAACGCGGCGAGCGCCCCCCGGACGACGAAGTCCGCCGCCAGTGGCGGGAACTGCGCGCCCAAGGCGCCGCCCGCTGGCGCACCGCCCGCGAACAGCACCCCGGCCCCCGCCTCCGCCACCGCACCAACGGCAACGGCAACGGCAACGGCAACGGCGACGAACCCCACCCCGACAACGGCCCCAACGCGGACTGACCTCTCCCCCGGCACACCGCGGTGGCGCCCCGCACGTCGCCGCGCCCGACGGCCGGAGTGCGGCGCTCGCGTGACACAACTAGGTACTCAAGAATCTTGACTCTCTCAACAAATACAAGCAGTCTCTCCTCACGTTATAGATTCCTGAGTACATAGTAAGCGCCAAGGAGACTCCGCCCGTGCGCATCATCTACGTCGACGTGGACACGCTCCGCGCCGACCACACCACCCCGTACGGCTACCACCGCCCCACGACCCCCCACCTCCAAGCGCTCGCCGACAAGTCCGTCGTGTTCGACCGCTACTACTGCTCCGACTCCCCCTGTCTGCCGTCCCGTACGGCGTTGACCAGCGGGCAGTTCGGCATCACCAACGGCGTGATCGGCCACTTCGGCGCCGCGGCGCAGTTCCGGCTCGACTGCGGGCACATGTCGGATCCGGACCGTCCGATGCTCGGGCAGCACCTGGGGCTCGCCGGGGTCTACACCGCGGCGGTGTCGGTGTTCGCCGAGCGGCATCGGGCGTATTTCTTCCACGCCAACTTCCGCGAGTCGATCCGTGCGACCGCGAACCAGGGGGACGAGGAGGCACCGGACGTCAACCGTGCCGCGATCAAGTGGCTGCGGGACCACGCGCACGAAGAGGACTGGTACCTCCACCTCACCTACTGGGAGCCGCACACCGACTACACCCAGCCCGTCGAGTGGACCGAGCGCATGGCCGCCTCCGGTCCCGCCCCCGCGTGGCCGGACCAGGAGACCATCGAGCACCACAAGGCGGAGACCTTCGGCCCGCACAGCGCGCTCGACCTGCACAGCGGCTTCGGCCCGCAGTCCTCGTCCCCGGTGCCCCACAACATGCCCGACGCCGTGCGCGACCGCGCCGAGTTCGAGCACCTGATCAACGGGTTCGACGGCGCGATCGCCTACTGGGACCACTACTTCGGCCGCCTCATGGCGACTCTCGAAGAGCTGGGGATCGCCGACGAAACCGCCGTCATCGTCAGCGCCGACCACGGCGAGTCGTTCGGCGAGAACGGCTCATACGCCGAGCACGGACTCGCCAACGAGCCGACGCACCGCCTCCCGCTGGTCTTCTACTGGCCCGGCGTGACCGACGGACTCCCCGACGAGGCGCGCCGCAACGACGCGCTGCTCTACAACATCGACCTCGCGCCGACGCTGTGCGATCTGCTCGGCCTCGACGTCCCGCGTGCCTGGCAGGGCACGTCGTTCGCGGACGCCGTGCGCGGCGAGGCCATCCCGTCGCGCGACTACCTGGTACTCAGCCACGGTGCGCACACCTACCAGCGGTCGGTGCGCACCCGCGACCACATGTACATCCGCACGTTCCACCCGGGCTGCTTCAGCACCGAGTGGGAGCAGCTCTTCAACGTCACCGAAGACCCGCACCTCACCCGCGACCTCCTCCCCGACGAACCCGAACTCGCCGCGCGGATGCGCTCCCACCTGGCCGAATGGATCTTCGCGTACGCGGGCCGCCCCGGATGCCTCCCCGACCCGATGCAGTCCACGCTGCAAACCGGGCCGCAGTACAACGACCCGGTCGCCTACGCCGCCCACCTCCGCAACACCGGCCGCGCCCACCTCGCCGAACGACTGGAGGCCAACCTCGCGCACGTCACCGTGCCGGTGTCCTGGCACGCGCCCGAGGTCACCTTCCCGGCGGATCTGCGCGGGCGTTGGCTCACCTCGCCGGGCTTCGCCCCGATGATCGACGCGCTCATGAGGCGCCGCGACGGTGCCGACGTGGCGCCCTGAGCCTGCGGAGGATCCGCCCCGGTCACCCCACGCCGGGTGACGGAGCGGCCCGGCGGCTCGGCGGAATCCGCCGGCCTTGGCGGTCGTACGGCCGGGTCTGCTTGGTGGCGGCGATCAGCGAGTCGACCAAGGCCGCCAGGCCTTGGCGGCGGCCGAGGGCGCGCTGCCGTTTCGCCGAGGAACCGGCGGCGACCATGGCGCCGGCGAGGGACCGGACCCGGTCGAGGTCGCCGGACTGCGCGAGTTCGGCCGCGACCGTGTCGATCAGGCGGCGGACCATGGCGTCGGCCGATCCGGCGACCATGGTGAACGGGTCGAGGAGGCTCCCTTCCAGGCCGGAGCGGGCGGCCCGCCAACTCGCGGCGCGCAGCCAGCGTTCCGGCACGTCCGGCGGCGGCTCGGCGGTCTGGGCGCGGTGGCAGGCGTGCAGCACCAGCGCGCGGAAGAGCGACGCGACGAGCACCGCGGTCGAGGCGTCCGGAACGGCGTCGCAGGCCCGGAGTTCGATGGTCGGGAGGTGGTCGGACAGCCGGACGTCGTAGAAGAGCATGCCGCGGTCCCGGATGACGCCGGAGTCGACGAGGGCGTCGGCGGTCCGGTCGTAGTCGTCGACCGACGCGAATACCGGTGTCGGGCCCGCGCTCGGCCAGCGGTGCCAGATCATGGTGCGCCAGCTCGCGTACCCGGTCTCCTGGCCGAGCCAGTACGGCGAGCCGGCCGTCAGCGCGGTGAGCGTGGGCACCCACGGGTTGATCCAGGCCAGTGCCCGGGCGGCAAGGTCGCGGTCGGCGACCTCGACGTGCACGTGCAGGCCGCAGATCTGGAGCTCGTGGAACAGCCGGGCGTAGCTGTGCTCGATGTGCGCGTACCTGTCGCCGTCGGACAGCGCCGAGTCCTCGAGGCGCATGAGCGGCGCGGTCCCGGCGGCGATGACGCCGAGGCCGAGTTCTTCCGCGGCGGCGATGAGCGTGCCGCGCGTGGCCAGGAGTTCCGCGTGCAGGCCGTCCATGTCGGTGTGCGGCACGGTCCGGGTTTCGATGCAGGCCTGCTTGGCCTCCGCGGAGAAAACGTCGTCGGGCAGCTCGGCGAGGAGCAGGGGGGCACCCGACTTCAGGTAGCGCGTCCGAAGGTCGACAAGATGGAACTCCTCTTCCACACCAACCGTCGTCAAAGCTTCGCCTCTCGGTCAAGTCGCGTTTCACGCCGTTCACTTGCCATCAATCTCGGCGATCCCGCACGCGAATCCAACCGCTCACCCGGGGTTGCATCGGTGCTGCAATTCGCCCGGACGGCAGCTGTCGACGGTCGCGAACTATCTTTGGAGAGAGTGGATTTGCTCCCAGTCGGCGGCGATTCGCGCAACCAACTCACCGTAAACCGGCATGAGTTCTTTGCGGAACCGGGTGGATGGACCGACCACGACCAGTGCGCCGACTGGTACGCCGCCGGCACCGCAGAGGGCGGCACCGACCGCGCGGGTGCCGTCGGTGACCTCGTTGTCGTTGGCGCCCCATCCGCGGCTCCGGGTCGCCCGCAGGACCCCGTCGGTGAGCCCGGGGTCGACGCGGCGCCAGGCCGGCAGCAGTTCGGCGGGCAGCAGGGCCGCGATCGCCCGCAGCGCCGAACTCGACTTCGCCGGCATCTCGGTGCCGACGGGGACCGCGACCCGCAGGGTGTGCGTGCTTTCGACGGCGTCGGCGATCACCAGCCGGTCGCCGTCCGGGACCACCAGCATCGCGGTCTCCCCGGTCGCGTCGCGCGCCGCTTCCATCAACGGGCGCGCGGCCTCGACCAGCGACGCCGCGGCGGGCGCGCGCAGCACGGCGAGGAGCCCGGGGGCGAAGTACCAGCGGCCGTCCGCGGTGCGCCGGAGCCAGCCGGTGGACCCCAACGTCACCGCCAGGCGGTGCACGGCGCTCTTGTCGATCCCGGTGCTCCGCGCGAGATCGCTGACTCCGGCCGGCTGCCGCCGGGCGAGTTCCGCCAGGAGCAGGCAGGCGTTCTTGACCGACTGGATTTCCTTGACCGAGGACACCCGGCACTCCCAGCATCAAAAAGAAACACAATCGTGTTACAGAGTAACACGGATGAGGAGTGTCAGCATGGGCGCCGACACCACCGGCACCGGCCTTCCCTGGGTCGAGGCGATCGCGGACTCCTTTCCGCGGCGCTCGTTCCGGGCGTTCCACACCGCGGAGTTGCCCGCGCTGAACGCCGGGCGGGGCGCTCTGGTCGCCGCCGACCTGGCGGGCGTGCCGCCGCTGGCGTTCCGCCTGCCGGACGGCCCCACGTACACGTGGATCGCCGGCCCGGAGGGGATCTCCGCGGTCGAAGGCGACGCGGGCGCGGGCGCCCTCGTGGAACTCGACGAACGCACGTTCTCCGATCACCTGAACGAACTCCTCACCGCGAGCGGCTGCGTGCGCACGGACCGGGCGGAACTCGTCCGCGGCACGCTCCAGGACTGGAAGCGGTGGGAGCCCGCCATCCGGGCCCTGCTGAGCGGAACGCCGATCTACACCAACGCGGTCCGGGACGGCCTCGTCGACCGCGACGGCGCGCCGCTCGACCTGCACCGCGGCTTCCCGGCCGACGGCGACCGCGAGGAGATGCGGCACTTCCTCCTGACCGCGGGCTTCCTGCACGTCAAGGGCGTCTACAGCGCCGACGAGGTCGCCCGGTTCGGCGCGGAGGTCGAACACGCGCGGACGCAGACCACGCCCGGCGACCGCTTCTCGTGGTGGTCGCTCAACGCCGCCGGCGACGAGGTGGTCACCCGGATCAACTACCTTGGCCGCTTCTCCCCGCTGCTCCAGGAACTGTGCTTCGAGCCGCGGCTGACCGAGTTCGCCCGGCTGGCCGGTGCCGGATTCCGGGTCTGCGACGACCGCCTCGACGGGCCGATGGTGTTCGTCAAGTCCTCGCACATCGTCAAGGGCGACGGCGACCTCGGCTGGCACACCGACGACGGCATCGGCGGCCACCCCGCGATGTGCCCGCTGATCCAGGCGGGCATCCAACTCGACCACGCCAACCCGGAGAACGGCCAGCTCATGGTCCTGGCCGGCTCGCACCGCCATGTCAACCACTGGCTCAAGTGGGGCGACGAAGGCGACCTGCCGGTGGTCCGGATCGAGACCGAACCCGGCGACCTCACCGTGCACTTCGGCGACATCATGCACAGCACCCCGCCGCCGACCGGCCCCGATGCCGGACGACGCGCGCTGTACTACAAGTTCGCCGAAGAGAAGACTTTCGCGTGGATCCCGTCCGGCTGCCACTACAACGACGCGCTCTTCCGCGCCGACAAGACCGGCCGCATCTCCGCCCGCGCGACGACGCACTGACCCGGTCCGGCTGCCGACGACGCGCCCGGACGAGACGCTTGCGGCTCAGGGAGTGCGGGCCCTCAGGTGGGCCCGCTCGCCCTGGTGGCCGAACAGGACGAGGAGTTCGACGGGCCGGTCGCCGTCGGCGCCGAGCCAGTGCGGCACGTGCGTGTCGAACTCCGCCGCCTCGCCCGCTTTGAGGACCAGGCTCCGGTCGCCCAGCACCAGGCGCAGCCGCCCGGCGAGGACGTAGACCCATTCGAACCCCTCGTGGGTCTTCGTCTCCGGCTCGGCGCCCGGCCGGGGCGGGATGAGGAGCTTGTGCGCCTGGATGCCGCCGGGGCGGCTGAGCGGTACGTACGTCATGCCGTCCTGGGTCACCGGGCGCAGGTGGATGCGCGGGTCGCCGGTGCGGGGCGCGCCCACGAGGTCGTCGAGGGGGACCGCGTACACCTCGGACAGCGGCAGCAGCAGTTCGAGGGTCGGCTTGCGGGTGCCGCCCTCCAGCCGGGAAAGCGTGCTCTCGTTGATCCCGGTCTGCCGTGCCAGGTCGGCAAGGGTCAGCCCGCGCCGCCGCCGCAGCTCGCGCAGGCGGGGTCCGACCGCGTCCAGGACGTCCTTCCGTGCGTGCGCCATGCCCTCCACCTTGCCGAAACGGCACGAAGCTTTGCAACTGCGGCACGGCGGGGCGCAATCTCGGGGCAGCGGGCCGATCGGCGGCCCACCCCCGAAACGAGGCTCCCACGATGCCCACCGACACCGACACCGACTCCGCCGCCTTCTGGGAGCAGCACTACGCACGGCTCGACGGCGCCTGGGGCACCAATCCCAACCCCGTGGTCGCCGAGGTCGTCACCGCACTCGCCCCCGAAGCGCGCGGAGCCTCCGGAGCCCCCGGCGCCGCGCTGGACCTCGGCTGCGGACACGGCGGCGACGCGCTGTGGCTGGCCGCCCGCGGATGGGACGTGACCGCGGTCGACGTCGCACCGACCGCGCTCGACCGCGTCGCCGAGCGGGCCCGGGCGGCCGGTGTCGCGGACCGCGTGCACCCCGTCGCCCACGACCTGGCCAGGACCTTCCCCGCGGGCACGTTCGACTTGGTCGGCGCGGCCTACTTCCACACGCCCCTCGACATCCCCCGCGAGGCCGTCCTGCGCCGCGCCGCCGATGCGGTGGCCCCGCACGGCCTGCTGCTCATCGTGGAGCACGCCTCGCTCGCGCCGTGGTCCTGGCGGTCCGACGCCGAGGTCCGCTTCCCCACCCCCGAGGAGACCGTGGCGTCGCTGCAGCTCGGCGACGGCTGGCGGGTCGAGCGCTGCGATGCGCCGCAGCGCACCGCCACGGGTCCGCAGGGACAGACGGCCACCGTCACCGACAACGTGATCGCGCTGCGCCGCAACGCCTGACGCGGCCTGCGCCCGACCACGCGATCACGCCCGAGCCCCCGAGCCCCCCGAGCCCCCGGAGAACGCATGCCCACCCGTCGCACCGACACCCCGCCGCCGCGCACCGCGAACACCGAAGCCGACGTCCTCCGCGGCTTCCTCGACTACCTCCGCACGTCCATCGCCCGCAAGGTCGAGGGCGCGCCGGAGCCGCAGGCCCGCGCCGCCGCCGTCCCGTCGGGCACCAACCTGCTCGGCCTGCTCACCCACCTGACCGCGGTCGAGAGCGCGACCTTCCTCGGTGCCGAAGTCGCCGACTGGCAGGCCACGTTCCACGCGGACCCGGACGACAGCGCGGCTGAGGTCGTCGCCCGCTACCGGGACGCCGTCGCCCGCGCGAACGCCGTCCTCGACACCCATGCCGATCTCGGCGCCGCACTCCCCCGCGCCGGCCGCACGGGCAGCGGGCCGAGCGTCCGGTGGGCCCTCACCCACCTGATCGAGGAGACCGGCCGCCACGCCGGCCACGCCGACATCCTCCGCGAACTCGCGGACGGCAGCACGGGGCGGTGAGCGCGGGCCGGCGAGCGCGGGCCGGGTGCCTCAGCCGGTCGCCTTGCCGAGCAACCGCCGGAACTCCGCGGCCAACGCCAGGTATTCGTCCACGTCGTCGGCAGCGTAGTGCAGGTCGATCAGCGGCTCCGCGCCCAAGGCCTCGATCGTCTCGCCGAGGTAGGCGGCAACCTGCTCCACCGTGCCGCGGTGCGGCACCTGGTCGGCGGGCGCGGCGGTCGCGGTGAGCACCGGGTTGACCCGCACCACGAACCGCAGTGCCTCGGGGTCGCGGCCCGCCGCCGCGGCGTGGCCGCGGATGTCGTCGCGGACCTGCCGGAGCGCCGGAACCGGGAGGGCGATGCCGGCCCAGCCGTCCGCGCGGCGGCCGATGCGGGCGAAGGTGGCGGGGCTCCGGCCGCCCAGCAGAACGGGCGGGCGCGGATGCTGCACCGGACGCGCCAGGATCGCCGACGGCGGCACCGTCCACAGCTCGCCGCTGTGCCGGACGTCGGCGCCGCCGGTCCAGGCCCGGTCCAGGACGTCGAGGGTCTCTTCCAGCCGTGCGCCCTTGCCCGTCCACGGCACGCCGACGGCCTGGTACTCGTCGCGGGACCAGCCCAGCCCGATGCCGACGTCGAGGCGGCCGCCGCTGAGGATGTCGAGGGTGGTCAGGGTGCGGGCCAACAGCACGGGCGGCTGCCACAAGGCGTTCAGCGTGCTGGTGCCCAGCCGGGCGTGCCGGGTCGCGCCGGCGGCGACGGTCAGCAGCGTGAGGGGGTCGAGGAACGTGCGGTGCGCGTCGGGGATCGCGGTCCCGGCCCCCGGGTAGCCGGTCTGCGGTGCGGTCGCGACGAGGATCCGGTCGCCGACCCACAAGCGGTCGTATCCGAGGTCTTCCGCCGCGGCGGCGACGCGGACGGTCGCGGATGGGTCGGCGAAGCGGCCGTACTGCGGGAGCGCGAGTCCGAGAGGCATAGTCACATGCCTTGCCCAACCGCACGGTGGCCAACCGGAAACGTCCTTCCGGGCCAACTCGTAGGCGAAGTGCACCGTTTGCGCCCGGCCCCGCGCACCACGCGGGTGCGGGGGGGGCGGGCGGTCTCCGGGGCTACTCGGCGTAGTTCTGGTTGTCGCCCTGCGCGCTGTAGCCGAGGTTCCAGATGTATCCGTCGAGGTCCGCGAACGAGCCTCCGTAGCCGCCCCACTGCAGGTCCCCGGCGGGCTTGAGGATCGTGGCGCCGGCCTTGGCCGCTTCCTCCATGATCTCGTCGATGCGGGTCTGCTCGCGGACCACGTAGGTGAGGACGAGCCCGCTGAAGCCGTTGCCCTCGGGGCTGGTGCCCACCAGGTCGGCGAGGCCTTCGCGGCCGTAGAAGCCGACGGGGGTGCCGCCGTCCGGGGCGAAGAAGACCGAGATGCCGTAGTCGTTCTCGATCTTCCAGCCGAGGCCTTCGGTGTAGAACCGCTTCGACGCCTCCATGTCCCGGACGCCGAGGAGGATCGCGCTGACGTTCGCCTTCATGCCGTATCCCTTGCGTTGTGTTCGTTCCTTCGTGAACCACGCTAGGGACGGGGCCTACGGCAGCGCTTCTCGATTCCTGATCACTGCATCCGCGGTCGCGAAACGGCCCCGGGCCGGAGGGGAACCTCCCGCCCGGGGCCGACAAAAGCCCAGGTCACCCCAGGTCGCCCCAGGTCACCCGGCGGTGCCGCAGCGCTCCGTGTCGATCTCCGCCAGCGTGGCGTCGTTGTAGCGGGACCCGTGCACGGTCTCCGCGTTCAGCACCTGCCCGGCCGCCTCCAGTGCCGCGGCGGGCACGTCGAGTTCCAGGACGGCCATGTTCTCGCGCAGGTGGGCGATCGAACGCGTGCCCGGGATGGCGACGACGTGCTCGCCGCGCGACAGTACCCACGCGAGCGCGAGCTGCGCGGGGGTGCAGCCGGCGTCGCGGGCGATGTCCGCGATCCGCGCGTGCAGCTCCAGGTTCGCGGCGTAGTTGTCCGCGGCGAACCGCGGCATGTTCCGCCGGATGTCCTTCTCCGGCAGCGTCGCCGGATCCGGCGGAGCGGCCGTCAGGAAGCCGCGCGCGAGCGGGCTGAACGCGACGAGGGCGACGCCGAGTTCGGCCGCCGCGGCGAGCGTGCCTTGCTCCGGGTTGCGCGACCACAGGCTGTACTCGTTCTGAAGCGCCGCGATCGGGTGCATGGCGTGCGCCTTGCGCAGCGTGTCGGCGGAGACCTCGGAGAGACCGAGCGTGCGCACCTTCCCGGCCGCGACCAGGTCGGCCATCGCGCCGACGCTGTCCTCGATCGGTACCTGCCGGTCGAACCGGTGCAGGTAGTAGAGGTCGATGACGTCGGTCTTGAGCCGGGTCAGGGCCTCGTCGGCGGTGCGCCGAATGGTGTCGGGGCGGCCGTCGATGACGCGCTGCCCGTTCACGCCGGTCATGCCGCACTTGCTGGCCAGCACGACCGCGTCCCGGTGGTCGGCGAGCACGCGGCCGACGAGTTCCTCGTTGGCGCCGAAGCCGTAGAGCGCGGCGGTGTCGAAGAGCGTGACGCCCTCCGAGACGGCCGTGCGCAGCAGCCGTTCGGCGTCCTCCGTGGAGGGGGCGATGCCGTAGGCGTGGCTGACGTTCATGCAGCCGAGCCCGATCGCGGGGACCTCGAAGGGGCCGATCCGGCGCGGGGTGCGGGCCGGACCGGCCGCCGGGGCGGGGATCACGCGGTCGCGGCAGCGGTGAGCTGCGCTTCGAGGGCGGCAAGCGTGCGGTAGCAGGGCAGCACCTGCGCGAGGGACGAGTTGGGCTCGCGGCCTTCGCGGATGGCGGCGACGAACTCGCGGTCCTGGAGTTCGATGCCGTCCATCGAGACGGCGACGCCGCTGACGTCGATCGGCTCGTCCTTTCCGGTGAACAGGTCGTCGTAGCGGGCGATGTAGGTGCCCGTGTCGCCGATGTAGCGGAAGAAGGTGCCGAGCGGCCCGTCGTTGTTGAAGGACAGCGACAGGGTGCAGATGGCGCCGTTCTCCGCGCGCAGTTGGATCGACATGTCCATGGCGATGCCCAGCTCGGGGTGGATCGGGCCCTGGATCGCGTTGGCCTGCACGATCGGCGAGCCGGTCTGGTAGGCGAACAGGTCGACGGTGTGTGCGGCGTGGTGCCACAGCAGGTGGTCGGTCCAGGAGCGCGGCCGGCCGAGCGCGTTGAGGTTCTTGCGGCGGAAGAAGTACGTCTGGACGTCCATCTGCTGGATGCCGTACTCGCCCGCCTCGATGCGGCGCTTGACCCACTGGTGGCTCGGGTTGAACCGGCGGGTGTGCCCGACCATCGCGACCAGGCCGGTGCGCTGCTGGGCTTCCAGGCAGGCCTCGGCGTCGGCGAGCGAGTCGGCCAGCGGGATTTCCACCTGGACGTGCTTGCCGGCTTCCAGGCACGCGATGGTCTGCGCGGCGTGCATCTGGGTGGGGGTGGCGAGGATGACGGCGTCGACGTCGTCCATCGCCAGCACCTCGTCGAGGGTGGCGACGCCGCGGCCGACGCCCTGCTCGGCGGCGAACCGCTCGGCGCTCTCCAGGGTGCTGCTCACGACGGCGACGACCTCGACGCCCTCGATCCGCTTGAGCGCGGCCGCGTGCTTGGCGCCGAACGCGCCGCCTCCGGCGAGGGCGATGCGGACGGTCTGCTCGTCAGTCATGACACTCCTTCGGCGGGCTCCGCGGCCCGCGGGTGGTTCTCCAGGATCAAGTGGCCGACGGCGGTGTTCGACGCCGGCACATGGTAGAAGCGGTGCTTGACCTCGACCTCGCCCGAGCCGTCGACGTCGCTCATCGCGCCGCGCGCGATGAGCCACATGACCAGCTCGATGCCTTCCGACCCCGCCTGCTCGACGTACTCCAGGTGCGGCACCTGCGCCAGGCCCGCGGGGTCTTCGATCAGCTTGTCGAGGAACGCGTTGTCCCACTCGCGGTTGATCAAACCCGCGCGCGGGCCCTGGAGCTGGTGGCTCATGCCGCCGGTGCCCCACACCTGGACCTTGAGCGGCCGGTCGTAGGACTCGATGGCCTTGCGCAGCGCCCGGCCGAGCTTGAAGCACCGGGCGCCGGACGGCACCGGGTACTGCACGACGTTGACGTGGAACGGGATGACCTTGACCGGCCACTTCGCCACGTCGCCGAACATGAGGGACAGCGGCACGGTCAGGCCGTGGTCGACCGGCATCTCGTTGACGAGCGTCAGGTCGAAGTCGTCCTGGATGAGCGAGTGCGCGATGTGCGCGGCCAGGTCGGGGTCGCCTTCGATGCCGGGCACCGGGCGGGGGCCGTAGCCCTCGTCGGCGGTCGGGTAGGCGGCGCCGGTGCCGAGCACGAACGTCGGGATGATCGACGAGTCGAACGCGGTGGCGTGGTCGTTGTAGACCAGGAAGACCACGTCGGGCAGGTCGTCCTTCTCCCACTGCTTGGCGTAGTCGTAGCCCGCGAAGACCGGCTTCCAGTAAGGCTCTTCGGTCTTGCCGTGGTCGAGGGCCGCGCCGATCGCGGGCACGTGCGAGGTGAACACGGCGCCGGTGATCACGGCGTGCTCGGCGGGCGGCGCCTGGTCGGCGTACGCGGCGTCGAGGACGGCGTGGTCGATGCGGTTGCCCTCGAGGGCGCGTCCGCCGCCGACCATCATGTCGCGGTATTCCTGCTCGGTCATGCCGGTCATCGACCCGGCCATCTGCTGGAACGACAGTCCCAGCGCGGCGCCCCACTTCGCGAGGAAGTAGATGTTGCCGCCCTCGCGCATCGCGGCGTTGAGGTCGCGGTCGAGCAGCGCCTGCTTCTGCTCCTCGCGCAGCGGCCACTCGTCCAGGTAGGCGCGCTGGTCGGCGAGGAACCGGGCGCGGTTCTCCGCCTTCATGAGCGACATGCAGAACTGGTTGAGGTGGTATCCCTTCGCGGCCTGGTCGGCGTCGAAGATCGTCGTCCCCGGAACCAGGCGGTACGTCCGGTCCAATGCCATGGCGGCGGCTCCAATCGTTCCGGGGGTCAGCCGGCGTCCGGCCAGTACAAGCGCATCGGGTTGTCCACGAGCAGCTTGTGCCGGAGTTCCGGGGTGGGGGCGATGTGCGGGATGAAGTCGACCAGCAGGCCGTCGTCCGGCATGTGGTCCTTGAGGTTGGGGTGCGGCCAGTCGGTGCCCCAGAGCACGCGGTCGGGGAACTCCTCGACGATGCGGCGGGCGAACGGTACGACGTCGCGGTAGGCGTTCCGCTCT
The DNA here is from genome assembly GCF_049534875.1 of Uniformispora flossi. Classification (NCBI taxonomy): domain Bacteria; kingdom Bacillati; phylum Actinomycetota; class Actinomycetes; order Kitasatosporales; family Streptomycetaceae; genus Uniformispora; species Uniformispora flossi. The sequence goes on from NZ_JBMULZ010000024.1 coordinate 44,404, forward strand.
CCGTCGAGGGCGCGCGGGCCGCTCTCCGAGAGGCGCTCCGGGCAGGTGACCTTGCACCAGATGTCCGGGCGGGCGCGCATGAAGTCGACGAACGCCTCGAACTCGGGGCCGTGCGGGTCCTTCGCGACGTCCGGGCGGCCCATGTGGTCGACGACCAGCGGCACCGGGATGCCGAGGAAGAAGTCGCGCAGGTCGGCGAGGTCGGCGGCCTCGAAGTAGACGACCACGTGCCAGCCGTACGGCTTGATCCGCTCGACGACGTCCCACAGGTCCTCGCGCGGCGCCGCGTCGACGAGCCGCTTGACGAAGTTGAACCGCACGCCGCGGACGCCCGCCTCGTGCAGCTCGCGCAGCTCCTCGTCGGAGACGCCGGGCTTCACCGTGGCGACGCCGCGGGCCAGGTCGCCGGAAGCATTCAGGGCGTCGACCATGGCGCGGTTGTCGGCGCCGTGGCAGGTCGCCTGCACGACCACGTTGCGGGAGAAGCCGAGGTGGTCGCGGAGCGCGAAGAGCTGCGCCTTGGACGCGTCGCACGGGGTGTACTTGCGCTCGGGGGCGTACGGGAACTCCGCGCCGGGGCCGAAGACGTGGCAGTGTGCGTCGACGGCGCCTTCGGGGAGTTCGTACCGCGGGCGGCTCGGATCGGCGTACCAGTCGAGCCAGCCGGGGGTCTTCTCGAACGTGTCGGTCATGGTCAGTCCTCGTACCGCAGGCCCAGCTCGGCCAGTGGGCCGCGCATGCCGTACATGTCCAGGCCCAGCTCGCCGGCGCGGAACTGCTGCCGCTTGCCTTCTTCGTTGGCTTCGCGCTTCGCGGACGCGGCGGCGACCTCGGCGGCGCGCTCGCGCGGCACCACGACGACGCCGTCGATGTCGGCGACCACCACGTCGCCGGGGCGCACGAGGGCGTTGGCGCAGACGACCGGCACGTTGACCGAGCCGAGGGTGGCCTTGACGGTGCCCTTGGCGTTGATCGCGCGGGAGAACACCGGGAAGTCCATGTCCTCCAGGTCGGCGACGTCGCGGACGCCGCCGTCGATGACCAGGCCCTTGGCGCCGCGGGCGCGGAACGACGTGGCGAGCAGCTCGCCGAAGAAGCCGTCCTCGCTCTCGGTCGTGCAGGCCGCGACGACGACGTCGCCTTCCTTGATCTGCTCGGCGGCGACGTGCAGCATCCAGTTGTCGCCGGGCTGCAGCAGCACGGTCACCGCGGTCCCGCACAGGCGGGCCTTCGGGTAGACGCCGCGCATATACGGGCGCATGAGGCCGACGCGGCCCATGGCTTCGTGGATCGTCGCCACGCCGAACTGCGACAGTGCCGCGACGGCTTCCGGTTCGGCCCGGGTGATCGCCGTGTGGACGACGCCGATCTCGGTGTGCTCCATGTGTCCTGTCTCCTGGGATCGGCGGTTCAGCGGCCGGCCGCGGCGAGGCGGGCGGCGAGGCGGGGGTGGACGCGCAGGGCGTTGCCGGAGTAGACGGCTTCGCGGTCGGCGTCGGTGAGGTTCGGGGTGGCTTCGACGTACCGCTTGGTGTCGTCGAAGTAGTGGCCGGTGCGCGGGTCGATGTCGCGGACGGCGCCGATCATCTCGCTGGCGAACAGCACCGAGCTGCTGGGGATGACCTGGGTGAGCAGGTCGATGCCGGGCTGGTGGTAGACGCAGGTGTCGAAGAAGACGTTGTCCAGCAGCGTCTCCGGGTCCGGCTTGCCCAGGGCCATCGCCAGCCCGCGGAAGCGGCCCCAGTGGTAGGGCACCGCGCCGCCGCCGTGCGGGATCACGAACTTCAGCGTCGGGAAGTCCTGGAACAGGTCGCCCTGGACGAGCTGCATGAACGCGGTGGTGTCGGCGTTGAGGTAGTGCGCGCCGGTGGTGTGGAAGGCCGGGTTGCACGAGGTGCTGACGTGGATCATCGCCGGGATGTCGTACTCGGCCATGGCCTCGTAGATCGGATACCAGCTGCGGTCGGTCAGCGGCGGGGCGGTCCACTTGCCGCCGGACGGGTCCGGGTTGAGGTTGACCGTGACCGCGCCGAGTTCCTCGACCGCGCGGCGCAGTTCCGGCAGACAGGTGGCCGGGTCGACGCCGGGCGACTGCGGCAGCATCGCGCCGGTCGCGAACCGGTCCGGGTACAGCGTGCTCACCCGGTGGACCAGGTCGTTGCAGATCCGCGCCCAGGCCGAGGAGACCGCGAAGTCGCCGATGTGGTGGGCCATGAAGCTGGCGCGCGGGGAAAAGACCGTCAGGTCGCTGCCGCGCTCGTCCATGAGCCGCAGCTGGTTGCCCTCGACGGCCTGGCGCAGGTCGTCGTCGCTGATGACCAGGTCGTCGGGGTCGGGGGCGTTGCGCGGGTCGCCGACCGCCGCCACCTGCCGGTCCCGCCATTCCGCGAGCTGCGGCGGGGCGGTGGTGAAGTGCCCGTGGCAGTCGATGATCATGCGTGCTCTCCTCGGGGGTCGCGCGTCGGGCGGGTCAGGGGTCCGGGCGGGTCAGGCTTTGGGGCGGGTCAGGCGTTGGGGCGGATGGGCCAGCCGGTGTACTGCTCGGCCAGGTAGGTCCGGCCCGCCCGGGTGCCGACCACGTTGTCCAGCTCGCCGAGCTGGCGGCGCAGGTCGTAGTCGGAGCCGCCGGGGGCGGTGTGCAGCATCTGGGTCATCCAGTACGAGAAGTTCTGCGCCCGCCACACCCGCTGCAGGGCCTGCGGCTGGTAGTCGTCCAGCGCGTTCTCGCCTTCGCTGCCGAGCGCCCGCACGAGGACCTTGGCGAGCACCTTGACGTCGTGCAGCGCCAGGTTGAGGCCGCGGGCGCCGGTCGGCGGGACGGTGTGCGCGGCGTCGCCGGCCAGCACCATCGAGCCCCAGCGCATCGGCTCCTGCACGAACGAGCGGAACTTCAGCACGGACTTCTCGAAGACCGGGCCTTCCTTGAGGCGGAAGCCGTCCGGGCCGGCCACCCGGGCCTGGAGGGTCTCCCAGATGCGGTCGTCCGGCCACGCGTCGACGTTCTCTTCCGGGTCGCACTGGAAGTACATGCGCTGCACGGTCTCGGTGCGCTGGCTGATGAGCGCGAAGCCGTGCTCGGAGTGGGCGTAGATCAGCTCGGGCGCGCTCATCGGCGCCTCGGTCAGGATCCCGAACCAGGCGAAGGGGTATTCCTTGCCGTAGCGCACCCGGCGGTCCTCGGGGACCAGGCCGCGGCACATGCTGCGCGAGCCGTCGGCGCCGACCACGTACCGGGCCCGGATCTCGTGCCGGGTGCCGTCCGCCGCGGTGTAGCGGACCCGCGGGTTGCCGGTGGTGATGTCCAGGACTTCGGTGTCCTTGATGCCGAAGAGGACCGTGCCGCCGTCGCGCTGCCGGGCGTTCGCGAGGTCGATGAAGACGTCGGTCTGCGGGTAGAGCCACACGGACTCGCCGACCAGGTCCTGGAAGTCGATGCGGTGCGCCTGGCCGCCGAAGCGCAGTTCGACGCCCTCGTGTTCGTAGCCGTCGGCCAGGATCCGGTCGGAGACGCCGGTCTCGACCAGGTCGCGGGCGACGTCGGCTTCGAGGATGCCGGCCCGCTGGGTGTTCTCGATCTCGTGCCGGGTGCGTGTGTCGAGGGCGATCGTCTCGATTCCGGCGCGGCCGAGCAGGTGCGCGAGCATCAGGCCGGCCGGACCGGCCCCGACTATCGCAACGGGGACCGGCGTGACGGAATCGACGGCGGCATCGGCCATGGGGTTCTCCCGGGTGACTGCTGAACTGCGCGGTTACCCGGAACGCTGGCAGCCTTCACCCTCCGCGGTCAGCCGCGTTTCCGTCAGACGGAAACCCACCCGCCGGATCGGCCGGGATTCCGGCAGGCGGAAACGCTGTCAGCCGGTGGTCTTGGCCCGGCGGCCCAGCTCGTCGGAGATGGCGAAGGCCGCCCGCAGCGCCGGTTCGCGCAGCCCGCGCGCCCGGCTCGCGTTGCCCGCCGCGATGACGATGCCCAGCGCCGCGGTCACCGGCCCGGTGCGGCCGATCCGCACCGCGGCGGCCACCGCGACGGTGCTCTCCGACAGCTGCCGGTCGCTGACGAAGACCTGCTCGCGGCGGATGCGGACCAGCTGGCCGCGCAGCGTCTTCGGGTCGGTGACGGTGTGCGGGGTCCACGAGCGCAGCGGGGCGTCGAGGACCGCGTCCTGGATGTGCCGGGGGGCGTGTGCGAGGAGAACCCGGCCCATGCCGGTGGAGCCGATGGGGAACCGGGAGCCGACCATCGTCACCAGCTCGACCGAGCGGTGCCCGGCGATGCGTTCGACGAACACCAGCTCGGTTCCCTCGCGGACGGCGAGCTGGATGTTCTCGTGCGTGCCCTCGTAGAGGTCCTGCATGAACGGCAGCGCCACATCGCGCAGGATCTGCGTCTGCGGGCAGCCGGACGCGATCTCCCACAGCCGGAGCCCTACGTGCCACGACCCGTCGTCTCCGCGTTCGATCGCGCCCCACCCGGCGAGTTCCATGACGACGCGGTGCGCGGTGCTCATCGGCAGGTCGGTGCGCTGGGCGATCTCGGACAGCGTCTGCGTCTGGTGTTCGCGGTCGAAGGTCGACAGGACCTTGAGGACTTTGCCCGCCGCCGTGCTCCGCGTTGTGCTCACCCGGTCAGTGTCCCAGACCGGGTGATCGCACCGACCGGTTGATCGCGGACGCCGCCGCAGGCCGTACGATGCGCGCCGACGCAAGGAGGCGACAACGTGGACCGGCAGAACCGACAGATCCGTGGGCTGTCCTCGATGGCGACGCGGCAGATCCTGGCCGAGCTGGCCGCGCACATCGGGGAAGCGCACGGGATCCCCGTGGAGTTCGAGGCGGGCGGCGGTGTAGCGATCGCCCAGCGGGTCCGCGACGGCGCGCCGGGCGACGTGGCCGTGCTGGCCGAAGGCGCGCTGGCCGAGCTGGCGCGCGAGGGCCATGTCGTCGCCGCCACGGTGCGGCCGCTGTGGGTGTCGCAGGTCGTCGTCGCCGTGCCGACCGGCGCACCCGTCCCGCCGCTGGCCAAAGAAGCCGACCTGCGCGCCGCGCTCCTCGACACCGAGCGGATCGCCTACTCGACCGGCCCGAGCGGAACAGCGCTGATCGAGCTGATCGCGCGCCTCGGGCTCGCCGACGCACTCGGCGACCGGCTCGTGCAGGCCCCGCCGGGGGTGCCGGTGGGCACGCTGCTGGCGTCCGGCGAGGCCGGCCTGGCGTTGCAGCAGCACAGCGAACTGATGGATCTGCCTGGCGTGTTCGTCGTCGGCCCGCTGCCGGGCGACACCGCCATCGCGTCCACGTTCGGCGGGGCCGTGATGACGGTGTCGGAGGATCCGGCGCGGGCCCGGGAGGTGCTCGGCCTGCTCGGCTCCGCGGCCGGGGCCGAGATCGCCGAGGCGCGGGGGATGCGGGCCGTCTGAGGTCTTCACCCCCGACCGGTCAGGCCGGCCCGGACGGGCCCTCCAGTTCCACGTCGAAACCGAGGACGTCACGCCGGGTGAAGGCGGTGGCCGGCCAGGCGGCGGGGTCGTCGGCCGCGAACACCGCGGTGGTGATCCCGGCGCCGGTTTCGTTCAGGCGTTCGGCGAGGGGGCCGTCCGCGAGCGGCTGGACGTACTCCAGTTCGAGGCCGCGCAGGGCGATGCGCGCGGACCGGGACGCCGCGTCGGCCCGGTGGCCGTACGGGTCGGTGCGGTCCCCGGCGGCGATCAGGCGGACCAGGTTGCCGAGGTAGTGGTCGAGGTCGTCGACCAGGACGCGCAGCCGCCGGAGCCGGCCGACCTTGGCGTCGATGCGGGGGCGCGGGTAGGTGAAGGCCGGGTACATGTACTGCTGCTTCGCCGCGTCGATCCACGGCGCTTCGGAGAACTCGAAGTCGAAGCCGAACAGGTGCCGGGCGCCCATGTAGAAGCCTTCGGCGAGTTCGCCGTCCGGTTTGGCGTTGCCCTCGCCGAGGTACTTCGTCCACGAGCCGCCGACGGTCTGCCAGGCCATGCGCGTTGTGGCGCCGGCGTCTTCCAGGATCCGGCGGGTGTCCGGCGCGTCGGCCACGAAGAAGGTCAGGTTGCTGACGCACGGCCCGGCACGGCGCAGCTCCTCGGCGGTGAAGATGCCCTCACGCAGCGGGCTGCAGAACTGGAACATCGCGTCGCCGCACCCGCGGTGGTCGATGTCCAGGACGACGCCGGTGATACGGCGCACCAGCTCCTGCTCGATCGGCCCCGCCCCAAGCAGCCTCTCGAACTCCGCGCACGCGGCCGGGACATCGCGGACGGCGGACTCGATCTGCAGGCAGTTGGTGGTGAGTTCGATGCTCATTCCGCAACGCCGACGGCCAGGACGAGCTTTCCGGTGGTGCCGCGGCTCTCCAGCAGCCGGTGCGCTTCCGCGGCTTCCGCCAAGGGGAGGACGGCGTGCACGTGCGGCGCCAGCCATCCTTCGCGGACCCCGCGCCACACGTCGTCGGCCTTTTTGAGGACCTCGGCGCGGTCGCGGAGGAAGTTCGTCATGTACCCGCCGGACACGGTGATCGACCGCGGCACCAGCTCCAGCGGCGAGAACGCCTCGGGCGCGCCGGACGCCTGCCCGAAGACGCAGATCCGCCCGCGGTCGGCGACGGCCTTCAGATTGCCGCGGAAGGTGCCGGCGCCGACCCCGTCGATGATGTAGTCGACGCCGCGGCCGTCGGTCAGCCGCAGGATCTCGGCGGCGAAGTCGGTGTTCGTGTAGTCGACGACGTGGTCGACCCCGGCGGCGCGGGCCGAGGCGGCCTTCGCGGGCCCGCCGACCGTGCCGTACACGGTCGCGCCCAGCCGCTTGAGCCAGCGCGCCGCTGTCCGACCGGTCCCGCCGGCCGCCGCGTGCACGAGCACCGACACGCCCGGCCCCACGGGGAATTGGTCGTGCACGAGGTAGTGCGCGGTCAGCCCCTGGAGCAGCGCCGCCGCGGCGGTCTCCAACGACACGTCGTCGGGCACGGGGATCGCCTGGGCGGCCCCGATCACCGTGTACTCGGCATACGAGCCCACGCTCGACGCCTGCTTCACCGGCGCCCACGCCACCCGGTCGCCGGGCGCCACCGTGTCCACGCCGTCCCCGACGGCCGCGACCACGCCCGAGCCCTCCACTCCGGGCACCAGGGGAAACGGCGTGTGGGCGGCACCGCTGCGCATGAACACGTCGGCGAAGTTGACCCCGGCGTAGGCGGTCCGCACCAGGACCTCGCCCGGCCCGGGCTTCGGCGTGGGTATCTCGGCGGTCTCGAGCACCGACGCATCGCCGGCCGCGCCTGCCAGGACTGCTCGTGTCACGGGTCTCCTACCGTCCTCTACCGTCCTCGCGGCGGCGCCCTGCCGAGGCCCTGCCCGGGCCCGGAACGCCGCCCCCTATTAATTGCGACGGATGGTCGCAGATAATGGATGAGGCGGCAAGGGATACCGTTCCGACCGGCAGGCGGCGCACGAGGGGTGACGGGCACGCGAGGGAGGGGATCGAGATGACGGCACATGCGGCGGACGTCGCGGGCGGCGTTCCGACCGACGGCCCGAGTGGCGCCCCGGCCGACGTGCCTACCGGCATCCCGGTGAAGCGCCCCGCACGCGGACGCGGGAGGCCGCCGGGTCCGGCCGCCGGGGTCCGCGACGCCGTCCTCGGGGCGGTCCGCGACGAACTGGTCGCGCACGGCTACGCCGGGTTCCGGATGGAACGCATCGCCGAACGCGCCGACGTCCACAAGGCCACGCTCTACCGGCACTGGCCCACCCGGACCGCGCTGGTCCGCGAGGCGACCGCCGACTGGCAGCGCACCCACCTCGACCTGCCCGACACCGGCTCGTGGCCCGACGACGTCCGCGCCTTCTGCACCGCCTTCGCGGCACTCCAACGCCAGGAGTACACGCGGGCCTTGCTCCGCACCATCGTCTTCGCCAACGTGGACGACCACGGCCTCCGCGACGAACTCCACACCACCTGGCGCCGCATCGCCGGCCAACTCCGCGAACCCGCACTCCGCGCCCGCCGCCGCGGCGACGTGGCCGCCGACTGCGACCCCGACTTCGTCATCGAGATGATCGCGGGCCCGATGGTCCACCGATCGGTCGTCACCGACCGCACCCTCGACGATGAATTTGTGCACGCCATCGCGGAGTTCGTGATCGCGGCGACGTGGCAGAGGGCGGTCTAGCGAGTCGTTTGGCCGACTGGGGACCGCCGAAGCCGCCGATCTGAAGGCAGGCATCGTCGGGCTCCCGCTGCCCGCGGTGCCGACATCGCCTTGCGGCGTTGCGCCGTGCGCGGCGGGCGTTCGGTGGTGCCCGGCCGGCCGGGTCAGCTCCGCGCGTCGCGGCGCGCCAGCACGCCGCCGAGCGCGGTCGCCGCGGCGCGCAGCGCGGCCACGTGCGTGTCGGGGCGGAACCGCGGCGACGGGCCGGCGACGCTGATCGCCGCCACGGGTTCGCCACCCGGGCCGAGGACAGGCGCGGCGACGCAGACCAGGCCGACCGTGGACTCCTCGTACTCGAACGCCACGCCGGTCTCCAGCGCCGCGTCCAACTGGCGGCGCAGCGCCCCGGGGGCGACCACGGTGTGCGGGGTCCGCCGGACCAGCGGCCCGGAAAGGACCTCGCGGCGCAGGTCGTCGCCCGCGTGGGCGAGCAGCACCTTGCCGATGCCCGTGCAGTGCATGGGCATGCGGCCGCCGACCCGGGACGGGGTGCGGGCTTGGCGGTGGCCGCCGATCTTGGCGACGTACACGACGTCCGTGCCTTCGCGGACGCCGAGATGGACGATCTCGTGGGTGCGCTCGTACAGGTCCTGGAGGAACGGCATCGCCAGTTCCAGCAGCCCGCGCTCGGCCGAGGCGCGCATGCCCAGTTCGAACAGGCCTCCGCCCAGCCGGTAGCCGTCCGGCTCCCGGTCCAGCAGCCGCAAGCCGACCAGCTCGTTCGCGAGCCGGTGCACGGTGGCCTTGTGCAGGCCCGTGCGGCGCACCAACTCGGCGAGCGGGACGGTGCGGTCGTCGACGGTGAACGCGTCCAGGATCGCGGTGGCTTTGCTCAGCACGGTGGCGTGGTCGGGGCTTGCGGACATCCGTGCAGCGTATCGCTCAGCGAGACGAGGTGCTTGCCGCGCTTTCCCGGCGCCGCCGACGATGCTGACCATGACCAGTGCTCTCCCCCACGGTGCCGACGCGGTGCGGAACGCCGCCGAACGGCTCCTCGAGGCCGCCGCGAAGGGCCGCCCGTGCGCCCCGGTGCGCGACCTGATCGCGCCCGACGACCTCGAGGCCGCCTACGCCGTCCAGCGACGGACCGTCGACGACCGGCTCGCCCGCGGCGCCCGCGTCGTGGGCCGCAAGATCGGACTGACCTCGGAAGCCGTGCAGCGGCAACTCAAGGTGGACCGCCCCGACTTCGGCGTGCTGTTCGCGGACATGGCGTACGCCGACGGCGATGTCGTGCCCGCCGACGCCGTGCTCCAGCCGCGTGTCGAGGCCGAGGTGGCCTTCGTCCTCGGCGCCGACCTCGCCGACGGCCCCCTCGACTACGCCCAGGTGCACGCGGCGATCGACTACGCGGTGGCGGCCCTGGAGATCTGCGGCAGCCGGATCGCGGACTGGGACATCAGCTTCGCCGACACGGTGGCCGACAACGCGTCGGCGGGCGCCTACGTGCTCGGCACCGTCCACCAGGGCCTCGACGCGTTCACCCCGCGCGACGCGGCGATGGTGATGCGCATCGGAGACGAGGTGGTCTCCACCGGAAGCGGCGCCGCCTGCCTGGGCGACCCGATCGAGGCGGTCGCCTGGCTCGCCCGCCTGGCACGCGAACTGGGCGAGCCGCTGCGGGCCGGACAGGTGATCCTGTCCGGCGCGCTGGGGCCGATGCGGCCGGTGGGCGCCGGGGACGCGGTCACGGCGGACATCGGCGGGCTGGGGACGGTGGCGGTGGTTTTCGGGCCGTCGGGCGCACCGGCGTCCGTCGGAGCGGCCGGTCCGGTTGGGTCCGTCGGTTCGGTTGGCTCTGTCGAGGAGGACGCATGAGCAAGACCAAGGTCGCCGTCATCGGGTCCGGCAACATCGGCACCGACCTGATGATCAAGGTGCTGCGCACCAGCGAGCACCTGGAAATGGGCGCGATGGTCGGCATCGACCCGGAGTCGGAGGGCTTGGCCCGCGCACGCCGGTTCGGCGTCCCGACCACCCACGAGGGCGTCGACGGGCTGATCGCGCTGCCCGGGTTCGACGAGATCGAGATCGTGTTCGACGCCACGTCGGCGAGGGCGCACCAGCACAACGCGGAGCGGCTGCGGCCGTATGGCAAGCGGCTCGTCGACCTGACGCCGGCCGCACTGGGGCCGTACGTCGTTCCGGCGGTCAACCTGGACGCGCACCTCGACGCGGACAACGTCAACATGGTCACCTGCGGGGGCCAGGCGACGATTCCGGTGGTCGCGGCGATCGGGAGCGTGGCGCCGGTCGCGTACGCCGAGATCGTGGCGTCCATCGCGTCGAAGTCCGCCGGACCGGGCACGCGCGCGAACATCGACGAGTTCACCGAGACGACGTCGGCGGCCATCGTCGAGGTCGGCGGGGCGCGGCGCGGCAAGGCGATCATCGTGCTCAACCCGGCGGAACCGCCGCTGATCATGCGGGACACGGTGTTCGCGCTCGTGCACGCGCCGGGCGGCGACGCCGCTTCCGAGGCCGGGTCCGACATCGAGGAAGCGATCCGGGGCGCCGTCGCGTCGATGGTCGCCTCGGTCGCCGAGTACGTGCCCGGGTACCGGCTCAAGCAGGAAGTCCAGGTGGCCCCGGTGCCCGCGGACCAGCCGCTGGACACGCTGGTCGAGCCGGGCAGCGCGCGGCCGACCCACCAGGTCTCGGTGTTCCTCGAAGTCGAGGGCGCCGCACACTACTTGCCCGCGTACGCGGGCAATCTCGACATCATGACCTCGGCGGCGCTGCGCGTCGGGGACCGCATCGCGGCCTCGGGCGCGTCCGGCAGCACCGTCCGGCAGCCCGTGGAGGCGACCTCGTGAGCACCCCGATCTTCGTCCAGGACGTCACCCTGCGGGACGGCATGCACGCCGTCCGGCACCGCATCTCGACCGAGGACGTCCAGCGCATCGTCGCCGCCCTCGACCGGGCCGGCGTGGACGCCATCGAGGTCGCGCACGGCGACGGCCTCGCCGGCAGCTCCCTCAACTACGGCCCCGGCTCGCACACCGACTGGGCGTGGATCGAGGCGGCCGCCTCGGTCCTGGAACGCGCCCGGCTGACCACGCTGCTGCTGCCCGGGGTCGGCACGATCCGCGAGCTGCGGCAGGCGTACGACCTCGGCGTCCGCTCGGTCCGGGTGGCCACGCACTGCACCGAGGCGGACATCTCGGCCCAGCACATCGCGGCGGCACGCGAACTCGGCATGGACGTGTCGGGCTTCCTGATGCTGTCGCACATGGCGCCGCCCGCCGAACTCGCCGAGCAGGCGCGGCTGATGGAGTCGTACGGCGCGCACTGCGTGTACATCACCGACTCGGGCGGCCGGCTCACCATGAACGACGTCGCCGCCCGGGTGCGCGCCTACCGCGACGTGCTGCGGCCGGAGACCGAGATCGGCATCCACGCGCACGAGAACCTGTCGCTGTCGGTGGCGAACTCGGTGGTCGCGGTGGAGAACGGCTGCTTCCGCGTCGACGCGTTCCTGGCCGGACACGGAGCGGGGGCGGGGAACTGCCCGCTGGAAGCCTTCGTCGCGGTCGCCGACCTGTCGGACTTCGCGCACCGCTGCGACCTGTTCGCGCTGCAGGACGCCGCCGACGACCTGGTCCGGCCGCTGCAGGACCGCCCGGTACGGGTGGACCGCGAGACGCTGACGCTCGGCTACGCCGGGGTCTACTCGTCGTTCCTCCGGCACGCGGAGGCGGCTTCGGCGCGCTACGGCGTCGGCGTCCGGGACCTGCTCATGGAGTGCGGCCGCCGCGGCTTGGTGGGCGGCCAGGAGGACATGCTCGTGGACATCGCGCTGACGCTGGCGTCGTGACGCCTCCAGGGCGTGGTCCGGGGGTGTGACGCGCCGAGGTACGGCCCCGGCGTGTGACGCGCGTCGGGGCGCGGGGGGGGGGGGGCACCCCCCCCCCCCCACCCCGGCCACGAAACACAACCCGAACACGTTAAGTTAAGAGTGAAGGGGGGGGGTAGG
>NZ_JBMULZ010000024.1:56607-110228 GCF_049534875.1 Uniformispora flossi
TGTTATAATCACCCTGCCGCCCGGGGGGGGGGGGGGGGGGGGCGGCGGGGGGGGGGGGGGGGGCGGGGTGGGGGGGGGGGGGGGGGGGGGGCCCCCCCCCCCCCCCCCCCCGACGGCCTGCCGTCACACCTCGGCGAAGCAGTTGATCTTGATCGAGCTGGTGCGGTTGTCGCCGACGTTGTTGTTGGCCAGCGTCGTGTCGTTGGTCCAATAACCCGGCAGCGGCTTGCTGTGCGTCCAGTGCGAGTGCGCGCCCGTGTAATTCGCGTACTGGTACAGGTCGACCGTGCAGATCTTGTCGAGCTTCATCGAGCTGATGCTGTTGTCGATTTTCCCGCCGGCCGGCCAGCTGTATGACGCGAGGTCCTTCATATCCCCGGTGATACAGGCCGACTTTCCGCCGAAATTCGTCAGTTGGTACACCTTGACGTAGCAGCTGGCCTGCGCCTCGCTGCCGTCCGCCGTCGCGGCACTTGCCTCGGTCGTCCCGCTGATCAGCAGTCCGGTCGCGGTAAGCGCGGTCAGCACGGACCCGATACGGAAGGCTTTCTTCACGATTCTTTCCTCTCCCCCGACATTGGGAGTGGCCAGCGAAACACAGGCGCCGAGCACGCCGGAAATCCTGTCCAATTTCCGCGGTCGATTCGGCGAATCCGCCGCGCTGCCGTGCTTTGCGGCGCGTTCTCGTGATCTTCGCCGCGTTTTCCCGCGCCGTCCCGCGGTTTCGCCCGCTTCCCGCGCTTCCCCGTGCTTCGCCCGCTTCCCGCGCTTCCCGTGCTTCCCCGCTTCCCGCACTTCGCCTCGTCCCCGGGCGCCCGGTCGGCCAGGCAGGTGCCGTGCCGACCGGGCCGGGGGTCGGAATCGGGTCAGATGAGCGTGAGCAGCATCGTCCCGGTGTAGTCGCCCGACGCGGCGAACGAGGGAATCCGCAGCGACAGCGCCGCGTTGGCGGTGAACTTGCCGCCGGTGGCGCCGATCGGATCGGCCGCCTGCGAGCACAGCAGCGCCGGGCCGCCGCCCAGTGGGGCCGCGGAACCGTTGGCGACCGTGCTGAGGCTGTCCGCGGAGGCCGTGCAGTTCGGCGTCCACGACAGGTTCGCGGCCGGGATCGTGTTCGACGCGGTGGTCGAGGACAGGTCGGTCACCGTCGCGGTCAGCGACCAGCCCATGTGGCCGCCGCGCTTGTCCAGCACCGTCAGCGGGTTGAGTGCGCCGGTAAGCGTCTGCACTTCACCGGTGATCGGCACGTTGCCGAAGGAGACACCGGTGCCGGACTGGCTCAGCGACAGTCCGCCGCTGGTGAGGCCTACGGACACGGACTGGACGGCCGACGTACTTGCGCCGCCGGTCACGCGGAACGGGATGGTCACGGTGCGGGACGGGTCGTCCTGCTCGGTGGCCCGGATGCCCACGGTCGTGGCGTCGTCGATGCGGAAGTCCTGGACGAAGAAGGTCCCACCGCCGTCGGAGACGACGTCCGCCGCATGACCGACACCTTCTCCACCTGCGTTCACGGCCTGCAACGTGACGTGCTTGCCAGGATTGAACTGGGTGCCGTACAGCATGATTCGGGAGCCCACCGAGCCCGAGTCGTACACCGATATGAGCCTCGGCGGCCCCACCGAAGCCTTGACCTCGAGCGGCGCGCTCGCGCTCTTGGCACTGTCCGCGACCCGGAGCACGTAGAAGCCGTCCGGGACATCCGCGCCGATCGAGACCGAGCCGGACAGGGCACCGTCGCCGTCCACGGACAACGAACTGGTCAGCGGCAGGCAGATCGACTCGTCGGCAAGGCAGAGTTGCGCGGCGGGTGTGGTGAAGGGGGTGAAGCGCGCGCCGGACACCGCGGCGGATCCGCCGGGACGCACGGTCGAAGTCCCGACGGAGAGGACGGCCGGCTGGTTCGCCTCGTCCACGGTCACCGACCCGACGGTCTGGTTCAAACCTTCCGTGGTGGTGCAGTCCACGATCGGTCCGACGTCACTTTCGAGCTTGAACCCGGTGACGTTGAAGTCGACTTGGCCGACGCGGTCGGTGGGCATCGCAAATGACGCCGTAAACGGGCTGACGGATATCGGCCCGTCTCGGTGCGCGCTGACAGTGCCGGGCCCGACCACCGTCACCGGCCCGGGCCCCTCGTTGCGACTGCGCGCGAAGAGGCTGAGCGACGCCCGGGCGGCGAGATTCTGCACCTCGATCGGAAAGGGATAATTCACCGCGCCGAGGGTGACCGCGAGATTGACCGTGCCCCCGGGCTGCACGGTCTCCGGTGTGAAAGCGACGGCGACGTCCTGAGTGAGCGTCACCTCCGGGGCGAACGGATTACGGCAGACCATGGTCAGCGACACCGTGGCCGCGCCCGCCGTCGGCGCCAGGGCCACCACGCCCGCGCCGCCGAGCGCCAGAACCGCGGCGGCCGCCGCGGCTTTCCGGGGTATTGTCGTCATGTTGGGAAGTGCCATCCGATGGCGCTCCTAGTCGTGATTGTCAAGGTTCACGGCATTCCGGGAGACACCCGGAATCATCATGGGTCGTATCCGGTTTTCCGGGGAATCCCGAGAATTCCGGCATGATCCAACCAACCTGACAGGCTGCTTGTCCGAAGTCAATGGACCAATCACGGCCGGGTATACGGACGGCCAAATTCACTGCGCCATTCCGGTGGCAATGCGACGGAATCCGACTGATCCGGATCCGGTACGCGTGTCGCTTTCACCGATGAGTTCCACGCCCGTCTAGGGTCTGTCCTGATATGACACGCATCATCGCCGACATTTCGGTTTCCCTCGACGGCTTCGTCACCGGCCCCGACCCCGGCCCGGACCGCGGCCTCGGCACGGGTGGCGAAGCCCTGCACACCTGGGCGTTCTCCGAGGACCCCGACGACCGCCGCATCCTCCGCGACGCGACGGCCCGCTCGGGCGCCGTGGTCCTCGGCCGCCGCCTCTTCGACATCGTCGACGGCCCGCACGGCTGGGACGACGAGACCGGCTACGGCGCGGGCGAAGTCGGCAAGCCGGCATTCGTCGTCGTCACCAGCGCCGCACCGCCGTCGGTACGCCTCACTGACCTGGACTGGACGTTCGTCACCACCGGCATCGCCGACGCGGTCGCCGCGGCACGCGAACGCGCCGAGGCGGCGTCCGCGGCCCGCGGCATGGACCTCGACGTCGTGCTGATGGGCGGCGGCGCCACCGTCGGCTCGGCGCTGGCAGCGGGGCTGGTGGACCGGCTCTCGGTCCACCTGGCTCCGGTCGTGCTGGGCTCCGGAACGCCGCTGTTCCGCGAGGGCCCGCGGCGCGAGCTGGTACGGCGCAGCGTCATGGCGACATCGACAGCCACGCATCTGGTGTACGACGTGGTGTGAGGCGTTGGGGGTTATCCGGGTTTTCGGGCTTGGTCGGGTTTGGTCGGGCTTGGTCGGGCTCGTTCGGGTCCCTTTACTCCCACACCGTGACGTCGAACGTCACGGAGGTGTAGGTCGGCACCGTCGCGACCCGCAGATAGGCGATGTGGCCTTCGTCCGTCTGCAGGCAGTAGCGGGTGCCGACCTTCATCTCGCCGCTCGTGTACGTGCCGTTCTTGCCGATGGCGCGGCTGCATTCGTCCCGGGTCGGCTCGGCGCCCTGGTCGGCGACGAGCGCCAGCACGTTGCTCGACCCGGGCACGTCGAGCGCGGGCGGCGGGACGTTGAAGCCGACCGTCGCGTCGGCCCCCTTGCCCGCGGGCCGCGGGACCGGTGACGAGCTGTCCAGGTCGACGTAGTTGCTCCCGGAGCTGAGCGTGAACTTCGTCGGCCCGGCCAGTACCTTGGCGGGCTGACCGGCGGCCGGTGCGGTGGGGTTGCTTCCGGACCCGGGGGTGCCGGCGGCTTGTGGGGCGGCCGGGTTCGCCGACTGGGCGGAGCCTTTCCCGTCCGAGGAGGGGTCCGAAGAACCGCCCGCGGAACCGCCCGAGTCCGACTTCGTGGCCAGCTGGATCGACACCACGATGCCGATCAGCGGGATCACAATTCCGACCACCCACCAGGCCCACTTCGGCTGATTGCTCACGACACTCCCGCGCACGCATGTTCAAGGCCCGGCGAGCCTACGGGTAGTCACGCCAGGTAGGCGAGCAACCCGACCTCCGGCGCCAGCGCGCCAGGCTGCCCCAGCTCCCGGAACTCGGCTTCGACGGACGGCAGATCGAGCGCGCCGTCCCGTACCGCCTGATAGCGCACGAGCGACCACACGAACGCGTCGACGCTGTCGTAGTCCGTATGGGCCTCGATCACCTGCTCCTCGTGGAACCAGACGGCGACCCGCCCGGTGGTGAGCACGACGAACAGGTTGCCGCCGCCGTCCCCGCCGATCGCCCAGAGGTCCTCGTCCGGAATCGGTGTCTCGTAGTCGGTGTCGAGGACCTCGCACTCGTTGGCCGCGAAGTCGAACCCGTAAGTCCACTCCTCCAGTTCGAGGAACCGCGCCATTTCGCCCGACCGCACCCGCCGGTCGAAGGCCTCCAGAGCCGCGGCCGCTTCCGCGGGCAGCTTCGCCAGGAACGCACCCACCGGCCGCGTCTCCTCCGGTATCTCCACCCGGGGCGCATCGGCGAACCAGCGCGCCAGATCCCCGTCCAGGTCGCGCTCGACGTACCCCACCAGATCCTCAACAGTCACAGGCATCCGGCGAGTTTAGGGTGGAGAGATGACACGGCCCGGCCGGGCACCGGCCACCCTGGACGAGGCCCGCCAAGCGCTGCACGACGGAGCAGCCGTCGTACTCCCCAATTCGGCCCCGCTGACCCGTCTCGTCACCGCCCGGCGCCCCGGAACCGTCAACGAGGCCAAGGCCCGCCGCGCCGACCAGCCGGTCGCCCTCTGGGCCCACCACCCCGACACCCTGGGCGCCTTGGCGGACATCTGGCACCTGGACGACGGCCGGAGCACGATGGCACGCCGCCTGCTGGCCGAAGAACACCTCACCGTCCTGGTCCCCGTCCGCGGAACCGCCGTGCCCGCCTGGGCCCTCCCGGCCGCCAAGGACGGATGGATGCTCCTCTTCGGCGCCCGCCGGCAACCGCTCCGGCCCCTGCTCGACGACCACCCCGTGCTCTACGTCAGCAGCGCCAACCGCACCGGCCACCCGCCCGCCGCCACCACGGCCGAGGCCCTGGCCATGTTCCCCGACACCGTCCCCGTCGTCGCCTTGGCCGCCGCCGAAGACCCCGACGACCGCCACGACCCGCGCGGCCGGCAGGCCACGACGACGGTGCGGCTGCACCCGGACGGGCGCATGGAAATCCACCGGCGGGGCGCCCAGGACCGTGCCTTCGCCGGCCCTGCCGAGTACCTGCGGCACCTCCGTCAGCAATACTCCCCCGCCGAGGGCCCGGGCCCGGCGGCGACGGAGGAGTGAGCGCGGGCGGCAACCGCCAACAGCGATCGCGAGACGCAGCCGGGCCATACACCTCGGCGGACCCGCACGCGTCGGCGTTACGCCAGGAAGCCCACGATTCCGCGACCCGCATGCGTACGGGTCGCCTGAAGCCACTCGCCGATATCCTGGACCGCCTCCCGCACCTCGCCGTCCAAGCCGGCGAACTGTTCCTCGGTCACGGCCTCGTACTGGGTGAGAGCAGTGGCGCACGCCTCCGGTGTCCAGACACCGTGTCCGGGCAGATCGGTGTGCGGTAGCGGCGACGGCAGGCCGTAGCCCAGCTCCGACACGGTGACGGCAGTGATCCCAAGGCCCTTCAGAGCCTCATCCACATAGCCCAACCACGCGTACTTGAACGGCGAGAAGCTGTTGCTCCACAAACGGCGCCCATGGAAGGCGCAAATCATCTGATACGCATATCCGTACTGGAACCCGTGGTTCGCGTCGAACGGCCCGCCTTCCACGACCGCGGTCAGCGCCTCATACCGCGTCGGCGCACCGCCCTCGATCTGATCGGCGAAGTACTCGTCATCCTGCGCCATCTCGCCCTTGAACCGGCCGCCGATGGCGCGACGCACTCTGACATCACCGGATCCGATGACAGCGCGCGGAAGTTCGGGATCGACGAGATACAGCGACAACGCAAGGCTCATACGCCCCAACGTATCCGCGCCGCCCGACATCCCCCTCCCCCGCCTCGCTCCCCCGTGCCACAACCGCTCTTCCTCACTCCCCTTCCAACCACTTGTCCGCCCGCCACCGTCGGCCTAGGCTGCCGCACTGGCACGCAGCCCGTGCCGCGAAAGCCATGGATTCGGGGGAACAATGGCTCCAGATATGAAAGTCGACACCGTGAACCTCAGGGCGGCGTCGACCCACGCGACCATGGTCGGCCACGACCTTCGCCCGGTTGCCGACGCCATGGGCCCGGCGACACTCACCGCAGGGGACCGGATGCCCGGCTTCGCGGGCGTCCGGGCGTTCACCGCAATCGCGATGGCGTGGGGCGCCCAGATCGAATACATCTGCACCGGCTACGAACAAGCCGGAACCGACCTGACGAACAACGCCGCCGCCTACGACGCCACCGAGTCCACGAACCGGACGGTCTGGCAGCAACCACCGTTGGAGCACGCCCCGGACGGCAGCCCCGGGTGGATCTGACATGGTCGACGTCTATCAGCTCCGGGACGCCGATCTCGGCGCCCTCGGTGCGGCCGCCCTGCGCTGGCGGCAACTCGCGGAAGCCCTCGACAAGGCCGAAAGCAACGCGGCGAACAACGTCGGATGGAACCTCCGCGGCTCCCACTGGACGGGACCCGCCGCGGACGCCGCCTACCGCAACCTCGACCGGCTCGACGGCGACCTCCGCCACGCAGCCCAGGAATGCCGCCTGGTCTTCACGGCCGTCGACGCCGCGCACGGCGTCTTCGCCGCGCAGCAGGCGAAGCTCCGCAAACTGCTCGACGACGCGGCCGGACGCTTCTTCGTCACGGCCGGCGGCGAAGTCACCTACCAGGAGGTGACCTTCGGGGCCGGCGCCACGACCCAGGACATCGAGTACGCCACACGCACCAACGACGCCATGCGGGGCGGGGCAGCCGACTTGCACGGCGGCATCGCGGCGATCATGTGGCTCGGCTACGACGCCCCCCAGCAGGCGCTGACCGAGTCCTCGCGGACCATCTACGCCGACCACGGGGCACCGAAACTGGCGCAGTTCTCGGCCGGACTGACGGCCGCACACGAGGGACCGCCCGCGAACACGACGCTGATCGCGCACAGCTACGCGAGCCTGGTGGCGGGACGTGCGTTGGAACGCAACGGCATGACCCTCGACAACCTGGTCGTCGTCGGCGGCGTCGGAACCGGGCCGGAGCACGCCACCGACCTGCACATGCCGGCGGACCACGTGTGGGCGGGGACCGCCGCGGCCGACCTCGTCCCCGACGAGGCGATTCCGGTGAACCCGTCGAAATGGTTCGACGACAGCAGCGTCAGATTCGGGGCCGACCCCACGTCGGAGAAGTTCGGCGCCAACACCCTGCCGACCGACCGCGGGGACATGCCGAGCAGCCCGATCACCATTCCTGCGCACAGTCAGTACTGGGATGCGCGCAGCAGTTCGCTGAAGGCCATGGGTCTGATCACCGCCGGAAAGATGCCTCCCCAATGAGGCGGACCCGGCGGCGCGGGTGCCGCGTCGCGGCGGTCCTCCTGGCCGTCGTGGCGGCGACTTCATGCACGGACACGGAACACACGGGAGGAGAGCGCATGCGCATGACGGAACCCGCGGCACGGGCACGGGCGTACGACCTGATGGGCCTTGCATTGAACGCGCTTGGCGTCCGGGACGACTCCGGTATGCGGTCCGTCGGCGGCCCGTGCGTCGAGGACGCGGACGTGAACAAGCAACGGCACGGATACGTCTCCGTCGGCTATGGCCTGGAGGTGCAGTACACCAGCTTCGCCACGGCCTCCGAGGCCGCGAACAAGGTCCTCAAGGCGTGGGTGGACGCCGGGCACATAGCCACCCAGGGGTGGACGGGCGGAACCTCGGCCGCGCCCGAGCCCGCGTTGTTCGCCCGCAGTGCGCCGGATGGCTACTTGATGTCGGTGAGCGTGAACAACCACATGACGCTCGAATTCGGCGTCTCGTCGCCGTGCTTCCCGGGCCAGGAGACCGCCGCGCCTACGGCGCCGCGGTCGTCGGCGTCGGCCGCGCCTGCCACGCAACCGCCCCGCGCCGACGGCGGTTCGCATCGGATCCGGGACGTGCTCGGCTGATGGCCCGTAGCGCGGTGGGCTCGAGTCCCCCACCCGGCGAGGTCAGACGGGCGGCAGCAGATCGCTTTCACTGACGGTGTACGTCAGCGCGGGATAGCCGAAGTCCGTCTCCTGGTTCTCGCGGCGCCGTAGCCGGTAGAACTCGCGGCTCTGCTCGTCGTCGGCCACCACGAGGCGTGCACCGTGCGGGAGGTACGCATGTCCGTCGCGATAGCGCATGCAGGTCTTCGACGTTCGCAAGGTCACGCCGAGCCAAGGGTTGTCCGCCGTCGACGCCGCCGCATCCCCGACGATCTTGTGCCTGAGCCGCCGATTGGATGCGACCGAGAATACGACGATGCCGTTCTGCGCGAGAGGGATCTCGAACTTCTCGGCAGCGGACCCTTTGGCTTCGAAGACCAGCTTCCGCGACGGGACCGCCTCGGGATGGCGGTAGCAGGAGTAGACGGCGATGAACGACTCGTCGGCCAGATCGAGGGCTTGGTCGGAATGGCTGCCCATGGTCCGGTAGGCGCTCGTGTAGCTCTCGATGAGGGCGTTGTTGAAGCCGACCGGTAGCCCCGCGCATTTCCGGACCCGATGCGCCAGCCGCTCGTGCACCGCCCGGAACCGCTGGGCCGGGCCGCCGTAGCGCGTGGTCGTACGCACGAGAGGCACACCACCGTCTTGCTCGACCCTGGTGAGCACCGCGCCCCGCCGACCTTTCCCCAGGTCTTCCCAGCGAACCGAGGCGGACAGCTCCGCGAACGGATCCTCCTCGGACGCCAAAGCACACGAGATGATCTCGTCCGAGATGCTAGGGCCGGGGGGCAAGGTAATCTCCCGCATTCATGCTGAACAGGAATTCATCGCCGTAATCGACGAAGGACGCGGTTCTGTTCTCCTCGGCATACCGCCCGCGCAGCGCCTCCATGCCGGTAGGCGTGGGCGGCTCCAGCTCCACCAGACCCCCGACCTGCTTGAGGAACGTCCGGCCGTCCCGATGCACGGCCTCGGTACTCGAACAGCGCACCACATAACCCAGGCGAGTCGGGAGCAACTCGGCGGCCGCCGCCGGGGGCCGGATCTCGTGCGTGTACAGGCGGTTGGTGGACAACGGCATGAAGAACACCGAGCCGGGATAGAGCGTCAACGTGAACTGCGCGGGGAACGCGCAAGCGTCGCCTTCGCCAACCGACCCCTTGAGGCGAAACCGGAGCCGCGTAAGCCCGCCGGCACCCTTCACCCCGTAGTCGAAGGCATCTCCGGCCGACGGCTGCGGGGAGTCGAGCCGGTCGTAGAACGTACAGAAGGCCATGATGCCGTTGCCCGGCATGTCCTTGGTCTTATCCGCATGAGCCGAGATTTTCGCCTTGGACTGCTTGGTTTGCGTGGCTTCCTTGGCCTCCTTGGCCTCCCCCTCCCTGGCCTCCCTGGCCTCATTCCCACCCATGCCCCGGTTGCCTTCGGCCGCGGCAGGGGTGTTGTGGTAGATCTGCGCAAGGACGTGATTGAGCGGTGCATGATCCCGGAAGACCGCGGCCGCCTCGCTGTTCAGCGCCTCGACGATGTGGGTGTCGGTCGGACGGAAGCCCTCGGTCGGCCCCGAGAGATTCGTGGAACACCGAAGCAAGCGGAAATGCAGTCCGTCACCGTTCCGCGTGACGGGCGTCAGATAGATTCCCCTGCGGCGGGCCGTCCCCGGCTTGGTCGATTCGGTCAGGGATTGGAACGCGTGTTCCGCGACGATCCGTCCGAAGTAGTCGGCGTCCGGGTCGAAGAAGCGGCGGTAATACACGCCGGCGCCGTGGACCCGGATGGGAACACGACCAACGCCGACGACGGTCCAGGACCTGCCTGCTTCCTCGCGGTAACCGTGCGCCAGCTCCCGGACCACGAACACCCGTGCTGCCGTACGCAGGTTGCGGTCGCTGATGCCGGACACGTCGCCGCACAGGGAGACCGTCTTCCGCGCGAGATCGAGAGGGAGCGAACCGGAGACCAACTCCTCCGGCGTGATCGTGGACCCGAAGAAGTCCTTGACCACGTCCTCGCCATGCAACGCCAAAGGCGCCACCAGAATGTTGCCCGCATCCTCGATGCGGGCTTCCACGGGCCCTGCCCTGTCCATGGAACGCCCCCTGCCCTTCACGGATGTCGGCGGATTCTGCACACGGATGCTCTCACGGGGACTCGCCGACGGGCCGACCGCGAGACGCCCGGCATCCCGCGAGCGCGATCGGCGGGGGCGAGCCAGTACCGGGCGCCAGCGGCCGGCCGACGTAACGTCGCCGACCTCATCCTCATGTCCGAGAAGGCCTGCCCCGCCAGATCCGTCCCAGCAACCTTTCGACCGAGCCCGACGGCTGCAGCGCGCTCGCGGACCCCGGCGATCACCGCCAATCCCCACCGCCCCTTCCCTACCCTCCATCACCCCCGTCCCACCGATTCCATAACCCACCCCAATCACTTCACTCACCCCATATCGGACAACCAAGTGGCGAACCCACCCCCCAGGTGCGGTATGGTTCACGTGCTCGGCCAGCCGGGCACCGGGACGTGGCGCAGCTTGGTAGCGCACTTGACTGGGGGTCAAGGGGTCGCAGGTTCAAATCCTGTCGTCCCGACCAGCGTTTACGCAGGTCGGAGGCCGTTCTCTCTACGAGGAGGGGGCGGCCTTTCCGGTATCTCGAGGCGTGGTGGTCGCAGGGTGGTCGCCGTCCCGCGCCGGCCGACGAGACCCGTTCACGAACTCACCGTCATGCAAGGAGAGATCCGCGGCTCCGACTCCCCTGCCTGCGTCTTTTGGTGGTCGCAGGGTGGTCGCCTGCTCGGACCACGACCGTGCAGCAGCGCGGCGGGGATCCAACAACTCGGTGACTTGCTGTAGCCAACCGCGAGGCTCCGGCGGCATCGCCCCACGCGCACTCGACAGCAGACCGCCGGTCGTAAGGTGCTCCTCGGCCTGCGCGAGAACCCGCTGGATGGTGACGACCGCGGCGCGCGCGGCCGGCCTCGTCAGGTGCGCGTAGATGTTCGCCGTCGTCGACAGGGTCGAGTGCCGCAGCGTCTTCGACACCACCACCAACGGAACCCCCGCGGCGATGGTCAGGGTCGCGGCCAGGTGCCGCAGGTCGTGCATCGTGATCCGCGGCAAACCCGCTTCTGCGGACAGCCGCCGGAACCGGTCCAGCAAGGTCTGCGGCCGCAGCGGACGGCCGTCCGGGCGGGTGAACACCAGGCCGGCGAACGGCCCGGTCCGCGAATCCGCGCCTTCGCGGCGCTGCTGGACCGCGCGGCGCCGCAGCGCCTCGCCGACACGGCGCGAAATGGCCACCCAGTTGCGGCTGTTCCGGGTCTTCGGGGACGTGATGACCAGGCGATTGTTGTCCACGCACGACAGGGTGTAGCGCACGTAGAGCACCCCCGCGTCCACGTGCACGTCGTCCCAATGCAGGCCCAGCACCTCGCCCTTGCGCATCCCGGTCCCGATCAGCACCTCGCACAGATCCGCCAGCAACTGGTCGTGCACGTGGGCGTACTCGAGGAACCGGGCCGCCTCGTCGGCAGTCCACACCACCCGCTCGGGGCTCGGTGGCCGACGCATCACGGGCGGACTCGCCGGGTTCGACGCCAGCCGGTGATGGCGCACGGCGTCGCCCAACGCACTGGAAAGGGTGGCCATGCACCGGTAGATCGTCGTGCGCCCACGTTCTGCGGCGAGCTCGCGGCGGACGAACGCGAGGATCTGTCGGTGCCCGAGGTCGTCCAGGCGCAGCGCGCCGAGCCCGGGGATGAGGTCGTTGCGGACGTAGTCCCGATAGCGGGCGTACGTCGTCGGCTTGAGGACGAACTCCTTCTCGGCGAGCCAGTCTTCGAGGTATTCGGCGACGGTCTGGTTCGGGTCCGCGTCGAAGCCGCACGCTTCACCGTCGAGAAGGCGCCGCAGCGCCGCGTGCGCGGAGGTGTTGCTGTCGAAGCCACTGCGCCGGACGGTGGTGCGAACACCGCGAGGTGCGGGGACATCGACGGCGAACGCCCAGGTCCCGTGTGCGGGGTCAGCGGCCAATCGGGGGCAGCGGGCGCCAAGCTGACGGCGGTCGCTGTCACGGCAGCCACAACGCCGGTAGACACGGCCGCGAGTGGAGGAACGCATGATGATCGCCTCCGGTGGAGCAAGATCCCCGGGCATCACCAGTCTCCGCCTATCAGGCGTACGGTGCGACCACCACCCCCAGGGCGCGCCCCCTGGTGTGCGCCTCTCCCCTTGTCATGGCGTCAAGTGCCCTTGGTCACCGCCGCAGCCGCTACCAGGTGTTGTTGTGACGACGCATTCTACCGCGGCGGGGAGATGGCGCCGTCCGGTTCCCACCCGCGCTGCAAGATCTCGGTCGCGGGCAACTGCTCCGTAACTGTGATGCGGGCCAGAACACTCAACGCGGCAGGGTCTCCACTGTCGGCAGCTTGCCGATACAGCCGTTCCGCACCGTCCCGGCCCCCAGCCTCCTCCCGCAGTTCGGCAAGGGTGTGAAGCGCGGCCGTGATGCTTACCCTGCACTTGCTCCAGTCCGCGCTCGTGCACGTCAACACCCTGCTCGTGCAGCAAGTCCTGGCCGAACCGGCCTGGGGCAAGAAGCTCAGCGACGAGGACCGACGCGGCCTGACTGCGCTGTTCTGGTCAAACGTCAACCCGTACGGCACGTTCCGTCTGGACATGAACGAGCATCTCGACCTGGGGCTCACAAGTGCCCCGCCCCCGCACTCCGGCGGACGCCGCCGACCGCGTTTCATAGGCGGGGGGGCGGTCGTCGCCGGCGACGTGCGGTCCCGGGCGGGTGTGTCCGTGGGGCGCGCGGTGCCGCCAACATACGGGACCGGCAGACTTGATCATCAGTGGGCATGATGGCGCTATGGCGGGTTGGTTGCGCGCGTGTTGGTGGGGGCTGGCATTCCTGGGGACCGGTACGGCGGTCACGATGGTGGTGTGGCTGACCACCGCGCATCCCGAGGGCTCCGCCAAGGGGTGGGGCGTCGCGAGCGGTGTGGCCGGAGTCGGCGCGCTGCTCGTGGGGCTGTGGCAGGCCCGGGTGCCCGCAACCGCGCCGCCGCCGACGCAGGTGTTCGCAGCGGACGGGTCGAACGCGTCGGGCGGGAGCATGCACAATCCCTCGGCCCGCCACACGGGTCCGGGTTCCGGGGCGACTCTGCCGCCGGGACCAGGGGTATCCGCGTCGGGTGGGTCGAACGCGTGGTCCGACGCTGAAAGCCCACCGGAGCGCCCTTGCGACAAGCCAGCCACTTCGACACACCCGACGGCATCAGCGCAGTAGGGATACAGCGCGAACGCTCGCTTTGCGATCCGCGGTCGCCCCGCCGGGCAACCGCCACCAGGCCGGCTGGTACGCGCACGCCCACGTTCCGGAGTTGCGATCCTCGGCCGCCCCCAAACGGCGACCGCCACCAGTTCCACGACGAGGGCCACAGTCTCGTCATCGGAGTTGCGATCCACAGCCGCCCCAATGGACGACCGCCCCCAGCGGCGGCCTCAGCGACCGTGAGTTCGAATGCCTGTTGCGATCCTCGGCCCCCCGAAGGGCGACCGCCACCGCGAATCGACTGGAAGGCGTATCTGGGGTAGCCGTTGCGATCCGTGGCCTGCCCAAAGGGCGACCGCCACAAGGCATCACGACCGATGGAATACGTCCGTGACGATGCGATCCTCGGCCCGCCCCGAAGGGCGACCGCCACCGCCGGTGCCGCCAGGAACGTGTGGGCCGTCGGGGCGCTGCAATCCTCCGCCGTCCCAAAAGGCGCCCGCCATCCGACTCCGAACGCGGCCGTGGCCAGCATGGACGTGTTCCGATCCTCGGCCGTCCCACAGGGCGACCGCCACCCGACACCGCCCAGGACGAACGGGGTCATCACGGCGTTGCGATCCTCGGCTGCCCCAAAGGGCGACCGTCACTTCGCCACAGTCGAAACACGTCACCGCGTCGCGAATGTTGCGATCCTCGGCCGCCCCCGAAGAGCGACCGCCACTGCACCCGCAAGGCCGCACCGGCCGCACCGGGCGGTTGCGATCCACAGCCACCCCAATGAGCGACCGCCACCGGCTTGCCGAGCAGCACCTGCTCGATACTGGCCATGTTGCGATCCTCGGCCACCCCGAAGGGCGACCGCGACGGCGGTGTCGCACGGCGTCAACGCGCGCACGGTGGCGTTGCGACCCTCGGCCGCTCCGAAGGGCGACCGCCACCGGGACGGTCATGCGATGGTGGCGTCGCACCGCTGTTGCGATCCTTGGTCGCCCCCGAAAGGCAACCGCCACGTCAAATCGCCCTGGCAGACCTGCGTAGTCTCGATGTTGCGATCCCCGATCACCCCAAAAGGCGACCGCCACTGGGCCGAACCGGTCCGCGGCCCGGTCCGGAAGGGGTTGCGACCCTCGACCGCCCCGAAGGGCGCCCGCCACTGGTGCTGATCCTGCAGGGCCTGTCCGAGGTCATCTCGTTGCGATTCTCGGCCGCTTCCCAGGGCGACCGCCACGACCAACTCCGCGCGACCACGGACCCGGCCGAGCGGTTACGATCCTCAGCCGCCCCAAAGGGCGACCGCCACTCTTCACCGCCGACACCGTGCTCAACTGCCCGACGTTGCAATCCTCGGCCGTCCCAAAAGGGCGACCGCCACTTTTGTGTGGGCGGCCCCGTCCGCGGGCGCCATCGTGTTGCGATCCTCGGCCGCCACCAAGGGCGACCGCCACGAGATGCCCGTCGTCGACCACGAGCACGTGAAGTCGTTGCGATCCTCGACCGCCCCCCCAAAGGACGACCGCCACTCCAAGGTCGACACCGCGATGGAGAAGCTGACGCCGTTGCGATCCTCAGCCGCCCCAACGGGCAACTGCCACGTGACGGAGCGGGAGATCCAGGCGGCAGAAACCCGTTGTGACCCTCGGCCACCCCAAAGAGCGACCGCCACTACCACGCGCGGGACATGGGCCGGGTCCGGGTGCGGTTGCGATCCTCGGCCGTCCCAAAGGGTGACAGCCGCTGTCGAACCACGCACCGGGCTGCTCGTGCGCCTGGTTCCGATCCTCGGCCACCCTAGAAGGCGAACGCCACCACCTGCATGGGTTCGCGGAGTCGCAGGAGACGCTGTTGCGATCCTCAGCCGCCCCAAAGGGGCGAACGCCGCCGGTGGTCGGAGTATCCGTGGCTTGGCGCGTGGGTGTTGCGAACCTCGGCTGCCCCAAAGGGCAACCGCCACCCTGTCGACCTGCCTCCGGACGCGACCAGCGCACCGTTGCGATCCTCGGCCGCCCCGAAGGCCGACCGCCACCCAACGGCGGCTGGACGATCATCGACACCGGCGCGTTGCGATCCTCGGCCTCCCCCAACGGACGACCGCCACACCGGGCACCGCCCGCCAGGAGGCGCGCTCGATGACATTGCGATACTCGGCTGTCCCAGAGGGCGATCGTCACCAGGACGAAACGCTGGCCGAGTTCGGCCACAACGTGTTCCGATCCTCGGTCGCCCCGCAGGGCGACCGCCACGCCGTGGAGGTTGCCGCGGACGCGATGACCATGTTGTTGCGATCCTCGGCCGCCCCCGAAGGGCGACCACCACCGCGAAGGACGCGGCCAGCGCGCCGTATGCGTAGCGGTTGCGATCCTCGGCCGCCCCAAAGAGCGACCGCCACTGGCGCGCGCGCTGCTCGGCGGTGCGTTCGCGGGGGTTGCGATCCTCGGCCGCCCTGAACAGCGACCGCCACACGAGTACGTGGCCTTCGCCGCGTTCGGGTTCTGCTTGTTGCGATCCTCGGCCACCCCAAGGGGCAACCGCCATCGGGGCTCGTCGTCCTTCTGCATGACGTAGATCCGGTTGTGATCTTCGGCCGCCCCGAAGGACGACCGCCACAGGCGCCAGTACGGTTCGTCGTCGACACCGTTTAGTTGCGATCCTCGGCCGCCCCGAAGGGAGACAGCCACATCCAGGCTGGCTGGCTCGGCGACGCCGAACAACTGTTGCGGTCCTCGGCCTCCCCGAAGGACGACCGCCCTTGGCGAGGTCGCGCTCGTCGGCAGCGAGCGCGAGGTTGCGATTCTCGGCCTCCCCGAAAGACGACCGCCACAGGGTTTCCACCGCGTCTTTGACCAGCGCGGCGGTGTTGCGATCCTCGGCCGCCCTGAAGGGCGACCGCCACGCGTACGCGCCTTGAGGCGGCGCTGCGGGCCCTGCCGTTGCGATCCTCGGCCGCCCGAAGGGC
Organism: Uniformispora flossi; assembly: GCF_049534875.1. Classification (NCBI taxonomy): domain Bacteria; kingdom Bacillati; phylum Actinomycetota; class Actinomycetes; order Kitasatosporales; family Streptomycetaceae; genus Uniformispora; species Uniformispora flossi. Next base: position 73,065 of record NZ_JBMULZ010000024.1, read on the forward strand.
CACCGCCACCGCGCCGGACCTGCGGCCGCTCCAGCGACTGGCTGTTGCGATCGTCGGCCGACCCGAAGACCGACCGCTACCTCGATGGAGTCCCGCAGCTTCGCGACCGAGTCCTGGTTGCGATCCTCGGCCGACCCGAAGGCCGACCGCCACGTCTCTGTCCCGGTGTCGCTGTCCACGGTGAGCAGGTTGCGATCCTCGGCCAACCCGAAGACCGACCGCCATGCTGATTCAACGGCACGTATACGACCAGCGACCAGACGGCAGCCAGCAGTCCACTGCATCAATTCACCAGAAGTTGGACCAATTTCCGCCGTGACACCGGCTATCCACTTAGCGTTTGAAGTTCCGAAGCCGGCAGCCCCGGCCGCAACCTGGACGCGCCTCCCCTCAAGTCACCAGCCACGGCCGTGCGTCCATCGCCGGGCAACCGCTCGACCAACCTAGCCCGCGCGTCGATCTGCCGCTCCTCACCTCGGCCGCACCGAGATCGGCCTCAACACGAGGGGTGTTGAGGCCACCCACCCCGCCAGGTAACGATTCGGCAAACCCTCGATCCCCCAACCCCCGACAGGATAGTTTCCGCAGATCCGGCATTCTGCTTCGGTGCGGGTGGCGTGTCGTGTGGGGACTGGGGGGTCCGAAGCGACAGGGCTCTTGCCGACGGCGGCCCGCGAAGTGCGTTGCCTCGGGATGGCACCGGCTGGCTGCCGAGAACTGGGACGCCCCGTTCATCGTCACGACGACAGTTCGGCTGTTCGAGTCCTTGTTCGCGAACCGACCCGCGGCTGCCCGGCGTCTGCATCGACTCGCCGGCTCCGTTGTGGTGCTCGACGAGGTCCAGTCGCTGCCGGACCGCCTGCTGGTCCCGATCTTGTCAGTACTGCGTGATCTGTGTGAGAACTACGGCACGACCGTCCTCTTGGCGTCGGCCACCCAGCCGGAGTTCACATCGGTCTCGTCGTACGCCGGTGTCGCGCAGCATGAGGTGATCGCCGACCCGGCCCCGTTCTACGAGCAACTGCGCCGTGTCTCCTACGAATGGCGGATGGAGCCCAAGCCGAAGTTGGCGGACATCGCCCGGGACGCAGCCGAGTATGACCACGTTCTGATCGTGGTGAACACGACCAAGAACAGCGCCGAAATCCATCGCGAGCTGGAAGACAGATGGCACGGCGACGCAGACCAGGTGTTCCACCTGTCGACCCGGATGGCTCCCGTACACCGTCGGCAGGTGTTGGACCACGTGTGGACCCGGGCGGCACTGGTCGCCGGCGGTGGTCTTGCGATCCTCGGGTGGCCCGAAAGCCGCCCGCCACAAGATCCATCTGTTCACGAACAAGCCGCTCGATACGTTGCGATCCTCGGGTGGCCCGGAGGGCATCCGCCGCCGTGCGGTTGACGGACGTAGACCCGCTGTATCTCGGGTTGCGATCCTCGGGTGACCGGGAGGCCACCCGCCACCCGTATCCTGGCGAGGTCGCATGGCACAACCGGTGGTTGCGATCCTCGGGTGGCCCGGAGGCCACCCGCCACGATGGGCGCGTCGTACGCTCCCGTTCATGTCCAACGTTGCGGTCCTCGAATGGCCCGGAGGCCACCCGCCACGCTGATCCAAATGCAGGGATCCGCCACAGGTCCACACTCGACCCGCATCTGGCTGGAGCAAACTGCCACGACACGAACCAATTGCTTCTGCTGCACCAGCACAACAGATGAGCACTTGCGGTTCCCAACTCCAGGGCAGCGGGTGGCCGCCTCTGAACCCGTACCAATGCTGGGGACAGCCGACTCCCCGCATACTCCGGCCCGCCAACGCCAGGGGACGCAGAGACAGTATTCAACACCGGGCTAGACATGGGCCGAGTCCCGAAGCTCTGGCATCGCATGGGGCAAGCAGCGCTCGCGATTGTCAGGGAGTCAATCGTCGGAGGTGTCGGCGGCGGACGCTCGCGATCGCGCGAATTCGTGCACGTGCGCTGCGAGAGACGTTCGTCAGGCACGCCTGCGGCACCCGAAGGCCATCCCGAGTCGTCCCCGCCGAACCCGCGTGCGGGCTCACGGCCGACCGGCTGGTCGGCTCGTGGTGATGGAAGCTGTGGAAACGTGTTAGCAGCGGCTGCCCCCTGCGGGACACCGAGGATCGCAGCAGCTGGGTGGTACGGCGTCTGGTTAAGGGAGCGGGCGCACGCCCTCGGTCGACCGGTCGACCGAGGGCGTGACGGACGGCGGATCGTGCGCTGCAGACGCATCATAGGACGATGTCGTCGCGGTGGGGGACGACGTTGGCGACGCCTAGGGTCTTGAGAGTCTGGAAGCCGTTCTTCGGCAGGCGATACACCCGCACGTTGTCCTTGCCCGAGTCGATGAGCCGGTCGACCTCGGCGAGGAGTTCAACGAGACCTTTGGCGTCGGTGGCGATCTCGAAGACGGATTGCTGAACGCGCGTTCCATGGCCTTCGCAGAGCTTGGCCATCTTGCGCAGGCGTCGTCGGCCTTCGGGGCTTGTGGTGTCGACGTCGTAGGTCAGCAGGAGGTCCATCACGCGGGTGTCCAGGGGAGGTAGGCAGGGAGTTCGCCGCGCAGGTGCCGGGCCAGGATGCGGGCCTGCAGCACAGGTAGGAGTCCGCCGCTGACGGGCTGGCCGGCGATGTGATGCTCCCATTCCTGGCGTCGGAGGTCTTGCCATCCTTCGAAGACGATTTTGCGTCCGTCGTCGGTCAGTTCCCAGGTTCCGCCCAGCAGTTCGGTGAAGTGGCGCATGCGGAGTTCGCGGCGGTTGAGGAGTGTCAGGGCGAGCCGGTCGGCGAGCACGGGGCGGAACTCTTCCATGAAGTCGAGGACAAGGCCTGGCTGTCCTGGGCGCATGCCGTGGAGGTACCCGAGGTGAGGGTCGAGGCCGACCTGTTCGGCAGCGCCGAGGGCCAAGCTGCGCAAGAGCCCGTAGAGGAAGGAGAACAGGGCGTTCGTCGGATCGGTGGCGGGGCGTCGGGTGCGTCCTGTGAACGGCGGGAATTCGGGGTTGGGGCGCAGGGCCGCGGGGAGGGCGGCGAAGTAGCCGTCGGCTGCCTGCCTTTCCAGCATCAAGAGTTTGTCGAGGCGGTCGGCGTTGGGAAGTCTGGGGATGGCCTCGGCAAGCTGTTGTGCGGCTGCGCGGAGGTCGGCTTGTGCAGGGCCCGTGGCGTCGCGGCCAGCGCGGAGCAGGACGCGACGGCTGTTGCGGATCTTTCCGGCGACGCAGGCGCGAGCGATGTTCAGGCTCGCGGCGGGGTCGTTGTGGAGTTGGTGTTGGGCGTGGCGTAGGAGGATGTTGCCCGAGGTGGGGCCGTGCAGACGGGCGGTGAAGCGTCCGCCTTGGGTCATCCAGATAATTGGGCGGGCGTCGTCGGCGCACCGGGTGATGAGTTCGGTCGAAAGGTTGATGTGGCCGTAGACGACGATCGAGTCGATGCGGCGCAGCGGGAGGGTCTTACGTCCGGGTGTGTCGGGCAGGACAACGCGGACGCTGTCCTCGTCCAAATGCAGGCTGGCGCCTTGGGTCTGCACGTAGAGGATGTTGAGGATTTCCGTCGGCAAGCCGCGTCCTTCGGGTCATGTCGGTGGGCCGGGTCGACGCACGTCGACGCGGTACAGGTCGTCGAGGGCGTGCTGGTAGCGGCGCGTGTTGGCGAGGACGCCTGGCGTGCATGCGTCGAGGAGGGAGCAACGTCGGCAGCGTTGGTCAGCTCGCGGCGGAGGAAGAACGTTGCCGGCCAGCATCGCGCGGACGGCGTCGGTGGTGACGATGACCTGGTTGCGCAGGTCCGTGTCGACGGCGACAGGGTGGCGTTTGCGGTCGGTGGCGGACCAGATGACCGCGGTGGGGATCTCGACACCGAACATCGCTTCCAGGCACATGGCTTGCGCGGCGACTTGGACATCGCCGGGTCCACCGGGCTGATAGCAGCCGGATTTGTGTTCGACGGGGGTCACTGCGCCGTGGCGGATCTCGACGACGTCGCAGATGCCGGTGAGACCGAGGCTGTCATGCCACACCGGCAGGGCGCGCAGCGTTCTCACGCCGGGACGAGTCTCGTTGCCGGCAGTGTGGACGCGGTCATGGAGGATGGCGCCGCGGGTGGTGGCGGCGTCGTGGACGAAGGTGTCTTCGAGGAGAATCAGTCCGGCTTGGCGGGCGCAGTATTCGTAGTGCTCCAGCGCCGAGATCGCGATCTGGACCGGCTCGCCTGCCCCGTGGGGCGTGGTGGCGGGCGCTGTCATCCCACGATGCGGGTGAGGGTGACGCCGTCGGGCAGGGCACTGTCGAGAATCTCGACCTTGTAGTCACCGAAGCCGCGCGCGGGGCCGGTGCCGAGGGGCTCGATGCGGACGCGGTCGAGGAGTTGGCGGGCGGGGGCCCGCCCGTAGGCGTCGTCGTGGGTGAAGATGTGGAGGCCGCGCAGGCTCATAGAGCCGCGGGTGGAGGCGCGGTCATGGTCGAGCATGAACTGGAAGGCGCGCCAGTAGGCATCGAGGTCGTCGCTGGTGACGCCGGTACGGGCGGCGAGCGGTGCGCTGAAGTGACCTTCGCCTACGTACAGGCCGTAGGGGACGATGTGTTTGGATCCCATCTCGGTGGTCTCGTTCTTGTCGATGTCGGCCTGCCGGGTCTGGGTGACGCGGGTGATGGCGACTTCGAGGGGAAGGACCTCGTCGACGGAGCGGGCGAACGTCAGCTGCATGGGGCCTTGGACGCGTCCGGCGTGCTTGGTGCCGGTGGTCATGACGGCACCGAACATGCGGATGTCGTAGAAGGTTTCGCACATCCATTTCTGGGCTTCTGCGGGCGTGGTCTTGTCGCCGAGCGCGGTGTAAGCGCGTTCGTGCTGCGTGTTGAGGGCGACACCGGCTTCGACGTAGATGTCGTAGCCTGGGCGGCCTTGGTTGAGCAGAGCGATGGTGTTGCGGAGCTTACGTTTGACGGCGACGTCGGTAATCAGCCCTTGGCTGGTAAGAGGGTCGAGGCGCGGCATGCCGCCGCTGTCGGGGTCTCCATTGGGGTTTCCGTCACGGACGTCGAGGAGAAAGACGTAGTCGTGCTTGCGGGTGGGGTCCAGGTGCGGTGAGGTCATCGCTTACTCCGGTCGAGTGAAGGGTCAGTCGAGTGCAGCGGCCGCGGCGTTGGCTTCGGCGCGTTCGGCGGCCGCCTGAAACGCCGCTTGGCGCTGTTGGTGGTAGCCCAGGACAAATCGCGCCTGTTGGCGCGGTGACAGCACCGCAGGCAAGACGTCGTTCTCGGCTCCGGTGCCGAAGAGGCCCCAGATCGCGGCGATCTGCTTGTCCAGCGCGACAGCCGCGGCGGGCTGGTCGCGGCGCAAGCGCTTGAGGTGCCCTTTCGAGCCGCGTTCGAGGTTTAGGAGGACGTACCGCGGGGCGGTCATCGCTGTCCCGAAGAACTTGTCGGCGACTGTGGCGTTGGGACCGCGCCGCCGGCCGTCTTGGCCGACAGTACGCAGCGCCAGATGCTGGGCGCTTTCGTACGTGGCGAACAGGCGTCCACACAGATAGGCGGCGTCAGTGGCGTCCGCGTCGAGACCGGGCATGCAAACTCCTTCGTGGGGTGAGCGGGCGAGGATTAGCCGGAGCAGAGCGGTTCTGGGACCGTCGATGTGGCAGTCGGCACGGACACGTCCCAGCAGGTGGGGAAGCAGAGAAGCAGGCGGCGGTGTGCGGTGCAGGGCGCTGTGCAGCAGAGCGTGGTCCAGACCGTGCGGGACCAGTTGCCCGGTGTAGCGGGAAGTTGTCCTGTCCCAGCGGCCGGCTGCCTGGGCCAGGCGCCACAGCGGGTACCAGCGCTGGGCGCGGTTCCAGCCGTCCCAGGTCTCGTGGTCGACGAACCACGCGCCTTGGTTGTCGCGGACGTCGGGGAGCGGCACGTCGAGCCAGTCCTTGACGACGACGCGCGAGCTGTTGGTGCCCAGTGTCAGTGCGTAGAATCGGTCCGGATCGAGGCGGGAGCGGGTCGCACGATTGTGGGCTGCGTCGTGGATCGAGCCGATGAGTGCGCGGACTTGCTCGGGTTTGGGATCGTCCAAGGTGCCCAGTGGATCGGCGTCGGTGCAGTCGCGTGTCCACCACACGAAGGCCGATGACGTTCCCCGGTGCCGGTGTCTCTCGTCGGCGAGCAGGGTGTTGAGGGCGGCCATACCGGTGGAGCCGCATGTGTCGCAGACAGGGGTCTTGGCGAGTTGCAGTGTGTCGTCGCGACCGTGTGCGGAGGCGTTCACGCTGATGAGCTGGGTCTTGCGGACCTGGCCCGAGGTGGGGATCGCGCCGGCTTTGACGCTCTCGGGGAGCGTGCTTAGCAAGGTCCCCTCGGTGCCGCAGACCAGGCATAACCCAACCCTGCCGCCGCCCTTGCGTTCGGCGACAATCTCGCGCCACAGGTTCTGCGCGGATAGACGCAGATGGGCCCAGTCCGCGTCGACCATGATGCCGACCCAGTCGCCGGCGACCAGGTCGTCGGGGATCGGGATGCCGGCCAGTCCGTCTGCATCGAGGAGCTTCCCGATGGCCGTCGCGACAGGGTCGTCGGGGGACGCCGCGACCCAGCGTTGCGCGAGTGCGGCGAACTCGCCGGCGCGACGGTCGGCCTGTGTGTCGGCTTTGGGGGTCTCGTCGCGGGCGACCCCGAGCACGTATTCGGCTGTGTCACACAGCAGCAACGGGGGCGGCAGGGCTCCGGACCGGTAGGCGTCCGGGGCCGGGATGAGCTTGCCGTTCGGGACCTTCGTGCCTTGTGAGGGCCGCAGGTCGACCAAGCCGCCGGGTGCGAGTGTGCCGTCGGCGGTGACGGGGACGAACCAGCGCAACGTCTTGGGTACGTAGTACAGGGGTGGCATGTCTGGGCGGGTGGCAGCGTGTTCGACGAGGCGTTGCAGCAGCATCGGGTCACCGCCTGGCCGTGCGTCGTCCGCCGAGGCCGTGTGTCGGCATGGACACATCGGACCCGTCCAGGGGTTCCTCGGGGACGGTGAGCACACCTCGTTCGAGGCGGGCGCGGAACCAGTGGTACTCCTCGCCGAGATCGGCATAGGCGATGGAGTGCAGCATCACGCCGAGTTCCTCGTCCCGGTCGATCGGGCGCCGTTCGGTAGCGGGACCGAACGTCGCGGCGAACTCGCGGCAGCCCAGGAAGGGTTGAGTAAAGCTCGCACCGCGCTCAACGCGTCGGCGCAGCAGCTCGCGGTACTTCGCCTCGGGGGCTGTGGCGTGCGGCAGGAGTTCGACGTGCGCATGGATCCGGTACGCGACGTCGCGTAGAGCCACGGTGTTGCGCTGGTCGCGGTCCTCTTCGACGTCGTAACGCCGGGTCGGGTCGCGGCGCAATTCCCGGATCCGGGGTTGAGTGATGACGGATTTGACCTCGTTCCGGCGTACGGTGAACCACCGGATAGGGGCGAGGACGTCGATGCGAGTGACGTCGTAGCGGAACTCCGGCTTCCAGAAGATCGCCTCCAGTACTCCGCGAGCCGCGGAGGGGGTCATCACCGGGTAGCTGACCCGTTCGACCTTCAGCTCGGGGCGGGTGAAGCAGGCCAGCGGCCCTGACACCTCGATCGTCATGGGTGGGTGGGGATGGCGATGGCGCGCGGTCACCACATGAACTCCTCTGTGCTTTCGGGCTCTTCAATGTCGATGCCGCGTGCGGGATGGTAGGCGCCTCGCCACAGCAGCAGGTCGCCGATGACCGGGTCAGCGAGGCCTCGCTTCTCAGCGAGGTCGGCTGCTCGACGAGGCAGCGACGCAGTGTAGGGCTGCAGGATGCGCAGCGGCTCCGGGCCGGACGGGTACGGCGACCGGAGTTCACGGACCGCTTCCAGTACGAGGTCCTGCTCGGCTTGGTCGTCGCGCAGGGCGATGATTGGACGACTGGCTGCGTTATCGATCATGCGGAACTCCCGCTCTACGGAGGGGTAGTCCAGGTCGGCGCGCAAGTCTTGGATTCGTTGGCCCAGGCCGTCCTTGCCGAGTCGGCCGTATCGCAGTGCGTAGTAGGCGGTGAGTGCGGCAAGGTCGTCGGGATCGGCTCGGCCTGGCCCGAAGTGGAGCAGGGTGGCGGCGATGGCCTGCTTGTAGGCCTCCCCCAGGGGGCGCCCGCCGTCCCGGGGGTCGAAGACGATGACGCGGCCCAGCCCCGGCAGTAGGCCCTCGCGATTGCCTCGCCCTGCGGCCTGCTGCAAGGACTCTGCGGGCGCGAAAGCACGGAAGACAAGGGGGAAATCCACATCGACGCCGGCCTCAATGAGCGGTGTGGCGACCAGACAGACCGGGAGTCCGGCGGTGAGGCGGGACCGGACTTCCGTCAAGACCTCGCGGCGGTGCTGCGGGGCCATCCGCGTCGACAGGTGGAACGCATCTTCCGGGCAGGCAAGTTCGATCTCCAGGACTCGGTGGACGGTTGCGGCGTTCGCTGTGGTGTTCACGATGACCAGCGACTGGCACTCGGCGGCGGCTTCGGTCGCGATCTCGGTCAGGGAGGGCTGCGGATCGAGCCGCCACTCGTAACGGACGCGCCGCAGCGACGCGTACAACGGCGCCGGATCCGGGATCACGTCACGGACGGGGACGGACTCGAAGCCTGACACGGCCATGAAAGCGGGCTGCGTCGCCGACGCCAGCAGGACGGTCGTCCCGTAGTGGTCACATAGGCCCTGCAGCACCGACAGGATCGGCATCAGCAACCGGTCCGGAAGCGCCTGGACCTCATCCAGCACGATTACGGCGCCAGCGAGACGATGGAGCCTGCGCATCGCGGCGGGCTTGCGCGACAACAGCGACTCGAACAGCCGGACCGTCGTCGTCATGATGAACGAGGCATCCCAGTTCTCCGCGGCGAGCTTCGCGCCGAGGGGCGCCGAGGGGCCGTGCAGATCGACCGAGCTGTGATGCTCCAGGAGCACTGGCGCAGCGTCCCCTTCCTCCGCGATCAACTGGCGGTAAACGGAAGCGTTTTGCTCCGTGATTGAAATGAACGGCACCGCAACCACGACCCGACGCATGCCCCACGCAGCGGCATGATGCAGCCCGAACCCGCCTGCGGCGAACGTCTTCCCGCCGCCGGTGGGCACCGCGAGACGGTGGATGCCCGGGGGCGTCCGAGCCGCGGCGACACTCGCCGCATACACCTCCTCGCGCAGGCTTCCCACCGGACTCCCCCGCCGGCCTGCGAGGGCTTGGGCGCGACCACGCTCGAATCGTCCGACGAGCTCAGCCATCGGAGGCGCCGTGCCTTGCGGCGTGTCCGGGGCGAAGTGGAGCTGCGTGTCGAGGTAATCGGCGTCTACGACGCAACTGAAGAGCATGCGGATCAACAGGTCCAGCGTCAGAGGGAGTTCATCGCGCGAGCATCCCTCCAACCAGGGCGGGAGCGCTACAGGAGGCGTCGCGAGGATCTCGGGGACCAGAGCAGCCGCGCTGTCGATCGACACCTGCAGCGCATCCAGCCTGTGCTTGGCCTCGTCGAGTTCGTCCCTGAACTCCTCGTCACCGGTCAGGCCTCCATGGTGTCCGAGCACGATCCTCGCGAACGTCATCGGGAGCGCCTGGCTCACCAGCCATGCGCCGGCCAACTTGTGATCGCCGCCGACACGCCCCCTACCGAAGGCCTCCGCTACCAGGAGTCGACGCTGCCAGGCACAGTCGGCCTTCCCGACATCGTGAACCAACCCCAGGAAAGCCGCAGGCGCCTCACACCCGAAGCCTGCGCCAAAGGCCCCGCTCCGGGCCGCAGTCCCGCGCGAATGGTCGTCCAGCCGGTGGCGAACGCCCGAGTCGTTGGCGCTGTGCGCCCACACCAGCACGGGAACCTCCCAAGAAGAGCTCATGATCGCAAACCGGATGCGCCCTCAAACGACACCAACTGCCGCGAGGGGTCACCGACAGCGACCCTAAGCCGACACAACGCCACCCCGAAGCGAAACCGAGCAACTCGCCACCAGGGGCTTCCTGCGGAACCTGAAGCACACATACGACACGCGGGTCGCACCGAAGCTGAATGCCGAAGTTGTCCGTTATTGCGGATTGAACCGATGCGGCCGGAAGTTGGGGCCAACGCGGTTTGCCCTGCACAATCAGGTGGCGGTCGCCTTTCGGAGCGGCCGAGGATCGCAACTTCCCGGCCCGGGTGGGCGGGCGCAGCGCACTCATGTGGCGGTCGCCCTTCGGAGCGGCCGAGGATCGCAACCGCAGCATGTTGCCCATGCGCGGGAACCGCACGGTGTGGCGGTCGCCCTTCGAGACGACCGAGGATCGCAACGGTCAGTTCGAGCCTGCCCAGCTCGGGAACTATGGTGGCGGTCGCCCTGCAGGGCGACCGAGGATCGCAACGGTCTCAAGAGCTTCTTCGTGGGGGTCGACTTCCCGTGGCGGTCGCCCTAGCAGGCGAGCGAGGATCGCAACCGAAATTGCGTCGGATATTCGTTGAAAGCGTCCCAGTGGCAGTCGCTCTTCGGGGCGACCGAGGGTCGCAACACGACGGCATACGCCCGGTCCCGGTCGAGCGGGAGTGGCGGTCGCACGACCGAGGATCGCAATGACGAGATGGTCGGCATGACCGTCCTCAACCCCCGCCTGGCGGTCGCCCTGCCGGGCGACCGGGGATCGCAACCAGGACGGCCAGTCCTGGCTTCGCTCCGCGCACGTGGCGGTCGCCGTTCGGGCCAGCCGAGGATCGCAACGTGCGTCCGGCCGCCGACGCAATCGACTGGAACGACGTGGCGGTCGCCCTTGGCGGCAACCGAGGATCGCAACGGCCGCCCGGTCATCGTGCACAATGGCATCCCGCTGGCGGCGGTCACCCTTCGGGGCGATCGAGGATCGCAACTCCTGGTCCTTGCCGGCGGTCGTGGTGTCGCCGGTGCGGAGGTCGCCCGTCGGGGCGACCGAGAATCGCAACCCCTCCGTCGAGCAGCTGCTCATGCTGGCCGACCATGGCGGTCGCCCTTCGGTGCGACCAAGGATCGCAACATCGAGCGCTTGTGTGTCCACACCAAGGGCCGTGGTGGCGGTCGCCCTTCCGGGCGACCGAGGATCGCAACATGACGGCGGGTGAGTCCGATTCGACGCCGCGCACCGTGGCGGTCGCACTTCGGGGTGGCCGAGGATCGCAACACGATCCGGTACGAAGGCGCGCCGGAGCAGGCCGTGTGGCGGTCGACGTTCGCAACGACGAGACCCAGGACGCAAACCCGGTGCTGGCCAGGCGCGATCGCCCTTCGGGACGACCAAGGATCGCAACTACTGGGCATGCGGTCTCCACGACAGTGCCCCGCGTGGCGGCGGTTGCCTTCCGGGGCGACCGAGGATCGCAACGCCCACACACGCCAGTCCCCGGCGCGGGCAATCGTGGCGGTCGCCCTGCGGGGCAACCGAGAATCGCAACGTCCGCCAGTCCGCCCCGTCCCACACGATCACGTGTGGAGGTCGCCGTTCGGGGCGGCCGAGGGTTGCAACGGCGTGCTCCTGGCCGTCGTCACCGATGTCGGGCCCGCGGCGGTCGCCCTTCGGGACGACCGAGAATCGCAACGCCGTGGGTGCCGAGAATTCCATCCGTGCAGGTAAAGCGGCACGTCGGTATTCATGGATGGTGCCGCCGAGTCGGTCGTGCCGGCGTATGCGCAGCCGCTGGAGTTCGTCGGGGTCGGTGATCGGTTCGGGCACCGCGCGTAGCGGCGCCGCCTGGTGAAGCACGCGATGCGTCGGTGTCGGTTGTAGTACTGCTCGAACTGGCGGAGTGCGTGGAGCAGGTGGCGCTGGTTCCAGATGAGGGTGCGATCGAGGAGTTCGTGGCGGCAGGTGCGGACCCAACGCTCCATGACCGCGTTCATCCGAGGGGTGCGCACGGCGGTCAGGACGGTGCGAATACCGGCGTCGGCGAGGATCTCGTCGAACGGCGCAGGGAACCTGGTGTCCCGGTCGCGGATCAGGAACGTGTCCCTGGCGCCCTCCTCTTCGAGGTCCGCGACCAGGTTCCGGGCGGCTTGGGCTACCCATGCTGCGGTCGGGTGCGGTGTGGCGCCGAGGACGCGGATGCGCCGGGTGGCATGGTCGACGACCGCGAGGATGTACTGGCGTCAACCGTTCAGCGTGGCCGTCTCAAGGAAGTCGCACGCGAGGAGCGCGTCGGCTTGCGAGCGCAGGAAGTCGACCCATGTCGCCCTTCCACGTTCGGGGGCCCGGTCGCTCCCTGCGCCCCTGAGGACCTCCCAGACGGTGGACGCGGCGACGCGGATCCCGATCATGGCCAGCTCGCCATGGATGCGGCGGTAGCCCCAGGCCGGATTCTCTCGGGCCAGACGCAGCACGAGGACGCGGATCGAGCGGACCGTCGGCGGGCGTCCGGGTCGCTTCGGACGGGATATCGCCGCGTGGCGTCCGCGGACGAGGTCGCGGTGCCAGCGCAGTACCGTGTCCGGATGCACGGTCAACCGCAATCGGCGCAGCACGCCGCGCGGCAGCGAGTGCACCAGCGCCGCGCGCAGAGCCCGGTCCGGCACCGTGAACCGCGTTCGCCGGTTGCCGAGTTGCCGTTCGAGGACGGTGATCTGGTGGCGCAGGGCCAGGATCTCGATGTCCTTGTCGCGGTCGCTCATCGGCACCATCCGCAGCACGGCGAACGCGTTCGTCACGGCGAGGTAGGCGAATCGGAGCAGCACGGACGATCATGCTGCCGCAGCCGTGATCACCGAGCCAACCACGCTCACCTCACCGGCTGCCACCTGCGCGGACGGAGCTCTCGGCACCCACAGTGTTCGCACTGCGGTGAAGACGGTGCGGATGGCGGCGTCGGCGAGGATCTCGTCGAACGGGGCGGGGACCTCGGCGGCCCGGTCGTGGATGAGGAACTTCCCTGTGACGCCAATGTCTTGCAGCTCCATGACCAGGTTCCGGGCCACTTGAGTGACCCAGTGTGGTCGTCCGGAGTATTTCGGGCGGAAGGAGGCCGCGTGGCGGCGACGAACCATGTCCCGGCGCCAGCACAGGACAGTGCCCGGCCGAATGGTCAGCCGCATGCCGCGCAGCGCCTCGCGCGGCAACGGGTGAAGCAGTGCCGCGTGCCAGGCCCGGTCCGCCTGAGTGAGCCTCGGCCTCACGTCCCCAAGCCGACGTGGACGCGCACAACACTATGGCCGACTACTTCTTCACCGACAGCCCAGCCGTCGACTCGATCATCGTCGCCCTGGCCAGTGCCTGCCACAATGCGGCGGTCGACCAATAAATCAGACAGGGTGTTTGAGGTCGGACGGTCCCCAGTAGCTGAGCTCGACGGTGTTTCGCGTCGCGGTTCCGGTGACGGTGAGCAGTCCGCGGCGACCAGGGTTGAGCGGCATGTCGAGTACGCCGACGCGCCGGGCATCCGCTGTCTCCAGGACGGTGACGAACTCGACGTCTGGTGGCGAGACCGCCCGGTAGGGCGCCCCGCTTTCTGGGGTATGCGGTCCGAGCCAGGTCACGGTGGCGAACTCGACGGTGTGGATCCACGTCTTGACGAGGGTTGTCGCGGTTCGGTTGACGAAGGCGTTCCACAGTTCGTGGGTGGACGGGGTGGGCCAGGCGGGGTTGTTGGTGCGCAGGCGTACGTGCTTGGAGTTCAGCCACTGGTGGAGCTGCGTCAGTGTTTCGAAGTGCCCGTTCGCGGACTGCACGGCAGCAAGCGCGCCGGATCGTGTCGGGAAGCCGGCCCGCATGAGCAGCGCGGCCGATCTGTTGAGCGTCCCGGCCTCCACGGCTGCGACCGCAAGCCCCTGGGCTGGGTCGGTTGACGCCCATGGGTCGGGGTTGGCACTGTCGTGCGCGGCTGCGCGAACCCGGACTGCCTCAAGGGCCCACGGCAGCCGATAGGCGAGCGTGTCTTCGATGAACTCCATTCGTTCGTCCGCGTTGGTGGCGTTGATCTCCGCCACCGGCATGCCCTGCATCCATCCGGCCAGGATTGCCTCCCAGCCTGTAGGACGCACTCTCGGCGCGAAGGGGTGGATGTCGAGGGCGATGGCAGCAAACCGGGTCACGGCCTCGATCGCGGCTTCGTCGTCGCCGGTGAGAATGCCGAGGTTCGCATCGTCCAGGTGCCGGTTCAGCGCCTCGGCGTGCGCGTCGAGCTGGAGCCCGGTTTCCAGCCCCACGCCGGCGAGGTAGTAGCCGCGGCGCTGCGCCGGGGTGGTCTGGTTCCACAGGACGCGGGCGCGAGCCGCAAGACCTGCTCGCAGTGCGCGTTGCGCCGGGTCCTGCCGCCGGGCGATGCTGCGTGCCCACAGCGAGGATGCCAGCGCAGTATCGAGCGCCGCTTCGATGCCGTTCTCGGTGAGGTCTGCCTCGCCGAGCAGACTCAGCAAGGCGCAGTCCAGGCTTGCGATCTGGGCCCGCCATGCCTGGCGATCCGATTCCGTGGCTTCCTGCACGCCGTGGGACACGTCGGGGAAAACCCACGCGGCGTTGCCGGCCACGTACTCAATCAGGGCGTCGAGGTCTTTGGTGCCGAGCCTGTCCTGCATCTTGCTCAACAGCCGTATCACGAGCTGCATCAGCCCACTCTGCATATCCCGCAGCGCGGTGTTCGCAATCAGACGCGTCCATGCCTTCCTGGCCTTGGGGACGTTCTCGTACATCGGGTGGAGCACGATCCCCGCCGAGTCGACGAAGGCCCTCCCGGCCCGGCCGATGATGTTGCGGAACTCGGAGGGTTCGATCACCTTCTTGTTGCGCCAGATGCTGTGGACCACCAACGCGCTGGCTGACAGGTTCAGGCCTTGAGCGAGTGTCGGCGAGGACACGGTGATCTTCAGCGTTCCCTGCTGCAGGAGCCGCTCCACCTCCTTCCGATACGGCGTGGGCAGTGATCCGTGGTGGATAGCCACGCCGAGTCGCAGGCAGGCGAGGATGGGATGACCCGGCCCGAACCACTCATCGCCAATCGCCAGCGCCGTGCTCAGCAGATCGGGGTCACCGTCGAAAACGCCTCGAAGCGCGCTCTGACGATGCAGGGTGACGATGGCCTTGGCGAACGCGGTGACCGACACTTTCTGCGGGCAGAAGATGAGCACCGTCTGGCCATCGTCGACGAGTTGCCACGCGGTTGCCAGCGTCAGTTCCTGCTGATTCTTCGGGAAGGAAGCCCTGCGCCCAGACGGCACCCTCGCTTCGAGGAATCGGGGTACGAACGGCTCTTCGTCACCGACCGTGACACTAAGTCGGGCGTGGTCGCCACGCCAGGTCACCTCGCCGAAGCGGAGCTTCGTCGGCCGCCAAGGGCTCGCGATCAGCCCGTCCGGGCGGTCGTCGGTCAGCCAGCCGACAAAGTCCTGGATCTGCTCGCCAGTGGGGAGGATGGCTGACAGGCAGATGATGCGTCGACCGTCGGCGTCAGGGCGGCGCAGGAGCCGCTGCACTTGGACCTCGTAACGCACCTCCCGCTCGCCCTCGCCGATCATGTGGCCCTCGTCGAGGACCACCAGTCCGACGTCGTTCAGCAGACTGGGGTCGTTGCGGAGCGCGAAGTCGAGCTTCTCCGGTGTGGCCACGATGATGTCCCGCTCGCGCAGCAGGTCTTCGTCCAGACCGCTGGCGCCCGTGGTGCCGTAGAGCGTGGAGACAGTCTTGCCCAGCGGGACGAAGGTGCGCTCGAGCGCCCACTCGGTCTGGGCGGACAACGCTCGCAACGGGGTCACGAACACCACCCGCCGGCCTTCGGCCAGGCACGCCAGGATGCACATCTCGGCGATGCGAGTCTTGCCGGCACTGGTGGGCAGCGACAGTACGAGGTTGTCGCGAGTGTCCAGCACGCGTGTTGCCGCTTCAAGCTGGGACGGCCACAGATCGATCTCGGATCGGCTGCGGCGGAACAGCGAGGCGATGAACATGGTGCGCAGCCGATCCCACTCCCCGCCGCTGGCGGGGCCAGTGGGGAGAACGGTGTGGAAGCTGGATCCCCACAGCCCGCGAAGCAGGTGAATGGCCAGGCGGTGGCACCACCACTGGGGAACCATGTCCAGCTCGCCAGCGGCATCCAGGCCGACCTGCAGCCTGCCGAGCGCATCATCCAACAGCGCAGCCTCGCCGCGTTCGAAGGCCAGCATCGCCACACTGACTGCTCGGACGAAAGCATCGGTCAGCGCCAGATCAACCACATCCGTCACATCCGGCCCCGCCTCGTCATCGCCCGCGTCGGAGTCCGAGGGCTCGAACGCGGCCGCCAACGTCTGCACGAGATCGGCGTCGGAGGCGGCACCCTGCTGATTCGCAACCAAAGTGGTCAGACCGTCGAGGTCCCGGCGCATCAGGAGGACCAGACAGCGCTCGCTCGCGGTGAGGTTGGACGTGCCCTGGGCGGCGTTGAGCAACGAGAATGCCCGGGCGGAGAACCTGCCTAGGTGATACGCGCCCGCGGCCACAACCCGGTGGAAGCCTTGATCGGCGGTGGCCGGTCCGCGGGCAATGACGGCCTCGATCGCCGTCGCGGCGTTCTCGAACGCTTGCCTGCTCAACTCCGGGGAACCATCGGCTTCGAGGAGCCGAATCCCGTGCCCGAGCAGGGAGTACCCGTAGGACAGCAGGTCGTAGCTGAGAATGGCAGGGAACGCCGGTGCGTTCGGTGGCAGCACCCCGTTCTGCCAGATCATGCCCCGCGCTTCGCCTCGGGCCAAGAGCCGGTTGCGGAACCCCGGCGCTGTCGCGGCACGAACGGCCGCCTCGATCACCTCGGCGCTCTCAGGCATCAGCGACCACCTTGTCGTAGACCGCTGCGACGAACTCCTGGTGGCCGCGGACCTGCAGGCCCACCACAAACCGGCGAATCGCCCCGCTGTATGCCTTCGTGTTGGTTCGCAGCAGGTTGCAGGGGTTGCCGCCAGTGAAGGTGAACAGAAGCTGTACTACCTGCTGCTCAGTGATCCCGTGGACCAGCAGTGCAGCGTCAACGGCGCGCCCAAGGGCGTCGTCCCCCTGCTCGTGGAGGCGTTCGGCGACGAACTGCAACGCGTGCGGGGATGGGCGCCCGTCGTCGCCCTGCAGAGCGCGGTCCGCATCCTCGACGGTCCTCATGTCAAGGCTGGCGATGCTCTTCGCCTCGCCCTTGAGGAACTGCACCGCCCCCGAATCCGGAAGACGTACGCCGATGATGTCGTCTCCTCGCATCGCCATCTCGCGGTGGTCCTTCCATCGCAGCCGGGACACGGTCGGGTAGCCGAGCTCGCTGGTGACGATCTGCGCTCCGATGATCTCCCCGAGATCTCCGGACCGGGCTTTTCGACCAGTGGGAAGCCTGCTTTTGAGGAAGGTCGCAGCGGCCGGCTTGCCAAGGCTTTCGAGGATGTCGGCGACACGCTTGGGCGATACGTACGCCCCGGGGACGGCCTCCGCAGCCCAGTGCACGCCGACCTCGACGCCGTCCTGGGTGGCGACCATATGCCGGAGGAGGTGGCTCCCCACCTGCTCATCGGTAGACCTCACCCACGCCTGAAGACTGGCCATCCGCACATGATTTCAGACCAGCCCTCACTAAGCAGACGAACGTACGTGCTGCACACACGGGACTGAGCCAGTCCAGCGGCATCGTCGCTCGTCGCGGTGTCGGCGAGATGCCGGATCAAGGTGGACTTCCCGAAGCGCCACCGTGCGCTGCCTGAACTGTACGGATGACATTCTCGGCAGGCACAATCTGCCACCTGACCTGCGCGGATGGCATTGTCAGCAGGTACAGAGCCGCCACACGCGACCGACATGCCACCCGAAGCCCGCATGAGTCCCCGCAACGATTGCGGCATCGCGTGGGACGCACGACCCCGTCCAACGGAGCAGATGCCAGGACCCAGGCGTCGGCGTCGGCGTCGACGTAGCGTTAAACCCTCGAGGACCCCCGACAAAACCGTCATCAACCTGGGTCCAGAGGCCCAGGCGCAGCTCATGTTCGTTGTCGGAGATGCCGTTGCCGGTGACCAGGATGAGCAGGACGAGAGTGCCGACAACGATGCTGTGCTTGCGGCTGACGATCTTCTTGGGGCCTGGGGAGCGTAGGCCATGAGCGGTATGTTGATCGCATTCATGGGCGGGAGAATTCTACTGCGCTACGACGCCGCAGTCGATGTTGCGGCTGGACCGGCTGTCCGTCGTCGGCGCAGCGCGGTCAGGGCGCCGACGCGTCGCTGCCCTACGGACGGTCGCCATGAGCCGTTCTCGGTTGGCGGTGCGTCCGGCGCCGCATCGATTTCCGTAGTCAGTCGGCTGAACGTGTAGTCCAGGCCGACGAGTTGTTCGACGCTCATCAGCATGGAGCTGCTACTCATCTCGAAGTTCGCGGCGTCGACCATGAGGCGTGCGACGAGATCGAGCAGAGACCATGCCCCGCTCTCGATGGTTCGGCACATCGAGGGCTGAGCAGCCGCCGGCTCGAATGTGGGCCAGAGCCGAAGGAGGGTGACTTCGTGGTCGGTCAGCTCGGGAATCGCACGCGTCGATGCCAGGGCCGCATGATGTTCGAACATATCCACAAGCCGCGCGCGGACGGACGTCACCCAGGTCTGCAAATCAGACCGAAGTGCCCAAGTGGCGAAGCCCTGATCGGGGGCGACGACACGTCCGAGGGCGTGAAGCGCAAGTTCGAAACCTGCCGCGGTGCTCGCCATGTCCACTAGCACGCTCTCCCGGAGGCCAATCGGCAACGCGGCGAGGAGTGCCCCAGCCCCGTACTGCACGGCACGGGTCGGGTCGAGGAAGCCAAGCGGTTCGACCGTGGAAGCCACCGCGGGGTAGTGGTTCGCGAACAGCAGGAGAAGTTCGCTGTTGGGGAGCGGGTCGCCATGTTGGTGGCGTTCCACGAGGCGCCTGACGATCCTGGCTGTGTCGTCGATGAACCGGCTGCGGAACTGAAGCAGGGACGCGCCTTGCGCACCGGTCGCAAGTTGCTGCAGTGCCTCGTCGAAGACGGCTTCAGGAAGGTCGTCCGCGGGTACTCCGAACGCGAAGTACCGGTCGAAGTAGTCGGCTGTTCCGACGCCGCGTCCTGGGTAGCTGGAGAAGGCTCCGACGGGCGGCACGGTCCTTCCAACCACCGGAAAGAGCAGACGTAAGAGGTAGAGCACGCCATCGCAGTGTGCTGGCGCCACCCCTGACCCGTCGAGTAGCGACCGCCACAGCCGTTCCTGCACGTCGGGGTCCTGAGCCGGCAGGATCAGCTCACCCAGGAGCAAGGCTCTTGAGCGAGCAAGAGTGGCGTACAGGACCGGCTCCGTGGTGCGTAGGAACGTGACCAGCAGAAAGTCGATCACATCCACGTTGCCCATCACGCTCGCGAAACCGGCGTCGACCTGCGCGAAGTACCGCTTGATGGCACGCGGGGTGTCCAGGCGATCGGCCAGCTGAGCGTCGTACGCCGCCCGAAGTCGTTCCATGTGGTCTGGCCTGAGCTCGAACCCGTGGGATGCGATCAGGGCATCTATGGCCTGTTCGACGAGTGCCAACACGTCCCTGCTGCGAAACGCGGGAAGGTCGAGGCGAATCTGGACCATCTTCTCCAGGAAGTCCCGTGCCCGGGACTCGTCGTCGCTGACGAGGTCCGTCCGACGCAGGACATCCAAGAGGGTGCGTTCGTCGTACCCCAGCAGGTAGTGAACATTCGGCAACCGGCCGGCGAGACGTACCAACTTGAAGACCAAGAGGAGTTCACTGGGCGTCAGGCGATCCAGGTCGTCCATGATGACCAGGACTGAGGTGTCCGCCTTGCGCAGGGCTTCCGACGCCCGACGTTGGAGGGCGGACGCGCTCGCGTCGCCAGCGACCACGTCGGCTGCCTTCTCCACGACGACGCTGCCGTCCACACCGAGAACCGTCACGACCTTGCCGACCGGGCTGATGGCCTTCACGTACCGTGCGAGGGTTTCACGCGCTTCGGACCAACGTTCCTTCCTCGGCAACGCTTCTCGAATCTCTGCGAACAGGCCGTGAGCGATGGACTCAAGGTCCGGATACAGCCATGGATTGAACTCCGCGACCACCCAGGACCGCTGGGACGTCCCGGACTGCTGCACCTGGGACCGGATCATGTCGAGCACCGACGACTTCCCCGACCCCCACGGGCCCACCAACGCTGCGACAGCGGAGTCCGTCTGTTCACGCGCTCGGTTCAAGACGGACACCGCATGTGCGGCATACCGCGTCCGGTCAAGGAGATCCGGCCTGTCGGCCGACCCGTCGGAGGGGCTGTCGTCGAAGAAGTTGCGGAGGGTCACACGCGCCATTCTCGACAGGAGAATGGCGCAACGTCCTGCTCTTGCAGGAAGCGGCGGCAATCCACCGAAGCGCTCGCCCGGCCGCAGCGACAGCTGGTCGTCGGGAGCGGAGAGAAATACGACGTCGAACCCACCTCGCGCGATGACAGCTCACTGAGCGGGCTTCGGTGACAACTACGTCATGCCGCTACTGCACGGCCGTGAGCAGGGACGATCAAAGGACCAGGTGTCCGGAGAAGCGGCGGACCACGGTCCGAGCGCGTTCTGCGAAGACGTGCGGGTGGAAGCGGACACCGGTGACGGTTTCAACGAGGGCCATCGTCATCGAGCCCCAGTGCCCAATGGGTGCGCAGCCATCGACGACAGGGTCTCCGATCTCGTCGTCGTAGTCGTCCAGGTCGTGGTCGTCGGGGGCCGGGGCGAGGCCGATGCGGCGCATGTCCGAGGCGAGCCGGTCCGGATGCAGGCCTTCGCGGTCGCCGGGTGCCACCGCGTCGAAGTACGTCCACAGCACACCGTCGACGAAATGCCGGAACCGGCAGTGGGCCAGGATGTTCCGGTTGAACATGACCACCTCGGTGCCGGCGGACAGCAGACGCACGGGCTCCTCCACGAACGCATCGAAGCCGCCCGGCTCGAACGCCAACGTCCAACCCCCGCCCAGGTCGCGGACACTCAGCAGGTCCTCGGCATCCTCCTGGTTCGCGCGCTCCTCGTCGTTCATCAACCGCGCCAAGGCCGGATCCGCCCCCAGACGCCGGATCACTTCGGCGGGTGCGAGCGTTTTCACGAAAACCAGGCTCCCGTACGGCACTGGGTCTCTGCCGCCGTCAAGCCAGGAATACACCTCGTGCCCGGGCAACGCGTGGATGTCGGCCATGCCGGGGAAGTATGCCGCAACGCTCCGACACGCCTCCGCCCATTGCCTCACGACCAGCGCCGTCCCTGTGGTGGTCGAATACTCGACTACCTGCTCTAGCCTCGGATCATGTGGGCCGTCGGTACTCGTTGAGCACCCCTCCGAGGACTCGGCGAGGGCATATCCGGTCGGGCCGTGCCGGGAACGCGAGCACGTTCGGGTCGTCGTCGGCTGGGTCCTAGCGGTGCAGGTCGCTCCGAGCTCACGCGCGTGGTGGTGTCACGCCAGTGCATCGGCCACCGCACGTCCGGTCGCTGCGGCCCGCAGATAGGGCCGGACGTCGTGGGCCTTGGCGCCATTGTGGACGAGACCATCCGCGACCCCCGCCCCGGTCAGTACCGAACTCTTGAGATCGGAGGCCAGCGGGAACGGGAACAACGGGCGCAACTCCTTGACCAGTGCCACGACATCGCCGTGATCGGAGAGATTGGTCCACCGGGTGACAGATGGCGGCCATGCACCCTGGCCGTCCACCGGAACGGGGCGTAGGCGATCAAAGATCAGGTTCCGGATGCCGAGCGGGGAACCCAGCGTAACGAGCGCGCCGTCGGCGGACAGCGGCTGTGCGAACAGCGACTCGTAGGCGACGATGGTGCCTAGGGAATGCGCGACGACGACGCGAGTGCCGTCGTTGATGGCTTCGCCGGCGCGTTCCAGGATCCGGTTCCGGGTCTGCTGATGCGTGAGATAGAGCCGCACCTGACGCAGACTGAAGATCAGCGCGCGCTCGGCGATGCCGGCGAAGAACTCGGACTGGCTAAGTGCGTCGAGCGCACGTTGCAGCATGCGCGGGGTACGAAGCCGCGTCGCGGCGTCCGGCCCGGGTACGGACGGATCCGCGGTGGCCGCCGTGGCCCACCACTGGAGCAATAGTTCCCGCTCCAACTCGTCTTCGATATCGTCCACATCGAGGTCCGGGGTGCCCGGGCCTCGGCTGCCTCGGGTCTTGAAGACGTCCCCGTAGAAGACCATGGCGATGTCGTGGTCTCGGATCTCGAAGTCTCTGCCCGCATGGCGGATGCCTTCGCGCAGCGCAGCCGCCCAGGCGTTTCTAAGGGTGTCGGGGTCGGCGTGCTGCTGACCGATACCGTGGATGAACACCAGGCGGCTCACAGCGCGCACTCGGCGGGCAGGTTGAGTTGCAGGGCGATAGGGCCCATAGCGGTGGCGACGCAGAGGATGCCGGAGGACGCGAAGGCGATGTCGTTGGTGTTCGCTTCCAAGGAGATCTCGGCCAGGATCCGCCCTGTGGTCAGGTCGCAAACTCGGACCAGGCCGGCAACGTCCGCGATGAATCCAAGAATGCTGTCGCCGTGCTGCTCCAGAAGCAGGGACTGTATGGAATCGTCGTGGCTTGGTGGACAGACGTCGGTCCGGATGCCTGTCTGGGCATCCCACAGCCGGAGTTCGCCGTTTTCATCGCCGGCAAGGACCAGGTCCGGTGCACTGTCCGACGTGCTGCTCAGGGCGACGGCGGTGAACGCGCTGTCGATCTGTATCAAGGGCTCTCCGATGGGCTGACCGCGCTTCAAGTCCCAGAGGCGGACGGTGCCGTCCTGCGCCGCGGTTGCCACCGTGGGAAGTGCGGAGCGGGTACCGATTGCGACCGACCTGATCCAGTTCGTGTGGCCGACCATCGCTGGGCCCAGGGGTTCCCCGGATCGCAGGTCCCATGCACGTAGTGCTGAGTCGTCACCGCCGCTCACCGCGATGGGTTCGCCTCGTGTGTCATCGGCCACAACGGAACGCGCCCAGTCTGTATGGCCGTCAAGTATGGAGATTTCCCGGGTATCCGCCCGGATCAGCTGGACGGCGCCTCGAGTGTTGCGCGTACCGGCCAAGACCAGGTGCTGGTCGTCGACTCGTGTGACGGCCAGGCTGAGGACGTGATCGCGCAGAGGCAGATGCGGCGCCGTCTGGCGCCCGGTCGCGAGCTCGTGAAATCGAATCGCGGAATCGGAGCTGCCCGTAACTGCCACCGCCGCGCCTTCAAGCGCGCCGACGGCGATGGCGGCGCAGCTGTTGGATCCCGCTCCCAAGGGTTCGCCGACCGGGGTGAGCGTCGATGTATCCCAGACACGGATGTAATTGGCTGAACTGACGATCAAGCCCAGCGTCTGACCTGTCGGTGCCATGGAGAGCAGCGGACGAGGGTAGAGCGTTGACAGAGGAAGGGGCCGACCGATCTCCGTCCCCTGGTCGAGGTCCCACAATCGGACCGTATCGTCGAGGGAAGCGGTCGCCACGGTCGTGCGATCCGAGGTGCTGTAGAGCGTCGCGCTTGCCACGCGTTCTGTGTGCCCCAGCAGCGCCTTCCCGTACGGCTTGCCGGTTCGAACGTCCCAGGCTTGTACCGCGTTAGTGCCACGTGCCACCAGCACGACCGGCCGTCCGCGGACGATAAACACCCCATGGACGTTCAGCGTGCCCCGGGGGCCGACAATATCCGCGGCAGACAGGGTCGCATCCAGAACGTACTGCCCACGGTCGGGATCGTATTTCCAGAAGAAGGCGGAGAATTCAGTGCCTACAACGATGCTGTCCGCCCCGTCCACGTGCCCCACTGCGAGGTCGATGACGTCACCCTGGTGACCAGTCAGCACGGGGAAGGCGAGATCGCCGTGGAGACTCCACACACAGACGGTGCCGTCGCGGCTACCGCTCACGATCCGCACATCGTCAGGCGTGTGTGCAAAGGCGACGGCGGAGACCTCGTTGGTGTGACCAACCATCGGACGTTCGAGCTCGCGACTGGTGGACAGGTCCCACAGCCGCACTGTCGTGTCAGAGCTGCCAGTGACTGCCAAGCTGCGCTCACCGATCGTCGCCACGTCCACTGCGGTCACCGCGCCCGTGTGACCGGCCAGGACGGCGCCGAACTTGTGAGGTGCAGCGAGATCCCAGACGCGCGCGGTGGTGTCGTCGCTCCCGGTAATGCATAGCGACCGGCCTGGGCCGTGATTCGCGGCGAGCGACTGCACACTGCCTGAGTGTCCGGATTCCGGCTTGTCGGCTGATAGGTCCCATACGCGGACCGTCCGGTCGCGCCCGGCAGTAAGGACGACGGAGCGGCCGCCGACGCGCCCGAGTGCCGCGTCCCTGATGTCGTCGGAGTGTCCACTCAGTGGCGGACCGATCTGTCGATGGGTGCGCAAGTCCCAGAGCCGGGCATCCAGAAGGGCGGAGGTGAGGAGCACCGGGGCGTCGTCGACGACGCCCATCGCGACGGACTGGACCTGCGGCTGCATGCCACCCGCCACGATCAGGGGGTCGCCGAGCTGCTTCTGCGTTTGCAGGTCCCATACGGCGACCGTGCCGTCGGCTGACCCGGTGACCACAATCGGCCGCGAGCTGAGCTCACCGAGAGCGACAGTCGTGATTGGTTGACGGTGGCCCGCAAGTGGTTCGCCAATGGGCTGGGCAGTACGCAGATCCCAGATGCGTGCCCTGTTGTCCTCACCTCCGGTCACCGCGATGTCTCGCCCGTGTAGTTCGCCGACGGCGACCGCGAGAACCGACCGGCGGTGCTGGGCGAAGGGTTTGCCCACCACCATCCCGGTGGCAAGGTCCCAAACGCGTGCGGTCCCGTCACGGCTCGCCGTGACGACGTAGGTGCCGTCGGCGAAACGCTCAACGGCGACATCGGTGATGGTGTTCGTATGCCCGCTGAGTGCGGGTCGTAGTTCCAGTCCGGTGGACAGGTCCCAGACTCGGGCGGCAGCGTCCTGGCCACCCGTCACCGCGATCGAGTAGTCGTGGATTCCCCGGTGGCGACAGCCGTCACAGCAGAATGACCGGACAGGGGTGGACCGATCGGCTGCTGGGTGGTCAGGTCCCAAATACGTGCAGTGCCATCAGCGCTGCCGGTGACCGCGACCGCGCGGCCGTCAAGATCGCCGAACGTCACCGCGTCGACAGACTGCTTGTGTCCGACGAGACGACGGTGCACTCCGACTTGGGACCACACCGCCCAACGTGCCGACCACGGAAGATCGACGCCGAGCTTGTCGATACGATCAGCCAACGTGTCGGCGCCGCAACGGCGTGCGGAGAGTTGCAGGTACGCGGCCCGGTCCCGGAGTGAGGCGGCGGCGTTCATTCGGTGGGACATCTGCTCGTACGCGTTCCGTGCCGCTTGGGCGCGCGGGTCGCCGAGGTCGGCCAGCGCGCGCAAAAGCGTCACGGGATCGGCGGCGAGGAGAAAACCCGGGTCGTCCAGAAGTTCCGGGAGTCGGGCAGCTGCCGCCGCGTGAGTCGCCAGGTACGCCCGCACATAGTGCGGTGCCTCGAGCCAGTCCCGGTCCCCGGAATCGGCCAGCGCCACCAGCCCGATCAGCGCGTCAACGATCCGTTCTTGGATGGCGACGCCGTCAACAGCCACGTCGGCCCGAAGATGCTCGGTCAACGACTGGTGGTACAACCGGTACACCGAACGGCCTTGCTCCGTCACCTCGGCGATGTATGCCCCGGCCGCCTTGAGAACCCAGGTGATGTCGTCATCACCGACCGGCACTCCCGAAAGGGCCGTGGCCAGCTCACGCCATACCTGGACCCGCGGGAGCCCCTGTCCCTCGGCGAAGGCGAGGGGGGTCAACAGGCGCCGCACCCGCTCCTCGTCGGTGCCGAATCGCATGAGGTAATCGTCGAGGGCCTGTCCGATCTCGCTCGGAAGACCGTCTTCCCAGGCAGCCTGGGACACGTCCATGACCTCGTCGGCCGTGCGCAGGCTCCGCGCCGTCATGCGTGCGACCAGGAAGACCCCGGTCGCACGGTCGGCCACTGCTTGGCCGACCACCGCTGCAAGCGCCGATTGGTCGCGATAAGGGGTGCGGATGTCTGGCTCGTGTGCGGCGAGGAGTACGCGGGTGACGTATCCGGCGACGGCGTTGTCGTCGCGGTAATCGCAGTCGTCGATGTCAAGGACAGTAAATGATGACCCCAGGCTGACGACCAGCTCGCGGCGCGTGCCAACTAACAGCCTGACTCCAGGAATCTCCGACATCGGGCGCAGCAACTCACGTGCGATGCGGCGTGGTTCACCCCTTCCACCCGTGTCCGCTGCGGTTCCAGAACCCGCTTCGTCGAGCGCGTCCACCACGACGACCAACGGCTGCCCGTCGGGCGGGCGACTACTGATCTCGCGCAGCAGCCCAGCGGCGCTCTCCACTTGGTGGCCCAAACAATGCGCCAGACGGTCGACGACCTCTTCGAGGCGCTTGTGCCGGGCATGCACGGCGGCGTGCACGGATCCTTCAGGAGGGATGGTCGACGGCGGGGACTGCGCGTCGTGCCCGGAGCGATAGCTGCCACTTGCCTGTGCCACGATCCTGCCCAGGACTGCGGACTTCCCCGAGCCGGGGCCGCCGGTAACGATACGACCGCGCCCGTCCCCGTCCGGGGCGGTCATCCACCGCACAAGCTCCGTGAGGACGTTCGTCCGACCACTGAAGTACATCCCCTGCTCGGATTCGAACTCCACGCCTCGGGATCGGGGCCCGAAATGGTCGTAGAGGTCCCTCTCGTACGGCACGGACTCGGCGAGCCGGTGCTGGAGTTCGAGGTCAGTCCCTTGAGGCGGGAGCACCCTCCGGTGCTGGGGGTTGGGGAGGAAGGGAGCCAGGCCGGTGACCAGCCCACCCGTCAATTCGGCGGTCTGCGAAGCCTGTCGCGCGCGGAAGAGCTGGTTGACGACGTCGACGACGTCCGTGAGGTCCAGGAACTGCTGCCGCTGGCTGGCTCGTGCCGAGACTGCGGCGAGGGCCTGGGGCAGCACCTCGGCGAACGTCCCGTCCACCGCTTCTTGTTTGGCGCGACACGAGGAAAGGCACCACAAGCCCGTGCCGGACTTTGCGCTGCTCAGGCGGCGCGTGGCCTGCCGTAGCGCGTAGCCGGCGGCGTCGGCGGCACCGACTCCGCCGTGGCAGGTGTCGAGAATCAACAAGAGATTCTGCAGCTTTGTCCCGAGGAGGATGCGGGCGACGTCCTCGGTGGCGAGGGCTGTGGCGGCGAGGTCATCCTCGTCGGTGTCGTAGCACAACAAGTAATGGCGGTCGCGTTCTTCGGTCATGCCATGGCCGGCGAAGTAGAAGACGACGACGTCCCGCTCGCCGAGGCCGACGTCGCGAGACCAGTAGCTAAGTTTTGTGCGGATGTTCTCGGCCGAGGCATAGTCGCCGGCGCCCGGGAGCGCCAACTCGTATCCAAAGTCCTGCATCAGCGAGCCGATGCTTGCGCCGTCGCGACGGGCGTGCTGCAGCTGGTCGGCATCCGAAAGATGGCGGTATCGATCAACCGTCACGCTGATGAAGAAGTGCCGCCCGTTGGACTGGTCCGCCTGCGCCATCACCTGTTGGATCTCCCCCGAACTGTGCGCGAGTAGACCATTGTTGCTGATGATCAAGGACGGTCGCAGCCCGGCCGTCAAGGAGGAGGAGCGGATTTTGTCGGCCGCGACGTCGGTGTGCGGACGATGCCCTGTCAGCGGCAGCGCCGGTCGGAGCGGGGTGTTGCGTTGCGGCCGGTTCAGGGTGCGGTCGGCCAAGTTATCTGTTTGGGGCGTCCGCGAGATCTGCCGGGACCTTGGCTGCGCTTCGGACTCGTCGAGGGCGGCGTCCACCGGAGACCTGGAACTCACCGACGAAGACGTCCACATCTACCAGGGAGTCTGGAACAGACCGAACAGGGGTGCCGAGTGACGTGTGCGGTGACGAAGCAAGCGGCGAACACGACTGGTGCGGGTGCCGCGTCCTAGTGACTGTATCCGGGGAGTCCCAGGGGCGAGGTGAGCGGTCGATGGGGGGCGGCGACCTTGTCGGGCAGCACCGCGCAGAAGAAGCCGCCGCCAGCCGGCCGGAGTCGCAGGGGAAGGTCGACGTCCTTCCGGTGTCCATGGCATAGGCGGTGACCTCAGGTTGGTCGACGATGGCTGCACGGTGGAACAGGGTGAGCGGACCCAGGCAGAGGCTTTGCCGCCCGAAGCGCATCGCGTACTCCGCTGCAGAGAAGCGGACGTGTCGATGACCAGAGCTGCGAGCTGCGCGTGCCGACCTGCCGGGGGCAAAGGCGTTCTCGGGAGCCGCGGCACATGTAGTCGCGGCCAGGTTGTCGAGGACCGAGTTCCACTGGGGTGAGTCGGTCCTAGTCTGGCGCACCTGACCAAACACCGCGTTGATTCAGTCGGAAACCATGCAGTTTTCGTCATTCTCGGTGAGGCCGTTGCTGCGATTCCTTCCCACCCTCATCCTGGAGCGTTCGTCACCAACCGAGGGAAGAAGGTGACTGTGGCGCATCGTGCCGCGAGCGATCCCGAGGTCATCGGGCAGACAGCCGGCCTTATCGGCTTCCTGAAGGAAGTCGTGAAGAGCAGCCATCAACGTCTGCGTGATGATCGCAAGGCCCGAGAACGGGTGTGGCTGGCTGACCTGCCCGGCGCTGTGCGGCAGCCAACGGGCCGCGTAGACGGTGTGTTGCTCGTGCTCGACCACGTTCCGCAAACTGCGCCGCCGCCGTTGCCGGAACTGCTGGACGGCTGGGTGACCGCGGAGCGGTGCCAGGATGCCGACGGCGGCGATCCGCCCTTGGCCAGTTTGGGGCCAAGGCGCGAGCTCCTGCAGGCATCAGACGGTCGTGAGCAATGGGAGGAGGCGGCGGACGGGACTGTTCGCCGCGAAGACGCAGCCGAAGTGCTGCGGGCCTACGGCCCGTGGCTTGAGCGGTGGCGTCGTTGGGCAGCGCGGGAGCGGGCGGAGCGGGCGCTTCGGGCGCTGTACGAGCAGGTCTATCACTGGCATCAGAAACTGACGCAGCAGGACGATCAACTCGAACTTGTACTGGCCGTTGGTCTCTTGACGTGGTCCGACCCGCGCGGTGACACCGTCCACCGCCACCTGCTCACCCATAGGGTCGAAACCTCGGTGGAGCGCAAGACCGCCCGGCTCACGGTCCGACTCACGGCCGAAGGTGCGGTTCGGTTGGAGGACCAGGCCTTCCTCGACACCGACGATGGCTGGGCTCCCGAGCGTTCGGCGGCACTCTCCGAAGAGATCACGGCGTTGTCGCTGCATCCGCTCGGTACGGAGGCACTAGACCAGCTTGCCCAATGGCAGGAGCGGGTCCTTCAACGGCCCGTGGCCTTCAGCGCCGAGTGGCAGCCACCTCGAATGCCGGAGGTCGGCGCACGTCTCACCTACGCGCCGGCGTTCGTGCTGCGTCCGCGTGACCGCAACGCTCTGCTGGGCGTCTACGACAAGATCGCCGACACCGTTGCCTCTGAGGCCTACGCGCCTCTCGGGCTCGCCCAACTGGTTTTGCCGTTGAGCGCTGAGGAGAGGGCGAACTGGGCTCCTTGCGACATGCCGCCCCTCTTCGGGGATGACCCGCTCTTTCCCGGTAAGACCAATGAACGGCAACGCAGCGTGCTGCGGCGTCTGGAAAACGATTCAGGTGTCGTGGTGCAGGGGCCACCTGGTACCGGTAAGACGCACACCATCGCGAACCTGGTCTCTGCTCTACTCGCGCAAGGCCAGCGGGTCCTCGTGACGAGCGCACGTGATCAAGCCCTGACCGTGCTGCGCGACAAACTGCCCCCAGCCGTGCGAGACCTGTGCGTTCTCCTGCTGAGCTCCGCACGTCGGGACGGGGCGAGCGAATTGGAGCGCACGATTAGCGCCCTGACCGACCAGGTCGCCGCGAGCGACCCTGAGCAGCTTCGGGACGAGATCCGTCGGCTGTCCGCGCGCCGCGACGAGGTCCGGGGGAGGATCAACACACTCACCGAACAGGTGATCGCGCTCCGCGAGGCGGAGGTCTATCGTCACCCGGAGATCGCCCCGGGCTACAGCGGCACACTCGCCGAAATTGTGCAACGTGTCCGCGACCTCGAGGAACGCCATGCGTGGATTGGCATGGTCCCTGATTTGGGGGAAGCGTCCACTCGTCCTCCGCTGGCTCCCGCGCAAGCGATGGAACTGTTGAGTCTGCTGCGGGACGGTGCAGGGGAGCCGCGGCTGGGCGGCGTCGTGCCACCGCCGGAGACCCTCCCTTCTCCGGATGACCTGGCTCGGACGTGCGCCTCGAGCCGCGTCAATGACACCGGTCTGTCTGTTGAAGCTGTAAGTCTCCGTGACGAGCTCGCGAGGCTTGATGCGCGCGTCACCCAAGAGCTGACTGCGCTCGCGGCTGCCGGCCACACAGCCCTACATCACATCGGCTTGGCGCTGTCACCCAACCAGGGAGCGGATGAGGGTGGGTGGACTGCCAAGGCTTTGTCGGACCGTCTTGCCCGTGACAACCGCATGCTGTGGCGTCGTGTCTCCGAGGTGGAAGGTCAACTCGCCGCCGCGTTCCGTCAGATGGATGACCTCGGGACGAAGCGCGTCATCCTGCCCGAAGACCTGTCCGCTGAGCATGCCGACACGATGCTCCACACCGCCTCTGCCCTGCGCGAGCATCTCGCCTCCGGTGGCAAGCTGCGGTCGCGTGGCGGCTTCCTGGCGGCCAAGGCGCAGAAAGCCGCCCGGGAGGTGCTGGACACCTGCACGGTGAGCGGTCATAGGCCCGCCACGATCGAAGATCTCGATACTGTCCTCGTCTGCTTGCGAGCCCACTCGGTCGTCGCCGCAGTCGCGAAGCGGTGGGATCAGGCTGGTGCTCCCATACCTGAGGGACCGGTAGAACTTCGCCTGGCGGCCTTGGCCGAGGCGTACGCACGTCTCAAGCACGTGGATGCGTTCGGCGAAGCCCGCGAGCGCATCGACGCATGCCTTGTGCACCATGGTTTGCACGTCACCCTCACTTCTCGGCGGGCCTGGCAGAACTTCACGAGCGCACTGGCAGCCCTCTCGGAACGGCGAGCGGCGGACGAGGCCATGGCTCGCCTGGCTGGCTGGGAGCTACAGCTGCGCACACCTGTCGATGGACCCCACAGCACAGGCGAAGCGCTGGCCGCAGCACAGGCGAAGCGCTGGCCGCAGCACAGGCGAAGCGCTGGCCGCAGCACAGGCGATCCGTGACCAGGACGTCGACCGCTACGCCAAGGAACTCGAGCGGGTGCGCACGGCCCACTACAGCGAGCAGCGTCGGCGCCGATGCGCCGCACTCCTGGACAACGTACGCCGCGCCCACCCCCTGTTCGCCGACCAATTGACACTCCACGTCGGCGACCCGGCGTGGGAGGAGCGCTTGGGCTCACTGGCCGAAGCATGGGCTTGGGCGACGGCTTCGGCATTCGTACGTGGTCGGCGCGCGCCAGGGCGCGAGCGACAACTCGAAGGCGAGCTGGCCGAGTGTGAGAGGAATCTCGAAACTGTGACCGGCGAACTCGCGGCCACATGCGGACGATTGCACTGCCTGTCGCGGATGACTCAGGAGCAGCGCTCGGCGCTTCAGGCGTACCGGGAGCACATGGCCTCGTACGGCAAAGGCAAAGGCCGTAATGCAGGCCGCTACCGGGCCGCGGCACACGACGCCATGAGGATGGCGCAAGGAGCGGTGCCTGCTTGGGTCATGCCCATTGCGCAAGTCGCTGAAATGGTGCAGCCGAGGCGCGATGCGTTCGACGTGGTCATCATCGATGAAGCCAGCCAGGCCGGCATGGACGCGCTGTTTCTGTTGTGGCTCGCTCCTCGCGTGATCGTCGTCGGGGACGACAAGCAATGCGCACCCCCGCTCAGCGGTATGGGCCGCGTTCAGGCGATCCAAGATCGCTTGATCTCGCATATGCCGGATATGCCTCCCATGCTTCGTCAGCTCTACACCCCAGCCACCAACCTCTACGGGTTGCTCTCGACCTTCTTCCCGAAGGTGATCCGACTGGAGGAGCACTTTCGCTGCATGCCCGAGATCATCGGCTGGTCGTCCCAGACCTTCTACAACAAGAGGCTGCAGCCACTGCGCCAGTACGGCGGCGAGCGCCTCGACCCGCTGGTGACGCGCTTCGTCGAAGGAGCAGTCACCAAGGGGCGGGACAGCCGCTTGCACAACCCGAGGGAGGCAGAAGCGATCGTCGACTGCGTGGCCAGGCTGGTCGAGGATCCGGCGTACAAGGACAAGACCATCGGTGTCATCGCTCTCCAAGGCCCGGTCGGACAGGTCAAGTTACTGGAACGACTCATCAACGAACGCATTCCCGCTCCGGTGCGTGAACACCACCAGATCCAAGTGGGCAACCCGGCGTCGTTCCAGGGCGACGAACGGCACGTGATCCTGCTGTCGATGGTAGTCACAGACCCGCCGCGCATTATGGGAGGCGCCCTGAGCGAACGGCGGTCGTACAATGTCGCCGCGTCACGTGCCCAGGATCAGATGTGGCTGTTTTACTCCGTCCCGCCGGACCGACTCAAGACAGACGACCTGCGGCAGAACCTGCTCGGCTACATGCAGAACCCGCCCGCCGCGTTGGCCACTGCGGACGACCTGGGGGCGGTGGCGAGTGACGTCCTCCAAGCCCCCTTCGAATCGCTCTTCGAGCAACGGGTCTACCTGCGCTTGAAGGAGCGCGGGTATCACGTCGTCCCGCAGCACCCGGCCGGCGGCAAACGCATCGACCTCGTGGTTGTCGGAGCACGTCGGCGCTTGGCGGTGGAATGCGACGGGCACCGGTTCCACTCAACTCTGGACCAGATCCGGTACGACCAGCAGCGCGACCGCGAACTCCAACGGGTGGGATGGACGTTCTGGCGCATTCGCGAGAGCGACTTCCGATTCGACCCCGACGAGGCTTTGGTCGGCCTGTGGGATGAACTCGACCGCCTGGAAATCCAGCCGGCGACATTCGAGTCCACCGGTAGCCCGCATGCCTCGGCTTCTTCCACGCCTGACGCGCAGTGGACCCCACTAGACCTTTCAGTCGATGACGGCGCGCCCGAGGATCCGGAGGAATCCCCGGATGACCTGGCAGCGACCGACGCGATCAGCGCAACCGACGCATGTCTCGACGACCACACCGACAGCGCGAAAGGCTCGGCATGAGCGCGCAATCCCCGCTCAGCGTTCTGGACGTCAACACCCTTGAGGAGATCGCTCGCGTCATCTGCGGCGATGACCACCTTTACTACCGCAGAGGCTTCGAGATCGCCCGCTTCTTCGAACGCGCCGGCTGGCAGCGAGTCCCGGAGTACGACGGCGAATACCGCAGGGAATGGACGCTCGAGCGGCTCACCGAGCGCCGCGAGGATGCCATGGAGTTGGAGAAGGTCCTACTCCGCCTCGCTGACGCGCGCGAATACCTGGACGAGCCCGAGCTGTTGCCGGTCGTGACCTCCGCGGTCAACGCCTTCCTCGTCCACGAGGGAGTACGCCTGGAGAATCCCGCAGGCCGCCCCCGCCTCGTGCCATGTGACCCTTGCCTCACCCATCCGGGCAGCCACGGGCCGGTCGAACTCAGAGCAGCCATGACAGACCTCATCAGCGAAGCAGGAATGGCCAGACTTCTCCAGCATCGTTTGGACGAGGCGCGCACGTGCTACGTGAACGGAGCACACGTTGCGGCCATCATCATGCTCGGCAGCCTCTTGGAAGGCGTCCTGGTCCACGTGGTCCAGGAACGCGACCCGTCACTGCTGGTGGGCAAAGCGAGTCCTGACAAGGTCTCCCTGGATGTGCTGATCAAGGTGAGCCATGACGCGGGCTGGATCGGGGCCGATGTCGAGCGCTTTTGCCACGAGTTGCGCAAGTATCGCAACTTCGTCCATCCGCGTGCCGAGATCCGCGAGGCCCACGTACCAGACCGAGACACGCTGGACATGTGCTGGCCGGTGGTCAACGCCGTCCTCAACGACCTCGTCGAGTTCCGGGTCGACGGGGTCCGACCCAAGGTCAGCCCGGCGCGGACGGATCGCGGGTGGTAATCCTGCGCGCCCGACCGGGGCCGCACAGATTGGAGGCCACCTTCTCTGTGAGGGAGCGGCCTCCTCGTTGTCACGCGGCGTGGTGGCCTCAACCTGACGCAGCCTGGCCGGCGCCACGAGAAGACCTCGGCGGGAGGCGCGCGTAGCCTGGATCAGTAGGCGATTGCGCCTCGCGCCGTGGGTTCCCATGCAGACTGATGCGCAGTCGATGTGACGGTATGTCACTGGCCTTGGGGACCACGGCGGGACCACACGGTGTGCGCACACTAGGGCGAAATGCATGCAAGCGAACGTCGGTGCGTGAGGCTGCAAGTTTCAGAACTGCCTTGATACCAAACGTTCTTGACTGGGGGTCAAGGGGTCGCAGGTTCAAATCCTGTCGTCCCGACCAGCGTTTACGCAGGTCGGAGGCCGTTCTCTCCATACGGAGGGGACGGCCTTTTCGGTGTCTGGGGGCTTGGTGGTCGCAGGGTGGTCGCATTCCGGCGCCGGCCGCTGAGCCCCGTTCAGGAACTCTCCGTCGAACAAGGTGAGATCAGCCGCCCCGACTCCTCTGGCTGCGCCCTTTGGTGGTCGCAGGGTGGTCGCGTGCTCGAACGGGGGCCGAGCAGCAGCGCGGCGGGGGTCCATCAAATCGGTGACTCTCTCTTCGGATCGAACATGACCTGGTGCTGAGCGGTCCTCCTTGCCAGACGTTCACCGGGCGGGTTGTGCGCCGGTCGAGTCGCGCGACGATGGAGGCCTCGGGGCACGCGCACCCGAGGGGGCAGCGATGCCGCAGAGCGTATGGACCGGACTGATCAGAGGAGCGCCTGCTGCTGGTCATCCCGGAACTCGCCGACGTGCTCAGCCGGATCGTCGCCCGGGTCCGCGACGTCGACGGAGCGGTGCCCGCGGTGCCTGCCTACGACACCCACGAGAAGGTCTGGCTGCCGCCGATGCCGTGGCTGTTCCAGTACCCCCGCGGGGGCGAGCACCGCAGGATGACCCCGCAGAACATCCGCCGGATCCTCCACCGCGCCGTGGCCGGACTTGACCGGCGCCGACGGGAACCTGCGCCTGACCACCGGCACCGCCGACCACACCGCCGAGGTGACCATCACCGGCGACCGCCCCTCGCCGCCGGCGACACCCTCGCCTTCCGCCTGACCTCCAACGCCGGACCGGTCATCCCCACCGACATCACCCTCAACGGCCGCGCCGTACCCCTCACCACCGCACAGCCCGAAAACGCATAACCCGCACCACCGCCGCACACCGGCGCGCGCGGAACCGCGTGGGGCTCCTGCCTCCGACCGGAGGCAGGAGCCCACGCCGCGCGACGCGTGGTTTTGTTCACGACAACCAGCAACGGTGCGAGGCGGATTCTGGTGCACCCCGATGTGCGCCGAGGCCCATGTTCATGACTTTCAGAGACACGGCGAAGCCCCGGGCCGCCGCGGAAAGGTCCGGGCCACCGGAGGGCTCGCGCCCTGATGGTGCCGCCGAGCCGCGCCGAACTGGTCTTGTTACCTTCTCGCATCCGCGTCCGTCATATGTGCGACGGCCGATGACGAGTGGCCGTCGCACCCATGAGTGAATCGAGGACAGGATGCTGAGCACCATCATGTACGTGACGGTGTACGTCACCGATCAGGACCGCGCGCTGAAGTTCTACACCGAGGGCCTCGGTCTGGAGAAGCGGCTCGACTTCCCGGGGCCGGAGGGACGCTTCCTCACCGTCGGCGTCCCGAACAGCCCGGTGCAGATACTCCTGTGGTCGAACGCGGCCGTTGCAGGACAGCCGGGCGAGGACGGCGTGCCCGGGCCGCTGATCCTCGAATCCGACGACCTGCGCACGGACTTCGATGCCATGCGTCGACGCGGTGTCCCCTTCGAGGACGCGGAGCCCGTGGACTACCCGTTCGGTGTCCGCGCCGAGGCGGTGGACCCGGACGGCAACCGGATCTCGCTGCGTCAGCCCAAGCAGCCGTGACCGCCGACCCGTCCAGCCTGGTGGCCGAGGTGTTCGAGGGCCAGCGCGACCGGCTGCGGGCGGTTGCCTACCGCGTGCTCGGATCGCACGCGGACGCCGAGGACGTGGTCCAGGAGGCGTGGCTGCGCCTCGTCCGCCAGGATCAGGCGGCCATCGACAACCTGGCGGGGTGGCTGACCACCGTGGTCGGCCGCCTCAGCCTGGACCTCCTCCGCTCCAGGCGGGCCCACCCCGAAACCGCATACGAGCACGAGTTCGCGAACCTCGTGGTCACGCCCGACGGCGAGCCCACGCCGGAGGAGCGGGTGGCGCTGGCCGACTCGGTCGGCGTCGCCCTGCTCGTCGTGCTCGACTCTCTGACCCCGGGCGAGCGGGTCGCGTTGGTCCTGCACGACATGTTCGGGGTCTCGTTCCAGGAGATCGGGCAGATCCTGGGCAAGTCCGCGGACGCCACGAAGATGACCGCGAGCCGTGCCCGCCGGAAGGTCCGCGGCACGGACCGGCCGACCGGCTCGGGCCGCGAACACCGTGAGGTCATCCAGGCGTTCAGCGATGCCGCGCTGGGTGGTGACTTCGAGGGGCTGCTGCGTGTGCTGGACCCGAACGTGAAACTGACGGTCGACACCCCCGGCGGTGTGGTCGTCACCCTCGGCGCCACCAAGGTCGCCGCCGGCGCCCGCATGTTCTCCGGGAAGGCCGCGCGCGTCGTCGCCGTACGGGTGAACGACCTCCCCGGCCACATGTCCTGGCGCACCGACGGAACCCCGTTGTCCGTCATCGCCTTCGGCGTCCACGGAGATCGGATCGCCCGCATCCACATCGTCATCGACCCGGCCAAGCTCACCGCGATCGGATTGTCCGCGCCAGCGTGACCGAGCGTCTCGTGCCCACCTCGCCGACGACAGCCGTGCCCACCCCCTGGCCCTTCGGGTCACTGCAGGCCGAAGGGCGATGCCCCGACATCGCAGCCACGCCCCCGTCCTGTCTCCACGTCGCCCGCCAGCCGCGGGTGTTTCCAGGACTCGTGAACATCCCAGCGCCCGCGGCCGCCCAAGCGTTCCCAGAACTGTGGTGAGCTTGATCCGATTTGACGGACACCGTCGTTGTGGTGGTCAGGCCGCGAGTGCGGCTTCGTATTCGACGGGTGTGCGGTAGCCGAGGCTGCTG
>NZ_JBMULZ010000025.1:0-105592 GCF_049534875.1 Uniformispora flossi
GCTACGAACGCAAGCCCGAACACTTCCTCGCCTTCACCGCCATCGCCTGCACCCTCATTTGCTATCGCAGACTCACCAAATGAGATGACGTCTTACTCCGGGGCAGGCAGCCAAATCCGCCGAGGCGGCCGGGGACTCCGCCGCGAACGCGGCTCCGGTGGCCGACCCGGCCAAGGGCGCTTCGGAGACCGCCAAGCAGGCGGACATCAAGGTCGAACTCAAAGGCGATTCCTTGGCCTTGGCGCCCGACCAGGCGCTCCTGACCGCCCCGGACACCACCTTCCCGGTCGTCATCGACCCGATTTGGACCACCGAGTACAAGAACATGTGGGCCATCGCCTACAAGCACAACGGCATCGCCGGCTCAGCGGACACCCCGTACATCAACGGCGGAACGCTGAGCAAGGAGGCCCGGGTCGGCTGCGCCCGCGACGCGGACCGCAACAACGCGGTCGTCTGCGCCAAAACGTTCTTCCACGTGGACACGCGCACCCTCTGGGACAAGCAGATCATCGAGTCCACCCTGCGGATCAAGCAAAACTACGCGGGCTCGTACAGCTGCCAGTCCGGCGAGATCCAGGTGTGGGACACCAGCGGCATCAAGAGCAACACCACGTGGAACAACCAGCCGTCGTGGGCTTCGATGATCGACGCCTCCGGCAAGTCGTTCGGCGGCCGCAACTGCCCCACCGGCGGCGGCGAGGATCTGGTCGAGTTCAACGTCACCACGGCGACCCGGCTGGCGGCCGAACGCCACTGGGGCTTCTGGGCGTTCGGCCTGAAGTCGGCTACCGATACGGTCGACGTGTCGTGGCGCCGACTCGCCCCGGAGACCGCGCGTATCTCCACGCAGTACAACACGCCGCCGGCCACGCCGGGCGAGCGCTCCACCGACCCGTACGCGCCTTGCCAAGGCGGCACAATCGGGCAGTCCGACTTCGTCACGTTGCGCGCCCGAGTGTGGGACGACGAGGACAACCAGGTCACCGCCGAGTTCCACTACTGGAAGGACGGCGCGGCCTGGCCGACCGTGCGCAACACCACGGTGGTCCGCGGCAATATCGCCTCGGTGCAAGTGAGCGGGAATGACCTGGCAGACGGCACGTACGTGTGGGACGTCCGGGCCCACGACGGACGGGACATCTCCCCCTGGGCCGGGCAGTGCCGGTTCACCGTCGACAAGAGCCGCCCGAGCAGCCCGCCGAGGGTGACCTCCGCGGAGTTCCCGAACGGCGACGGCGGCACCTGGGGCAACCCGGCCCGGACCGGCGGCCAATTCACATTCGACGCCAACGGCGAGACGGATGTGGTCAAGTACGAGTGGTACACCGACTTCGACACCCGGGTTGCGACCGCCGCCGCGCCGTCGCCCGGTGCCGCGGCCACGGTGTCGTTCACCCCGCTGAGCGTGGGGCCGCAGCACCTCTACGTCGTCGGCGTGGACGCCGCCGGCAACCGCTCCGACCTTCGCAACTACCTCTTCTACGCGTCGCGTGCGACCGCCCGCGACGACTACGGGGACCTCAACGGCGACCACAACCCGGATCTGTGGGCCGTCGACAAGGACGGCGGCCAGCTCCGCGTGCACCCGGGCCAGGGAGACGGCACGTTCGGGCTCTCGGCCGATGCCGACAACTCGAGCTTCGCGGGCGCCGTGATCACGCACCGCGGCGACTGGGGCGAGGACGGCTACGAGGACCTGATCGCCCTCAAGCAGGGCCCGGACGGAAACCCCGCGCTCGTCCGACGCAACAACGACGGCCGCGGCATCTTGCAGAACCGCGACGTCGGTGAGCAGCAGTTCCTCACCTACACACCCGAGTACCGTACTTGGGACGCGGGCGGACAGGTGCTCTCGCTCGGCAGCGTCGACGACGACAATGGCGACGGCACGGTCGACGGGAACGACAACCCCGACCTCCTGGTGTTGTCCGCCGGCAAACTGTGGCTGTACTACGGCACGAAGTCGCAGTTCCTCGACGAGAGGGAACCACCGGTCGCGATCGGCGGCACCGACTGGGGCAACAAGACGATCATGACGCCGGGCGACACCGACGGCGACGGTCTGCCGGAGCTGTGGGTTCGTGAGACGGACACCGGGAACGTGTACGCGTTCCCGAGTGGGAAAGACGACGTCGGCAACTTCAACCCGGCCTCCTACGCCAACGCCCAGAAGCGCGTCAAGATCGGCACCGGCTTCACCGCCGCCGCCTATCCCCAGCTCACCAGCGACGGCGACCTGGAGAAATTCGCCGGCGGCACGTCATACCCGGACCTGTGGGGCACCGATCCCCAAGGCCGCGTCTACGAGTTCCCCGGCAAGACCCTCTCCGGCGAATCCGCGTTCGGCCCGCCGCGCGCCCTCGTCACCAACAGCCGCTCTTGGAGCGACTGCCAAGCCTTCACGGGCCCGGCCACCGGCACCCACACACTGTGCGGCCCGATCCTGTCCAAGTACCTCGCGCTCGGCGGGCCGGCCACCAGCGCGCTCGGATACCCGACCACCGACGTGACCACACCCCCCGACGGCACCGGACGCTACGCGAACTTCCAGGACGCGAGCAGCACGTCACCCAACGGGTCCATCTACTGGTCGCCGGGCACCGGCGCGTGGTCCGTGCGCGGTTCTATCCGCGCCAAATGGGCGACCCTCGGCTGGGAACAGGGCATCCTCGGCTATCCGATCGCCGACGAACAATCCATCCCCGGCGCCGCGGACGGCTGGATCAGTACCTTCGCCGGATCGCCCGGCAACGCGCCCGGCGCGATCACCCACACCGCATCGGCGGGCACCCACGAGATCCACGGCGGCATCTACGTCCGGTACATGGAGATGGGCGGCCCTCGCGCAGTTGGATACCCGTCGACCGACGAGACGGCAACTTCTGCCGCCAAGCCCGGGCGCTATAACCATCTCCGCTGGCCGGGCCAGTCGGCGGACTACGCCTCCATCTACTGGAGCCAGCAAACCGGGGCATGGCATGTCCAAGGCGGTATCCGCACGGCCTGGGCCAACGCGGGCTGGGAGAACTCCTGGCTCGGCTTCCCGCCTCGAACGAATTCGATGTCGCCAACGGGCGCCGAAGCAGCTTCCAAGGCGGGTACGTGCGCTGGAACAAGGCCAACCTCACGGCCTCCGGGTACCAGTACGGCGCCGAGGTACCGGCCCCCCACGTCACGCTGAACGGCGACTTCAACGGTGACGGCCGCGCCGACATCGCCACGATGGTGGACTACGGAAACTGCGCCGCCGGACTGTGGACGCACCTTGGCGAGGCATCCGGCGGGTTCACTCCGCCGTTCGAGTCGTGGACGAACCCCACGACCTGGTGGTGCGTCGGCTCCGCCAAGTACGCGGTAGGCGACTACAACGGCGACGGCCGCGACGACATCGCCGCGCTCTACCACTACGGAAACGGCCGGGTGATCCTGCACACCAAACTCGCCCGCGCCGACGGCGGGTTCCAGGACGGTCCGATGAGCTGGGAACAGCCCTCGGGCTGGGACTGGGACCGCACCACGCTCCTCGCCGGCGACACCAACGGCGACCATCGCTCGGAACTGATCGCCGTGTACGGCTACGGCAATGGCCGCATCACCCTCTACACGTTCCCGTCGCGCACGGACGGCGGCTTCAACGCCCCCCTCAAGGGCTACGAGACCGTGACCGCCGGCAACTGGTGGTACGAGAACGCCCGCTACACCGCGGGCGATTTCAACGGCGACGGACGCACCGACGTCGGAGCCGTCTACATGTACGACAACGGCAACGTCGCTGCGCAGACCGCCCTCGCCAACCCGGACGGCACCCTCGGGCAGCCGTTCCAGAGCTGGGCCGCCACAGGAGCCGGCTGGTACCGCCCCGCGGTCCAGCTCAACGCCGGCGACGTAGACGGGGACGGACGGGACGACATCGCGATGATGTACGCCCACCCCAACGACCGCATGGCCCTGTACACCTTGACCGGCAAAACCGACGGCGGGTTCAACGGCCCCGTCATGAGCACCGACATCCCCGCCGGGAACTGGAATGCGAACACTCCAAGCCCCTGATGGGCGACGTCGACGGCGACGGACACGCGGACGTCTACACGATCTA
The DNA here is from genome assembly GCF_049534875.1 of Uniformispora flossi. Lineage (NCBI taxonomy): Bacteria > Bacillati > Actinomycetota > Actinomycetes > Kitasatosporales > Streptomycetaceae > Uniformispora > Uniformispora flossi. The sequence continues at coordinate 4,100 of NZ_JBMULZ010000025.1, forward strand.
CGACTACCGCACCAGCCGATGGACGGCCTTCACCTTCAAGGGCCAGGCCTCCGGCGGATTCGACAACGGCTCGAGCAGCTGGTCGGTGCCGTGGGGAGTGTGGTGACCTGGGGATCCGGACGAGCATGACCTGACATGACATGACGGCGTCCCCGGGCAGCGGAATCGCTGCCCGGGGACGCCGCCGCATAAGCCCGCAGGAGGTTCCTGAGAACGGTGCTTCGCCCAGGGGCACCCTGATCACCGCCCCACAACTCTTTCACCAAGGCATCTTCGTGCCCTGCTGGTTCGACCACAGTTTCGAGGGATTTCACGTCCCCGCCCAAGTGCCGATCACCAAGACCGCCGCCCGAGCAGAGTGGGTCGGCTGCGCCGATGCGACAATCCACCAGCTGCGTTTCGCAAACTCCCCACGGAATAGGCGAATTCCGCCCGGCCAGCACAGCAGCCTCGTCCGGAGTACGTGGCTCTGGGGCCGTCGGATCAATGCGTCACAGTCGGCGTGTACGGGCTGTGCAGAAATCGCCGCAACATACCGAGCCGCCGGAATCGTCGGCGACTCTGGTGGCCACACGCCGGACCAGACGTTCCCACCAATTGACCGATGTGCGCGCACCTCCCCTTTCGTGGAAATTCTTGGAAGCCTCGCCGGGGAACCCAAGAAGCTCCGCCTGCGACTCTTCTCCGCCGCCGCGCACCTCGTCACCACAGCACGCCGAAAGATCTTGCGGCTCGCCCACACTGGTCCTGGACCCACGTCTTCACCGAGGCCGTCAACCGCCTGGCCACGCTCCCGAACCCCGGCTGACCAGCCCATTCACCCGGCCGACGAACACACGCCACCACCCCGGAACCGCGCCGGCCCGATGCGACAACCGCGCTACCACCACGCCCACACCCCGAAAGCCGTATAGCACCACAAAACGCACGGGCTGTCAGCAAGATGACGGCCCGTCACGAAACATCGAGGTCAATTAGAACGGCGGCGACTCGTACGGAAGCTCTGCATGGGAAGGCTCGGCAACAGCCAAACCCTCAAGACCGAAACGCGACCTATATCGCTCGATATGTGGATCAGCCGGAGCCGCAAACGTCAGCATCCAAAACTGCTGACCGGGACCCGCATATCCCGTTGGCGGAGGCGCCATGCGGACCAGGGCGTCTTCACTACACCACAGCTTGACCTGAGGCTCTTCACTGCCCAACGCCGCGAAATTCAGCGGCTCGAACAAATCCAGAGCATCGTTGATTTCTGAAGCATCAACAAAGGTAGTGAACTTAGATGCACCTCCGATGACAGCTTCCCGCACGGTGCAATGCAGAAGGAAATCACCGAGAACCTCGCCCGTTCCCGCCCAGTCGCCATCTCGCGCCTCCCTGGAGAAGACCTCGAGTCTGTCATCATCGAGGTCTACGGCCCAAAAATGGCCATTCTGATTCTCAATCCAGAATTCGAGCATGCCTCGAGAGTCCGGCACAAGATCCTGAGGCGCGACGGGTCGGTCATGGAACGTCACGGGGCCGTTGGCAAGCGCTGCCGCCAAGTGCCACTCAATCAGTTCGGCAGGCATAAAGGGGTGCGCGTCGATGTGAGTATCGCCCACACTCTGCGTAGTGCCGTACCAGCGCCGCAGGAAACGTCCGATGCTATCCGAGTTAATCGAAAGGAGCTCATCCACGATCCCAGAGTATACGCCACTGACTCAGCCTAGCGACATGTTTGATAAACGTCGCGCATGCACATTTCACTGCAAGGCTCGACAGGATTCCTGTCGAGCCTTGCCGAAACGCTCAACTCACCACTAGCGAGAATTCCCCGTGAACAAGCCGAGGAATTTTCGATTCTGATCATAGATCCACATTTGGGCACCACTGGGTAGTGCATCCTCGATAGGGCGGACTGGGATTCCGCCAGGGCGCGTATACGCCAATCCATTGCAGAATTGACAAATGCCTTCAGGGTGGTTTATGTAAAGCACTCCGCGTCGAATATCATTTCTGCGCATATAGGCGGCGGCCTGCATCTCAACGTGGTGAAAATTCGAACTCGTCATGCCGGGAACTCGATCGCCCATATCGTCAACGAATCCGCCCGAACCGCGACCACCGCTCGCGAACGGGACGACATCCACCTGGATGTCAAGAACTCCCGATGCCACGTGGTCCATTTCCTGCACAGCACGCTGACACTGCTCCGAACTGATGTTGTGAACCAGTACCGGCGTAGCGCCCGCGAGCACATAGTACGTGTGGAGGCTCGCGACGGTCAGGTTGTGGACCTTGGCCTGTTGGGTCCACTTGGCGACTGCGGTGATCTGGACGTAGGTGCCGGATGAGGTGCGGAGCCAGTTGCCGGCGACGAGTTCGTCGGCGCGTGCCCACTTGGCGAGTTCCGGAACCCAGAACGGGTGGCCGTCGGTTGCCGTGATGTGGTCGGTCTGGTCGCCAGCCGCGCCGTCGGTGTCAACGGTGATCTCGACCAGGTTCTTCTGGCCGTTGCCGATGATGAGGGCGGCGACGGGTTCGGCCTCGGTGGTGCCGGCTTCCGGGTCGGTGGCCAAGACCTCGTCGCCGAGCTGGATTTCCTCGATCGGCTTTGTGGTGCCGTCGGCCATCAAGACCAGCGTGCCGGGAACGAAGCTGTTACGGGCGCATGAGCCTCCCGCGTCGCCGGCCTTGTCCGCCTGTTTCGCGCCCGCGGCGGCTTCGTCGCTTTGTTTTGCTGCTGCGGCTGCCGCGTCGGCGTCTGCCTGTTTGGCTGCGGCTGCCGCGGCGTCCGAGTCTGCCTGTTTTGCTGCTGCGACTGCGTCGTCGCGGCGCTTGTTGTAGGCGGCGAGGTCTTCGGCGTAGCGGGCCGAGGCGGCCGCCTCGTCGTCCGCGCGTTTGAGGATGCCGCGGGCCCAGCTGACTTCCTCGCTCCACTTGTCGAGGGCCTTCTTGACCTTCTTCAAGGCCTTGAAGATCTTCTTCGCCTTGCCGGCGAACCAGAACGCCGCCTCGGCCGCGAGCATTGCGCAGGAGCCGACACTGCCCCCGATGCAGGACATGATGTCGTTGTAGCCGCTCATGTCCTTGAGGACTTCCTTGGCCACCTGGGCCGCGTAGTCCAACTTGCTCTGCATGGCGAGGAATCGGGCGCGGGCGACGTCGGCGTCGCTCGTGGTGCGGGCCGGGGGTGCGGCCGGCGGAGGCCCAACATCCACGGAGGGCGTGGCGTTGCTCGGTGCCGTGTCTCCGGGGCCGCCTCTGCAGAAGTTTGTGTAGCAACGCGACCAAAGCCCCGTCGGGTCCGAGAACGTCACCGGTGAGTTGTTCGCGTACGAATACGCCTGCATCTGCTGCGGATCCGTCGGATCCATGATCGGGTCGACCGAGATGAATCGTCCGATGGTCGGGTCGTACTCGCGTGCGCCCAGGTGGACGAAACCGGTCGTCTTGTCGACCGTGCCGCCGACGAAGCCCTTCTCGCCCGGCCAGACCGACGGCGCGGTGCCGCGTGTGTCGCCGAACGGGGTGAACTTGCGGCGGGTGATCTGCTGCGTGGCCGCGTCGACCGACGTGTTCGCCGTGCCGTTCTGGTCTCCGAGGAGGTACGACACGACCAGGGAGCCGGACTCGTTCGTCCGCACCATCGCCGCGCCGCCGGCGCCGCCGATGCTGCGCGTGCCGGTGACCTTCTGCGAGGCGACGTTCAGCTTGAGTTCGGTGCCGGGCAGGTACAGCGTGACGTTGTCCGGGTCGCGCCGGATGAGGCGTTGGCCGCTTGCGTCGTACACGAAGTCGGTGGGGCGCCCCGCGCTGGTGGACTTGGCGAGGTGGCCCTCGGAGTCCCAGTCGAGGATCTGGTCGTCGCCTTGGACGGTCTTCTTGGTCGTGGCGCCGACCTCGTTGTAGAGGAACTTCTCTTCCCGCGAGCCGGCGGCGCCGGACGTGGTGACCTTCTCCAGCTGGTGGGACTTCGTGCCGGTCAGGTAGGTGTAGTCGCGGGTGACGTTCTTGCTCGCGTCCCCTGTGGTGTCGTGCTGGACTTCGGTCAGCCGGCTGCCGTCGGCCCGGTAGGTGTATGACGTCCAGTACGCGCTCGGCCCGCCGACCTGCGGCGTGCCGCCCGGCCCCACCGCGCCGGGCTTGGCGGCGCAGTCGTCGGTGGCCGTCCACGCGTCGGTGAGGCGCCGCAGGTAGTCGTACGAGAAGCACTGCGTGTCGGTGGTCGCGGATGTCGGGTTGGGGCCTTCGGCATCCGTGACCTTGAGGATGTTGCCGGACACGTCGCGCGTGTAGCGGACGTCGTTGATGCGCTGCGGTGCGACCTCGCGGTCGTTGATGACGCGCGTGTTGGCGCCGGTCTGCTCGTCGTACTCGTAAGTCGACCAGAGTTGCTTGCCGAACGGCCCGACGGCGGTGCGCTGCACGCTGCCGAGCGGCGAGTACGTCACCGAGTCGACGAACGTCGCGGCGTTGAGGGTGGTGCGCTGGGGCAGGTCCAGGCCGTTGTACTCGGTGGTGACGCGGTCGCTGGTCAGGCCGCCCGCGGCGGGTGACTTGGTCCAGAGCGGCAGTCCGGTGTTCGCGCCGTAGCCGCTTGTGTAGGCGTACGTTCCGGCGAGCTTGCCTTCCGACTGCGGGATGACGATCTGCGTCGCCGTGGGCCGGTACTCGGTGTCGTACTCGGTGACTTCCTGCTTGTACTCGTTCCCGTTCACGAACCGGCTCGACGACGCCGGGAGGCCGACGGCACCCGCGACCGTGTCGTACGTCTGCTGGGTCAGTTTGGGCCCGGTCAGCGACCCCTCGTGAGTCTCGGTCGGGCGGCCCAGCACGTCGTACGCGAACGCGAGCGTCTTGCCGCGCTGGTCAGTCGTCGTGAGCAGCCGGTCGCCGTCGTCGTACGTCATGGTCGTGGTCCCCTTGTCGGGGTCCTTGGTGGTGACCAGACGGCCGCGCAGGTCGTATTCGTACTCCCAGGAAGTGCCGCTCGGGTCGGTGAGCTTGTTGAGGGCACCGCGCTTGTCGTACGTGTACGTGGTCTCGTCGAACGTCGTGCCCGTCGGCGCGTCGCCCGGGTACTGCTGAAGCTTGGTCTTGCGGCCTTGCGCGTCGAGGAACGCCTTGGTCGGGGCGGTTCCGGCCGGTGGGTCGACCGCGACCCAGTCGCCGCCGTAGGTCGTGGTGGTCCGCCACGTCTCTTCGCCGAGCTTGCGCGCGGCGACGTCCGTCGCGCGGCCGAGGCCGTCGAAGTACGTGCGGGTCGAGGACGGGACCTTGTTGTCCTGCGACGCCCACAGCACCGGCGCGGGCGCGTCGCTGTTGTAGTGGGCCGCGTTCTCCTTCCATACCTCGCCGCGGCTGTTGTAGAAGGTGTCGGCGATGACGCGGCCGCCGCCGAGCGCCTGCTGCTGGGTCTGGCGCAGGCGCAGCATGCCGTCGTACAGCTCGTATGTGGTGCGGTACTCCCCGCTTTCGAGGAGCCGCTTGGTGGTGACCACGACGGGCGCGTCCACGCGTACGTCGTAGGAGAACTCCGCGTCGGGCGACTTCGTCGCCGGGTCGCGGTCCGGTGTCCACACCTTGGTGGTGCGTCCCAGTTGGTCGTACTGCATCACGGTCTTGCGGCCGTTGAGGTCGGTCTGGGCGAGCGGCGTGCCGCGGCCGGGATCGACTTCGAGGACGGTCTTGTGGCCGAGGTTGTTGACCGACTCGATCTTGGCGACGATCTCGCCGGCCGCCGGGATGTAGGTGTTGGTGGTGGTGACGCCGTACCGGTCGGTGACCGACTTGGGCCGGCCGTAGTTGTCCACCGTCACGGAGCCGTTGCCGACGTACTTCGGCGTCGTGCCCTCGTAGTGGTCGAGGATCTCGCCGCCGGTCGAGTTGCCGACGGCGTCGTAGTGGGCGAGCTGGTCGCCGAGGACGTCGCCGGGCCGGGCCGGCGTTTCGCCGCAGAGCTTGGCGACGGTTTCGGTGCGCCCGACGAGGTTGAGGATGTGCAGGGCGTCGATCGGCGCGTACGTGATGCGCGTGCAGCTGTTGTCGTCGTCCTTGGCGGTGTCGCCGTAGTCCTCGTTCGTGAGCTGGAGCCCGCGGTTGTCGAAGGTGTTCTTCGTCTTGGTCCGCCGCCAGCCGCGGTTGTCGGACAGCGCGGTGCGCGATGCGACCTCGACGGTCTGCTTGACGCGCGCGGTCTGCGGGTCGAGGCCGGTGCGGACGCGGGTGGCGTTGGCGTCCGAGACCCAGGGGGTGTAGATGGTGGCGGAGAGCAGTGCGCCGCCGTCACCGTTGTAGTACAGCGTTTCGCGGACCTGTCCGGCGAAGTCCTCGGTGTCGTGGATTGTGCCGCCGTCGCCGTCGGTGATTTCCACGGACCGCTTGCCGGAGGGGAGTTTGTCGCCGTCCATGCCGCGGAAGTACAGGTTCTCGACCAGCGACGGCACGTCCGGGGCTTCACCGGTGCGGGTGCGGACGCGTTCGTATCCGCGCCACTGGTTCCAGGTGCGGAGGGCCTGCTTGGTCAGCTCGTTGTCGTCGTCGTAGGCCCATGCGGGGGTGCCGACGTACTCGTAGTTCGTGACCTTGTTCGGCGAGTTGCCGTTGCGGTCCTCCTCGCGGACCTGGATCGCGAGGTGTTTGTGGAACCAGTCCTTCTTGTACGTCGGCGGCGCGTTCGGGTCGGACGGGTTCTTCTGCTCCTGGATGACCGGGTAGCAGCGCATCCCGTTGGTCTCGGGGTTCGAGGGGAGCTTGACCGGCGCGACGGTGGAGCACTCGGTCGGGGCGTAGACCACGCCGATGGACTGGCCGGTCTCGGTGTGGATGTAGTCGATGCGGTAGCGGAAGTAGGGCGGGGAGCCGTCGCCGTTGTTGTCGACGCGGTTCGGGAGCTGCTTGCCGCCGAAAAGAACCGGCGGAGTGGCGATTCCGGGCGTGGTGCCGTTCTTCGCGGTGCGCTGGATCTGCGCCAGCCACAGCGCGCGGTCGCTGCCGTCACCTGACATGGGGAAGTCGTGGGTCAGCGTCCAGGTGTCGACGTCGCGGAGCTGTCCGTTGACGCGGACGCGCGTGGTGATGTCGGCGAGCCGCTTGCGGGACCAGAAGGTCGGCGCCCAGCGGTTCTTGCAGTCCTCGCCGACGTTGCAGTTCTGGTCGAACGGGACGTCGGGCCAGTTCTTCGCGGTGTCCTTGGTCAGCGCTCCGGGCGCGCAGTCGACACCGGCCAGCGGGACGCAGCGTTCGGCGACGGTGAAGTCGACCTGTGCGGGCGCGGGGGCGTACAGGTTGTCGGCGCGCAGGCCGTACTCGGTGCGCAGGAGCCAGCCGCCGCGCACGTACGAGCGGTTCGTGGAGGTGCCGTCGGTCTGGACGTTGCTGCCGTAGGAGTTGGTCTCGGTCTCGTAGTAGTGCGCCATGGCGTTGCCGCGCGGGTCGACGACGAGGTCGAGGTTCCACCGGTATGCCTGCGTGCAGAACGAGTCCTTGAACTGCGTCTGGTAGCAGTCCTCTCCCGGGTTGTTGCCGACGACCGGCATCGTCCACGCGGACTTGGTCTCGGCCTTCCCGGCCGCCCAGCCCGGGAGGTGGTTTTGGCCGAAGTAGTACTTCGTGCCGTCCATGGTCGTGACGACCCAGTACTCGCCCTCGTTGTCGCCGTTCGGCGCGCCGCGCAGCAGTTCGACCTTGGAGCCGTCGTCGGCCTCCGGCACCCACTTCTTGGTCGCGTCGTCCAGGACGAGTTGCGTCGAACCGCCGTTGAGGGACATCGCGACGATGGGCGCTCCCTGGCACACGTCGCCGGTGTCGGTCTGCGGGTTGTTGCGCGGGCTGCCGCTCTTGTCGTCCGCGCACGACGGGAAGGTCCGCTCGATGAACGACGAGCCGAGGTCCCAGCCGTCGCCGATCCAGGACGCCTGGGCCTGGGACGCCGAGGTGCGGCCGTCCACAGCGGACGACGAGTAGCTCAGCCCGAGGTTGGGGCCGGGGCCGCCCAGCGACGTGGGCAGTTCGAGGGGGTAGGACCAGGAGAAGTCGCCTGCGGCGCCGCCGCCTTGCCATGTGCCGGACGGCGCGAGCGAGGTGGCCTTGTAGTCGCCTTGCGGGCCGGAGGGGCCGGCGACGGCGGCGAGGACGGTGCCGCCTGTGGGGGTGGCGGATCCCGCCCCCGCCAGGCTGCGGGCTTGCGGGTCGGCTGCCGATGCCGCGGGCGCGGCGTCCACCTGGGCCGTGAGGGTGCCGGTCCGAGCGTTGTTCTTGGTGACCAAAGGCGTCCGCGTTCGGCATTCCGGCGCTTCCGGCGTGGTCAGGGCGCAGCCGGGCAGCGCGACGAACGTCAGCCGTGACGACCAGCCGCCGCCATAGGCGTTCCTGAAGCCGGAGTAGTCCAGTTCCACGGTGACCGGCGCGTTCAGCGCGGCGGCGTCGGTGCGGCCGACGCCGAGCAGGACCCCGTCGACGCCCGCACGCTGGGCGGCGGCGCGGTCGGCGACCTGAACGCGGACCCGGCCGGCCGACCCCGTTGCGGAAGTCCCGGCGGCCGCAGCGGACTTTCCGGTCTTGACGGACTCGGCCGTGTCCGCGGTTCCGGACGGTGCGGCCGACGCGATCCTGACCGGTAGACCGCCGGCCTTCACGGCATCGCCGGTCGGTCCGTCGGCGGACGAACGCGCCGCAGACTTCCCGGACTCCGCCCCGGCGAGGTCGACTTCGGCGGTTCCCGCGGCCGGCCAGGCCGCAGCGCCGGCGGCACTAGGGGTCCACGGCTTGACCTGCGATTCGCTGGGCGCCGGGGCCGGCTTGCTCACCACGGCTGTCCCAGGCACCGATTCGGTCTGCTGGAGCGCCGGAAGCGGCGGGACGGCGGCTTTCGCCGGCCCTGCCTCCACCGCAACGAGCCCGGACAGCACGAGCACGCCGGCGAGGCCGAACGAGACTCGGCGGGGCAACGGTCTTATTGGGGAACGGAACTGCCCGGCGGACACCCCTGCCCCGAAAACACGCAGCCGAAAGACACCCACGACAACCCCCAAGATCACATGCGGCCGCCGAAACGTAGCAGGATCGAACGAAACTTGAGAAGACCCGGAAACCCCGCGGTCGGGATATTCACAATTCCTTCTGGCGCGATTGCTGTACGTAATGACAAGGGCAAGAGAAGGTAAATGCCCGATTCGCCCCAACCGGGGGGATGTTCGCATGCGCTCATGTGACCTGGTAAGAGTCTCCATCAGCGCACGAGTCCCGGCCATCACAGGCCTTTCACTAGGTAAAGCGCCTGCTATCGCATCCGACTCGTTAACACCACAGAGGAGTAGAGGAATGACGCGTGAACAATCCTCGTGAACGAATCCGCGGACGAGGTTCCGCGCTCTCCGGGGCGACGATTTTCGGCCTGACCATGGCCCTCGCGGCCGGCTCCGTAGCCGTTGCCGCACCATCGGCTAAGGCGCCGATTCCGGCCATCTCAGCCGACGGCACCCTCGCCACGCAGGCGGTCCGGGAGGCGGGCGTCACCGACGCGGTCGACAAGGCCAAGGCGACCGGCTCCGCAGTCGAGATCGCGGCCGAACGCACCGAGGACGGCAAGACGTTCGCCAACCCGGACGGTACATTCCGGCGCGACACCTACCTGCGCCCGGTACACGTCCGGCAGAACGGCAGGTTCGTTGACGCCGATGACACGCTCGTGGCCGGAAAGGACGGCACCGTCCGGCCGAAAGCGGCCCGCGCGGACTACACCTTCTCGGGCGGCGGCGAGAAAGCACCGCTTGCGACCGTCACCAAGGACGGCCGCGCGATCGCCCTCACCTGGCCGGGCAAGCTCCCCAAGCCGGCGCTGGCCGGGGACACCGCCACGTACGCCGAGGTCCTGCCTGGTGTCGATCTGAAGATCGTCGCCGATGTCGACAGCTTCTCGCACGTCCTCGTGGTCAAGACCCCTGAGGCCGCCCGTAATCCGAAGTTGGCGCGGCTGGAGTTCGGGCTGAAGGCCAAGGGGCTGGAGATCAAGGCGGCGGAGGACGGTTCCCTCACCGCCGTCAACCCGGCGGGGCAGGCGGTGTTCACCGCGCCGCCTCCCAAGATGTGGGACAGCACAGGCACTTCGCAGCCGGAAGGTGTGTCCCGCCAGGCCGGCGGTTCGGGACAACCAGCCCCGACTGCCGCTCCGGTCGCCGGCGTCGCGGCTGGGGCATCCGACAGCGGCAAGCAGGCCGAACTCGCCGTCCGGCTCTCCGGCGACCGCTTGGACCTGGGCGTGGACCAGACGCTTCTGACCGCGCCCGACACGGTATTCCCGGTCGTCATCGATCCGGTCTGGCGCGACGACTACAAGAACCTCTGGGCGATCGCCTACAAGCACAACGCCTACCCGTCCACGCCAACCACGACCTACATCAACGGCGGGACGCTGTCCAAGGAAGCCCGTGTCGGCTGTGCCAAGGACCAAGACGCCGGGTACGCGGTCGTCTGCGCCAAGACGTTCTTCCACATCCCGACCCGGGCTGTCTGGGGCAAGCAGGTCATCGAGTCGACGCTGCGGATCCGCCAGACGTATGCAGGCTCGCACAGCTGCCAGTCCGGTGAGATCGAGGTGTGGGACACCGGCCGGATCCAGGAAAACACCACGTGGGGCAACCAGCCCGCCTGGTATACCCGGATCGACTCCAGCGGACAGTCCTTCGGGGGCCGCGCGTGCCCCGGCGGCGACGGCATCGTCGAGTTCAACGTGACGGCGGCGACACGGTCGGCTGCGACCAACCAATGGGACTTCTGGGCCTTCGGTCTCAAGTCGAAGTCGGACACCGTCGACGTGTCGTGGCGCAGATTCGCCCCCGAGACCGCGGTCATCTCCACCAGCTACAACACACCCCCGGCCACCCCCTACGACCGGTCGACCGACCCGTCCGTACCGTGCACCGGGGCGGGCTTCGGACTCACCGACTACGTCACACTTCGAGCCCGCGTCGACGACGAGGAAGACAACAACGTCTCGGCCGAGTTCCACTATTGGAAGGACGGCATCCCGCAGCCGATCGCCCAGACGACCCAGGTCGTACGCGGCAACGTCGCCTCGGTGCGGATCCCGGTGTCCGGCCTCACCAACGGCACTTACGTCTGGGACGTGCGCGCCTACGACGGCCGGGACTACTCGCCGTGGGCCGGGCAGTGCCGGTTCACCATCGACAAGCAGCGCCCCGGCGAACAGCCGACGGTGGCGTCGACGGAGTTCCCGAACGGCGACGGCGGGCTCTGGGGCGCTCCCGCGCGCACCCCGGGCACCTTCACGTTCGGCGCCAACGGCGTGTCGGACGTGGTGCGTTACGAGTGGTACACCGAATTCGACCTCACGCCCCGCCAAGCGGCTGCCCAGGCACCCGGCGGCCCGGCGTCCGTGACGGCGACACCGCTGCGCGCGGGACCGCACACGATGTACGTCACCAGCATCGACGCCGCGGGCAACCGCTCCGACACCCGGACTTACCTGTTCTACGCGACCCGTTCCGCGAACCGCGACAAGCCCGGCGACGTCAACGGCGACGGCTTCACCGACCTGTGGGTGATCGACAAGGACGGCGGACAGCTCCGCATGCACCCGGGCGACGGGACCGGCACCTTCGGCGCGTCCGTGGAAGCGGACAAGGCCACCCACATCACCGCGAGCATCACCAACCGCGGGGACTGGGGCGAGGACGGCTACGAGGACCTCATCCTCCTCGAGCGCGGACCCGACGGCCAGCCGGGGATCTTCCGCAGGGCGAACGCCGGCTCGGGCATCCTGGAGAACCGGGACACCGGGCAGGCGCAGTTCCGCCTTTACTCGTCCGCGAACAAGCACTGGCAGAACGGCGGCCAGGTCCTCTCCCTCGGCAGTGTCAACGACGATGCCGGACCCGGTGGCGCGGGCCCGGACGGCGTCGTCGACGACAGCGACTGGGCGGATCTCCTGGTGCTGTCCGATGGCCGGTTGTGGCTGTACTACGGCAGTAAGGGCACGTTCTTGGACGAACTCCAGGACGCGGTGCAGATCGGCGACGCCTCCTGGGCCGGCAAGACCATCATGACGCCCGGCGACACGACCGGCGACGGCCTTCCCGACCTCTGGGTCCGGGACGACGCGACCGGCGACGTCCACGAATACCCGAGCGCCAAGGACGCCAACGGCAACTTCGACCCGGGTTCCTACGCATCGGCGGCGACCCGCACGAAGATCGCCTCCGGTATCACCGCTGCCGCATACCCCCGCCTCACCTCCAACGGCGATCTGGAGAACGCCGTCGGCACGGCCGGCCATCCCGACCTGTGGGGAGTCACACCCGAGGGCCGCGTCGTCGAGTTCCCCGGCAAGGCACGAGTCGGCGACTCCGCGTTCGGCCCGGTGCGCGACCTGGTCGTGAACAGCCGCACATGGAACGACTGCCAGACCTTCACCTCGGCCGACACCGGGACCCACAGTCTGTGCGGGCCGATCCTCACGAAGTACCTGGCCCTCGGCGGCCCGACAGGAGCGCTGCGCTACCCGACGACCGACGTCACCGCTGCAGGTGACGCCACCGGCCGCTACGCGCACTTCCAGGGGACCCGCACCGCGGCCGACCCTTACGCGTCGATCTACTGGTCGCCCGGCACGGGCGCCTGGAGCGTGGTCGGCGCCATCCGGGGCAAGTGGGCGAGCCTCGGATGGGAGCAGGGCTTCCTGGGCTATCCGACCTCGGACGAGACGCCCGGCTCCGCGTCGTACGAAGGCCGGATCAGCACCTTCGCCGGGGCCGGCGGGGAAGGGCCAGGGGCCATCACCTACGCGCCCGACGCCGGCACGCACGAGATCCACGGTCTCATCTACCAGCGCTTCATCGCGCTCGGCGGGACCCGCCAGGTCGGGTACGCCTCCACGGACGAGACCGCGACACCGGTCAAGTACGGCCGGTACAACCACTTTCGGATGCCCGGTGCCACGTCGGAGACGTCCTCGATCTACTACAGCCCGAACTCGGGGACGTGGCAGGTCCTGGGCGGCAACCGCTCCAAGTGGGCGGAGCTGGGGTCGGAAAACGGCTGGCTGGGCTTCCCGACGTCGAACGAATACCAGGTCGCCAACGGCTGGCGGGCCGACTTCGAAGGCGGATACCTGCGCTGGAACTCCGCGAACCAGACGTCGACCGCCTACCAGAAGAACCAGGAGAGCGGAGGCCTCCGGGTCACCCTGGACGGTGATTTCAACGGCGACGGGCGCGCCGACATCGCGACCGTGATGGACCACGGGAACTGCGCGGCCGGGATGTGGACGCAACTCGGCAACGCCGATGGGACGTTCGCCTCGCCGTTTGTATCGTGGACCAACCAGGTCGGGTACTGGTGCGTCGGTTCCGCGAAGTACGTCACCGGCGACTTCAACGGCGACGGACGCGACGACATCGCGGCGATGTACGACTACGGGAACGGGTCGGTCAAGCTGCACACGAAGCTCGCCCGCGCCGACGGCGGATTCGTCGACGGGCCCCTGAGCTGGGAGCAGACGTCCGGCTGGGACTACGGGCGGACCACCCTCATGGCCGGCGACCAGGACGGCGACGGCAGGTCGGACCTCATCGCGGCCTACGGCTTCGCCGACGGCCGCGTGAAGTTCCTGACCTTCCCGTCGCGAACGGACGGCGGGTTCACCGCCCCGGTCACGGGCTGGGAAGAGGCCAATCCCGGCTGGTGGTACTACGAGAGCGCCCGGTACACCACAGGTGACTTCAACGGCGACGGCAAGACCGACATCGCCGCCGCCTACGTCTACTCCGACGGCACCCCCACCGTGTTCACGCTGACCGCCGGACCCAACCGGACGTTTGCCGCGCCCGCTTCGAACTGGACGGCAGCAGGCGCCGGGTGGGACCGGGCGAGCGTCCAGATCAAGGGCGGTGACACCAACGGGGACGGCCGCGCCGATCTGGTCATGCTCTACACGCCGCCCAACGCACCGGTCACCGTGACCACGTGGGTCGCGGACGCCACAGGCAAGCTGGCCTCGCCGTCGGCAAGCCCGGCCACCGGCCAGTCCGGCTGGACCGCCGACCGAGCCCGGGCACTGACGGGCGACGTGGACGGCGACGGCCGCACCGACCTCTACACGGTGTACGCCCGACCCGAAGGCGGCTGGACGGCCTACACGTTCCGCGCGCAGCCCGACGGCACGCTCGCGGTCGGGGCGAAGAGCTGGGAAGCCGCGCTCGGCACCTGGTAACGGCTCAACGGTCCGGCCGGTGACGGGCAGCCGTCACCGGCCGGGCCACCCTCAGGAAGGAAACACACGTGACCGTCCGAATCCGGTCCCGATGTTCGGGGCCGCCCAGCTCCCGCAGAGCCGTGGCCTTCGGCTTGGCCGCGGCACTCGCGGCCGGCGTCTTGACCGCGACCGAGACCCCGGCCGATGCCGCGGGTCCGATGGCCCGGGCCGATGGGACTCTCTCCTCGCCCGACGCCCAACTGTCCGACACCCGGCGATCACTCGACCGGGCCGCGGCGTCCGGCAGCCCTGTGGAGATCGCCACGCAGCGGACCGAGAACAGCAAGACGTACGCCAATCCCGACGGCACATTCACGATGGACCGCTATGTGCGGCCTGTTCACGTGCGTCAGAACGGCGCGTTCGTCCCCGGCGACGACACCCTGGTGGCCGGCAAGGACGGGACCGTCCGCCCCAAGGCCGCGCGTGCGGACTTCGCGTTCTCCGGCGGGGGTAGCAAGGCACCGCTGGCGGTCGTCCGCAAGGACGGCCGCGAGCTGGCGCTCACGTGGCCCGGCAAGCTCCCGAAACCGGCCCTCGACGGTGACACTGCCACCTACCCGGAGGTGCTGCCGGGCGTCGACCTGAAGATCATCTCCGAGGTCGACTCCTTCTCGCACGTCCTCGTCGTCAAAACACCGGAGGCAGGCCGGAACCCCGCACTGGCGCGGCTCGAGTTCGGGCTCGCGGCCACGGGCGTGAAGGTCGGATCCACACCCGACGGCTCGATGACCGCGGTCGACCCCGCCGGCGAGACGGTGTTCTCCTCACCACCCGCGAAGATGTGGGACAGCAAAGGCTCGGCCGCCGGAACGCAGGCCCGCGCCGCGGCCGCCCCCACGGACGCTGATCCGGCCGACGGCGCCGCGGACACCGCGAAGCAGGCCGACGTCAAGGTCGAGATCCGGCCCGGCACCATGACACTCACCGCAGATCCTGCGCTGCTCCACGCGGTCGACACGGTGTACCCGGTCGTCATCGACCCGACCGTGCGCACCGACTGGAAGGATCTGTGGGCGATCGCCTACAAGAACGACGGTGTCGCGGGATCGGAGAACACGCCCTACATCAACGGCGGTTCACTCAGCAAGGAAGCCCGTGTCGGATGTGCCCTCGACCCGGGCTACGGCAACGCCAAGGTCTGCGCAAAGACGTTCTTCCACGTGAGCACGCGCGCGCTGCTCGGCAAGCAGGTCATCGACGCGACGCTGCGGATCAAGCAGAACTACGCCGGCTCCCACTCGTGCCAGTCGGGCGAGATCGAGGTGTGGAGCACCGGCCGCATCGAGTCGACGACCACCTGGGCCCACCAACCGCCGTGGAACACGAAGATCGACGCCAGCGGGAAGTCCTTCGGCGGCCGCAACTGCCCGACCGGCGACGACCTGGTCGAGTTCAACGTGACGACCGCAGTACGCGCCGAGACCGCCAAGGGTTCGGACACGTGGGCGTTCGGGCTCAAGTCGCAGGCCGACACGGTGGACGTGTCCTGGCGCAGGCTTGACGCCGCGAGCGCCCGGGTCTCGGTCACGTACAACACTCCCCCGGCGACCCCGTACGACCGGTCCACCGACCCGTCGGTGCCGTGCGCGGGCGGCAGCTTCGGACTCACCGACTACGTGACCCTGCGCAGCCGGCTGTGGGACGACGAAGACAACAGCGTGTCCGCGCAGTTCGCGTACTGGAAGGAAGGCGGCGCGGTCGCCGAGCAGTGGACGGCCGTGGTCCGCGGCAACGTGGCTTCGGTGCGCATCCCGACCACATCCCTCGACAACGGCACCTACGTGTGGGACGTGCGTGCGTACGACAACCGGGACTACGGCGCGTGGGCCGGCCAATGCCGCTTCACCATCGACAAGACCCGCCCGAGCCGACCGCCGACCGTCTCGTCGACCGAGTTCCCCGACGGAGACGGCGGAACGTGGGGGGCTCCCGCCCGTACGCCGGGCACGTTCACCCTCGGTGCGAGCGGTGTCACGGACGTCGTCCGGTACGAGTGGTACACGGACTTCGACACAGCACCGCGCAGCGTGCCCGCGCAGGGCGCCGGAGGGCCCGCGTCCTTCACCTTCACTCCGCTGGTCACCGGTCCGCATTTCCTCTACGTGACGAGTTTCGATGCTGCGGGCAACCGGTCCGATGTCCGCAACTATCTCTTCTACGCGGCACGTTCGGCGTCCCGCGACAAACCCGGCGACATCAACGGGGACGAAACCACGGACCTGTGGACGGTCGACCGGGATGGCGGACAGCTGCGGATGCACCCCGGCGACGGAACCGGCGGGTTCGGGCTGTCGAAGGACGCGGACAACTCCGGCTACCTGAAGGCGAGCATCACCCACCGCGGGGACTGGGGCGAGGACGGCTACGAGGATCTGATCGTGCTGCGCCCGGGCGCCGACGGCCTTCCGGCGATCTTCCGCCGCGACAACGCGGGTGACGGGACGTTGCGGCATCGGGACCTCGGCGAAGCCGAGTTCCGCGTGTATGCGGGCGCCAACAAGCACTGGGCTCAGGGCGGCCAGGTCGTCTCGCTGGGCAGCGTGAACGACGACGCCGGCCCGGGGGGCTTGGGTCCGGACGGCGTCGTCGACGACAACGACTGGGCCGACCTCCTTCTGCTGTCCGACGGAAAGCTCTGGCTGTACTACGGCAGCAAAGAGGCCTACCTGGACAGCATGCTGGACCCGGTGTCGATCGGTGACGCCGCCTGGGGCGACAAGACGGTCATGACGCCGGGCGATACCACCGGCGACGGACTGCCCGAGCTGTGGGTCCGCGAGAACGGCAGCGGCCTGGTCTACGAATACCGCAGCCGCACCGACGCGAACGGCAACTTCGATCCGAGCGCCTACGCCGACCCGGCCGCGCGCGTGCAGATCGGCTCCGGGTTCACCGCGGCGGCCTATCCGCAGCTGACCAGTGCGGGTGACCTGGAGAACAAGGCGCCGGGCACCCGGTACCCGGACCTGTGGGGCACCGACCCGGACGGCCGCGTCGTGGAGTTCCCGGGACGCGCCCTGTCCGGCGGTTCCGCATTCGGGTCGGCGAGGACCCTGGTCGTCAACAGCCGCTCGTGGAGCGACTGCCAGACGTTCAGCTCGTCCGATGCCGGGACGCACACTCTCTGCGGGCCGCTGCTGACGAAGTACCTGTCTCTCGGCGGCCCGGCCGGCCGGCTGCGCTATCCGACGACGGACGTGGTCGCGGCCGCGGACGGGGCAGGCCGGTTCGCCCACTTCCAAGGGCAGGGCACCACCGGCACGGCCGCGAACGGCTCCATCCACTGGTCCCCGACGACGGGGGCCTGGTATACGCACGGAGGCACCAGAGCGAAGTGGCTGAGCACCGGAGGGGAATCCGGGCATCTCGGATACCCGAACGCGGACGAGCAGGTCGTCCCCGGCTCCGGCGGTGAAGGCTTCATCAGCACGTTCGCTGGGGGCCTTGGCAAGACACCCGGGGCGGTCCTCTACTCCGGCGCCACGGGATCACACGAACTGCACGGGGCATCCTACGACCGCTTCGTGGCGTTGGGCGGTCCACGGGTGCTCGGCTATCCGTCGGCCGACGAGTCCGTCACCGCCCCGAAGTCCGGAACCTACGTGCACTTCCGCCCGCTGGGCGCGGCATCCGACACCTCGTCGCTGTATTGGAGCGCGGCCACGGGCTCCCATCTGGTGAAGAACGCAATCCGCGGCTCCTGGGCGGGCCAGGGCTGGGAGAACTCGGCGCTGGGCTGGCCCACGTCCGACGAGTTCGCCGTACCGGGCGGGGCGCGCTCGAACTTCGAGAACGGCTTCATCCTGTGGGATGCGGTGACGGGCACGGTGACGTCGTCGCCCTACGCGCCCCTCCCCGCCACCCGTCCGGACATGAACGGCGACAACCACGCCGACCTGCTTGTACTGGGCACCGGCGGCGGCATCGAGAAGCGGTTGAACTACGGGGACGGCGCCGGATTCGGCGGCGGAGTGGCCATCAGCCAAGGCTGGCAGAACTACCTCGGCAACACCGGGCAGGGCAAGCTGTACTTCGCCGACGTCGACGGCGACAACCGCAAGGACCTCCTGGTGCTCGGCACCGACGGGACGATTCAGCGCCGGCTGAACTACGGGGACGGCGCCGGATTCGGCGGTGGAGTGGTCATCAGTCAGGGGTGGCAGAACTTCCTCGGCGAAGCCGGCCAGGGAAGGCTCTACTTCGCGGACATCAACGGCGACAGCCGGGCCGACCTGCTCGTGATGGGCCAGGACGGGAGCATCGAGCGCCGACTGAATTACGGCAACGGCGCCGGATTCGGCGGCGGGGTGCTCATCAGCCAAGGCTGGCAGAACTACCTCGGCAACACCGGGCAGGGCAAGCTGTACTTCGCCGACGTCGACGGCGACAACCGCGCCGACCTGCTCGCCCTCGGCACCGCGGGCGGTATCGAGGTCCGTCCGAACTACGGCGACGGCGCCGGATTCGGCGGCGGCACCACAGTGAGCGAAGGCTGGCAGAACTTCCTGGGTGATGCCGGGCAGGGCAAGCTGTACTTCGCCGACGTCGACGGCGACAACCGCGCCGACCTGCTCGTGCTGGGCACCGGCGGCGCCGTCGAGAAGCGGCTGAACTACGGCAACGGCGCCGGATTCGGCGGCGGAGTGGCCATCAGCCAAGGCTGGCAGAACTACCTCGGCAACCCGGGGCAGGGGAGGCTGTACTTCGTTTGACCGGAGTCCGCTTCGGCGGGCTGTCCGTGCCGGGTCGCCCTGCATCCGCGGGGCCGGCCCGGCACGGGCTTTCCGGCGCCGGACACGATCGGTCCCAGCCCCGCCGGCTGGATCAACCCGTCACCAACCCGCCGCTAAGGTGACCCCCATGGCGAAACGCGGCCCCTACGAGAAGGGCGAGGCCAAGCGGCGCGAGATCCTCCGGGTCGCCCTGGAGGTCTTCGCGGAGGAGGGCTACCGCGGCACCTCGCTGCGCAAGGTCGCGGCCCGGTGCAACCTGAGCCTGCCCGGGCTCATGCACTACTTCGCCTCGAAAGAGGACATGCTCACCCAGGTGCTGCGCGCCCGCGACGAGGCCGGGCGCGCGCACATGGAGGCCTACACCGGCCCGGACCCGCACACCGAGAGCATCCGCGAGGGCGCGCGGACGCCGGGGCTTGTCGAGCTGTTCGTGTCGATGGCGGCGGCCGGCGGCGATCCCGAGCACCCGGCACACGCGTTCTTCGCCGAGCGTTATCCGCAGTTCCGCGCACGACTTACCGGCGTCTTCGAGGAGCTGGCGGCGGCCGGCGCCCTCGATGGCGTGCCGGTCCCGCCCGAGCGGCTGGCCGTGCTGATGCTCGCGGTCGCGGACGGCATCCAGCTCCAGTGGCTGAACGACCGGTCGATCGACATGGAGCAGCCGGTGAAGGATCTGATGGCGTTGCTCGGAGTTGCGGCGGCGCGTCGGCCGTAGGAGGCCGGACGTGCCCGGGGCGTCGCGGCGTTGCCCGCGCCGTGCGTCGTCGGTTTCACCGCGGCTGCCGTTCCGCGATGACCGCCCAGTCCTCCGCCCCGCGGCCGTCGGCGATGGCTTCGTCGAAGACAACGCGCAGCAGTTCACCGATCGGCAGAGGGATGCCGTGGTCGGTCGCCGCATCGAGCGCGAGGTGGAGGTCCTTGCGGCCCAGGACGGTGGTGAATCCGGCGGGCTGGTAACGGCGTTCGGCGATCATCGATCCGTAGCCGGTGTAGACGCCGCCCGGGAAGAGCGTCGAGGTCAGCACCTCGACCAACTGCCCGGAGTCGACACCGGCGCCTTCCGCGAGGCTGACGGCCTCGGCCAGTGACTGGATCGCGCAGGCGATCAGGTAGTTCCCGGTGATCTTCACGATGTTGGCCTGCTCCGGGCGGTCACTCAGTCGCCAGGTCCGCGAGCCGATCACGTCGAGGAACGGCTGCACGCGGTCGAGCAGCTCGTGTTCACCGGCCGCAAGGACGTTGAGCGCCCCGGCTTCGGCGACCGGGACGCGGCCGAAGACCGGTGCCGCGACATAGCCGACGCCGTGCTGGGCGTGTGCCGCGTCGGCCCGGCGGGCCAGGCCGGTGCTCACCGTGGCGAGGTTGACGTGGACGGTCCCGCCCGGCGTCCGAGCGAGGACGCCGGAGTCGAGGAACGTCTCGGCGACGGCCCGGTCGTCGGACAGGACCGAGAAAACCACCGGCGCCTGCATGGCCTCGGCCACCGAGGCGGCACGTCGGGCACCCGCGTCGGCCAGTTCGGCCGCGGGCCCGTCGGAGCGGTTCCACACCACGACGTCGTGGCCGGCCTTCACAAGGTTGCGTGCGATGGGCTTCCCCATGGCCCCCAGGCCGATGACCGCAATGCTGCTCACGCCGAGCACTCCTTCCGCTCTGAACCGTCTCAGGCGGTTCAAGCATGCCATGGAGTTACGATCGCACGGAACCGTCTGAAGCGGTTCACCGCGCGTTGCTGCTCATTCCGGAGGTTGGCATGACCGAGGACGTTCGCCGCGTGTTCCGGATGGACAACGAGGTTTTGGCGTTCCGGTTCACCGCCACCGTCAGCGATCGCGCCGGCCCGGCCCCGAGGGAGCGGCTCACCGATACCGCACGGCTGCAGATGTGGCTGGAGGCCACGGGACTCCACGTCCGGGACGTTTCGCCGACCGACCTGCAGGACGCCGTCGAACTGCGCGAGGCGATCTACCGGATCGGGTCGGCGATAGCCAGAGGCCGACCGCCGGCGAACAGGGATGTCCGCACCCTGAACACGATCGCCGTGGCCGGGCACGCGAAGGCCGTACTGGAACGCGAACGCGCAGGATGGCTCCTGACCGAGACGACCCCGGTCGGCGACGCACTCGGGGTCTTGGCCACGGATGCCGTCCGCATCCTCGGGGGTCCCGACCGCGGCCGCATCAAGAACTGCGAAGGCCCGGGCTGCGCGGGGCTGTTCCTTGACACCAGCCGCGGAAGCAACCGCCGCTGGTGCTCCATGAACACCTGCGGCAACAAGGTCAAGAAGTCCCGCATCGCCGCGAACTGACCCGACAGGGCCGCGAACTGATCCGACAGGGCCGGAGCGGGCCCGTCGAACGCGCCATGCCCCTTGGCGACCCCGCTTATTAGTTGTACGATCATAATGATTATTGTTCTACAACCATTACGGGAGCCGCCGTGCCCGAGACATCCACCCCGCGCCGCCGGGCGCTGGTCCTGGCGATCTGCTGTATGAGCTTGTTCATCGTCGGCATCGACATCACGATCGTGAACGTGGCGCTGCCATCGATCCAGGACGACTTGGGCGCGTCCGTGTCCGGGCTGCAATGGGTCGTGAACGGGTACACCGTCGTCCTCGCGAGCCTGCTCATGCTGGCCGGGTCGACGGGCGACCGGCTGGGCCGACGCCGGACGTTCCAGACCGGCCTGGCCTTGTTCACCTTCGGTTCGCTGCTGTGCAGCCTCGCTCCCGGCCTCGGCTGGCTGGTCGCCGCACGTGCTGTGCAGGCCGTCGGCGGGTCGATGCTCAACCCGGTGGCGATGTCGATCATCGTCAACACGTTCGTCGACCCGGCCGAGCGGGCCCGCGCGATCGGCGTGTGGGGCGGCGTCGCGGGCATCAGCATGGCGCTCGGCCCGGTGGCGGGCGGGCTCTTGGTCGGGTCGGTCGGCTGGCAGTCGATCTTCTGGATCAACATCCCCTTCGGGCTCGCCGCGATGGCGCTCGCCCAGCGGTACATCCCGGAATCGCGCGCCGACCACCCGCGCCGGCCGGACCCGGTCGGACAAGGCCTGATGATCGTCCTCCTCGCATCGCTGACCTTCACCCTGATCGAAGCGCCCGACGCGGGCTGGACGTCGGCCCGCACCCTCGGCGGCTTCGCGCTCGCCGTGGCCGCGCTGGGCACCCTGGTCCGCTACGAACTGCGGCGCCACGAACCCCTGATCGACCCGCGGTTCTTCCGCAGCGTGCCGCTGTCGGGGGCGACGGTGACCGCGGTGTGCGGGTTCGCCTCCCTGTCCGCGTTCCTGTTCCTCAACACCGTCTACCTGCAGGACGCCCTCGGCTACAGCGCGCTGCGCGCCGGACTCTACGTCCTGCCGATGGCCGCCATGACCGTGATCTGCGCTCCCCTGTCCGGCCGCCTCGTGGCCGCACGCGGACCCCGCCCGTCGCTGGTCGTCGCGGGCATCGCGATATCCGTCAGCGCCCTGATGCTGACCAACCTCGACAACCACACCCCGGTCGCGCAGCTCATGGCCGCCTACGTCGTCTTCGGCATCGGGTTCGGCCTGATCAACGCGCCGATCACCAACACCGCCGTGTCCGGCATGCCGCGCAGCCAGGCGGGCGTGGCGGCCGCGGTCGCCACCACCAGCCGGATGACGGGGCAGTCGCTCGGCATCGCGGTGATCGTGTCGGTGGTCGTGTCGTCGGTGCACGGGACGCTCGGCAGCGGCTTCGCGGCGGCGAGCCACGTCGGTTGGGCGATCGTCGCAGGTTGTGGCCTGGTCGTCGTCGTGCTCGGTATCCTCACGACGGGCCCGGCCGCGATGCGGTCGGCCGCCCGCGTCGCCGAACGTCTCGCGGCGCCCTCCCCCGCGCCGTCGCCCGACTCCAGGACACCGATCTCCACGCCATGAACAGTCCCGCCCGCGGCCGCATCGCCGACTCCTCCCCCGCATCCGCCGGATCGACCGAGCCGGCGGGCGCGGGAGCGATGCCGGACGAGCGGGACGATCCGGCGTACGCGGCCGCGTACCGGGCCTTCGCCGCGATGCGGAACCTGGTCCTCGGCTCCGACGACCGTCGCCGCGAGGTCGCCGACGCCACCGGCTTGAGCTTCTCCCGCAGCCGGGCGCTGCGCCGCCTGGCCCGCAAGCCGATGCGGATGACCGAACTCGCGGCGGAGATGGCCACCGACAAGCCGTACACGACGCTGATCGTCGACGATCTGGAGCGGCGCGGCCTGGTCGTCCGCACGGTGTCGCCGCAGGACCGCCGCGCCAAGGTCGTCAGCGTCACGGACGCCGGACGCGAGATGGCAGACCTGGCGACGCACATCCTGTCCCGGCCCCCGACCGCGCTGCGGGAGGCTCTGTCGGTGGAGGAACTCGCCGTTTTGGAAGAGCTGTTGAGCAAGATCGCGATCCGGTAGGGCGCGGCGGCATACCGGGGCCTTCGGCTGCCTCGGATTGGCATACGGCTCGCTTAGAGTCGACGCATGTACACGACCCGAGTGTCCCGCCGCATCCAGGCCTCACCCGAACGGGTCTACCACGCCCTGCTCGACCGGGCAGCCGTCGCCGCGTGGCGCGTGCCGGACGGGATGACCAGCGAAGTCCACACGTTCGAGCCGCGCGAAGGTGGCCGATTCCGCGTGTCGCTGACTTACGACGCCCCCGACGCCCAGGGCAAGACCGCCGCGAACACAGATACCTACCACGGCCGCTTCACCCGGTTGACGGACGGCGAAGAGGTCGTCGAAGTCGTGGAGTTCGAAACCCCGGACCCGTCGTTGGCGGGCGCCATCACCATGACCACCACCCTCCACCCCGTCGGCGACGGCACCACCGACGTGACCATCACCCACACCGGCATGCCGGACGCGATCCCCGCCGCCGACAACGAACTCGGCACGCGGATGGCACTGGACAAGCTGGCGGCGTGGGTGGAGGGGGCGGCGACTTGAGCGCCGACGTGCCTTCGATGACGCGTGGAGCGGCTGTCGCGCTGGTGGAGTCGGTGATGAGCGGCGAACTCGCCGAAGCGGAGCTGGAGCACGCACTCGAGCGTCTGGACGCGGCGTTCGGCTGCCCCCGCGGCCACGTTGCGGGGCTGGTGTACTGGCCGGACGGGCCGGAGCCGACGGCGGCGGAGCTCGTCGACCGGGCGCTGGCTTACCGGCCGATTGCGCTGTGAGGCGGATTCGGACGTCGGCCTGGTGATGAGGACCGCGCCGGTCGGCCGTAGACCGTCCCGCGTGCCGTGGGCGTTGCCCGGCCCCGGTCGAGGGCGATCGGGCCGTCGAAAGCGTTGGCGGTCGGCGCGGGGATCATCAAGGATGCCGGGATGATGCGGATTCGTGTTGCCCACACCGCCGATGTGGAGCCCGCCGTGCTGGACGACGCACGGCGGTTGCTGGATGAAGCGTTCGACGGGGATATGTCGGAGGAGGATTGGCGGCACTGTTTGGGCGGGGTGCACGCGTTGGCGTTCGACGGGGACGTGCTGGCGGGGCATGCGGCGGTGGCGCAGCGGAGCATGCTGGTGCGGGGGCGGGCGTTGCGGTGCGGATACGTCGAAGGGGTCGCGGTACGCGCCGACCTGCGGCGGCGGGGGTATGCCGGGGCGATGATGGCGGAGTTGGAGCGGGTGATCGAGTCCGCGTACGACTTCGGGGCGTTGTGTGCGAGCGACGAGGCCGTGGGGTTCTACCGGGCCCGGGGGTGGCGGGTCTGGGAAGGGCCGACGTCGGTGTTCACTCCGGACGGGATTGCGCCGACGCCGGAGGAGGACGGCGCGGTGTTCGTGTGGCCGGGCACCGCTGCGCCGGATGTGACGGTGCCGATTGCGTGCGACTGGCGTGACGGGGATGTGTGGTAACCGCCCCCGGGGTTTGACTCCTTTTAGTACGACTGGAGTTCGATGAGGGTGCCGCCGGGGGCTCGGACGTGGGCTGTGCGGAGGGTCGGTCCCCAGTCGGGGCGGGTGGCCGGTTCGGTGACCGGGGTCGCGCCATGGGCGCGGCAGAGCGCGAAGGCGGTCGGAACGTCGTCGACGCGGAAGACCAGCATGGCGGCGTCCTGCGCCGGCGGCGGGGTGGACGGGAGCCCGGCGGTGCCGATGGCGGCGGCCAGGGCTGCGCGGTCGTAGAGGACGAGCAGGGCTTCGTTGCCCAAGTCCCAGTTGGCGTACGGGCCGTCGGCGGCGCCTTTGACCAGGTGACCGCCGGTGAGGGGCGGGATGACCGCGTCGTAGAAGCCGAAGTCGGCGGCGAAGTCGGTGGTGAGCAGGCGGGGGTAGAGCACGTCCATCGGGGCTCCCGAAATATTAGTGGGTGATCACCCACTATAGGGTGCCGCCTAGGATATTGGCGTGGATGAACTCGATGGAGATGACCGTGGCGCCGACGCCGGGCGGGCGGCGCCGCCTTCGCTGGTGGGGCTGAGCACGTACCTGCTGTCGCTGACCGGCAAGGCCGCCCGCGGCCGCTTGGCCGAGCGGCTGGCCGGGCAGGGACTGCGGCTGTGGCATATGGCCGTGCTCGCGGCGCTTGCGGACTTCGGGCCGCACGCGCAACGGGACTTGGGCGCGCGGCTGTCCGTCGACCCGAGCGATATGGCCAAAGTGATCGAACAGCTTGCGCGGGGCGGGCACGTGGAACGTACGCGCGATCCCGCGGATCGGCGGCGCGTCGTGGTCGCGTTGACCGGGGACGGGCGCGCGCTGCTCGACCGGCTTACCGCGGATGCGGAACGGGTTCAGGACGAGTTGCTCGCGCCGCTCGATGCCGGGGAGCGGGCGGCGCTGCATGCGCTGCTGGTCAAGGTGTACGGCGGAATTGGGGATCGCTGACGGGGTCAGGGTGTGTCCGGTGGGCCTTCACACGAATATCCACCGGACACGTCCTAAGACGTCCACCACCAGGTCGCGAGGGCAAGTGCGGTGATGGCCACGGCGAGGTGGACGCCGGGGTAGCCCGCGGGGGCGTCGTCGTCTTCGGTGGGGCGAAGCTCGGGGCGGGCGCGCATGGCGTCGCAGACGGCTGCCGCGTGGGCGAGTTCGGGGTCGCCGAGCGGGAGGAACCGGCGGCCGCCGGCGGAAGTCCGGGCGACGACGGTGCCGGCGCGATAGCCGACCGCGGTCAGGTCCGGCCAGGCGACGGTCGCGGCGCGCCAGCCGGCACGGAGGCGGATTCCCGTACGGTCGGCGGAAACCGTCCAGGCAAGCAGAATCGCGGCCCGGTCCAGGAGCAGGGCGGCGACCACGAGCGCGGCGCAGGCGGCGAGAGGTTCGGGACGCAGCGCGGCCACGGCGCGGGCGATCGCCGCGGCACCCACGGCGGAGAGCAAGCCCCACCGGTGGTGACGCGGTGCGGCCGTCCAGACGACCGGCTTGTCGCGCGGCGCCATTTGCGCGGACGTGACCTCCAGACCCCGGGCTCGGAACTCGGGGGCCCGGGACGGGGAGACCGGGTGGAGACCGGTGGCGGTTTGGTAGCGGCCGGGGTGCGGGTGCTCGGGCCCGTTGGCCGGTGGGGGCGGGGTGGTGGTGTCCGCGTTGTCGAGGGTGGTGGTCGAGTCGGCGGGGGGCGGCGCCATGGTCGGGGATGCGTCGGCATTCGCGGGGGTCGGCGGCGGAGGCGGAGTGTCGGGCGCGTTCGTTGCGTCCGTTGCGTCCGTTGCGTCGGTCGCGTCCGTGAAGGCCAGGACCGCCGCTGCGCCGCCGCGGAGTTCGCCGTACAGGACGGCTTCGCGGGGGCGGTCCGGCGCGGTGGTCGGGCCGGCGGGGATACGGCAGCGGAACATCGGACGGCGGCCGTGCGGGTCGTCGGCCGGATAGACGACGGCTTCGCCGGGCCGGTGGACGTAGGCGAGCACGATTCGGGCCGGGACGCGTCCGCGCCGCCGCAGCAGGGCCATCCGCGTCGGCCCGGCAACACCCTGAAGAGCGGCCAGGAGGGCCGCGGCGGCGGCGAGAGCCGCCGCCAACTGCCACAGATGGGTGGTCGAGTCGCGGAAGCGAGAGCCGGACGGGTGAGCGGTGGTCGTCGAGGCTTCGATGACGATGGCCACCGCGCCCGGGGTCGTTTTGATCGCGTAGGCGTAAAGCTCCGAGTCCGGGGTGTGTGTAGTCCACTGGCGGGAGGGCAGTGCGGCCCCGGCCTGGGAATCCGCGCCGCCCGCGCTGCGTGATGCGGCCGCGGGTGGCGCGGCGGGGTCGTCGGCGATGCCTTGACTGACGGACACGGCGACGACGAGCAGCGCGGCGCCGACCAAGGCGGCGGCGCGGTGGACGTAGCGGCGCTCCCCTCGGCCGTCCTTCGGCAGGGCGGCGAGGGGCCGGTCGTTGACCGCATTCTCGTGCCACGGCCTGCCCCGGGACGTGTACTCCCGGGCACCCAGCGCCGCCAGACCCCACAGCAGGACGCCGAGGACGCACCACCACGGGCCTGAGGCGACCGAGACGGCCGGGTCCCTCCAGACGCTCGCCAGCAGGACCGCCGGCGCGGCCGGAACGGCCAACCACGGCACCCATAGCAGCGCTCCCGCGAAGAGCACCAGGAGGCCGAGGACCACGGGATCCGCCACGCCGGGCCCGCACGGACCGAGCTTGGCCATGACCGTGGTGTGGTTCGTGTAGCTGCCGAAGAGGCCTCGGACCGAGACGTCCCCGGGACCACCTGCGCCCGAAATCCCACCGGACGGGTCGTCCGACCCCGCGCACACGGAACTCGGCGCGTCCGCCACGATCGCGGCTGCCACCACCAGCACCGCGACGGCCGCGAACCCCGGGGCGAGGGCGCGGAACCGGCGTCGGCGCGAGGCATCCTCGTCCGCTGTCGTCCACTTCCTGATTCCGTGGAGGCGGGAGTCCGGGCGGGGCGGAGTCGGGTCGGTCACCGGGGAAGTATGGCGTATGACTGGTTGGCCGTCAGGAGCGTTGCCCAGTAAGGAGGTTGATGGCGTGAGAGGTCGCTTTTGGGTCCCGGGGACGGTTGTCCGCCCGACGCGCCGAAGCCTGTGTTCGCCGCCCACCGTGGGGTGCGGGGTCCGTCGCGCTGTCGGGTCGCGCGCGGGTCGCACGCGGGCGGAATCGACGAGCCCGTGAGGGTGTCGGCTGGCCGGAGCGGATGCGCTTCGCGCAACGTCCGCACCCCTTCCTCGCCGCCCGGCGATCCCGAGCGGGAGTGGGCCCACGCACACGTGCCGGA
This sequence comes from Uniformispora flossi, assembly GCF_049534875.1. Taxonomy (NCBI): domain Bacteria; kingdom Bacillati; phylum Actinomycetota; class Actinomycetes; order Kitasatosporales; family Streptomycetaceae; genus Uniformispora; species Uniformispora flossi. The sequence continues at coordinate 32,293 of NZ_JBMULZ010000025.1, forward strand.
GCCGCATCAAGCCCGTCTGCCATCTACGTCTGTTCGTGTCGGTCCTCCTCTGCGGGCCGATGTCCGCCGCGGTCGATCGGTCGGTGCCGGCCCGGTACGCGGCAACGGGGTGTGCCGCGCACCGGGCCGGTCTTCAGGCCGGTGGTCCTCCCCAGGCACCGGCCTGCCGCGCGGGGGTCACTCCCATCCCCCCACCCCGCGCGGTTGTTCATGTGGGCGTCGGTGGCGCCTCGGTGTGCTGTTCGGTGGGCGCTCTGCCGCGCCCGCGGCGCGTGGCAGCCGGGTGCGGTGGCGGGGCGGTTCAGGCCGGTATCGGGTCTTGGAGACCGGCGGCTGCGAGGATCTGGTCGAGGACGGGCTGTCCGGGCGCCGGGATGGCGGGCTTGGCGGCCATGGCATGGGCTTGGATGTACGCGTCGGTCAGGGCGCCGTCACGAAGGACCGGGCCGTGGCAGGAGGCGGCGACGGTGACGGGGAGTTCGGCGAGTTCGTCGAGGTGGCGGCCGTAGCGGTCGGCGTCCACCCATTCGAGCCACGGGTTGGACATGCTGTTGAAGGGGACGAAGAGGTCTTCCCATAGCCCGGGCGGGAGGTCGGTGCGTTCGTAGACCTCGCCGGGGGTGGGCAGGGCGAATGCGTCGACAGCCCACATGGCGCCGGTGGCGGTGTCGACGAAGCCGCGGGTGGTCGGTGAGTCGTACTGCGGCGGGCGGATGGCCAGGAGGGTGCGGTCGCCGATGTCGAGGCGTTCGCCCGGGTTGAGCCAGCGCATGCGGTGTGTCGGGATGGGCAGGTGGACGGACAGCCGTTGCCAGGCTCCGAAGTCGGTGACCACGGTCGCGTTCGGGCAGAGGTCGAGTGCGGTGGCGAGGTTGCCGGTGTGGTCGGTGTCATCGTGGGAGACGAAGATCCAGCGGACGTCCTCGGGCGCGACGATGCCGAACACGTCCTCCCGCCAGGCCTCCGCGTGCATCGGTGCGCCGGTGTCGACGATGACGGGCTGCTCGCCGGTGATCACCATCGAGTTGACCGGGACGAACCCGGCGTCGCCGGCCGCGATGAGGCGCGGCACCAGCCAGGTTTCGGCGGCGATGCGGTATGGAGTGCAGCGGGGCACGGCGGTGTTCATGGCCATCTCCTCGGTACTTTGGGGCGCGTCGGCAAGCGAGGAGCGCGCCCGGTCGGGTCGGTGTCGCCGGCCCCCCCTGTCCTGCCGACGTGACGAGATTCCCGCACCGGGCTAACCGGTGACCTGCGGTCGACTTACCGGCTGCCGGGCCGAAGGAAGGTCCTGACTTACCGCCGACTAAGCGGCGACTTACCGGGCCGGGACCGGGACGTACCGAGGGCCACACAGGGCGCGGGGCGCCGGCCGCGGGACACGGCCCACGGTGCACGGCCCACTCAGGACACATGACCGAGGACCTCACGCGGGTCGCCGATCAGTCCCATCGCCCCGGCCGCCGTGAGTCGGTCGGTAGGCATCAGTGCGTGTAGCCGAGGAAGTTCATCCGCGCGGCACCGGCGGCGAACATGCCGTTTGGGCTTTCCACGACCAGCAGCAGTCAATGGGGGCCATGCCCATCGCACGGGCGGCAGGCAGGAAGACCTTGGGGCGCGGGCTTGCCGACGCTCACAACGCCCGCGACGTCCTCGGCGCTGAAGACCAGAGGCCGGAAGGCGACCGCGCAGGCCGGAGCGGCCCAGGGTGAGGTCGATCCAGTCGATCCAGGCGTGGTCGGAGGACGACGCGACGCGGTTGGGCAACTTCCGGCGCCGCGGTCCGGCGAGGACGTCGGCTGCCCCCGGAGCGGCGTCGACTCCGTGGTGGAAGGCGGCGAAGACGCGGTCATCCAGCACCTCACGCAACGCTCCGGTATCTGATGAGACATACATGTCTCACATGAGCTAAGATCGCATCAATGCCCTGACGATGGGCCTCCCGACCTGCCTGATCGGGCGGCCCGTGTCGCCGCGGGGCCGCAGCAACCCACAGCCATGCACCTTTCACAGCCCCGGACATCAACGTGAGCAAGCCCGTAGACAATTCGACCAGCGGTCCGATGGCCGGCCCGGCGGGGAATCCCGCGCGTGCTGCCGGGACGACGATGCTCGGCGACTCGCCGACGTCCGCCGAGAAGCCGCCCGCCCTCGGGCACCCCGGCCGCTGGGTCGCGCTGCCCGTGCTGGTCCTCGCGGTGCTGCTCGTCGCGATCGACGCCACTGTCCTCGGCTTGGCGATTCCCTTCCTGAGCGCCGACCTGCACCCGTCCGGTGAGCAGCTGCTGTGGATCGGCGACGCCTACTCGTTCGTCATCGCGGGCCTTCTGGTCACCATGGGCACGCTCGGCGAACGGTGGGGCCGGAAGAAGCTGTTGTTGTGGGGCTCGGCGGCGTTCGGTGCGCTGTCGGTCGTGGCGGCGTACGCGCCGAACGCCGAGGCGCTGATCGCCGCTCGCGCGGCGATGGGTGCCGCCGGTGCGACGCTGATGCCGTCCACGCTTGCACTGATCCGCAACCTGTTCCCCGACGCACGCGAGCGCAGTTTCGCGATCGGCGTGTGGGGTGCCATGTCGATGGCGGGCGCGGCAGTCGGGCCGGTCGTCGGCGGGTTCCTGTTGGAGCACTTCTGGTGGGGCTCGGTCTTTCTGATCAACCTGCCGGTGATGGCCCTGCTGATCGTGGTCGGCATCCGCCTGCTGCCCGAGTCGAAGAATCCCTCCCCCGGGCCGTGGGATATCCCGAGCGCGCTGCTGTCACTGGTCGGCATGGTGGCGGTCGTGTATGCGATCAAGGACGCTGCGGCCAATGGCGTCGGCGTCGAGGTGGTGGCGGTCGGCTTTGCCGGTGTCGCCGCGCTCGTCTGGTTCACGCGCCGCCAGTTCACCCTGCGCGTACCGCTGTTGGACATACGGCTGTTCCGCAACCGGACGTTCTCAGGGGCGGTGCTCGCCGATCTGCTGACGGTGTTCGGCCTTGCGGGTGTGGTGTTCTTCCTCTCCCAGTACTTCCAGCTCGTGCAGGGGCGCAGTCCGCTGCAGGCGGGTCTGGCCGAACTGCCGGCCACGATCGGTTCGATCGTGACCGGTCTGGCCGCCGGTTCGGTGGCGCGGCGAGTTTCGCCGCGGGTCGCGGTCACGGCCGGGCTTGCCGCGGTGGGGCTGGGTCTGGGCGTGCTGCCGGTGCTCGATGCCTCGACGCCGTACCCGCTGGTGGGTGTGGCGCTGATGCTCGTGGGCCTTGGCGCGGGCCTGTCGTTCACGGTGACCGCCGACCTGATCATGTCAAACGCGCCGAAGGAGAACGCGGGTGCGGCGTCGGCGATTTCGGAGACCGCGTACGAACTCGGCGCGGCTTTGGGCATCGCCCTGCTCGGTTCGGTGATCACCGGGGTGTACCGCAGCCACTTGGCGGTCCCCGCGGGCATGGACGCGGGGACGACGCATGCGGCGAATGACTCGTTCGCGGGTGCCGTCGACGCCGCGACCCGTCACATGGGTTCGGCGCTGTCGGCATCTGCCCAGGGCGCTTTCCTCGACGGTTTGCACATCGCGGCCGCGGTCGGGTCGGTGGTGATTCTGCTGGCGGCCGTCGGGGCGTGGTTCGTCCTGCGGCGGGCGCGGCTGGAGTCGTCGGTGGGGCACTGAGCCCACAGGTGTGGTTGTCAGTTGAGTCCGACGAGGCGCAGCAGGGCGGTGGTCGTGGCCGCGCCGAGGACGACGGCCAGGAACGGGGCTCGTCGCCAGGCGAGGAGTGCGCCGGTGAGGACGCCGAGCAGGCGCGCCGGGCCTGCGGGGCTGTGGCCTTCGAAGCAGGCGGAGACGGCGAGGAGTCCGGCCAGGAGGACGACGGCGGAGGCTTCCAGCAGGTGTTCGGCCGGCGGCGGGAAGCGGATGCGGGCGCGTAGTGCGGGGCCGGCGAGGCGGAGGAGGAAGGTGCCGGCCGCCAGGGCCAGCATGGCGGCGACGATGGGGGAAGTCGCTGTCATGGCAGGTCGCTCCCGGGGTCCGGGGCTGCGGTGTTGCAGCAGAAGACGAGCCCGGCGAGCCCGGCGAGTACGGGGAGCCCTGCGGGCAGGGCGGGGGTCAGCGCAAGGGCGAGCGCTGCTCCCGCCGTGGCGGCCCGGCGGGTGGTGCGCACCTTGAGGGCGGGCAGGATCAGGGCCGCGATCACTGCGGGGAACATCGCATCAAGGCCGAGTGCGGCGGTGTCATGGACGACGCTGCCGAGTAGTGCGCCCAGGAGCGCACCGGCAGGCCAGCAGACGAGGATGCCAAGGCCGCAGGTCCAGTAGGCGGCGCGTTTGCGCGGGAGGCCGTCTTGGGCCACGGCGAAGACGACGGTCTCGTCGTTCATGAGGTGTGTCCCGAGCAGCCGCGCCCAGCCGTGGCCGAGGACGTCGGGGACGGCGAAGCCGAAGGGCAGATGGCGGGCGTTCACGAGAAGGCCCGCGCCCAGTGCGGCGAGCGGGCTGCCGCCGGCGGCGAGGATGCCGAGGAAGAGGAATTCCGAGGAGGCGGCCAGCACCAACATCCCGGTCAAGGCGGGGAACCACCACGGGAATCCGGCCGAGGCGGACGCTGCCCCGTAGGACACGCCGATCACGCCCACGGCCAGGCAGACGAGGGCTATGTCGCGGGCCTGGGCGCCGTCGAGTGTTCTCCACATCGAACGCATGGCGTTTATAGTGAACACCGATAGGGTGTTCGTCAAGACGAACGACGAGACGCTGGAGTGAACACTTTGGCCGAGGATGCCGCCCCGTTCCGGGCCCCCATCGAGCTGATCGCCAGTGCCCTGCGCCGCGAGCGGGTCCGTGTCGGCCTGTCGATGGGCGAAGTCGCGCGCCGGGCGGGGGTGGCCAAGTCGACCCTGTCGCAGTTGGAGTCGGGGACGGGAAATCCGAGCCTGGAGACGCTCTGGGCGTTGTGCGTCGCCTTGGAGATCCCGTTCTCGCGGCTGCTCGCTCCGGGTCGGCCCGAGACGCGGGTGATCCGGGCGGGGCAGGGGCCCGCGGTGCACTCGGCAGAGTCCGACTATCAGGCGATCCTGCTCTCGGCATCGCCGCCGGGCGCCCGCCGGGATGTGTACAACATCGCCGCCGAGCCGGGTCCCGGGCGTTCCTCCGATCCGCACATGCCCGGGGTGCTGGAACACGTGGTGATCGGCGCGGGCCGTGCGCTGGTGGGGACGGCCGAGGAGCCGGTCGAGCTGGGGCCCGGGGACTACATCGCCTATCCGGGCGATGTTCCGCACGTGTTCAGGGCGTTGGAGGCGGGGACTCGCGCGGTGCTGGTGTTGGAACACGTGTGAGGGCGGCCTGCGCCCCCTTCCGGAGACGGCGGTTGAGCAGACTCGGCGAGGCGGGGCCGACGGCGGGCTCGGGGCGAGGCTGACGAGTTCGGCACGGCAACGGCTGGGCTGCGTGAGCGACGCCGAACGTCGGCGGGTGATGCTCGTGGGCCGCAAGGACGATTCGGGTGCGCACGCCATCGTCCCGAAGGCGACGGTGAGAGCGCCGGTTTCGTTTTGGTCGGCGGACAGCGCGACCACCGTGCGGGCCCGCTGTGAATGACGGGCGGGCCTTCTCCCCCCGGAACGCCGGGTTATCCACAGGGCCGGACTTGACGGGTCCATTTCGCCGGCGGGGTGCGCGATCATGTGGGCACGTTCCTTAGGGGTGGGGAGCGGACCACATCACACGCACACTTGGGGGGACGGGGTGTCCCAGAATCTTCCGGGCTCGGCGGTGCCCTCGCCGGGACCTTCCGGACCGGAGCTGCGGATCTCGGTGCTCGGGCCGTTGGCGGTGTCGCTGGACGGCGCGGACGTCGCGATTGCGGGGCGTCGGGAACGCATGGTCCTCGCGTCTCTGACCGCCGCGCGGCCGTCGTCCGTGGCGCCGGAACGGCTCGTCGACGACCTGTGGGGCGGTAATCCGCCGACGACGGCACTGACCGCCCTGCAAGTCTGCGTGTCGCGGCTGCGGTCCGCGCTCGAACCGGGGCGGCGGCCTCGAACGCCGTCGAAGCTGCTCGTCACCACATCGGTCGGATACGAACTGCGGCCGCCCGCGGGCGCCGTGGACGCCGACCGGTTCGTGTCGGGGGTCGACGACGCGCAGGCCGCGGCGGCCGACGGCGACCCGGCCGCTGCGCTGAGTCGCGTCGACGCCGCGCTCACGCTGTGGAAGGGCGCGGCGTACGCCGACACCGCGGACCTTCCCGGACCCCGTGAGGAAGCCGGACGCCTGACCGAACTTCGGCTGGCGGCAGCGGAAATGCGCCTCGACGCACTGCTGGCACTGCGCCGCCACGCCGAGGTGGTTCTGGACGCCGAGCGGCTCACGCGCGAACACCCGTTCCGCGAGCGGCTGGCCGAGCTGTGGGCGCTGGCGTTGTATCGGGGCGGGCGGCAGGCCGACGCACTGGCCGTGCTGGCCGCGAACCGGCGCCGATTGGCCGACGAACTGGGCGTGGACCCGTGCCCGATCGTGCGCGACTTGGAACGGGACATCCTGCGGCAGGCGCCGCGATTGGATGTCGGGGACGTCACGGGGATGGGGGTGGTGGCGGGAACGCAGACCTGGCTGGCGTCCGGAGCGGAGGTCGGCAGGGGAACGGGACCGCAGGCGGGAGGCGCGGGTGTAGCGGGTGCGGGTGCGGGCACCAGCGCAGGCGCGGGCGCGGAAGCAAACGCGGGATCCGGCACGGAAGCGGGGACGAGGCCCGGCTCGCACGCGCAGGCGAGCACGGGCACGGGCACGGAAGCAAGTCCAGGCACGGAGGCGAACGAGGGCCCCGGCACGCCAGCGAAAGTGGGGCCAGGCACGGGCTCGGTAGCAGGCACGGGCGTGGGCGCCAGCGCGAGCATGGGTTCGCAAGCGGATGCGGTGCCGGGCGCGGGAGCCGGTGCAGCCCGAGATGCGCGCGCGGGTGCAGGCTCGGGCACGCAAGCCGGTGCGAGGCCGCCGGGCGTGGAAGCAGGCGTCGGCGCAAGTACAGGGACACAAGCAACCGGGGACCCACACACAGGCACCCACCCCGGCGCGGAAGTGGACACGGCCACGGGCGCCACCACGGGAGCGGACACGACGACGGACCGCGGCGCGCAGGTGCGCACCGGCGCGACACCAGGCGCACACGCGGAAGCGAGCGCGAGAACAGATACGGGTCGGCACGCGCGCACTGGCACGAGCATGGAGACGACCGCGGGCGCCGGTACCCCGGCGAACGCGGGGTCGAGCACGGGCACCCCAGCGAGCATGGGGCCAAGTGCGAAAGCCGGCGCCGAGCCGGCTGTGCGCGCAGGCGCCGAAACGGCGACGGGCGCGAACGCAGGCGCGGAGACCGGCCCGAACGCAGGCCCGGAACCGGGTCGGCACGCGCACGCGCAAGAATGCGCGACCACGGACAGAGACGCGCAAGCGAGCGGCGGCGCGGTGCCACACGCCCACACGCAGCCGTACACGAGCACAGACCAGGCAGCACGTGCGGGCACGAGCGTGGGCCCGCAAGCACACACCGGCGCAGAACCGGGCACGTCGGGACGCGCGGAAACGGGCGCAAGCACAAGCGGGCTAGCGACCAGTGGCCCGCAAGCGCACGCAAGCGCCGCCGCGGAAGCGGGCACAGACAAAGACTCAGGCACGCAGGCGCATACCGACACACCGGCACGCGCACGCACACAGGCGGACGCACGCGCGGGGGCGGCAGCGGCGGCCGACGCAAGCACGAGCGCCGCCCCCCAAACGCACACCGGCACAGGCCCGCAAGCAGCTCCCACCTCCGCGGCAACACAGGCCCACGAAACTCACCGTCCGACACCGACATCCGCGCCCCCGAACGACCCCCACACACCAAACGTCCTCTCGCCCCTGACCAACGGAGCACCCGAAGACGCCTCGCCTCGCGGTACGTCCCTCCCACCGCGTGATCCCGATGGCCGCCGCGCGACCTTCATCCCTCCCCCCGGCGGCCCACTCCCCCACATCGGCCGCTACCCCCAGCGCAACGCTCTGGCGCAAGCGCTCGCCGACACCCGTGCCGGGCATGGTGCGCTCGTGGTCATCAGCGGTGAGCCGGGCATCGGCAAGACGCGGCTGTTGGCCGAGTTGGAGCGGCTTGCGGGCGAGGTCGGGGTGCGGGTGCTGCGGGGGCGGTGTCCGGAGACCGACGCAGCCCCGGCGTTCTGGCCGTGGCATGCCGTTCTGCGGAACCTCAGGCCGGCGACACCGGCGCCCACGCCCATGCCGAGGCCCGCACCAGCCCACGCGTCACCTCCCACCGTCCTCGGCCCGCTCCCCGACGACCCGTCCGCCGACGCTGTCGGCTTCGCTTCCGCCAGTGCGCCGTTGCGCGTCTACGAGTCCGTCACTCATGCCCTGATCACCGATGCCACGGCCAATGGCCCGGTCGCCGTCGTGCTCGACGACATCCACTGGGCCGACCCGTCCTCTCTGCATCTGCTCGGCTATGCAGCCGAAATGCTGGCCGGGCAGCCGGTGCTGCTGGCGGTCACGTTGCGGGACAACCATGCGCGGTCGGATTCCGCGCTGGACGCCTGTCTGGCGACGTTGGCGCGCCTGCATCCGCTGCGGTTGCGGCTGTCGGGGCTGGATCCGGCCGAGATAGGCGAGCTGCTGCGGCAGTCCGTGCGTACCGACATCGACGGTGCGACGGCGAATCTGATTCACGCGCGGGCGGACGGCAATCCGTTCTATGCGCGTGAGTTGGCGCGGCTGCTCGGGCGGGATGCGGACTTCGACCTGCACTCGTCGGCCATCCCGGACGGCGTCCGCGATGTGGTGCGCAGGCGGGTCGGGTTGATCTCCGAGACGACGCGGACGCTGCTGCGTCTCGCGTCGGTCGTGGGGCGCGACGTCGACGTCGATCTGCTGGCCGCGGTGTCGGGCACGCCCTTTGACGATCTCGTGGACGCGTGCGATGCCGCGGTCGTGCACGGGCTCCTCGAGGAGACGGGTCTCGCGCGCTACCGGTTCACGCACGCGCTCGTCCGCGAGACGCTCTATGACGACCTCGGTGCGGGACGGCGCGGACGCATGCACGGAGACATAGGCGCCGTCCTCGAAGTGTGGCTGCCCGAGCGTCCCGAGCTCCTCGACAGCGTCGCCTACCACCTGGCGTTCGGCGCGGCGCTGCGTCCGGCGCTGGTCGGTTCCGCGGCACGGCACGGGATCGCCGCGGCGCGGCAGGCGGGTCTGCAGTACGCGTACGACGACGCGTGCGCGCGCTGGGAGCGGACCGCGGATCTGGTCGCGGGGCGGCGTGGTGTCGACGCGCGGGTGCGGTTCGACGTCATGCACGGACTCGGGGTGGCGCGTCGCCGGGTGGGGGATCTTGCGGGTGCGAAGCGGGCGTTGGGCGAGGCAATCAGGTTGGCGCGGGAGCTGGCCGACATCGAGTTGGTGGCGTTGGCGGCTATCGCGGTCGGCGGGACGGAGTTGTGGAACTGGCGCGAGTACACGGAGGTCGACCACGAGGTCATCGCCGTACTCGAACAGTGCCGTACGGAGCTGCCGCCCGGCCCGCTGCGCTGCCGGGCGACCGCCGGCCTCGCGGTCGAACTCGTCTTCACGTGGGACGCGGAGCGTTCCGACACGCTTGCCACGGAGGCGGTCGCCGAAGCACGGGAGCTGGGCGACCCGGAAACGCTCGCCTACGCGCTGGGCTGCCACTACCTCGCCACGTGGTTCCCCGGCACGGCAGCCGCGCGGCTGGCGACCACCGAGGAACTCACGGACCTGGCCGTCGTCTCCGGACATGCCGACGTGGAGTTGGTGGCCCGGTTCTTCCGCGGCATCGTGCTGCTCGAACTCGGGCGGGTCGCGGAGTCCGACGAGCAGCGGGCCGCGTGTGCCGCGTTGGTGGCGCGGCTGCGGCGCAGCAGTTCGGCGATCCAGATGCAGTGGTGGGATTTTCTGCGCATGCACATGGCCGGGCGTACGGCGGATCTCGCGGCGATACTTCCGGCCGCGGTGCGGCAGCATCGCGCGACGACGTTGGTGGGGCATGCGGAGTGCGAAGGCAACGCGCTGGCGCAGGTCGCGGAGCTGGAGGGGAACCTGGCGGGGGCGTTGCCGCAGCTGATCGAGCTGGTGAAGGGGTCGCCCTATCCGGCGTTCCATGCCCAGGTCGCGCGGGCGGCGCTGTTGTCCGGACGTCCCGATCTGGCGGCGCAGCATCTGCCGCCCGCTTCGCCGCCGGCGTTCGCGGGGAGTTGGCAGTCGCTGGCCACGGATTGCCTGCGGGTCGAAGTCCTGGCCGGGCTGGGCCGCATCGACGAGGTGCGGGTGGCGATGGACCGGATTCGCCCGCACGCGGACGGGCCGGCCGTGTACGGCAGCATCGCCTACCTGGGCTCGGTCCGCTATTTCCTGGGCGTGGGCGCCGCCGCGTGCGGTGACCGCGCGCAAGCCATCCGCGAACTCGGTGCGGCGGTCGCGGCCAATGCCGCCTACGGCGCGCTCCCGTGGCAGGCCCGCAGCGAACGCAAACTGGCCGAGTTGGTGGACGACATGCCGGAGTAAGCGCCAGGACGAACGCCGGGAGCGGTGGCGGCGGAGCCGAAATGCGCCTCGGCTCCGCCGGACACCACCGCGAGAAACTCAGGCGATCGGCTCGATCCGCGCCCTGAGCAGGCAGAACTCGTTGCCTTCCGGGTCGGCGAGGACGTGCCACTGCTCGTCGCCGGTCTGGCCGATGTCGGCCGGGCGGGCGCCGAGCTTGAGGAGGCGTTCGAGTTCGGCGTCCTGGTCGCGGTCGGTGGCGTTGAGGTCGATGTGGAGGCGGGACTTGCCGGGCTCCGGCTCGTCGCGGCGGCTGAAGAAGAGGGTCGGCTGCTTGCCGCCGAACCCGTCGCTCGCGCCGATCTCGATGCTGCCGTCGTCCTCGCGCCCGACCACCTGAAAGTCCAGGACCTCACACCAGAACCGGGCCAGCGCTTCGGGGTCGCGGCAACCGAAGACCAGCTCACCGATACGACATGCCATGGACGACAACCTACTTTCCGCGGGGTAACCGACATCGAGGCCACGCCGGGAACCTTGTGGGTTCCCGCACCGGACACACGGGCGAAACGCTATCGGGCCGGGTGGGGTAGGGCGAGCTGATAGGTCTTCCCGCGGGGCGGCCGACCACCGGAGCGGCACGCGAGCCACCGACCGACAGCCCGGCGGCAGCCGCCCGCGCCGGACTGCACCCTGCCCGCCCGACCGCCACAGCCCCACGCCGCGGCCCGGCGGGCAAGCCGCCCGGCCCAAGCACCCCAGACTGCACGCCGCCGCGCCGACGTATACCGCCACGCCGTATCCGAATATCCGACCGGCAAGCCACGCGGCCAAGCCTCCGCCGCTACCCGCCGACCCCCACCGCCCGCGCTCCCGCCAGATACGCCTCCACCAGCGCGCGGTCGTCGTCCCGCCTCGCCGCCACCGCGAGTTCGCACGGCGCGATGCCGTGTACCGGCAGGACGATCACCTCGTCGCGGGCGATCAGGGGCGCGTTGCCTGTGGCAAGCAGCACGACGCCTTGGCCGTTCGCGACGGCCTCGTGGGTTTCCTCGGCACTGGCGACGACCGCCCCGATGCGCGGCGGGCGGCCGCCGCGGGCGTCGAGAGCGAGCCAGTAGTCGCGTAGCGGGCCGGCGTCCGCGGGCAGGGCGAGGAACGGTTCGTCGAGCAGATCGGCGAAGTCCACCGCCCCGCCCGATTCCGCCGCACGCGCAGCGAGCGGGTGCGTGGCGGGCAAAGCCACCAGGCGTGGTTCGCGTGCCACGACGGCGTAGCGGTAGCGGTCGCCGTCGGGGAGCGGCAGCCAGACGAAGGCGACGTCGCTGGTGCCGTCCGCCAGCCCGGCGCTGGGGTCCGCCCAGGTGACCTGCCGGAGGACCAGTTGGGCCGCCGGGTGCTGGGCCAGCAGGCGCGTGCGCAGCGCGGGCAGCAGTCCGCGGCCGGGGCTGGTGGACATGCCGACCATCAGCGTGTGGCGTTCGGCGGCGACGGCGTCGGCCACCGCGGTTTCGGCGGCCTGCCAGGCGTCCAACATGCCGCGGGCGTGCGGCAGCAGGGCTTCGCCCGCGGCGGTGAGGCGGACGGTACGGCCGTCCCACTGGAACAGCTCGGCGCCGATCTGCTTGGCGAGCATCTTCATTTGCTTGCTGAGCGCGGGTTGGGAGACGTACAAGCGTTCCGCGGCGCGGGTGAAGCTCAGTTCGTCGGCAATGGCCACGAAGTAGCGCAGGTCTCGTCCGTGAACATCCATAGCCCATGGTTATCACGGCAGGTCTTGGACGCGGGGCGGGGTGCGGTCGAAGGATGGAGGCAGAACAACGGAGCACGCACCAACAGGAGAGCATCATGACGGGCACCGGCAAGGTCTGGCTCATCACCGGCGCGAGCAGCGGCTTCGGCCGGGCGATCGCCGAGGCCGCGGTGGCGGCGGGCGACACGGTCGTCGGCACGGCGCGGCGGCCCGAGGCGCTGGCGGACCTGGTCGCCGCGTACCCCGACCGGGTGGACGCGGTGGCGCTGGACGTCACCGACGGCGAGCGCGTCGACGCCGTCGCGGCGGACGTCCTGGCACGCTACGGCCGGGTCGACGTCGTGGTGAACAACGCCGGGCGCACGCAGGTGGGTGCGTTCGAGGAGACCACGGACGCCGAACTTCGCGCCTTGTTCGACCTGCACGTGTTCGGTCCGGCGCGCCTGACGCGGGCGCTGCTGCCGCACATGCGGGAGCGGAAGGGCGGGGCGGTGGTGAACATCAGCAGTTTCGGCGGGCAACTGTCGTTCGCCGGGTTCTCGGCGTACAGCGCCACCAAGGCGGCGTTGGAGCAGCTGTCGGAGGCGTTGGCGGACGAGGTGGCGCCGTTCGGCATCAAGGTGCTGATCGTGGAGCCGGGCGCGTTCCGGACGAACCTGTTCGCGAAGGGTGCGGCGTACTTCTCCGCGGAGCTTCCGGCATATGCGGAGACGTCCGGCGCCACCCGCAGGCTCGTCGAGAACGCGGGCGGCACCCAGCCGGGCGACCCGGCCAAGGCCGCCGCGGCGATCCGGACGGCGTTGGACGCGGACGACACTCCCCTGCGCCTGGCGCTGGGCGGCGACGCGGTCGACGCGATCACGGGGCACTTGGACGCGGTACGGGCGGAACTCGCGGCGTGGGACAAGGTCTCCCGCGGCACGGACTTCGACGAGGAGTAAGCAGGCGGTCGGCCGTCGCTAAGTCGAGACAGCGGCAGTAAGCCGGCAAGTCCCCCGCAAGGACACCCCGCGGCGCCCTGATCCCGATCACGCACCCATACCGAAAACCGCTGTCGCCCGCTCCCCCACGCCCTCGACACTGCCCCCGTGACCGACGACGCGGATGCCCCCTCGCCTGCCGCCAAACCCCGGCTCGCCGTCCTGACGGGAGCCGGGGTTTCGGCGCCTTCCGGACTGCCCGTGTACCGGGGCGGGGACGGAATGTGGGACCGCGACCCGGAGTTGGCCAAGATCACCACCGCGTCGCGCTGGTACGGCAAAGCCGAACAGGCCTGGAACCACTGGAACGACCTGCGCCGCGCCGCCCTCCTCGCGCAGCCGAACCCGGCGCACCGGGCCTTGGCCGCCGCGGAGTCGTGGTTCGATGTGCACATCACCACGCAGAACATCGACGGCCTGCACCAGACGGCCGGATCCACCGGCGTGACCGAACTGCACGGCGGCCTCTTCCGCAGCCGCTGCTCGCGGCGTGCCTGCCATGCCCGGCACGGCGCGTGGCCGGACCGCGAGGTCCACGACACGGTGCCGACGTGTCCGCACTGCGGGCGGATCGCCCGCGCCGACGTGATCTTGTTCGGCGAGTCGGTCCCGGCGAAGAAGCTGCGCGGCTCAGTCGATGCGGCCCGGAAGGCCGACGTGTGGATGGCAATCGGCACCTCGGGCACGGTCTTCCCGGCCGCCGGGCTCATCGACCACAGCCGCCGCGACGCATCCCGGGTGTTGGTCAACGCCGAGCCGTGGCCCGGCAACACCGCCGCCTTCGACCGCGAAGTCCTGGGCGATGCAGCCGAAATGCTGGCCGACCTGCTCCAGGACGTGTACGCGGAGCAGCGGCAGGAGCGCCGGGATCGGACCGTCTCGCGGCGGTAGGCAGGGCATCGGCCAGCCGCCTTGGTCCAGCCTGCGAGGGCCGCAACGCACACCTCGTCCATCGACGAAGGCTGCGACGACGTCATGCTGTACACCGGTACGACGGCGGGCTCGGCGGTGCACAGGGGGATGCGGTGGGACAGGAGTCGACGGCAACGAGCGCGCAGCAGGCACGGGCCGGGTCCCGCTGGGACACCGTCCCGCCGGGTCGTCGGCTGCTGGCCGTGGCCCACAACGTGACCGCGGCGACGCGGCTCCTCGACCTGCTGCGCGTCGTCGGTGGCGACCGCCGTGTCGCCACGTCGTTCACCTCCCCCGGTTCGTCGGCGTTCCCGGACGGCCTGACGGAGTTCTTCGACGCCCGCGGCATCGTCCACCTGCCGTGGGCCGACGCCGTCGCCCAGCGCTTCGACGCCGCGATATCCACCAGCCGCGGAGGCGAACTCCACGCCCTGCAAGCAGCGTTGATCTATACGCCCCATGGCGCGGGATTCAACAAGACACTCCCCTCGGAGTCGGCGCATCGAATACCCGGTCCCGGCGCTTTCGGCCTCACGCGGGACTGGCTCGTGCACGACGGCGCGGTCGTCCCCTCGGTTCTCCTGGTCTCACATCACGAGCAGATCGACCGCCTGCGTCTCGACTGCCCGGAGGCGGTGCCCCGGGCCGTCGTGGCGGGTGACCCGTGTGCCGACCAGCTCGCCGCGGCTCGCCCGTTCCGGGCGGCCTACCGCGCGGCGCTCGGGGTCCCCGACGGAGTTGCGCTGGTCGTCGTGTCGTCCACGTGGGGACCCGCAAGCCTGCTGGGCGCGGCACCGCAGGTTGTGGAGCGGGCGGTCGCGGAGCTTCCCGTCGACGAGTACCGCGTGCTGTTGGCCGTACATCCGAACGTGTGGCACCGGCACAGCCCTTGGCAGGTCCGTTCCTGGCTGGCGCCGCTGCTGGACGCCGGTCTGCTGCTGCCCGAGCCGTCCACCGAGGACTGGAAGTGCGCGCTGATCGCGGCGGACTGCCTCCTCGGCGACCACGGTTCGCTCACCGCCTACGGCAGTTGGATGCGTCTGCCCACCCTGCTCGGCGCATTCGACAAAGCCTCCGTGGCGCCCGGCTCCCCCATGGAAACCCTTGGCCGCGTACTGCCGCGCTTCGCCGCGGACCTGCCGTTGGCCGGGCAACTACGCCGCGCCGCGGCCGACGTCCTGCGGCTTGCCGAGGCCGCGGAGGCGTCGTGTGTCACGTCGGAGCCCGGCGGGGCAGCAGCGGTACTGCGGCAGGTGGTGTACCGGACGCTGGGTCTCGACGAGCCGGCGGGCTCGGCGACCGTGCCCGTGCCGGCGCTGCCGTCGTCACACAACGCCGCCGCACCAGCGCCGCGTCCCTACCACGCGGCCCAGTTGGTCCACGCGGTCCGCGAGACCGGCAACCGCATCCGGGTCCGCCGCTACGCCCACCCCGCACGCGGCCCGCACATCCCCGCCGACGCCGTCCTCGTCGCGGACGCCTCCGAACCGAACCCGTCCGTCGCGAACAATGCCGAGATCCTGATCGCTTCGCCCCCGGCCGGGCACAGCACCGCGCCACCCCAGACCGCATGGGCGCTGGACCTGCTCACCCGCCACCCGGGCTGCCGGGCAGCCGCGGCCCCGGGCCGTCCGGGTGCGTGGTGCGTGTGGGCCCGCACCGGGCGAAATCACGTACGCGAACTCCACGCGACCACCGACCCCGACGGCAGCACCCCAGCACTGCCCTCCATGATCGCCGCGGCAGCACTCCTCGCCTGGCTCGACGCCGTCGACACCAGCGAACACCCGCAGATCGAGGTGTCCGCAGGCCCCGCGCTCACCGCCCGCCTGACCATCGACGTCACCTCGACGTCATTCGACTTGCCCCCGCACTGACGCCGACCCCACCACCTTCGACCAGGCCAAATCCCGTTTCGTGGATGCCGCGCGGGTCGCGTTGGTGTTTCCGGTGGGCTGATCGCGGGCCGGGATGCTTGTTCACTGAGTGGAACGCTATTTACCATGGCGGAACATGCGCGGCCGTAGGGCGACCCGGGAGGGATCCTGGCCATGACCGTTCACCCGGCCCAACTCGGGCGGTTCATCGAGGACTTCACCGTCGGGGACGTGTACCGGCATCCGTTCGGCCGGACCATCAGTGAAGCCGACTCGACGTGGTTCACGCTGCTGACGTGCAACACGAACCAGAACCACTTCAACGCGCATCTGGCAGCCGACAACCCCATCACCGGTGGGCGGATCATCGTCAACTCGGGCCTCACCGTCGCGCTCGTCCTCGGTCTGTCGGTGATCGACACGAGCCAGAACGCGGTCGCCAATCTCGGCTGGACGGACATCAAGCTCCGCAGCCCCGTCTACGTCGGTGACACCGTCTACGCCGAAAGCCTCATCACCGGCAACCGCGCCAGCGCCTCGCGTCCGGACATGGGGATCCTCACGATGAAGACGCGGGGGCTGAACCAGGACGGGCTCGAACTCGTCACCTGGACGCGCTCGGTGCTGGTCCCCAGCCGCGCGTCCGGCCTCGGGCAGGACTACTTCCCGGCCTGCACCGCGGGCCCGCTGGAAGCCTGATGGGAAGCCCGGCGGGAAGGCCTCCGGGGAGTCCGGCGGACGGTGCCCGGCGTCCGCTGGAGGACGTCCGCATCGTCGCGGTCGAACAGTACGGTGCCGGGCCGTGGGGATCGCTGCACCTGGCCGATCTCGGAGCCGAGGTCATCAAGATCGAGGACCCGGCGGCGGGCGGCGATGTGGGCCGCTACGTGCCACCGTATGCGGAAGGCGAGGACTCGCTGTTCTTTGAAGTCTTCAACCGCAACAAGCGCAGCTTGTCGCTGGACCTGTCGACCGCTGCCGGGCGTGCGGTGTTCGACGAACTCGTTTGCGTGTCCGACGTCGTCTACTCCAACCTGCGCGGCGACGTCCCCGCGAAAATCGGCATCACCTACGACGCCCTCAAGCACCTCAACCCGCGCATCGTGTGCTGTTCGCTGTCGGGCTTCGGCATGACCGGCCCGCGCATCGCCGAGCCGGGCTACGACTACGTGTTGCAAGGCCTGCTCGGCTGGATGGACGCCACCGGCGAACCGGACGGCCCGCCCACCAAGTCCGGTCTCTCGCTGGTCGATTACTCGGCGGGCTTCGTTGCCGCGATCGCCGTGCTGGCGGGCGTGCACGCGGCGCGCCGCGACGGCGTGGGCATGGACTGCGACGTGTCGCTGTTCGACACCGCCCTCGCGCTGCTCAACTATCCCGCCGCGTGGCATCTCAACGCCGGGTACACGCCGCACCGCACGCGCCGCTCGTCGCATCCGTCGCTGGTGCCGTTCCAGCTCTTCGAGGCCGCCGACGCGTGGATCGTGGTGGGCTGCCCGAAGGAGAAGTTCTGGCAGCGGCTGACCGGCGTCGTCGGGCATCCGGAGTGGGCGGCGGACGCCCGGTTCGCGACGTTCGCCGACCGCGAGCGCAACCGCACCGAGCTGCTGAGCCTCCTCGAACCGCTGTTCGCCACCCGAACTGCGGCGGAGTGGCTGGACGACCTGTACGCCGCGGGCGTGCCCTGCGGCCCCGTCAACACCATCCCCGAGGCCCTCGCCGACCCGCACACCGAGGCGCGCGGCATGCTCGTCGAAACCGACCATCCGCGTTACGGCCGACTTCGTCTGCCGGCCACCGCCGCCCGCGTCGGCGACCTCCCGCGGCCGACCCGCCGCGCACCGCGCCGGAACGAGGACTTCGGGCACGTCATGGCGGACGTCGCCGGCTTCTCCGACGCCCGGATCGCCGAACTGATCCGCGCGGGGGCTTTCGGGCCACCGGACGACACACCCGGACTGCCCAGTCTCCCCGGACTGCCCAAATTCCCCGGACTCCCCGGACTCGCCGGACTCCCCGAACCGTCCGGCGCAGCCGCGGAGATCGACGACGACGCCGGCGGCAAGGAGCCCGCATGACGACGCCCGCGGGGGCGACCCCGATCACCGTCGCCCCCGCCGACTTCCCGTGGTACGACCCCGCCGGCTTCACCTTCTCGCTCGGCCTCCGGCTCGGCCGGGACGTGTGGTGCTCCGGACACTCCGGCTCCGCACGCGACCCGGCGACCGGCCGCCCCGGCATCCGCGGCGGCATGGCCGACCAGGCCCGGATCGCCTACGCCAAGCAGGCCGCGGTACTGGCCGCGGCGGGTCTCGATCTCCGCCACGTCACCCGGGTGGTGGAGAACGTCACCGTCGCCGGGCTGCCACACTACGCGGAAGCCGAGCGAGTCCGCCGCGAACTGTTCGGCGACCGGTCACCCGTGGTGGTGACCGTCGTCGTGGACCGGCTGGTGCGCCGGACCGCGCTCGTCGAAATCGAAGTCCATGCGTCAGCCGACGGAGCCGAATCCACCGGGCGAGTGAGCGTCGAGCGCAACGGTTCGATCCTGCTCCCCACCCTGCTTCCGATGGATGCCCACGGCACCGTCGTCGCCCCCGACGATCCGGCCCGCCAGTACGCCTACTGCCTCGAACGCGCCGCAGCCCTGCTCGAACCCGTCGGCGGTGCGCGCCTCGTCACCACCACCGAATTCGTCACCCCGACAGGCCAACGTGCCGCCCCCGACCTCGACCGGATACGCGCCGACCTGCTCGGTCCTGTGCCGCCCGCGGGCACCCGGGTCCTGACGACGGAACAGCACCACGGCGGCATCCACGTCGCCGTCGAAGCGGTCGCCTCGCAGCACACACCGCTGGCTGTCGACCCTCTCGGCCTGGCCGACGCGCTGCCCGACCGCAGCCCGGCGGTCCGTGCCGGGGACCTGCTCTTCCTGAGCGGTTTCGGGCCGCTCGCCGACGGTGACGACGACCTGCGTCATCAAGCCGAGGGCCTCTACGGCACCGTCCTCCGCACCCTGGAAGCGGTCGGCGCGGGACCGGAGCACCTGCTCTCCACGGTCGAGTTCGTCGCCGTGGACGCGCTGCCGGACTACCGCGCGGTCGCCGACGTACGCCGTGCCCTGCTCAAGGAGCCGTACCCGGTCTCCACCGGCATCGTCTGCACCCGCATGGCGCACCCCCGAGCACTCCTCGACGTCGCCGCGGTCGCCGCCATCCCCGCCGTCGCCGCCCCCGGGGAGGCGTGACCGTGCCGCTACTCACCGACGAACTCCGTGCCCGGATCGGCGAGACGCGCTCCTACACCGCGCCGGAGCCCCTGTCCGCGGCGTCCATCCGCTACTACGCCGTCGCCGTCGGCGACACCAACCCCGTCTACACCGATCCCGACGCGGCGAAGGCCGCCGGGTGGCGCGACGTCGTCGCCCCGCCGACGCTGCTGTGCGACAGCAACCAGTACCTGGCGGACGCCGTCCGCGACGACGACGGCTTCGCCGGTCACAGTTGGGGCATCGCCCCGCCGAACTGCCGCATGGTGCGCGGCGGGAACCGCTACGTCTTCCATCGCCCGGCCCATCCCGGCGACACCGTGACGGTGACCTGGCGCCTGCTGGACATGACCGAGCGCGTCAACGCCGCCGGGCAGGCCATGCTGATCGTCACCAGCGAGGCCGCCGTCACCGGCGCCGACGGCGATCCCATCCTGACCAACACCGAGACGACCATCCACATCGCGACGGGAGGCGGTGCGGCATGAGCGCCCCTGTTCCGGTGCCGCTGCCCGATGTCGGCGCCGAACTTCCGGCGCTGCGCACCACGCTCACCCTCACCGATCTGATCGTCTACGCAGGTGCCACCTGGGACTGGCACCGTCTGCACTACGACCCGGCGTATCTGGCGGCGCACGGGCTGCCCGCGCCGGTCGTCGACGGGCAGTTGTTCGGCGCGCTGCTCGTGCGGCAGACGCAGGAAGCGTTCGGGCCGAAGGCGTTCGTCCGTGGACTGCATTTCCGTTTCGCACGTCCGGTGTTCGCCGGGGAAACAGTCATGTGTGCGGCGCGGGTGACCGCCCGCGAGCGGCAGCCCGACGGCACCGTTCGGGTGTCGGTGGCCGCGTCGGTCGAGGTGGTCGGGGAGCGGGCGCGGGTCGCGGTGGCGCCGGCGGGACTGGAGGTGGAGTTGCGGTGAGCACGTCCGTGGCGATTGCGGGGGCGGCCGAGTGCGATCTCGGCAGTACCGGGTTGTCGGTTCTGGAACTGCAGGTGCAGGCGGTGACCCGGGCGGTGGCCGATGCCGGGCTGCGGCTGTCGGATGTGGACGGTTTGGCGACGAACAACGTCGGGCGGTTCTCGACGACGTCGCTCGCCGACTGTCTGGGGCTGCGTCCGGCGTGGGTGGAGTCGTCGTTCGTCGGCGGGTCGGCGTTCGAGGCGTATGTGGCGCGGGCGGTGCAGGCGATTGCCGCGGGGCAGGCCGAGGTGGTGGTCGTCTCGTATGCCTCGAACCAGCGTTCGGCCCGGTCGCGGCGGCTCGGCGGGGTGTTCGACGACACCGTGCCCGAAGCCCAGTTCGAGGCGCCGTACGGTCCGCTGTATCCGATCTCCTACTACGCGATGGCCGCGCAGGCCTATCTGCACCGGTACGGCGTGTCCCGCGGGCAGCTCGCCGACGTGGCGGTCGCCGCGCGCGAGTGGGCGCTGCTGAACCCGGCGGCGTTCCGGTACGGCGCGGACCCGCTCACCGTCGACGACGTCCTCGCCGCGCCGCTCGTCTCGTCGCCGTTGACGACCCTGGACTGCTGCCTGGTCACCGACGGCGGCGGTGCCGTCGTCCTCACGTCCCTGGACCGGGCCCGGGATCTGCCGCATCCGCCGGTCGCGGTGCTCGGCTACGGCGAGTCGACCAGCCACGCGGCGATGGCGACCCGCGACGACATCCTCGACACCGGTGCCGAGCGCGCCGCGCAGGCCGCCTACCGCCGCGCCGGGCTCGGACCGGACGACGTCGGCTTGGCGATGGTCTACGACTCGTTCACCATCACTCCCCTGCTGTCCCTCGAAGCGCTCGGCCTGTGCCCGCCGGGCGAGGCCGCGGCGTTCGTCGCGGACGGCCACACCAGGCCGGGCGGCAAGCTGCCGCTGAACACCAATGGCGGCGGGCTGTCGTACTGCCATCCCGGCCAGTACGGGGTGCTGCTGCTCGTGGAGGCCGTCCGCCAGCTGCGCGGCTCATGCGGGCCGCGCCAGGTGCCGGGTGCCGAGGTCGCGGTGGCGCACGGTACGGGCGGCATCTTCAGCCACTCCGCGACCGTACTGCTGGGGGTGGAGCGGTGACGACCGACGACGGACTGCCCCCGATCGACCGGGTGACCGCGCCGTGGTGGGACGCCACCCGCGACCGCAGGCTGCTGCTCCAGCGGTGTGAGCGCTGCGGGCATGTGCAGCACTATCCGCGGCTGCTGTGCACGGCGTGCGGGGCGGTCGAGGCGTACGGGTGGATCGAGGCGTCCGGTCGCGGCAGCGTCGACACGTACACGGTCGTGCACCGCGCTTCCGCGCCCGGTGTGGAGGTCCCGTACACGGTGGCGCGCGTCCGGTTGGCCGAAGGCCCCGTGCTGCTGACCCGGCTCACCGGAGTGCCGGACGACGCGTCCGCGTTCGGCGCCGCGGTGGCATTGGACTGGCAGCCGCTGCCGGACGGCCGCCACCTGCCCACGTTCACCGCACGCGCGGCGGCCCCCGCGCGTCCGCCGGGAGGGTGACATGGATTTCGGACTCAGCGACGAACAACGCCTGTTCCGCGACACGATCCGCGACTTCGTGGCGAAGGAGATCACCCCGGTCGCCCAGGAGTGGGAGCGCACGAACCGCTACCCGACCGAGATCGTCGAGACCATGAAGCGGCTGGGGCTGTTCGGCATGACGGTGCCCGCCGCGTACGGGGGCCTGGGCATCGACATGGTGAGCTTCGCCCTGGTGTTCGAGGAGATCTCGAAGGGCTGGATGGGCGTCGCCGGCATCCTCGGCTCGCACTCGCTGGCCTGCGGGCTGATCGCCCGGCACGGCACCGACGAGCAGAAACACCGCTATCTGCCGCAACTCGCCACCGGCGAGCGCCGCTCCGGCCTCGCCCTCACCGAACCCGGCGCCGGAACCGACCTGCAAGGTGTCGGCACCCGCGCCGTCCTCGACGGCGACGCGTACGTGGTCACCGGCAGCAAGACCTGGATCACCAACGCCCGCCACGCCGACCCGCTCCCCGTGCTGGTGAAGACCGACCCGACGGCCTCCCCCGCCCACCGCGGCATGAGCGTCCTGCTCGTCGAACAGGGCACGCCCGGTTTCACGGTGAGCCGCGACCTGCCCAAGCTCGGCTACAAGGGCCCCGAGTCCTGCGAAGTCGTCTTCGACGGCGCCCGAGTGCCGAAGGCGAACCTGCTCGGCGGGGTGGAAGGCCGCGGCATGCAGCAGGTGCTGTCGGGCTTGGAGACCGGCCGGATCAACGTCGCCGCCCGCTCGCTGGGCGTCGCCCAGGCCGCCTACGACGCCGCCCTCAAGTACGCCCGCGAACGCCACGCCTTCGGACAGCCGATCGCCGAGTTCCAGGCCGTCCAGCTCAAGCTCGCCGACGTGGCGACGAACATCCAGGCGTCCCGCCTGCTCGTCTACTGGGCGGCGTCCTGCGCCGACCGCGGCGAACGCGTCGACATGCAGTCCGGCATGGCGAAACTCTTCGCCTCCGAAACCGCCGCCACCGCCGCCCTCGAAGCCATGCGCATCCACGGCGGCCACGGCTACTCCCCGGAGTTCACCGTGGAACGCCTCTACCGCGACGCCCCGCTCCTGGTCATCGGCGAAGGCACCAGCGACATCATGCGCACGGTCATCGCCCGCGCCCTCGTCGGCGGCAGGGAGCGGATCGGATGACGGCCGCGTTGCGCTCGCACCTGTATGTGCCCGGGGATCGGCCGCATGTGCTCGCCAAGGCCGCCGCACGCGGCGCCGACGCGCTCATCGTCGATCTGGAGGACGCGGTCCCGGCCGCGGGCAAGGAGCAAGCGCGGCGCATCGTCGCGGACTTCCTGAACGCCGCGAAGAAGGCCGGAGGGCCCGCGCTGTGGGTGCGGATCAACCCCGGCGCGGCGGGGCGGGAGGATCTGAAGGCAGTGCTGGGGCCGGCGGTGGCGGGCATCTGCATGGCGAAGGCGGAATCCGCCACGGAGATCGGCGAAGTCGCGCACATCATCAGGGAGTTGGAGCACGACCGCGGCATCCCGAGCGGACAGGTCGCAATCTCACCCCTGCTCGAATCGGCCGCGGCCGTCCTCGCCGCGCGCGACATCGCCGGCGCGCCCCGCGTGCGGCGGCTCCAGGTCGGCGAGGCCGATCTCTGCGCCGAACTCGGCGTCGAGCCGGGCGCCGACGAACGCGAACTCCTCTGGGTCCGCAGCCAGATCGTGCTGGCATCGGCCGCGGCCGGAATCGAGCCGCCGGTCGCGCCGGCCGACACGAACTTCAGCGACCTCGCGGCGCTCCGGGCCTCTACGGAAGCCCTTCGGCGTCTCGGCTACCGGGGCCGGGCCTGCATTCATCCCGCGCAACTGGGGGTCGTGCACGAAGTGTTCACTCCGTCCGCCGAGGAAGTGGCGCGGGCCCGGGCGCTGGTCGCCGGGTACGAGGCGGCCGTCGCCGCGGGCAGCGGGGTCTTCGTGGATGCGCACGGCCGCATGGTCGACCTCGCGGTGGTGCGCAGCGCGCAGCGCACTGTCGCGGCGGCGCGGTAGACCGGCGAAGGGGGCGCGCGCGGTGCGGATCACCTATGGCCCGTGGGGCGAGACGATCGACGAGCTGGCGGACGCCGCGCGGCGTGCCGAGCGGGCCGGGGCGGAGGTCGTGTGGGTTCCGGAGCTTTACCGCAGTGCGACGGTGCCCGTTGCGGCGTTGGCCTACGCGACCGAGTCGGCGCGGCTCGGCACCGGGATTGCGCTGGCGTTCACCCGGAGTCCGCTGGTGACGGCGCTGGAGGCGCTCGATCTGGACGAGATTTCCGGCGGCCGGTTCGTCCTGGGGCTCGGCAGCGGGGTGCGGCGGCTCAACGAGGACTGGCACCACGCGCGCTTCGGGAAACCCGTCGCGCACATGCGGGAGACGGTGCGCAACATCCGCGCGTTCTGGGCCGAAGCCCGCACGGGCAAGGCGATCGACCTGCCCGGCGTGCACGAGCCGATGCGCATCCGCGGCTATCGGCGGCTGTTCCACCAGGAACGCGAGGCGATCCCGGTCTACCTCGCGGCCATGGGGCCGATGATGACCCGCCTCGCCGGGGAGATCGGGGACGGCTGGATCTCCCACGAGCTGCATTCGCCGCAGTACCTGGCGACCGTGGTGCTGCCGAATCTCGCGGAGGGCTTGGCGCAGGCCGGGCGGCCGCGCGGCAGCCTGGACGTCGTCGCATCGGTGCTGTGCGCCGTCGACGACGATCCGGCGGTGGCGCGGCGCTGGGCGGCGGGCACGGTCGGGTTCTACGGCTCGGTGCGCACGTATGCGGATTTCTGGGCGGCGCACGGCCTCGCGGCAGAGCACGACGCCGTGCTGGGGGCTTTCCGCGCGGGTGCGGCCGCCGACGATCTGGCGGCCGCCGTACCCGACCGCATGGTCGAGGCGGTGACCGCGGCCGGGACGGCGGAGGACGTACGCCGCCGGATTCTGGCCTTCGACGGGATCGCCGACAGCGTGAAGCTGTCCCCCGCGTCGCACGGCATGGCGCCGTCGGAGATCCGGGCGTGCCAGGACCGGCTCATTGCCCTGATGGCGGTTCTGTGACCGCGCAGGACCCGCAGCCGCCCGCGGGGGCCGCCAACGGCAGCCCGTTGTTCCGCAGCACGTCGCGGACGTCGAGGATCAGCGGGAAGACCTCGTGGTTGCGGTCGCCGCGCTGCTCGTCCCACGCGCGCTGTTCGGCTTCGACGGCCATCCGGTCCTCGGCGAACACGCGTTCGGTGAAGCGGCGGATGAACGGCCAGGCGAGGTGCAGGGCGCCGGGCACGCGCGGCTTCTCGATGGAGAGCAGGCCGTACACGTGGCTGCGGCGCTGCTCGGCGTCTTCGGGCACGTAGGCGACCCACAGCGAGAACGCCGGCAGGTCGGCGCCTTCCGGTACCAGCGTCAGGGTCTGGTAGGGGTATTCGGTGCGGATGGTGATGACGTCGGGGTTGTCGGCGCCGCCGACGCGTTCGGCGGCGAGCAGCCCGGCGCCGCGATCCTTCTTGCCCGCCTTGTGGGTGAACCGGTAGCGGGCCTGCACGGACGTCGGGCCCGTGTCGTAGCGGAGCAGGGTGGGCTCGATCTTGCCGAGGATGCCGCGGTGCAGGAACTGGTGGTTCATGTCGAGCAGGTTCTCGTGCAGGAACGAGTAGTGGCACAGCACGGTGCGCGAGAACGTCATGGTGCGGTGCCGCGGCGACACGCAGGCGGGCAGCTCGGGCGGCGGCATGACCGCGGCTTTGGCGAGGTTGCCGGGGAACACGAAGACCAGTCCGTAGGCCTCGTGCACGGGGTAGGCGCGGACGCCGCGCGGCGGCCGCGTGACGCCCTTGGGCAGGTACGGGATCTGCGAGATCCGCCCGGTGCCGCGGTACGCCCAGGCGTGGTAGCAGCAGCGCAGGATGTCCCCTTCGACGACGCCCATGCTGAGCGGGACCTGCCGATGTGCGCAACGGTCTTCCAAGGCGTACAGTCGCCCGCTCGTTCCCCGGTACAACGCGATGCGTTCCCCCGCGAACGAGGCAGCGACGGCCTTGCCCGCCGCGATGGCGCGGGACAAGGCGATCGGGTACCAGAAGTCCGGGTCGATGCCGATGCGCCGCAGGTCGGTTTCGATCCGCGTTCGGGTCTCGGTCATGGGCGGGCCTCCGTCGCCTCACCGGTCTCGAGCGGGCCGCCCGCGCCTGGGCGCGGTCGGCGTCTGCTGCCGTGAAGGCGGCCCGACCTTCATCGTCGCGTGCCGGTAGGGAGCCGTCCACCGAAGGGTGTCGGCCCGGGTCAGCCGACGACGCGGGTTTCGTTGATGAGGGTGCGCATCTCGACCTTGCCGTCGCGGATCCACTGCCACGTGCGGGTGCGGTGCCGGCCGTCGTCGGAGAGGACGATCATTTCGAACAGGCGCAGGTCCTCGCCTTCGGCCTTGTAGATCCAGGTCAGGTAGATGGTGTTCTCGTCGAGTCCCCAGGTGACGCCCTTCATGCGGTCGGTGTCGAAGTGCATGCGGCCGTAGCCGTCGTAGGTGCCGGGGAACTGGTGGACTTCGGTGCGGCCGTCGGGCCAGGTGTAGGTGTTGGTCTGGTGGTACGGGTAGTCGCCGTCTTCCGGAAAGGCGCAGGTCAGATGGGACTTGTGCTGGTCGAGGATCTTGCCTTCCGGGTCGACGTGTGTGTAGGTGCCTTCCCAGTCGCCCTCGTGCTTGGCGAGCAGGGGCATGCCTTCGCGGATTCCCATGACGCTCCTCGGTTCGGGGTTCGGGGTTCGGGGTTCAGGTTCGCCGTTCGGGGTCCGGGGTCGGGGGTTCCGTCGGGGGCTGCGGCCCTGGGCTTCAGGGCGTGTGCCACCACGGGTCGCGGCCCGTGGCGGTGGTGCCGATCAGGGTTTGGCGGCGGACGAAGCGGCGCAGCGAGGCGTCGCCCATGCGGGAGCCGCCCAGCCCGCTGTACCGGAACGAGTTCTTTTCGCCTTCGTGGACGAGGGCGGTCAGGGCGGCGTCGTTGATGCTGACGGCGCCGACGTCGAGGCGGCGGGCGAGGGCGCGGGCCGTGGCCGGGTCGGGGCCGAAGACGGCGCCGGACAGGCCGTAGTCGGAGTCGTTGGCGAGGGCGACGGCCTCGTCTTCGGTGGTGAAGGGCATGACGGGCATGAGCGGGCCGAAGGTCTCCTCGCGCATGACGGTCATGGTGTGGTCGACGGCGGTGAGCACGGTGGGGCGGATCCAGTGGCCGCCGCCGTGCCGTTCGATGCGGCCGCCGGTGTGGACGACGGCGCCTTTGGCGGTGGCGTCGGCGAGTTGGGCGGCGATGACGGCGGCCTGGTCGGGGTCGATGAGCGGGCCGATGGCGCCGTCGGCGGGGTCGGGGTGGGCCAACGCGACCTGTGCGGCTTTGGCGGTGAGCCGGTCGACCAGGTCGTCGTGGATCGAGGCGTGCGCGTAGATGCGTTCGATGGACAGGCAGGACTGTCCGGCGTTCGCGCAGGCACCCCACAGCAGGGCCGAACTGGTGCGGTCGAGGTCGGCGCCGGGCAGGACGATCGCCGGGTCTTTGCCGCCGAGTTCGAGGAAGGCGGGGATGAAGCGCCGCTGCGCCGCCGCGCCGACGATGCGGCCCGTCGGGACGCTGCCGGTGAAGCACACCAGGTCGACCAGACCGACGAGCGCGGCACCGGTCGGCGCGCCGCCTTCGACGACGGCCAGCACGTCGGCGATATCCGGGACTTCGTCGATCGCGCGGCGCAGCGGGGCGATGAACCGCGGGGTGACTTCGCTCGGCTTGACGATGACCGTGCTGCCCGCGGCGAGGGCGGGGATGGCGTCGATGAGGCCGAGGAGGAGGGGGAAGTTCCAGGGGCTGACGACGCCGACGAGCGGGTAGGCGCGTGATCCGGTTTCCAGGGTGATGCCGGGGAGCACGGAGGACGACCGTTCGGCGGGGGCGAGGAGCCGTTCGGCGGTGGCGGCCCAGCGCCGGGCCATGGCGGGGATCTGGGCGGCTTCCATGCGGGATTCGTGGGTCCGGCCGGTGTCCCGGACCAGGGCGTCGACGAGCGCGTCGGTGTGTTTGTCGAGGACGTCGGCCCAGGCGTGCAGGACGGCGGCGCGGCCGCGCGGACCGCGGGCTTCCCACGCGGGTTGGGCGGTGCGGAGGCGGGCGGCGGTGGCGGCGAGTTCGTCGTCGGTGGGCGGGGTGAGGAGGCGTTCGACGCGGCCGGTGCGCGGGTCGCGGACGCCGGTCGGGTTCACGGCTGCTCCCGGTCGCCGGGGTCGGTGGTCGGGTGGGCGCTGCGGTAGGCGCGGGCGATGTTGTCGGCGTGTCGGGCGGCGAAGAACGCCCGTTCGGGGGCGACGCCTTTGAGGCCGTTGGGTTCGTCGCCGGGGTGTGCGGCGTATTCGCTCGCCCAGAGGGCGGATTTCACCCGGGCGGGAAGGTTGCTCATGCTGGGGCGGAGGCGTTCGCGGCGCAGCGCGGCGAGGTCGATTTCGGCAGCGGCGACGAGGGATTCGCCGGAGGCGGCGCGGGCGAGCGAGCGTCCGGTGTGGTCGACGATCTCGGAGTGCCCGTCGGTGGAGTCGCCGGACAGGGGGATGCCGGTGATTCCGGCGCTGTTGGCGGTGACGACGGCGGCGATGTTCTCCGCGGCGCGGCAGCGGCGGGCGAGTTCCTTGACGGTGGGGTCGGGGCTGGTGGCTTCGCCGGTGGGGTGCAGGAAGACCTCGGCGCCGCGGAAGGCGAGGGCGCGGAAGAGTTCGGGGTAGAGGATCTCTTCGCTGGCGGCGGCGGCGAGGTTGCCGATGGCGGTGCGGGCGACGGGGAGGACGGCGTCGAGGCCGTAGTGGTCGAGGTAGGAGTCCCAGACGTCGTAGGGGCTCGGCGTGTAGAGGGAGTGCAGGCGCCGGTAGCGGAGGACGGTGGCGCCGGTGGGGCCGAAGACGACGGTGGCCTGGAAGTAGAGGCCGGGGTAGTGCGGGTCCGTCTCGTAGGCGTTGGTGGCGAGGTGGATGCGGTGGCGTTGGGCGACGGCGGCGAAGCGGTCGTATTCGGGTCCGTCGGGGGCGAGTGCGGCTTTCGCGGCCCAGCCTTCGATCGTGTCGCCCATCGGGAAGCCGGTGAGGGCGTACTCCGGTAAGACGACCAGGCGGGTGTCGGGGCCGTGCCAGGAGACGGCGGCGGCGACTTGGGCGCCGATCCGGTCGATCGCGTCGACGATGGCGGCGCGGGCTTCGTCGGTGCCGAGGGCGTTGACGGCGCGCGTCCGCGTTTGCAGGGCGACGGCGCGGAACGCCGGGGTCGGGGCGGGTGGTGCGGAAGGCGACGGTGTGGGCATCGCCGGACCTCCGATCGTGTCGGCGGACGGTTTTACGTCGGATTGTCCCGGAACTGCGGCCGGGGTGCGGGACAGGTGAGCTTCAGGACGTCGCCGAAGTCGCGGTGTCCGGCCGCCATTCCGGCGACCGCGTCGACGAGTCGGGCGGTGTCGTCGGCGGACAGCGCCCGTTCCGCGTTGAGCCGGAACTTGTCCAGGACGTCGGCGCGGGACAGTGGATTGCCCGGTCCTCCGCGCGACGAGTCGACCCGGTGTTCGAGCACCCGGCCGTCGTGGGTCGTGGCCCGGAGGACGGCGGCGAAGGCGCCGGGGAACAGCCGGGTCGCCCGTTCGTCGGCGACGACGTCGATCCGGGCGGCGAGTGCGTGCAGTGCCGGGTCGGCGGCTTGCGCGTCGGTGAAGTCGGCCAGGTGCAGGCCGAGTCCGCCGCCGCCGAGCAGGGCGCGCGCCACCGTGCACGGGCCGCTGAACTTGGCGTGGTAGCCGCTCTCCGGCCGGATCTTGAGCGTGCGCGGCTCGGCGATGGTCCGCAAGACCGGGGCGGCGACGCCGAGTTCGGCGTGGGCGACGTCGGTCGCGGACAGTCCCGCGGCGCGTAGCGCAAGCGCGCAGTCGATGCCCGGGTGGGTGAAGTGGTTGCTTGGGTAAGGCTTGTAGACCGTACGGAGGAGTTCCCAGCGTTCGCCCAGTCCGCCGAGCATGGCGTCGGCGTCGTAGGCGCCGTCGAGGTAGGCGTGGAAGAACCCGAACCGGCCTTCCAGGACGGTCTCCGGTCCGGTGATTCCGGCGTCCGCGAGTGCGGCGGCGGTCACCCCGCCGTGCGCGGCCCAGCCGCAGTGGATGCGTTTCACACTGCCTCCGGTGCGGTTGGCCTCCAGCAGGCCCGCACCCATGCTGGCCGCGATGCCGAGTGCCGACGCCAGCGCGGACGCGTCCAGGCCGTGCAGGAGCCCGGCCGCGGTGGCGGCTCCCAGCGTGCCGCAGATGGAGGTGGCGTGCAGACCTTTCTCGAAGAAGCCGGAGTTGCCCAGCTCGGGCAGGTAGGAGGCCATGCCGAGGCGGTTCGTCACCTCGATGCCGGCGGCCGTGGCGGCGAGCAGGTCGCGGGTGGTCGCGTCGGCGGCTTCGGCGGCGGCGAGGGCGGCGGGCACGACGTTGGCGGACGGGTGCAGGATGCTCGGCAGGTGGGTGTCGTCGAAGTCGAGCAGGTGCGCGAAGGTGCCGTTCGCGAGGGCGGCGGCAGGTGCGGGGAGCCGTTCGCCGCTGCCGATGACGGTGGCTTCCGGGGTGCCGCCCCATCCGGTCAGGACGCGCAGCACGGCGTTGTCGGGTGCGGTGGGTGCGTCGGC
Source organism: Uniformispora flossi (assembly GCF_049534875.1). Lineage (NCBI taxonomy): Bacteria > Bacillati > Actinomycetota > Actinomycetes > Kitasatosporales > Streptomycetaceae > Uniformispora > Uniformispora flossi. The sequence goes on from NZ_JBMULZ010000025.1 coordinate 62,776, forward strand.
GGACTCGGCGCGGCCGGCGAGGCAGTTGCCGATCACGTCGAGGATGCGGTGCGCGACGTCGTCGACGACCTCGGCGGGCAGCGGGGTGTCGCGGCAGGCGACGGCGAAGTCCGCGAGCGTCCGCACCTGGGTCCGGGTCACCGCGCCGCCACCAGCGCCAGCGGCCGGGCGGGCGCGCCGGTGGCGCCGACGATGTTCAACGGGGCGAGGACGAGCAGGAATTCGGCGGCATCGGCGTCGAGCAGCGCGGCGAGGCGCATGGTCTCCACAAGGGTGACGCCGTGCTCGACGAGGAGCATCCGGTGCACCGGCAGGAGCGCGTGGCCGACGCCCGGTTTGATCTGCTCGAACGCGATCGTTTCGCCGCCGACGAGACGGGCGCCGGTGGCGGCCAGCCACGCGGCGGCGCTTTCGTCAGGGCCGGGGACGCCGCCGCGGATGCCCGCGAAGTCGCCGCCGCCGTCCCACAGCCGTGACCAGCCGGTACCGACGAGGACGGCTTCGCCGGGGCGCACGCTGGTGCCGGCGGCCTTCTCGGCGGCGGCGAGGTCGGCGGCGGTGACGCCGTAGCCGGGCGGCAGGGTGGCGACGCCGTGCAGACGGGCGACGTCGAGGAGCACGCAGCGGCCGACGTAGGGGGCGAAGCCGTCGATGCCGAGGCGGGCGAACCCTTCGTGGGAGGCCGCGGCGGCCGCGTCGACGCCGCCGTGCAGGCGGCCTTCGTGGCTGACGTGGGCCAGGGCGTCGACGTGGGTGCCGACGTGGCCGCCGGTCATGATGACCTCGTTGGCCGCGGACGAGCCGTCGGCGCGGACGTGGTCGCCGTGCCGCCGGACGAGGGACATGTGGAACGCGGGATGGTTCGGCGACTGCGGCATGCCGCGGCGCATCGGCTGCGCCAGGTCGAACACCTGCGCGTCCGCGAGTGCGGACCAGTCGAACGTCATGCGCCCTCCCCTGCGGTCTCCCCCGCGATCACGCCGGCCTTGGCGAGCCGGGCCAGGTCGTCGTCGCCGAGTCCGAGCCGGTCGCGCAGCACCCGGAAGGTGTCGGCGCCGTGCGGCCGCCCCGTCCAGTTGATACGGCCGGGGCTGGCGGACAGGCGGTAGAGCAGGTTCTGCATGCGCACCGGGCCGAGGACGGGGTCGTCGACGGTGGTGACGGTGTCGAGGGCCTGGTACTGCGGGTCGGCGAAGACGTCGGCGATGTCGTAGACGGGCGCGGCGGCGGCCTCCGCTGCGGCGAATGCCTCCAGGACGTCGGGCAGGTCGCGGGCGGCGATCCAGGGGGCCACGCAGGCGTCCAACTCGTCGGCGTGTGCCGCGCGTTCGACACCGGATCCGAACCACGGCTCGGTGATGACCTCGGGGTGTCCGACGAGGTGCAGGACGCGTTCGGCGATGCTGAGCGCGGAGGTGGAGATGGCGACCCATTTGCCGTCGCGGCACCGGTAGGTGTTGCGGGGGGCGTTGTTCACCGAGCGGTTGCCGGTGCGGGTCTGGACGATGCCGAGTTGGTCGTACACGGTGGGCTGCGGGCCGAGGACCGCCAGGATCGGCTCGATGATGGCGAGGTCGACGACTTGGCCACGGCCGCTGCGGGTGTCGCGTTCGTACAGCGCGGTCATCACGGCCTGCGCGGCGGTGAGTGCGGCGATGCCGTCGGCGAGGCCGAACGGCGGCAGGGTCGGGGGGCCTTCGGCTTCGCCGGTGATGGCGGCGAAGCCGCTCATGGATTCGGCGAGGGTGCCGAAGCCGGGGCGGCGCGCGTAGGGGCCGAACTGGCCGAAGCCGGTGACGCGGGCGACGACCAGCCGCGGGTTGGCGGTGTGCAGGACGTCGGGGCCGATCCCCCAGCGTTCCAGGGTGCCGGGCCGGAAGTTCTCCACGAGGACGTCCGCTTGCGCGGCCAACTGCCTTAGCAGATCCGCGCCTTCGGGGGTGTTGAGGGCGAGGCCGACGGTGTGCTTGTTGCGGCCGAGGAGGGTCCACCACAGGCCGATTCCGTCCTTGCTCGGGCCGTGGTCGCGGACCGGATCGCCGCGGGTCGGGTGCTCGATCTTCACCACGTCGGCGCCGTAGTCGCCGAGGATGGTCGCGGCCATCGGGCCGGCGAACAAGGTGGCCGCATCCAGGACGCGGACGCCGGCCAGCGGCGGGTCCCGGGGGTCGTCGGCCGCGTGCGCTGGGGTCGTCATGACAGGGGGCGCTCCCTCCATGTCCCTTGGCGGGCCTCGTCGGCGGCCGTATCGTCATCATGCCAGAGCATTCCATCCAGCGAAACGCTGTCCCATTCATGCGGACCTGTTCGTCACGGACGGAGACCGACACCCATGGCGCGCTACGAACTCCTGGTCAAGAACGGCACGATCGTCCTGCCCGGCGGCGGTGCGATCCGCGCCGACCTGGCGGCCCGCGACGGCAAGGTGGCGGCGATCGCCGCGGGCATCCCCACCGCGGACGCCGACGACGTCCTCGACGCCCGCGGCAAGGTCGTGCTGCCCGGCGCCGTCGACGTGCACTTCCACCTCGGCATCTACCGGGACCTCGCCGTCGACGCCTTCGAGGAGACCCGCTCGTCGCTGGTCGGCGGGGCGACCACGGTGGTCTCGTACTTCCGCACCGGGGCGCACTATCTGAACAAGACCGGGCCCTATCTCGACCTGTTTCCCGAGGTGTTGGCCGCCGTCGACGGCCACGCCTGGACGGACTACGGCTTCCATCTCGCACCGATGACGGTGGCGCAGATCGAGGAGATCCCCGCGCTGGTGCGCGACCACGGCGTCACGTCGTTCAAGTACTACATGTTCTACAAGGGCTTCGACCTGGCGTCGAACAGCCGGGACGCGCAGGCGTTCACGATGGGCGACGAGTACGACCTCGGGCATTTGTTCCTGATGATGGAGAAGATCGCCGAGGTGCAGGCCGAGTACCCGCGGTTGCGGCTGTCGCTGTCGCTGCACTGCGAACAGAGCGAGCTGATGCGGGTGTTCATCGATCGGGTGAAGGCGGCCGGGGATCCGCAGACGCTCAAGGCGTACCACGAAGGCCGTCCGCCGCTGACCGAGCAGGTCGCCATCGGCGAGGCGACCACGATCGCCGCGCACACGGGGACGAACATCAACCTGCTGCATCTGTCGAGCGGGGACGCGGCGCAGGCCGCCGCGCAGGCCCGGCAGGCGTACCCGCACGTCGACATGCGCTTCGAGACCACGCTGCACCACTTGTGCCTCGACCACGACACCCTCGACGCGCGGGGCGGGCTCGGCGGCAAGGTCAATCCGCCGATCCGCACGGCGGCGGACAATGTGGCGCTGTGGGCGCGGTTCGCGGCCGGGGAACTCGACTGGGTGGCGTCCGACCACGCGTGCTGCCTGGAGGAGTTGAAGGGGGATCGGCTCTGGCCGGCGGCCCCGGGGTTCGGGGGGACGGCGCTGCTGTATCCGGTGCTGATCTCGGAGGGGCATCTGAAGCGCGGGATTCCGCTGCCGCGCATCGTGGAGGCGGTGTCCGCCAACCCGGCGCGGGCGTTCAACCTGCCGGGGAAGGGCAACCTGTTGCCGGGTTACGACGCCGACCTGACCGTCGTCGACTTGGCGAAGACCCAGACGGTCACGGCCGAACTGTGCCGCTCGGGGCAGGACCACTGCCCGTTCGAGGGCGTGGCGCTGACGGGCTGGCCGGTCCACACGGCGGTCGGCGGACGGGTGCGGCTGCGGGACGGGGAGGTGGTGGGCGAGCCGACGGGCGCATATCTGCGGCGGCATTGACCCGTCTACGGGCGTCGGCTTTCGTCGATGAGCCGGGCCCGCAGCTCGCGCTTGAGGACTTTGCCGGCGGCGTTGCGGGGCAAGGCGGCGGCGATGGCGACGTGGCGGGGAAGTTTGTAGCCGGCGAGCAGCGGGCGCAGGAATGCGACCAGCTCGTCGCCGTCCAAGGTCGTGCCCGGTGCGAGGACGACGACGGCGGCGACCTTCTCGCCCCATTTCTCGTCGGGCAGACCGACGACGGCGATGTCGTCGACGGCGGGGTGCGCGCGGGCGGCGTCCTCGACCTCGCGCGGGTACACGTTGCTGCCGCCGGTGATGACGACGTCCTTCTTGCGGTCGACGAGGTAGATGTAGCCCTCGGCGTCGCGGATGGCGATGTCGCCGCAGGTGAGGAAGCCGTCGTCGGTGGTACACGCTTCGGTGGCCGGGGCGTCGTCGAGGTAGCCGTTCATGAGGTACGGCGAGCGGCTGAACAGCTCACCGGGCTCGTTCGGGGCGACCGGGGCGCCCTCGGCGTCGACGATCCGGATCTCGGTGTGGAACCACGGGTGGCCGACCGATCCGGTCTTGCGGCGAGCGTCCGCCGGGCGCAGGTTCGTGATGATGCCGGACTCGGTGGAGCCGTACAGCTCGTGGACGCCGACGCCGGGGAAGGCGGCGAGCACCCAGGCTTTGAGCGGGGCGGGCAAGGCGGCGGCGTTGAAGAAGACGGTGTCGAGGCTGGTGAGGTCGTATCCGGCGATGGCCTTGGCGCCCAGGGCGCGGAGCATGTGCGCGTGGGTCGGGACGAGGAACAGGGACTGGATGCGGTCGCGTTCGATCGCGGCGAGGCAGCCTTGCGGGTCCCAGGCGCGGAGCATCGAGACGGTGCCGCCGGTGTGCACGGGGGCGTAGCCGAAGGCGAATCCGGCGCCGTGGTACATCGGCGCGACGGCCAGCGAGCGGCGGCCTATGCCGAGGTTCCATTCGAGGGCGCTCATGTGGAAGGTCAGCGCGCGGGAGCGGTGCGAGATGACAACGCCCTTGGGGTTTCCGGTGGTTCCGGAGGTGTAGGCGATGCAGAAGGGCTCGTGTTCGGCGAGGGGGTGGGCGGGGTCGGTGTCGGGGGCGGCGGACAGGGCGGCTTCGTAGGGGTCGCCGTGGCGGGTGCCGTCGATGGTCAGCGTTGTGGCGATCCCGGTCACGGCTGGGGCGACCGCCGCGGCCGCGGTGTCGTCGGCGATGAGCACGGTGCTGCCGGAGTGGCCGAGGATGTAGCGGACTTCGGCTTCGGCGAGCCGCGGGTTGAGCGGGACCATGACCAGGCCGGCTTTGGCGATCCCGGCGGCGATCTCGCAGTACTCCAGCCGGTTGCCGAGGAGGACGGCCACGCGGGCGCCGGGCGAGGCGCCTGTCTCGGTGAGGGCATTTGCCAAGCGGCTGGCCCGGCAGTCGAGTTCGCGGTAGGTGAGGATGCGATTGCCGTCCCGGACGGCGGGGGTGTCCGGCTGGGCGGCGGCGAAACCGCGGACGCCGTCGACGATCGTCAGGGGCGCACCCCCGAAGCTGATGCCCACTCTTGTCCTCCCGCAGGGTGGCGGCCTACCGTCATGGATGCACAAGATTGGAACGACGTCCCGTCTATCGGAACATTTCTACCGGGTGAGGATGTCCAATGCGACCCCACGTGGAGACCATCCAGGAAACGGACTACATCTGGCACGCCGCGGAGTTGGTGGCCGGCGAGGGGCGGGCGAGCGAACGCCGGCTGTCCGTCGACGAGGAGGACGGGTCGTCGTCGCTCCGCATCGACTTCCACACCGACTGGGGGCGCGGACCGGGCATCCACCATGCCGACACCGAGTACTACGTCCTCGACGGCGAAATGCGGTACGGGGACCGGGTGATCGGCAAAGGCGGATACGTGCAAGCGCCGCGGGGCGTGCCGACGGATGCGGTGCGGTTCGCGGAGGGCACCCGGATCCTGCACTACCGCGAGTACGGCGACGCGGGCTTTGACCCGGTCGACTCGCTTGCCGCGCCGCGGTGGGCGCGGGCGGCCCGCGAGGACGTCACCGTGCACGACAGCGCGGGCATGGAGTGGATCGCGGTGCCGAACGCGGGGCCGATGCCGGGGCTGTTCGTGAAGTACCTGCACATCGACCCGGTCAGCGGGTTCTATACGCGGCTGGTGTACGCGCAGGAGGGGTGGGCGGACCACCGGCTGGCGCACCACCCCTGCTACGAGGAGGCGTACACGACCGAGGGGAAGATGTCCTACAACTTCGGCGACTTGGACCCCGGCACGTATTTTTTCCGCCCGGCGCGCGTCAAGCACGGCCACTTCGTCGCGATGGAGGGCGGCACGACGTGGCTGATGCGCTCCGACGGCGAGCTGGAGAACTGGTACACGCAGAACGAGTGGGTGCGCTGGGGCGGCGACGCGGTCAACTACGGGCCCAACGGCGGCCGGATGACGTGGTCGTACTCGTCGCACGACCTGGCGGGCGGCGCGAGCTGGCGGTCGGACGAGGACCTGGGGGTCCTGCACAAGGCGCTGAACTACCAGAAGGAACAGGGCGCTCCGGACACCGACTATGCGCAGCACGGCACGGGGGCGGACCAAAGCCTGGTGGCGATGGCGAGGGCGTTCGATTTGGCACGGCTCGGGGAGGGGCATGGCGGGGGCGGGGGCGGTCATGCGCACGGGGACGGGGAGGCGGCCGGGGGCGCGGGTGGCCACGCGCACGGGGACCGGGAGGCGGCCGGGGGCGCGGGTGGCCACGCGCACGGGGACCGGGAGGCGGCCGGCCACACACACGGGGACGGGGCCGAGCACGCGCAGGACGGGGGCCTTGGGCACAACCACGACCACGCCCACGACGACGCCCACGTGCCGACACACGACGCGCTGGGCTGGCCGACCCCCGACACGCTGGAGCACGAGGACGAGCGCACGGACGGCAGGCGCCACAACCGCGGCGCGGGGCGGCCGTGGCAGCGCGGCGTGAGTCGGCCGGTCCCGCCGATCATCTCCACGCTGCCGGTGCGCAGCCGGTCGCTGGGGAGGTGGGACGGGGACGGGATGTAAGGGGGACGGGGCGCGAACCGGGGTCGGGGAAGCTGGGGTCGGGAAACCGGGCCCGGGAAGCTGGGGTCGGGAAACCGGGGTCGGGAAACCGGGCCCGGGAAACCGGGGTCGGGAAACCGACGTCTGGTACACAGCCCCCAACACCAACGACCAGCCCGGCACCATTGCCCCCGCGGCAGACCCGTTCCGGCCGGCTTGCGAGGCTCCTTTTGTTCCGCCAACGAACGGCAGCCGAAAACGTCACGCACCCGTTCTCGCATGAGCGACACCGCGTTCGAAGGTCGGCTCGAACACCGGTCGCTTCGCCTCGCCGCAACACGCAGCCGGCACCCCACGCCCAGGCCCAGGCCTATCCTGCCTCAGCTACGCACCCCCGTCTGCTCCCCCTCTGCTCCCCCGTCCACTCCCCCGTCGGCGAAGCCGACGACGACGCCCCCGATGCCGTCCCCGAAGCCGTCGCCAGCCGCCCGTCCACCATCTCGTACGCCGCGTCCGTGTGTGTCAACTGGCTCCGGTCGTGCGTCACCATCACCGTGGACGTGCCGCGCTCGCGGGTCAGCCGTGCCAGCAGTTCCACAACAGCTGTGCCGCGTTCGTGGTCCAAGGCGCTGGTGGGCTCGTCGACCAAGAGCACCACCGGGTCGTTCATCAGCGCGCGGGCGATGTTCACGCGCTGGCGCTGGCCGCCGGACATCCGCTGGGGGTGGCGGTCGGCCAGGTCGGCGAGGCCGACCGCGTCGAGGAGTTCCGCGGCCTTCGTCTTCGCCTGCCGCGGGGAGCGGCCGTCCATGTGGGCCATGACCTGGAGTTGTTCGCGGGCGGTCAGGGAGCCGAGCAGGTTGGGCTGCTGGAAGACGATCCCCAGGCTGCGGCGGCGCAGCGCGGCGCGTTCGGCGGGGCGCAGGGCGCGGACTGGCATGCCGGCGATGTCGACGTCGCCGCTGTCGGGCGTGATCAGCGTTGCGGCGACGGCGAGGAGGCTGGATTTGCCGGAGCCGGAGGGGCCGACGACTGCGGCGAAGGTGCCGGCGGGGACGTCGAGGCTGACGTCGTCGAGGGCGGTGAGGCGGCGGTCGCCGTCCGGGTAGGTGAGGGTGACGCCGGTCAGGCGGAGGCTCATCGGGCACTTCCCAGGGCGATCAGGGGGTCGACGGAGGTGACGCGGCGGACGGCCAGCGCGGCGCCGGCGAGGCCGAGGGCGATCATGATGGCGGCGGGCAGCACGGTCGTCCCCGCGTCGATGACGAACGGCACGGTGTTCTCCGCGATCCGTCCGCCGATCGCCGCGATGCCGGTGCCCACAGCCGTCCCCGCGGCCAGGACGACGGCGGCTTGGCCGAGGGCGTCGCGGACCAGGTAGCCGGTGGAGGCGCCGAGGGCCTTGAGGACGGCGATGTCGCCGGAGCGCTGCACTGTCCACACGGTGAAGAACGCGCCGATGACCAGGGCCGAGATGGCGAAGAGGAAGCCCCGCATGAGCTGCAGCGAGCCGTTCTCGGAGGTGTACGAACCGATGGCGGTGCGCGCGTCCGACTTCGTCACGGTGTCGGTGTGCAGCGCGGTGTCGCCCGCCGCGAGGTCGGCGCCCTTGCCCAGGTCGAGGGCGACGACGGTGGCCTGGAGGCCTTCCGGGGCGCGCGGTCCCGGCATCAGCGGTTGCCAGTCGGACAAGGCCGTCCACACGACGGGCGCGTGGCTGAACGACGCGCCGCTCACCACGGCGCCGACGCGGACGTTTCCGGTGGGGCCGAGCGCGATGGTGTCGCCGGTCGTGACGTGCAGGTCGTCGGCCAGCGGCCGGGACAGGACGACGCTGCCCGGGGCCGGGCGGGCGCCGTCGGGGGCGAGGGGGCCGGCCGGGTCGATGCCGAACGCGGCCGCGCCCGCGGTGCGGCCGTCGGCGCCGAGGCGGGTCATGGCGATGCCGAGCGGCGACGCGGAATCCACACCGGGCTGCCGGGCCCAGTCCTGCCAGGTCTGCTCGCGTACCGACGAGGCACCGAAGGAGATGCCGCCGTCGGTGTCGGAGAAGGCGAGCCGGTCGGCGTTGAGGCCGTCGATCGCCGAGGTGTTCTCCCGGCCGAGGCCCGCGGTGAGGCCGGACAGCAGCACCACCAGCGCCGTGATGAGGACGACGACGAGCGTCATCAACGCGAACCGGCCGCGGGCCGAGCGCAGGTCTCGCAGGGCGACGAACACGACGCGGAATCCTCCAGACGCAGGGGGCGGACTCACCGCCGGGGGTGAGCGTGTCTCCACTCTCGCCGGGCCGGAAAGGATGCACATCGCGCGCGGGATGGTGCCGCCGGGATCGAAGGATGCAGGCGAATATCAACCTTTCGATGGATGGAGCCCGCGCGGCAGGCCGACGCGCGGAAGGCCGGTCACGCCCAGGCCTGTTCCTTGTTGTGGAACCGTGTTCCGCGGTCATAGCATGCCGGGATCGAACCATCGCCGCACGCTGGGGAGTTCGGCCGGTGATCTATCTCGTCTACCGCATGAAGATGACCGAGCGGTCGCGCCGCAACCAGAAGGAATTCTGGGCGTGGCTGGAGGAACGCGAGCGATGGTTCTACCGCGACCTGCCGATGGTGCGCGAAGTCCGCTGGTACTACAGCGTGATCGGTGACGTGTACGTGCTGGAGAACTGGGCCGCGTTCGACGACGAGGCGGCGTGGGGCGCGTACCGCAAGGCGCTGTCCGGTCTGAAGGCCGACACCGGTTGGGAGTCGGAGCGGGTGAGCCAGGATGACTGGTGGGAGTTCCTGGACACGCGCATCGTCACCGACTGCCCGGTGCCGGTCGGGTTCGCGCGCGGTCAGTCGGCGTCGGCGAGCCCGTAGCCGAATTCGGCGGACAGCCGCCGGGCGGCCTGCAGGACGCTCGGCGCGCACTCGGTCAGCCGCTGCCGGAAGCGGAACTGCGGTCCGGCCAGGCTCACCACCGCGATGACGCCGCCGTCGTGGTCCAGCACCGGGGCGGCGACGGCCGCGGCTCCTTCTTGGCGTTCGCCGGCCGAGGTCGCGTAGCCGCGCTTGCGGATCAGCGCGATTTCCTTGCGCAGCGCGGCCGCATTGGTGACCGTGCGGGCGGTGAGGGCTTCGAGGCGGGACCGGTCGAGGTAGGCGTCGATTTCCGCGTCGGACAGGAACGCCAGGATCGCCTTCGACGACGCGCCCGCGTGCAGCGGGTACGGGCTGCCGATGGCGACCTCTATGCGCAACTCGCTGGCGGGCACGACCTGGTCGACGTAGATCCGGGTGTCCCCGCGCCGTACCGACAGGGTCGCGGTTTCGCCGCGTTCCGCGGCCAGCGCGCGGAGTTCGGGAGCGGCCGTCATCCGCAGGTCGGTGCGGGCCAGATACGCGCGGCCGAGAGCGACGGCGGCCGGCCCGAGGGCGTAGCGGCGGGTGGCCGGGTCGGCGGCGACGAGGCGGCGGCTGCGCAGCGCGGTGAGGATGCGGTGCACGGCGCCTTTGGTGATGCCGAGTTCCTGGGCGATCTCGGTGACGCCGAGGTCGGGGCGGCCGCTGCGGCCGAACAGCAGCAGGACGTCGATGGCGCGTTCGACGGCGGCGATCGACTTGCCGGTGGTTTCCTCGGTGTCGGCGTCGACGGCTCCGGGCACAGCGCACTCCTCGCGTGGACGGGGCTTCCATCATAGCGAGGGGGCGGGTTCCGTTTCGCGCTGCGGAACGGCGGTCTGCCTCGGACCGGATACGGGCTACTCCTGTGCCGTCGCCACGAGTTCGCGGGCCTCCTCGTCCGTCGCGACCGACGGATGCGAGCCCATGAGCGGTTGGCCGGCGGTCTCCTCCATCATCCACGCGGCGACGAGGCCGACCGCTGCGGCGAACATCATGTAGAACGCGGGTGTGTAGTTGTTGCCGGTTCCGCTGACCAGCGCCTCGGCGACGAACGGTGTCGTGCCGCCGAAGGCGGACACCGAGATGTTGAACGACACCGACAGGGCGCCCGCGCGGATCTCGGTGGGGAAGAGCGCGGGCAGCGCGGCGGACATCGTGGCGAGGAAGCACACGAGGACGAGTCCGAGGATGAGCAGCCCGAGGAAGATGGTGACCAGGCCGCCGTTCTGGATGAGTGCGAAGCACGGTACGGACAGCACGATGAAGCCGACACACCCGGCGATGACGACGGGGCGCCGCCCGATGCGGTCGGTGTAGGCGCCGAGCGGGTGGATGACGGCGAGGAGGACGAGCATGACCACGACGATCTGCAGGAGGCCGTGGGTCTCGTCGTAGTCCAAGGTGTCCGACAGATAGGTCGGCATGTAGGACAGCAGCATGTAGTCGTTGATGTTGTACGCGGCGACCAGCGCGACGCACAGCAGCATGGGTTTGCGCTGCTCGGCGAACATGCGGCGGAATTCGGCGAACGAGCCCGCGTCGAGGTTCTTGTCGGGTACCTCCGCGCCGCGTTCCGCGTCGGCGCGCTGTCCCTTGGCGCCGCCCGCCGCCGCGTGTTCCTCCAGAGCCTTGGTGAACGCGGGCGATTCTTCCAGGCGGAGCCGCAGGTAGAGGCCGACGATGCCGATCGGCGCGGCGAGCAGGAACGGGATGCGCCAGCCCCAGCCTTCCATCTGGCTGTCGTCGAGGAGGGCCTTCAGCAGGGTGACCAGGCTCGCGGCGCTGATGTAGCCGATGAGGGTGCCGAATTCGAGGTAGCTGCCGTAGAAGCCGCGGCGTTTGTCGGGGGCGTATTCGGCGATGAAGGTGCTGGCGCCGCCGTACTCGCCGCCGGCGGAGAAGCCTTGGACCATGCGGAACAGCACCAGCAGGATGGGTGCGACGAAGCCGATGGTGGCGTAGCTGGGGATCAGTCCGATGCTGAGGGTGCCGCCGGCCATCATCAGCATCGTGGTCGCGAGGACTTTTTTGCGGCCGATGCGGTCGCCGAGCGGTCCGAAGAAGAAGCCGCCGAGCGGGCGGACGACGAAGGCGGCGGCGAAGGTGGCGAACGACGACAGCACTTGCGCGGTGTCGTTGCCGGACGGGAAGAAAACGTGGCCGATGGTGACGGCCATGTAGGCGTAGATGCCGAAGTCGTACCACTCCATGGCGTTGCCGAGCATGGTGGCGCGGACCGCTGTGTCGACGGTCTTGGGGTCGACGACGGTGATGTCCTCCATGCGCAGCACGTCGTCCCTGCCCACGCGTCTCCTCACGTCGTCGGCCGTGCCGGCCGCCGGATCAGACAAACAGGGATGAATCTATCCACATCACGTGTCCGATGCCCGCCACCACACCGGGGTGGCAAGGCGCGGCCGGGATTGGCGCATACCGAGGCCGGATACGGCGGGAAGGCACATATCGTCGCAAGCCGGCGCGCGGGGCGGCCGACTCCTCGCTCCAACGTCCGTACGTTCTCCCGAGGTTCATCAGTCGGCCGACTCGGCCGGCAGGCCGCGTCGTCTGCCGCGGATTGACTCGGCCGACCCCTTCCGCGTCTTGACGACAGGAGACGACGGTGCGACGTATCCTCCCCGCGCTCGGACTGACCGGCAGTGCTGCCGACCACCGTGGTCGCGGTGCCCGGCGCGGCGCACGACGACGAGGCCCGTGCGGGCCTGGCAAGCCGAGGAAACGTTCGGGCCGGGTCGCCGGCACGGCCTACGGCAGGATCGCGTCCACGTAGCCGCCGTCGACGCGGAGCGCGCCGCCGGTGGTCGCCGAGGCGTATGGGGAACTGAGGTAGACCACCATGTGGGCGATCTCCTCGGGCTCGATGAGTCGTTGCAAGAGCGACTGCGGGCGGTGGAGGCGCATGAACTCGCGTTGCGCCTCCTCCCACGGCAGGTCGCGGTCGACCAGCTGGTAGACGAAGTCCTCCACGCCGGGCGTGTGCGTCGGGCCCGCGACGACGGCGTTGACGGTGACACCGGTCCCGGCGGCGGTCTTCGCGAAGCCGCGGGAGACCGCCAGCAGCGCGGTCTTGGACATGCCGTAGTGGATCATCTCGGCGGGGATGACCACCGCGGAGTCGCTGACGATGTACTGGATCCGCCCCCACCCGCGTGCGGTCATGCCGGGCAGGGCGGTGCGGGTCAGGCGCACGGCGGCGAGGACGTTGACGTCGAAGTACTCCCGCCACTGCGCGTCGGTGATCTCCAGCGGCGGAACCGCGCCGAAGATGCCGAGGTTGTTGACGAGGATGTCGACGTCGGGGAGCAGCCGGGCCAGCTCGGCTGCTCCCTCGGCGGTGGCCACATCGGCGGTTGCGGCGACCGTGTCGGCGTCGGGCACGGCCTCGCGGACCTTGGCGATCGCCGCGTCCACGGCATCGGCACGGCGGCCGTTGACCGCGACCCGGGCCCCGGCGCGTGCCAGTTCGGTGGCGATGGCCAAGCCGATCCCCCGGCTGGAGCCGGTGACCAAGGCCGTCTTGCCGCTCAGATCCACACGCATGAACCGGTGTCGCCTCCTGGTTGCGGGCCCCGCGGCCCGGCCGGCCCGCCGACGGATACCCGGCCAGCATGAACCGACACGTCCGCCGGGGGCACGCGCAACCCACCCGGCAGGCGGGTGAATCGCCGACCGGTCAGCCCTTGTCGGCCTTCCAGGTCCCGGACGCGTTCTCGCAGGTCGTGGTGTAGCTGCCGGACATCCGGTCGCCGGAGACGGTGCCTTCCATCTGGATGCGGTAGGCCGTGTCGGGGCCGGACTCGAGGGTGATCTTCGAGCCCTTCACCTTGCCGGTGACCGGACCGGTGAAGTCGCAGCCGGGGGCTTCGAGTTGCAGATCGCCGGTGATTTCGTCGCCGTCCTGGGTGAGGACGACCGACACGGGCCCGTTCGCCTTGACCGGCTTCTGGTTGGAGTACGTGCCGATCCACGGCCCTTCGACCTCGCCGCCGGAGCCGTCCGAGCCCCCGGGCTTCGCCGGGCCGGTCGCACCGGGTCCGGAGGCGTTGCCGCTGTCGTCGTCATCGCCGCCGAACAGGGCGATGCCGCCGAAGACCCCGCCGACGATCACGGCGACCGCGAGGATGCCGCCGAGGACGAGCTTGTTGTTGTTGCGCGCGCCGGTCGGGGCGCCCGGAGCGCCCGGGTACGGGCCCGACGGGTAGGCGCCGGCAGGCTGCGGCGGCGCCGGGTACGGACCGGGCTGCTGCGGGAACGCCCCCGGCGCCCCCGGATACCCGGCCGGACCGGGCGGCGGGCCCGGCGGACCGGGCGGAGGCGGCGGCGCGGCGAAAGGCTGCGACGGGAACTGCGGCTGGGGCTGCGGTTGCGGCTGCGGCGGGAACTGGGGCTGCGACGCGACCGGCGGCGCAGCGGCGACCGGCGGCGGCCCGTACGACCCACCCGGCGCGGGCACCTGCTCCGGCGGCTTCGCGAAGTTCGGCGCCCCCGGCGCCCCGGGCGTCCCCGCCGGTGGTCCCGCGGCCGGCGCCGACCCCGGCCCGCCGGCCGACGCCCCGGACCCGGCGAGCCAGGCCAGCTCCCCCGCCGCCTCCGGCCGGGCCGCCAGCAGACTCGTGAAGGTCGTCTCGCACCGCGCGTACACCGCGTCCCGGAGGCTGTTCTGCTCCGCCCCCCGCGCGTTGGCGATCATGTCGGCGAAGCCGTCCGCCCAGTCGGCCGCGGCCGGGTCGGTGCCGTGGCGGGCCAGCAGCTCCAGGAGTGCCGGGCGCAGCCGGGGCCACGCGTCCGTTCCCATCGCCCGCGCCACGTTCGCGGCGGCGGCACGTGCCGTGTCATGAAACTCTTCCGGCATGCGCCGTACTCCCCGAATCGCGCGGGCAACACCGGCCGTCGCCCGTCGGTCCCGGCGAATATACGCAGCCTCGGCGATCACCGCAGAGGGACTTCCCTCGGGCTGGTCTCGCGCCGGGCTCCCGCCGCACTCGTGCCGGCCGCGCCGGAAAGGCGGTCAGTCCGCCGGATCGGCGTCCTTCGCCACCGGCCATGTACCGCTTGCCAGTCCGGTCGTGAACAGGGCGACGAACTGCCGCAGGGTGTGTTCCGGACCCTGCCGCTTGTCGCCGTGGAAGCCGACCGACTCGTTGAGGCACAGGCCGCGGATCGAAGCACTGAACACTTGGAGTGCGGACGACACTTCGGCGGGGCCCAGGCCGAACGAGCGCAGCGAGGCGCGGATGGGTTCCGCGACGTACTGCGCGTTGGCCTGGAACTCCTCGTCGTCGGCGGGGTGGTGGTAGCGGACCAGCACTTCGTAGCGGCCGGGGTATCGGACGACGTAGCCGCGGTAGGCCTCGGCGAGCGCGAGGATCGCGTCGGGCCCGGAGCGTCCCACGGCGGCCTGCCAGAGCCGGGCGCCGAGTTCGCGCTGGGTGAGCAGCGCGACGTCGCGGTACAGCCCGTCGATGCCTTTGACGTGCGTGTAGAGCGATGCCACGTGCCGGTCGAGGGCGCGGGCGAGCCGGGAGAGGGTCAGCGCGCCGACCCCATCCGTGTCGGCGAGCCGCGCGGCGGCGGTGATCACCGCCGTGCGGTCGAGCCGCTCACCGCCCGCCATCGGGCCTCCTCCGCACGCCGGTGCCACCGGGCGGGTTCCCCGGCGGCGTCCGCCCCAAGATCGCACACGGACGGGGGTCCGTGCTCACCAGCCCATCAGGTGGCCGCGGCCGTGTGCGCGCAGTTGTGCGGCGAGCGCGTCGCGGTCCGCTTCGTCCATCGGCCGGAAGGTGTCCGAGCGGGGGTCCGGCCGCCAGTAGACGGTGTCGGTCCCGGGCCGGGCCCAGGCTTCGGCACGCAGTTCCTTCTTGAGGACCTTGTTGGATCCGGTGAACGGCATGACGTCGACGACGCGCAGGTAGCGCGGCAGCCACTTGGTGCCCATGTCGGTCTGCGCGGCGAAGAACTCCGGGAGTGCGGCGGGGTCCAGGCGGGTGCCGTCGCGCAGTTCGAGCGCGGCCATGACCTCGTCGCCGGTGCGCGGGTCGGGGACCGGGAAGACGGCGGCGAGCATGATGTCGGGGTGCCGGACGAGGACGCGTTCGACGGGCACGGCGGGGAAGTTCTCGCCGTCGACGCGCAGCCAGTCGGCGGCGCGTCCGGCGTACCAGAACCAGCCGTCCTCGTCGACGTAGGCGAGGTCGTTGGACCAGAACCAGCCGTCGCGCAGGCGTTCGGCCATGGCTTCTTCGTTCTTGTAGTAGCCCTCGAAGCCGGGGGCCCCCTCGCGGTTGACGAGTTCGCCGATGGCTTCGGCGGCGTTGAGGAACTGCCCGTCCGGGCCGAAGCGGGCGCGGGGGCATTCCTCGCGGGTCACCGGGTCGACGACGGCGACGTCGCCGATCGTGGGTATGCCGAGGGCGCCGTCGGGGGTTTCGGGGGTGCGGGCGAGGACGACGCCGCCTTCGCTGGAGCCGTAGCCCTCGACGAGTTCGCAGCCGAAGCGGCGCCGGAACTCGCGGATGTCGGCGGCGGACGCCTCGTTGCCGAAGGCCCGGACCAGCGCGTTGTCGCCGTCGTACGGGGTCTCCGGCTGCGCGAGGACGTAGGTGATGGCCTTGCCGACGTAGCTGAAGAACGTGGCCTTGTGGCGGCGTACGTCGTCGAGGAACTTCGACGCGGAGAACTTGCGCGGCAGCACCATGCGCGCGCCGCTGACCATGGTCGGGTGCCACACCACCATCAGGGCGTTGCCGTGGAACAGCGGCATCGGGCAGTAGCAGACGTCGTCGCGGCCGATGCCGTGCAGCTTGGCGACGTGCGGCGCGGACCGGGCGAGCTTGCCCTGCGAGAACCGCACCGCCTTGGACGCGCCGCCGCTCGTGCCGGAGGTGAAGAGGAGCAGGTAGAGCGCCTGCGGGTCGAACGGGCCGGCGGGCGGCTCGGCACCGGTGTGGCGGGCGAGGAGCGCCGCGTACTCGGCGGACTCGACGGACAGGACGGGCACGTCGGTGCCGCATTCCTTGAGGATCTCCGCCCCGGCGTCGTCGGTGATCACCACGGCGATGTCGGTGAACGCGATGTCGGCCGCCAGTTCCTCGCCGCGCCGGGTCGGGTTGATGCCGACCAGCGCGGTCTGGGCGAGCGCGGCGCCGCCGAGCCAGAACAGGTATTCGGGCACGTTGTCCAGCAGCACGCCGATATGCGCCGGCCCCTCGGCCGGGCCCCCGGCCGGGCGCAGTTCCGCGGCGGCCGCGGCGCGGGCGGCGGCTTCGCCGACGACCTCGTCCCACGTCCAGACCTGGTCTTCGTGCAGCAGGCCGGGGGCCTGGTCGCCACGGCGGGCGAGCAGGATCTCCGCCATCGTCGCGGGCGGCGCCGCGGCCGCTTCCCCGCCTCCGGTACGCACGTCAACCCCGGTCACGTCGCCTCCATCAGGTGCTCACGGTGGTGCCGGCCGAGCCGTTCCCACAACTCTTTCCCAAAGCCTTTGGGGACATTCCCATGGTTCTTCGGAGAAGGCAATGGGCACGTGACGTGGGATTTCGCCGACGTGCGCGGGCGTGCGACCCGGCGAACCCTGGAGGGAAACCCCGGCCGTCCGACGCGGAAGGAGCCGCCCCATGGCGCGCTGCCACCAGCTGATCGAATGCCCGCCCCGCACGGTCTGGGACCTGCTCGCCGACGGCTACCGCTACGCGGAGTGGGTGAGCGGGGCGCAGCGGATCACGTACGTGGAGCCGGAGTGGCCGCGGGCGGGCGCGCACCTGCGGGTGCGCGTGGGTGCGGGGCCGGTCTCGTTGGAGGACACGTGCACGGTGCGGATCAGCGAGCCGGTGCGCCGTCTGGAGCTCGAAGCGCAGGCGTCGCCTTTCGGGGCGGCGCGGATCGCGATCCGGCTGATCCCGTGGGGTGCGGACACGCTGGTGGTGTTCGACTGGCATCCGCTGCGCGGCCTGGGCGGGCGGATGCACGGGTTGCCGATCGAGTGGGCGGTCAACCTGCGCAACCGGGCGATGCTGGTCAAGCTGGCGCGGGCGGCGGAGGCCGGTACGGCAAGGCCTGCAGGGCCTTCGTGACGAGGACGTCGAGGGGCGGTCCGGCGTCGAGGGTGACGCCGTGCTCGTCCGGTCCGAGGGGTTCGAGTTCGGTGAGCTGGGAGTCGAGCAGCGAGACGGGCATGAAGTGGTCGGTGCGGCGGGCGATCCGGGCGGCGAGCACGTCGCGGGGCGCGGTCGGGTGCACGAACCAGATGCCGGGGCAGACGTCGCGGAGGATGTCGCGGTAGCTGCGTTTCAGCGCCGAGCAGGCGATGACGCAGCCGGTGCCCGCGGCGCGGCAGTCGCGGACTTTGCGGCCGATGGACTGCAGCCAGGGCCGCCGGTCGGCGTCGTCGAGCGGGATACCTGCGGACATCTTGACGATGTTGGCGCGCGGGTGGAAGTCGTCCGCGTCGGCGAACGGGACGCCCAGCCGCTCGGCGAGGAGCCGGGCCACCGTGGTCTTGCCGGTGCCCGAGACGCCCATCACCACGATGGTCGGCGGCTCGGCTTCGGCGTGCGGCATCGCGTCCCTCCTGGTCTCCGGGCCGGGCGTCTCCGGGGCCGGCCGTCTTCGGGGGCGGCCGTCTCCCGGACGGGGTCGTGTCCGCCGGCCCGGCCTAGGCCGGGCCGGCCGAGCCCGCCGGGTACTCCTCCAGCGGGACCAGGCCACTCTGCCAGGCGGCGAGCACGGGTTCGACGACCCGCCACGACTCCTCGGCCTCGTCGCCGCGGATGGACAGTGCGGCGTCGCCGGTCAGGACGTCGAGCAGGAGCCGGCCGTAGGCGGGCACGGCGGGCGGTTCCATGTGCGCGGTCAGCGACAGCGCGGCGAGTTCCTGGGGGCGCGCGCCCGTGCCGGTCAGGTCGAGCGTGAGCCCCTCGGGTTCCAGTCCGAAGCGCAGCACGTTGGGCAGGACGTCGCCGGCGTGCCGGAACGGCAGGTGCGGCACCGGGCGGAACCGCACCGCGACCTCTTTGCGCTCGGCCGCCAGCGCTTTGCCGGTGCGGAGCCGGAACGTCGTGCCGGCCCACCGCCGGCTGCCGAGTTCGAGCCGGATCTCGGCGAAGGTCTCGGTGCCGCGGCCGGGGTCGACGCCGTCCTCGTCGGCGTAGGCCGGGATGTCCCGGTCGCCGATGCGGCCGGGCAGGTAGCGGGCGCGGCGCGTGCGGCGGACGACGTCGTCCTCGGTCAGCGGGCGCACCGAGCGCAGCACGTCGACTTTGCGGTCGCGCAGGTCGCGTTCGCCGAGGGTGATCGGGGGTTCCATCGCCACCAGGCAGAGCAGTTGGAGGAGGTGGTTCTGGATCATGTCCTTGAGCGCGCCGACGTGGTCGTAGTAGCCGGCCCGGCCTTCGAGCGCGAGGGTCTCCTCCCAGACGATCTCGACCTCGTCGATGTGGACGCCGTTCCACAGCGGTTCCAGGATCCGGTTGGCGAGGCGGCTGCCGAGGATGTTCTGCACGGTCGTCATCGCCAGGAAGTGGTCGACCCGGAACACCGCGTTCTCCGGGAGGAGTTCGCCGAGGATGCGGTTCAACTCCCGGGCCCCGGCCAGGTTGTCGCCGAACGGCTTCTCCAGGACGATCCGGCTCCCGGCCGGCAGGCGAGCCGCGTGCAGGGCGGTGACGACGCCGGGGAACAGCACCGGGGGTAGGGCGAGGTAGACCGCGACGGGCCCCTCCCCCGCGACGGCGTCGGCGACCGCGGCGGGGTCTGTGACGTCGGTACGCCGGTAGTCGGCCATCGCCACGACGGCCTCCCGGGCCGTCGCCGGATAGGTGCCGCCGTGCCGCTCCAGCTGCTCCGCGATCCACGCGCGATAGTCCGCGGAGTCCAGGTCCTCCCGGCTCGCCCCGGTGAGCCGCACGGCGGCGCCGAGCTGTCCGGCTTCGTGCAGGGCGGCCAGCGCGGGCAGCAGGTAGCGCGCGGTGAGGTCACCGGTCGCGCCGAAGAGGACGAGCCGCTCGATCATCGGGTGCGCGTGCGCTCACTCGCCGCCGGGTGCGGACCGCATGGCCGCCTCGGCGCGGCGGGCCATCTCGTCCGGCGGGACGTCCTCGACGTGGGTGGCGATGTTCCAGCGGTGCCCGAACGGGTCCTCGAACTGGCCGCTGCGGTCGCCGTAGAACTGGTCCGCGACCGGCCGGATGGCTTTCGCGCCCTTGGCGACCGCGGCGGCGAACACGGCGTCCGCGTCCTCGACGTAGACGTGCAGCGTGACCGCGGTGCCGCCGATCGACTTGGGGCTGCGGAAGTCCATGTCCGGGAACTCGTCGGCGAGCATGACGATCCCGTCGCCGAGCTGGATCTCGGCGTGGCCGATGCGGCCGTCCGGCCCCGCCATCCGCACCTGCTCCACGGCGCCCAGGACCGCGACGTAGAAGTCGATCGCGGCGGCCGCGTCGTCGACGCAGATGTACGGCGTGATCCGGGGGTAGTTCTCCGGGATCGGCTTCACGCTCACGGATTCCGCCTTCCTTCGAGTGACGACCAAAGAGCAATAATCCTGACATTTCGGAGGCACGCGCGAACGGCGACACCCCGGCGTGCCCCGGCGTATCGACCGGACGGGCCAATGCCGCGAAAAAGCCGCCGGAAATGCCGACACAAGACGTCGGGTATGGGCGCGATCGTGGGAACCGTCACCGCACCGACCGGCAAGGACGACCATGTACGAAACTCCCGCGGAGCTGGACGCGCTCCAAGAACTCCTCGACGCCTCGCTCTCCCGCGCGACGTCCCACCTCCGTTCGATCATCAACGCCGAACGCAGCCTCACCGCCGACCAGCTCACCCAGGTCCTCACCGGCATGTGCACGCTGGCACTGTCCACCGTGACCGCGCACGGCGAGCCGCGGATCAGCGGCGTGGACGGCCACTTCCTGCACGGCAAATGGCACTTCGGCACGGCCCGCACCGCGGCCAAAGCCCGCCACCTCGCCGCCCGGCCGGCGGCGAGCGCGGCGCACATGGTCGGCGAAGACCTCGGCGTGTTCACCCACGGCACCGTGGAGATCCTCAACCCCGCGGACGGCGAGCCCGCCGCGGACTGGCCGGAGCTGCTCGCGTACTTCAAGGACTTCTACGGCGCGGACGCCTTCGACTGGGAGCGGGACATCGTCTACTTCCGCCTGCACCCGCACTGGATGACCGTCTTCGCGCCCGACTTCGCCAAGCTGCTCGCGGCCCGGAAGGCCTAACCGGCCCTTCGGTAGGGTCGCCGCACCGGCCGGGGACGAGACGACCGGGCACCACACACACCGGAGAGGAGCAGCATGCGCGCGAGCCGGGCCATCGCGCTCTTGCTGCTGCTCCAATCCCGCCGCGCGATGACCGCGGCCGAGCTGGCCGCCGAGCTGGACGTCTCGGAGCGCACCGTGCAGCGCGACGTCGCGGCGCTGTCCGAAGCGGGCGTGCCGGTGTACGCCGAACGCGGCCGGGCCGGCGGCTACCGCCTCGTCGACGGCTACCGGACCCGCCTCACCGGCCTCGAGCGGCCCGAGGCCGAGGTGCTGTTCCTCGCCGGTCTGCCGGGCCCGCTGCGGGACATGGGCCTGGCCGGGCAGGCCCTCGCGGCGCGGCTGAAGGTCGCCGCGGCGCTCGGCGACGCGCCCGCGGCGGCGACGCAGCGGTTCCACCTGGACGCGCCGGCCTGGTTCCGCGAGGCCGACACCCCGCCGCTGCTCGGCGCGGTGTCGCGTGCGGTCTGGGAGGACCGGGTGCTGCGGGGCGGGTACGGCGGCCGGGAGCGGCGGCTGGAGCCATACGGCCTCGTGCTGAAGGCCGGGCAGTGGTACGTCGCGGCGCGCGGCCCGTCCGGCCGGATGGCGTCGTACCGCGTCGACCGGTTCACCAGCGCCGAGGTCGGCGGCGAAAAGTTCGCCCGCGACCCGGAGTTCGATCTGCCGGGCTACTGGGAGGAGGCGTCGCGGGACTTCGCGCGCTCGATGCTGCGCGAGAAAGCGCGAGTCCGGCTGAGCCCGATCGCCGTCGCACACCTGGCCGTGCTGCTGGAAGCCACCGCCGCGGCCGACGCGCTCGCCACCGCGGGCGAGCCGGACGCGGAAGGCTGGGTGACGGTCACGCTGCCGGTCGAGTCGTGGGAGATCGGCTACTTCGAGATCCTGCGCTTCGGCCCGGAAGCCGAGGTCCTGGACCCGCCGCACCTCCGCGACCGCGTCGCCGAGGCAACCCGCCGCGCGGCGGCACTGTACGCGGACGACCACCCGACGGCGTGACCGCAACCGCAGCGACCCGGCAACCACAGCGGCGCCGGAACCCGCCCGTGCGGGGTTCCGGCGCCGCTTGCCCGGGGCGGGCCGCGGAGGCGGCTCGCCGGGTCAGCCCACCAGCAGGTCGTTCTTCAGCGCGCGCACGTCGCGGGCGTCGAGGTCGAGTGCCCGCTTGAGGTAGGAGTTGAAGGAGCCGTACTGCTTGCGGACCTCGTCGAAGCCGGCGTTGAGGTACTCGGGCCGGACGTCGAGCAGCGGCTTGTAGACCGCGGCCTGGGCGGGCGGCATCTGGTCGAGGGCCGCCTGGTTCGCCGCGGCGCGGTAGTCGTTGCTGGCGAGGTAGTCCGCCATGACGGTCTCGCGGGGCACGCCGAGGGCGGTCAGGAGTGCGGCCTCGGACCAACCGGTTCGGTCCTTGCCCGCGGTGCAGTGGAAGACGACGCCGTGCGCGCCGTCCGTGCCGATGCCGCGGAAGACCGCGGTGTAGGCGGTCTTGGCGGTGGCGCCGGAGACCATGAACCGCTCGCCGTCGACCATCATCTGCGCGGCTTCCCCGGCGGTCTTCGGCATGGCGAAGATGCCGCCGCCGCCCGCGAGGACGTCGGCGACGACGTAGTCCGTCCCGGCCGGGAGGCGGTCCGGTGCGGCGGCGCGCTCGGTGGTCTGGCGCAGGTCGAACACGGTCGTGATGCCGAGGCGCCGCAGCTTGGCGCGGTCGGCGTCGGTGAGCTTGTCGAGCGCGTCCGAGCGGTAGATCTCGCCCATCTTCACCCAGCGGCCGTCGGCGGTGCGGTAGCCGCCCGCGTCGCGGAAGTTGACCGTGCCGTCCAGCTTGACCAGCCGGTCGGCGAGGTGCAGCGAGCCGCCGTGGTCGGGCTCCAGGTCGAACCACTGCCGGTCGGCGGCGCGCAGGCCGCGGACGACGGCTTCTCCGCGGCCACCGCCCGAGGCGACGGTCTTGCCTTCGGCGCGGATCACGACGCGGCGGACACCCGGCGCGTCCCAGGCGATGGTGAACGAACCGTCCGACTGCGCGGTGACCGTCGCGGCGGTGAACGGGATGTGCTGGGCGTCCGGCGTCTTCGCGGGGTGGGCGGACGCGGCGGGCGCGGATGCGGCCAGCGCGGCGAACGCGAGGGCGGGGGCGAGGACGACGGTGGCACGAGGGAACGACTTCATGCCGGGAATGCTGGCGGCGCCGGGAAAACCGGCGGTGAACGCCGTCGAGCGCGGACGCGATGATCACGTGGCGCTTAAACGATTGAGCCCCGCGCCGCCGCCGGCGGACGGGATGCCCCGGTTCGGCCCGCGCCGCAGCTCCACCGCCCTAAGCTGTCCCGGTGAACTCACCGTTTGCGGTTCCCGGGAACGACCGGCGGTTCGTCGACGCGGCGCGGGACCTCGCCCCGCAGTTCGCCGCACGGGCGGACGCCCACGACCACGAGGCGACCCTGCCGGTGGACAACCTGACGGCGCTGCACGCGGCCGGGCTGGACATGGCCGCGATGCCCGAGGAGCGCGGCGGGTCGGGGATGTCGTACCAGGCGCTGGGCGAGATCCTGCGCATCGTCGGCAAGGCCTGCCCGGCGACGGCGTGCATCTGGACGATGCACCTGGGCGCGGCGCAGGCCCTCGTCTCGTTCGGGCCGCCGCGGTACGCGGACGCGCTGCGCGCGGGCGAGCGGTTCGCCAACGCCCTGTCCGAGCCCAGCGGCGGCAACCGCTTCCTCATGCCCCTGCAGCACGCCGAACCGGCCGACGGCGGCTACGTGTTGGACGGCGCGAAGCGCTTCGTGTCGGGCTGCGAGATCGCCGACCACTTCCTGGTGAACGCGCTGGTCGACGACGTCCCGGCGTTCTTCGGCGTGGACCGGGACGACTCCGTCGAGATGGTCCCGATCTGGGACTCGATGGGCCTGCGCGGCACCCGCAGCCAGCTGCTGAACTTCCGCGGGACGCTGCTGCGCGCGGAGAACCGCGCCCACATGGTCGACCCGCTCGCGCCGAACATCATCGGGCTCGGCCTGCCGTGGCTGTCCATCGGCATCGCCGAAGCCGCGCTCGACGCGCTGACCGATCACGCGCGCACCCGCATCGTCCCGGGCACCGGTGCGCCGGTGGGCGCGATGCAGTGGGTGCAGTTCGACGCGGCGGACTCGCACGTCAAACTCCTCGCGGCCCGCACGCTCGCGGAACGCGCGATGTGGCTCGCGGACCGCAAGGACCCCGGCTGCCTCCCGGCAGCCATGGAGGCCAAGCTGTACGCGAACCAAGTCGCCAAGGAGATCGCCGAGTTCGGCGTCCGGGTCGGCGGCGGCTCGGGATTCCTGCGCACCTCCCCCATCCAACGTCACTTCCGCGACGCCCAGGCGGGCGCGCTGATGGCGTTCTCGGTGGAGGTGTGCCGGGACATGATCGGCAAGGGGCTGATGGAGGGCACGGGGGCGTAACGCCCGGTCTGCGGGGGACGAGTCGGGGCGGCTACTGCACCCCCGCGTTGACGGCGTTCCGCAGGATCCCCGCCAGCGCCCGGTCGTGCGCGAGTGCGCCGTTGAAGCACAAGGAGCCGGCGGAGAACACCCAGCCTCCGTTGCCGCGCTCGAAGTACACCATGTGGGAGCCGCCCTGCTGGGTGCCGTGGGCGATGCGTTGGACGCCGGGCAGCCGCGCGCCGTTCTCGTCGCAGGTGTCGACTTCCCAGCCGCTGGCGGCGAAGTTGTAGCCGGTCCTGCCGAACTGGTCGCCGGGCTGCAGGCCGGTGCCGGCCAGGAACGGGTGGTCGGCGTCGACTTCGTACGGCGCGAACTCCATGAAGGACGCGCCGTTGTAGGCCACGCCGAGGATGTTCTTCTCGGAGTGGCCTTGGTCGCGCCACAGCCAGCGGTCGCCGCGCTCGTTGCGGTGGGTGAGGGCGGTGCCGTTGACGGAGGGTTCGACGCGTTCGTACATGCCGTTGCCGCCGGTGTAGATCACGCGTCCGCCGCCGGTGAGGTAGGCCTCGAGGCGGGTGCGCATCGTGTCGGTCCAGTACTCGGGGTGCGAGGCCAGCATGAGGGCCTTGTAGCCGCCGAGCCAGGTGTCGTCGTTGTGCAGGTCGAGGTCTTGGTAGCAGTCGTACGCGACGCTGTTGTCCGCGAGCCAGCGCAGCAGCAGCAGGTCGCCGTAGAAGCGCACGTCCATGTGGCCGGGCGGTTCGATGTAGGCGTTGGCGAACGGCCGGAGCATGGTGTGCGTGCGGTTGTGCGGCGGGTTGTCCCAGCTGTACTGGTAGTGGCCGCCCCAGTGGTTGTAGGCGCTGTGCGTGAGGAACGGCAGCATGAGCGCCATCTTGGCGACCGGCTTGGGCGGGCGGACGACGAAGGGGACGTAGCGTCGCACGCCGCGGTCGCCGGTGAGCTGCACGACGTAGAACCCGGACTTCCAGTCCTGGGCGATGGGGACGGTGAAGTCGGTGGGCCAGCCGCAGCCCTTGGTGCGGTAGCCGGACTGCACGCTGCGGAGATGCCCCGTGTGGCTCGTCGGGCCGGACACGACTTGGCTGTTCGTCCGGTCGAGCGTGGTGCCGGGGGTGATCGGGCCGTCGAGGCGGAGCACGGTGGCCTGGTACCGGTCGAACGCGGACGAGACGGAGACGTTGAGGGCTTGGCCGTTGGCCACCGACCAGCGGTCGGCGTATCCCTGGAGGTTCGCGGTGCGGCCGACGGTGAAGCCGTTGCCGACGAGGGCGCCGGCCGAGCCCGCCCAGGTGCCGCGGCCGTCGCGGTCGACGGTCTGCCAGTTCGTCAGCCGGCTCCAGTGGAGTTCGTGGTCGCGGCCGGGGGGATCCTTCCGGTCGAGCCACACGGAGTAGAACGTTCCGTGGTCGGCGAAGCGTTCGGTGAGGGAGCCCCAGTCCCAGCCGTCGTCGATGTGGATCGCGTTGCCGCCGTTGGCCCACGCGCCGGAGCCGTTGGAGCCGTCGCCGGCGAGGTAGCGGAACCAGTCGAGGGTGGCGCCGTGCCGGACGCCGTAGATGACGCCGTCCGAGTCCGCGAAGTGCATGTCGTAGTCGCGGCGCCCGGCGGCGATGCGGGACCCTCGGCCGCCGTTCGCCCAGGCACCGGAGCCGGTCGACCCGTCACCGGCGAGGTATTTGAACCAGTAGAGGTCGCCGTTGGCGTCGATCCCGTAGATGACGCCGTCCCAGCCGCCGAAGATCTGGCCGAAGCCGCCGAAGCCGGTGTGGATGACGGTGTTGCTCTTGGGATGCCAGGAACCTTCGCCGGTGTCCTGGTTGGCCAGCTGGTACTTGTGCCAGACGAGCGAGCCGTCGCCGCAGAAGCCGAACAGCTGTCCGTCGGCGGCCGCCAACACGTTCGTATGGATGTGCCAGCCGGTTCCGATCTCCCGGGGGCTGCCGCCGCCGACCCACACTCCGGTGCCGTTCTCGCGCCCCAGGTGGCGGAACCACTTCAGGCGGCCGTCGGCTTGAACGCTGTAGATGACCCCGTTTCCCCCGGGAACCATCCGTGTTTGGCTCTGCTCGGGATCGACCGGATTCGTTGCGGCGGAGGCGGTGTTGGCGGCCAGGCCCACCGGAAGGACCGCGGCACTGGCGAGAGCCGCCGTGCCCTGGAGGACCCGCCGCCGGGAGAGCGCCGCACTACCCGAGTCGTCACCAGACCATAAAGCAACAGAAAGTGACATATCGGACACGCTACAGGCGGGTTGGCGCGCACTCTGCGCAACACGAATCGGCGTGTCGGTTGACAGGGCACGGAAGTTCGTCCCGGATCATGCGCCGCACGGGCGATATACGTCATATCAAATGACCTCGTCATCCGTTGCGAGCGCGCCTGGTTGCCGTCCCGCGCGGACCGCACGCCGGGGGTCGCGGGCCGTGGGAGGATGCCGCGCATCACGACGGCGGATCGGCCGCGGCCACGGCCACGCGCCGCCGCCGCAAGCCTGGGGGGAAAGTCATGCTGGTTGCACCATGGTCCGCCGTGGACCCGGAAGACCCGCTCCGCATCGGGCCGTTCCGCGTCACGGCCCGGCTGGGCGCGGGCGGGATGGGGCAGGTGTTCCTCGCCCGCTCCGCCACCGGCCGCTGGGTCGCCGTCAAAACGATTCGCCCGGAGTTCGCCGGCGACCCGGCGTTCCGCGACCGCTTCGCACAGGAAGGGCGTGCCGCCGCACGGGTCAACGGAATGTTCACCGCACCCGTCCTGGGCAGCGATCCGGACGGCCCCGTGCCGTGGATCGCCACGGCGTACATCGCCGCCCCTTCCCTGCACCTGCTCACCGCCGACGGCGGCCCGCTGCGCACCGACACCGTGCTGTGGCTGACCGCGGGAATCGCCGAGGCCCTCCAGTCGATCCACGCCGCGGGAGTCGTGCACCGAGACCTCAAGCCGGCCAACGTGCTGCTGGACGCACAGGGACCGCGGGTCATCGACTTCGGCCTCGTGCACGCACTCGGGGGCCGTGCCGCCACCGGGGGGACGACGGCCGTGGGCACGCCGTCTTTCATGGCGCCGGAACAGGTGCACGGGCGGCCGGTCACCGCCAAGGCGGACATCTACGCGCTGGGGCAGACCGCCTTGTACCTGGCCACCGGGGCGGCCGCCCCCACCGGCGAGCTGCCTGCCGAACTCCCGGAACCGCTGCGCGGAATCGTCGCCGACTGCCTGCGCCCGGTGCCGCACAAGCGGCCGACGCCGGCGGCGTTGATCCGCGCGTTGGGGAACGCGGTCGACCTCACGGCGCACGCCGACGCCGAGGGCTGGCTGGACCGGCGGGGGTGGACGCTGGTGCAACGGTTCCGCGAGGCGATGCCGCCGCTGCCGAAAGCGGCGAGCGGCCGGGACGGGTCGATGGCCTCTGCCGCCAAGGCCGTCCCGACGGCTCCACCGCCGCTCACGGTCTCCGCACCCGAGCCGCGGGCCGTCCGCTACGCGGCCCTCCGGTCGTTCACGCGCCCAGCCACCGCCGCCGAGGTCGCGTGCGCGGCCCGGCACGACACGGCGGCGGCACTGGCCCGCGCCGACCGGCACCACGAGGCCCGGAAGGCGTTCCGCGCGCTCCACGCCCAGACGACCCGGGACTTCGGCCCCTGGCACCCGCAGACGGTGTTCGCGCTGCTCGGCCACGTCCACATGACCGGGGCGATGGGCTGGTGCGGCGCCGCCCGCGACCAGGTGGGCACCGCCGCGGACCGCGCCGCGCGGGCCTTGGGTCGCAGCGACGTGCGGACGCTGCTGCTCCGCGGCGAACACACGTACTGGACGGGCCACTCCGGCGACCCCGAGACCGCCGCCCATGCCCTGGGGCTCCTCACCGCCGACTGCACCCGGCAGTACCCCTTGGCCCTCGCCGCCCGCACCGAGCGCGCGCTGTGGCTGGGCGTCGCGGGCGACCCGGCCCGAGCCGTGCGCCAGTTGTCCCACCTGGTCGACGAGTGCCGCCGCACGTTGGGCGACGGCTCCGACGTCGCGCTGTACGCGATGAACGCCTACGCCCACTGGCTGGGCGTCTCCGGCGACCCGCGGCGCGCCGCGCGGCTCTACGGCGAACTGCTGGCGTGGATGGTGACGGGGCTGCCGGCGACGGATCCGTACCCGGGGAGCGTCCGCACGCGGTGGGAGCACTGGCGGCGGGTGGGGGTCGAGACGGCATCCGAGGTGCTGGTGGGCGAATAGCGGGGACAGCGTCCGGACGGCGCGGTCGGGATCACCACGGTGGACCCGGCCGCGCCGCCTTCCGCCAGGGGCGCCGGCCATCACCGACAATCGGATCCTCCTTGACAAATTTTTTTGTCGGAGGGATTCTGGATGCGTGCTCGACGTACTCGTGATCGAAGAATCCGCGGCCGCGGAGGCCTCCTTGGACCCCATACGGTCCGAGATCCTGGCGTCCCTGGCCGAGCCCGGGTCGGCGGCGATGGTCGCCTCCCGCCTGGGCCTGCCCCGGCAGAAGGTGAACTACCACCTCAAGGAACTCGAACGGCACGGCTTGGTCGAGTTGGCCGAGGAGCGCCGCAAGGGCAATGTCAACGAGCGGATCTACCAGGCGGTCGCGGCCTCGTACGTCATCTCGCCGGCCGCCCTGGCCGCCGTCAGCCCCGACCCGGCGCGGGCGCCCGACCAGCTCTCCGCCCGGTGGCTGGTCGCCCTCGGCGCCCGGCTGGTGCAGGAAGTCGGGGGGCTGGTGACCGGGGCCGCGCGGGTGGGGCGGCGGGTGGCGACGTACGGCCTCGACTCCGAGGTCCGCTTCGCGTCCGCCGCCGACCGGGCCGCGTTCACCGAGGAACTGACGCAGGCCGTGGCCGCGTTGGTGAGCCGCTACCACGACGAGTCGGCGCCCGGCGGCCGACGGCACCGCGTCGTCGTCGGCATCCACCAGATCCCCGACGCACCGGCGCCCGGAGCCCCGGACCGCACCCCGCACGAATCCGCACCGGAACAGGAACCAGGAACATGACGGAGCCCTTCGAGATCCGCCTCGAGACCACGCTGCCCGCCACCCCGGAGCAGGTCTGGGAGGCCATCGCCACCGGACCGGGCCTCGACTCCTGGTTCATGGGGCGCAACGAGGTCGACCCCGAGGCCGGCACCGCCGCGATGGACACCGGCGGCCACCGCGAGGAAGCCGCGATCACCGCCTACGAGCCCGGGCGGCGCCTGGCCACCCGGACCGGCACCGCGCCGGACGGCCGCTTCATGGCGTTCGAGTACCTGGTTGAAGGCCGCGACCAGGGCAGCACCGTCCTCCGCGTCGTGCACAGCGGCATGCTCGGCGACGACTGGCAGGACGAGTACGACGCGCTGCGCCGCGGCTGGCCGTTCCACCTCAACACGCTGCGCGAGTACCTCGCGCACTTCGCCGGCCGTACCGGCGTCCCGGTCTTCGGCATGGCCCCGGCGGGCGACCGCACCGCACCGGAGGTCCGCGCCGCGCTGGCCCGCGCGCTCGGGCTCGGCATCCCGGTGGTCCAGGGCGCCCGCGCGCAGGCCGACCGGCCGCCGCTCGACGGCGAGGTCGTCTGGGCCGACGACGAGCGCTTCGAAGTCCGCAGCGCCGACGGCCTCTACACGTTCCACCACTCCGCGGACATCGCCCTCATGTTCCACCACCTCTTCGGCCCGAAGACCGACACCGACGGCGCCGAAGCCGCGTGGCAGCAGTGGCTGTCCACGACCCTCGCCTGAGCGCTGCCCGAACACAAACACGAACACGAACACAAACACGAACACAAACGCGAACACGAACACGAACACCTCACCAGGAGCACCCCATGCGCACCCTCATCACCTCCGCCTTCGTGTCCCTCGACGGCGTCGTCGACTCCCCCGGCGGCGAGCCCGGCTACCGCAACTCCGGATGGACCTTCAAGGACGTCGAGTTCCTCCCCGAGGCGTTCGAGATCAAGGGCCGTGAGCAGGAGGAAGCCGGCGCCATGCTGTTGGGCCGGGCAAGCTACGTGGCCTTCAGCCCCGTATGGCCGGGCATGGCCGACTTCGCGCGCTACAAGACGCTGCCGAAGTATGTCGTCTCGACGACGCTCACTGACGACCAGCTGGTCTCCAACTGGGGCGAGACCACGATCCTGCGCTCGCTGGACGAGGTCGCCGAGCTGAAGAAGACCGACGGCGACCCGATCATCGTGCACGGCAGCGCATCGCTGAACCGCGCCCTGTCCGACGCCGGCCTGATCGACCGCTACCACCTGCTCGTCTTCCCGCTGCTGCTCGGCGCGGGCAAGCGACTGTTCAGCACCACGGACAAGGACGCGCAGAAGCTGAAGATCGTCGAGCACGAGGTCTACGGCAACGGGCTGCAGAAGCAGGTCCTCGACGTCGTGCGCTGACCCGGTTCCCGCCGCCGGCCCCGGGTCACCACGACCCGGGGCCTCCCACGTCGATCTGGATGTTCCCGGTCTCCACCCTGCAGACCCGCCATATCCCGCCCTCCCGCCGCAAGTCCACGGCGTACGGCGTCGGGGACCGGTCCCGGCCGACCACGGTGAGGTTGACGTACGCGGTGTCCCCCGTCGCCGTCGACGACGTGAGGTCGAAGGTGAACCCCGGGCCTTCCGTCTCGACGAGCCGCCGGGGCGCCCCGGTGTCGGGGGATCCGTCGCAGACACCGTAGTACCCGTCCGCCGACGCGCCCGCGGCCGTCGCGGCCAGGAACTCCTTCGTGGTCTTCTCCAGTTCGCGGTTGCCGCCCCCGCCCGTGGACGTCGCCACCACGACCGAGGCGACGGCCCCCGCCACGGCCACCGCCCCCGCGGCCGCCAGCATCGCGACGAATCTTCCCCCAGCCGGCACCGCGGCCCCCTCTCGGACGATCTCCGAGCGGATGGTAACCCACTTGGCAAACATACGAGTTGACCAAGACAAAGGGTTTTCCCGGCGCCCCGGACAACACACCGGTGTCGTGCCGTACCGGGCCGATTCCCGCCACCCCGCCTAGCCTGTGAAGCGGAAGCACGGACCCGAGCCGACACCGACCCCGCGGAGGAGTCCCGATGAACCCCGAGAAGGCGATCGACCCGACCGTGCCGCCGAGCGGCACCGGCTGCGCCGAATGCGACGCGACCGGCGGCTGGTGGCTGCATTTGCGCAGGTGCGCGCGGTGCGGACACATCGGCTGCTGCGACGACTCGCCGAGCAAGCACGCCACCGCGCACGCCCACGACACGGGGCATCCGGTGATCCGCAGCTTCGAACCGGGCGAGGCCTGGTTCTGGGACTACACCACATCCGAGTTCTACGAGTCCGGCCCCGCGCTCGCCCCGCCGGAGCACCACCCCGTCGACCAGTCCACACCGGGCCCCGCGGACCGGCTCCCGGACGACTGGCGGCAGCAGCTCGGGGGTTAGCTTCCTGCCCGGGAGAAGCTTCGACGGTTCACACGTCGCCCGGAACACGGATGTCGGACAGGGACCGTTTCTGGCGGCCTTCCGCGTCGAAGTTCCCGGGCGAGAGCCACTCCCGCAGCGCCGCGCCGACGCGCGGCCACTCGGAGTCGATGACGGAGTACCAGGCGGTGTCGCGGCTGCGGCCTTTGTAGACCACCGCCTGGCGGAAGATCCCTTCGAAGGTGAAGCCCAGCCGCAGGGCTGCCGTGCGCGAGGGTGCATTCAGGCTGTCGCACTTCCACTCGTAGCGGCGGTAGCCGAGTTCGTCGAAGGCGTAGGACATGAGCAGGTACTGGGCCTCGGTGGATATCGGGGTCCGCTTCAGCAGGGGCGAGAACGCCACGCTGCCGACCTCGACGACGCCGTTGGACGGGTCCTGGCGCATCAGGGCGAGACTGCCCGCGGCCTTGCCCGTGCGCGGGTCGACGACTGCGTAGTGCAGGGGGTCGTCCGCCTGCGTCGTCGCCGTCACGTAGGCGCGGTAGTCGGCCGGGCTGTCGAAGGGGCCGGCCGACATATAGGTCCAGTCGCTGCCGTCCGCCGCGAGGGCGAAGGCCGCGTACAGGTCGTCGGCGTGGCGGCCCGCGTCCAAAGGCTCCACCCGGCAGAAGCGGCCCTCGAGGGTGACCCTGGCGGGCGCGGGAACAGCCGTCCAGGCGGGCAGAGGGCGGCCGACGGGTTGGCCGTATTCGTTGGGACGTGCGGACATGCCGTTCTCCTCGCTCACACCTGGTTGTGCGGATAATATTCCCCGTCGATGGTTATCCGCATAACCAACCTGTCGAGGAGAGCCCGTGGACTTCGAGGAAGCCGACGCCGTCAACCAGGCCGTCCGCCTGCTGACCCTGCGCCACCGCGCGCGGATCTCGGCGTTGCTGGCCCCGTTGGGCCTGCATCCCGGGCAGGAGGCGGTGCTCCTCGAACTGGCCAGAAGCGGCCCGATGATCCAGGCCAGGCTCAGTCGGGCGCTCGGGGTCGAACCGCCGAGCGTCACGCTCATGACCCGCAAGCTCGAGGCGTCCGGCTACCTGCGCCGCACGCCCGCGCCGTCCGACAAGCGCGCCGGCGTCGTCGAGCTGACCGAGCGCGGCGCGGCGCTGACCGAACAGGTCAAGGAGCTGTGGCGCACCCTCGCCGAGGAGACGGTGGCGGGGCTTCCGGCCGGCACCGCGGCGGGCCTGCCCGGGCTCCTCACCACGCTGGCCCGCAACGTGGACCGCCGGCCCGCCACCTGATCCGCCGAACCGCCGCGGGTAGGTCGGGAAATCCGGACGACCGGCGGGCACGAGCGGCGGGCGGTCCGCGCGCGGTGCAAGGCTTGGGGTATGACCCTCAGGTCGTGTCCGGTGGCACGGCCTCAGTCCCGGGCCCGCGGAAGGGGTCCGGCCGGGGCCCTTCGGTCCGTAACCACGACGTCGGACCTCGGACGCCGCCGCGCCGCGGCGAGCCGGGTCACTCGTGGAAGAAGTCCGTCATGAATCGACTCCTCGCGTTCTCCGCGGGCGCGGTCGCCGTCGCGGCCCTGGCCGCGGGCTGCGGCAGTTCGTCGTCCAGCTCGTCGAGTTCGTCCCCCACGCCGTCCGCGGCGACGAGCGCCGCGGGGCTGCACACCGCGAACTCGCGGTACGGCGAGATCCTCGTCAACGGCTCCGGGCGCACGCTGTACCTCCTCACCGCCGACGCGGGCACGACGTCCAACTGCTATGGCGAATGCGCCTCCATCTGGCCGCCCGACACGCAGGTCAACGCCCCCACCAGCGGCCAAGTCGACGCCTCCAAGGTCGGATCCACACCGCGTAACGACAGCAGCAGCCAGGTCACCTACAACGGGCATCCGGTCTACACCTACGCCCAGGACGCCAAGCCCGGCGACGTCAACGGCCAAGGCCTGAACACCTTCGGCGGCACCTGGTGGGTGCTCGACGCCCACGGCAACCCGGTCACCACGGCGCCCAGCCCGTCCGGCGGCAGCTCCGGCGGCGGCTAC
This sequence comes from Uniformispora flossi, assembly GCF_049534875.1. Taxonomy (NCBI): domain Bacteria; kingdom Bacillati; phylum Actinomycetota; class Actinomycetes; order Kitasatosporales; family Streptomycetaceae; genus Uniformispora; species Uniformispora flossi. Next base: position 96,660 of record NZ_JBMULZ010000025.1, read on the forward strand.
TGAGGCTGGTTGCCGACACGCCTGCCGAGGGGTCAGGCGCGGTTGCCGACCCGCGCCGCGCGGCAGTATGAGGATCATGGAACGGAATCCGAGCCGGCGCGGGTTACTCGTCGGCCTCACCGCGGCGGGCGCCGCCCTGGTCTACCCCTCCGGCGCACGGGCGTTCGCCCGGGAAACAGCACCGGCGGGTGTCACCGCACAAATGCGCGCACTCGAACAGGCGCACGGCGCCCGCCTCGGCGTCTTCGCCCACGACCCGCACACCGGCCGCGGCGTCGCCTACCGCGCCGACGAGCGCTTCCCGATGTGCTCGACGTTCAAGACGCTCGCGGTCGGCGCGGTCCTGCGCGACCTCGACCGGGACGGCGAATTCCTGGCCACCCGGCTGCACTACACCGAACAGGACACCACCGCCGCGGGCTACGCCCCGATCACCGGCCAAGCCGACAACCTCGCGCACGGCATGACCGTCGCCGGCCTGTGCGCCGCCGCGATCGCCTACAGCGACAACGCCGCGGCGAACCTGCTGCTCCGCCGACTCGGCGGCCCCGCCGCCGTCACCCGCTTCTGCCGCTCCCTCGGCGACCCGGTGACCCGCCTGGACCGCTGGGAACCCGCCCTCAACTCGGCGGAGCCCGACCGGATCACCGACACCTCGACGCCCCGCGCCCTGGCCGCCACTTACGCCCGCCTCACCCTGGGACGCGCCCTCGACCCCCGGCACCGCGAGCTGCTCACCGGTTGGCTCCTCGCCAACACCACCGGCGCCCACCGCATCCGCGCCGGACTGCCCCGCGACTGGACGGTCGCCGACAAGACCGGCACCGGCGGCTACGGCACCGCCAACGACGTCGCGCTCGCCTGGCCGCCCTCCCGCGGTCCTCTCGTGCTTGCCGTGCTGACCACCAAGCCCGACGCGGCCGCGGCCGCGGACGAACCGCTGCTCGCCGCAGCGGCGTCGGTCGTCGCCGCACACACGTGACGGACCCAGCGCCTCGACCCGGTCGAGACGCGGGCTTCCCCGGCGGACTACGGTACGTGTACGCCGCGTTACCCGGACGCGCACCCGAGGAGGGGACCTCGTGCCATCACCCTGCGACCCCCGGCACGCTCCGGCCGGCGACGTCGCCGCCGCGCTGATGCTGATCGACTCGCGCCTCAAAGGCATCTACGACGGCAAGGCCGGCCCGGACCCCGAGGAACAGGCGTTGGTCGACCAGTACATCGCGTCGCTCGGCCCGGAGGGTGCGGACGCGGTGCTGGACGGCACGTGCACGCTCATCTACATGTTCATGGCATGGCTGCGGCAGGCCTACGAGGACCACGACCAGGACCCCATCGAGGCCGTGGTGCCGAACCTCGTGGCCACCATGCGGATGATGCCGAAGAGCATCCGCCCGGAGGTCATTCCGACGATGGCCGGCCTGCTCGTCGCCGCGGGCACCGGGCTGAGCCCGAACCTGTGGCGCAAGCAGTACGGCTACTGGACGAACGAGGAGATGACGCCGCTCGAAGCCACCGCGTTCCTCCTCGCCGAGCACATCAACCGCATGACCGACGACCACGACTTCGCTACCCGCATGATCGCCGACGCGCTGTCCGGGGCGGAGGAAGAGACGGCCTAGCCGCAGCCTGGCCCAGCGCAGTAGCTACTAGCGCACACGCGGTATGTAGGGGTCGCGCGGGTGCCGCACCGCGACGCGGATGCGGGCGTCCACGACGGTGACGCCGCCCGGGGTGGCGATCGCCGGGTTGAGGTCGAGTTCGGCGATCTGCGGGAGGTCGTCGGCGAGGCGCGAGACCCGGTGCAGCAGGTCGGCGACCGCGTCGGTGTCGCACGGCGGTTCGCCGCGGTGGCCGTAAAGCAGTTTGGCGGCGCGGGACTCGCCGAGCAGGTCGTCGGCGTCCAGGTCGGTGAGCGGGGTCAGCCGGGCGCCGTGGTCGCCGAAGAGGTCGACGGCGGTGCCGCCGAGGCCGAACAACAGGAGCGGGCCGAGAACTTCGTCCTGGTCGATGCCGACGATGAGTTCCACCCCGCGCGCCGCCATGGGCTGGACGACGGCGCCGGCCAGCCGCGGGCCGAGGCGGTGCGCGAGTTCGGCGTAGGCCGCGTGGGCGGCGTTCGGGTCGGCGATGTCGAGGAGGACGCCGCCGACGTCGGACTTGTGCGGGAGTTCCGGACCATACGCCTTCACCGCGACGGTCCCGGCGGGCGACAGGTCGGCGAGTTCGCGGAACGCCCGCACCGTGGCGTCGTCCGACGTCACGTAGCGCATGGGTGCCTGCGGGATGCCGTAGGCGGCCAGCACCGTGGCGCACTCCTCCGGCGGCAGCCAGCCGCCGCCTTCGTGTCCGGCGAGGTACTCGGCGACCACCGCCCGGGCCCGGTCCGGGTCGATTCCGGGGAGGAGCGGGACGACACCGCGCGGCCGGGCGAGCCATTGCGCGCGGTCGCGGGCGTGGGCGAGCGCGACGGCGGCGGTCCGCGAGTCGGCGAACACCGGGAGCGCGCCGTGCCAGGCGGGCAGCAGGTCGACGGCCTCGGCGCGTTCCGGGGCGACGACGGCCAGCGGGATCCCGCGCACCGCGGATCCCCGGGTGAGTTCGGCAAGCGGGTCGCCCAGCGCCGTCGGGGCGAGGGCGAGCAGGACCGCGCCGATCCGTCCGGTCGCGGCGATGGCGTCGACCGCGCGGCGCAGGCTTTCGCCGGTGACGGTGGCGGTGGTGTCGACGGGGTTCGCGCACACCGCACCGGGCGGCAGGATCTGCTTCAGCTCGCGCTCCAGTTCCTCACCGAGGTACGGGACGGCCAGTCCGGCATCCGCGCACGCGTCCGCGGCCAGCACGCCCAGGCCGCCCGCGTTGCCGAGGACGGCGACCGCGCTGTTCCGCGGCAGCGGTTGTGCGGACATCAGCGCGGACACCGCGACCAGGTCGCCGATCGAGTGGGTGGCGGTGACACCGGCTTGGCGGAACAGCGCGGCGCGGGCGACGGTCGGGGTGACCGCGGCCGCGGTGTGCGACGCGGCGGCGCGGCGGGCCGAGGCCGAGCGGCCCGCGTCCACGGTGAGCACGGGGATGGACCGCCCGACGCGGCGGGCTATGCGCGAGAACTTGCGCGGGTTGCCGAAGGATTCCAGGTGCAGGACGGCGAGTTCGGTCCGCGGGTCGGTCTCGAACCACTGCAGCATGTCGTTGCCGCTGACGTCGTACTTGTCGCCGAGCGACACGAAGGTGGACACCCCGATGCCGAGCCGGTCGAGCTGCCGCAGCAGCGCGATCCCGACACCGCCGGACTGCACGGCGACGCCGGCGTGCCCGGCGACCGGCCGGATACCGGTGAAGTTCGCGTTGAGCGGGGTACGGCCGCCGGTGTCGGCGATGCCGACGCCGTTCGGACCGATCATGCGCATGCCGTAGCGGTGGCAGGCGTTGCGGACCCGGGCGGTCTGGTCCGGGTCCAGACCGGCGGTGACCACGACGAGCGCGGCGACGCCGGCCTGCCCGCATTCCTCGGCCAGATCGGGGACGGCCTTGGCGGGGACGGCGACCACCACCAGCTCGGGCAGCCGCGGCAAATCGGCGATGTGGCGGTAGGCGGGCACGCCCGCGACGGACTCGGCCGTCGGGTGCAGCACGTAGAGCCCGTTGCGCCATCCGGCCGAGGTCAGGTTCGCCAGCAGCGCGCGGCCGATCGAGTCGGGGCGCCGCCCGGCGCCCGCGACGGCCACGGCGGACGGGCGGAACAACGGCAGCAGGCTGGCCGTGTCGGCCTGGCGCTCGCGCAGCCCCATCGCGGACAGGAACTCCTCGCGCCCGGGGTCGTCGGCGGCCGGGTCGAGCGGGATCACGGCGGTGACCACTCCGGCTTCCGCACGGCGGTGCAGCGGCAGCCCGAGGTCTTGCAGCACGCGCAGCATCGCCCGGTTCTCGGCGAGCACGTCGGCAGTCCAGCGGCGCACGCCGCGGCCGCGGGCGATGTCGATGAGGTGCTCGATGAGGAGCGTGCCGATGCCGCGGTGGTGCCAGTCGTCGGCGACCGCGAGGGCGAGTTCGGCTTCGTGCGGTGTGGTGCCGTGGAACTCGGCGGCGCCGACCACCCGGTCGCCGCGCCACGCGAGCAGGGCGCCGCTTTCCGCGGGCGGACGGCATATGCGGGCGGCCGTCTGGGTCCCGGCGACGCGGCTCGCGCCGAAGAACCGCATCCGCGTGCTCTCGTCGGACAGTCCCGTGAAGAACGCCCGGACGGCGGGCTCGTCCGCGGGATCGGGCACGGCCAAGCGCAGCATCGTGCCATCGGCGGCGAGAGCGTGGCGTTCGCCCGCCGCGGCGGGGGCTCCGAAGGGCGGGGTGGTGTTCATGAGCGGTGTTCCTCCGGGTGCGGAGTTGCGGGCGGGCACGCCCGAGGCCGACGGGCGGCGCACCCCGTGGGCGCGACGGCCTCGCGCCACGACCCTGCCGGGTCGGGGAACGACACGGACAGGGCCGTTCGGCCCGTGCGGACCGACGGGCCGACGGGCCGACGGGCCGCCAACGGAATTCGGCACCCGGATCCCGTTGGCGGGGCCCGGCGACGAATCACCGGAAGGCGCAGCCCGACGACCGAGCCGGCTGCCCGGGTCGCGGACGCCGCGCCGCAGGCGGGGGGCGGAGCCGAGGTCCCTCGGCCGAGCCCGCCGGCGCCTGAGCCGGCCGCCGACCCGGTGCCGCGCGTCCCTTTGATCGTTATGCCCAGTCCCCGCGCCGGTCCGACCCGAAGCTGCCTGCCGCTTTGCCGTCCGGCGGGCGGTGACCCCTGCCTTGCCACCCGCCGGGTGGGCGATCCGGCCTCGGCCTGGCGCACACCCCAACCGGCCATTCGACCCATGACGTCGGGTCCACCGCCTCTGCGGGCGAACTCCCCTGCCGCGCGACGGTTTTCCCAGGACGACCGGGCAGACCGCCCGGGCGCAACGGTAGGAAAAGGAAAGGGGTCGGCCGTGTTCCTCTTCGACGCCCACTTCTGGGCGGTCTTCGGTCTGATCGTCGGCTGCGCGGGCTTGGTCGCGTTCCTGGCCGGCGTCGCGCTCGGCGGCCCGCCGCGGCACCACCGCCGCCCGCGGCATCATTGACCGACGCCCCCGGCAGACGGCCGGACGCGCCAGGCCCGGCCGGGCCGGGCCCACGGACCGGGGGCCCAAGGCGGAGGTGTGACCGTGCCCGACGCCGTTCACGGCCGTCGGCATGGCTGTCAGCCCGCGGTGGTCCACGCCGAGGAGCCCCCTGCCGCCGTGCCGCCGTGCCGCCGTGCCGCCGTGCCGCCCGAGCCGATCATGCGCCCGACGGCGCCGCTCCGCGTCCCTTCCCCCGCGCCTATCCCCCGTCCCACCCACGTTCGGAGGCACGCCATGGGTCATCAGCTCGTCCGCTCCGTCATGACCACGGACGTCGTCACCATCGACCCCGACGCCCACTTCACCGACATCGTGCGGACTCTGCGGAGCGCGCGGATCAGCGCCGTGCCCGTGGCGGCCGCCGACGGCCGGATCCTCGGCGTCGTCTCGGAGGCCGACCTGCTGCGCAAGGAAGCCCACGCCGACGAGGCGTGCCGCGCTCCGGCGCGGCGGCTCTTCGGGGGCCGCGGCACAGCCGACAAGTCCCGCGCCGAGGTCGCCCGCGACCTGATGACCTCGCCCGCCGTCACCATCCGCGCGGACGGCACGGTCGTGGACGCCGCCCGCCTCATGGAACGCCGCGGCGTCAAACGCCTCCCGGTCGTGGACGCCGACGGCCGTCTGGAAGGCGTCGTCAGCCGCTGCGACCTCCTGCGTGTGTTCCTGCGCGGCGACCGGGAGATCCGCGACGAAATCGTCGGCGACGTGCTGCGCCGCGCGCTGTGGATCAATCCGGCGACGGTGTCCGTCACCGTCGACGCCGGGCGGGTCCACCTCGCCGGGAGTCTGGAGACGCGGAGCCTCGTCCCGCTCGTGGTCCGGCTGTGCCGGGCGGTCGACGGCGTGGTGGGGGTGACCCACGACCTCCGCTACGACTACGACGACACGCGCGTCCGGCCGGGGTCCCGCGGACCGCGCGGCATCACCGACATCTGGATGGCCCGTCTCTGAGACGGCGACCGTGGGTGCCCGGGGCGAACCCGGGCACCCGCGGTATTCCGCCGGCCTCGTGCGACGCGGCCGCACCGGACGCCGCCTCGGCCGGCAAACGTCCGGCTCGCCGCCGCCCCGCCAACCGTCAAGCGCGGCACAGGATCTCGCCGTGCACGATGACCTGCCACCCGTCCGGCTCGGCGGCCCACGCACGCCACGCACCGGCGATGCGCTCCAGGTCGGCGTCCGTCGCGTGGCCGCCGCCGACCGCGCGCTCGCGGTAGGTGGACGCCAGCGTGCGTTCCGCCCACAGGCCGCCCCACCAGGCCCGCTCGTCCGGCGTGGCGTAGGTCCACGTGGACGTCGACGCCGTGACGTCGGTCAGGCCCGCCTCGCGTGCCCACGCGTGCAGGCGCCGGCCGGCGTCCGGCTCGCCGCCGTTGGCGCGGGCGACGGTCCGGTACAGGTCCTGCCATGCGGTCAGGCCTGGGACGTCCGGGTACCAGAACCAGCCGCCGTAGTCGGCGTCGCGTGCGGCGATGAAGCCGCCGGGCTTGCAGACGCGGCGCATTTCGCGCAGCGCCTGCACCGGGTCGCCCACGTGCTGCAGTACCTGGTGTGCGTGGACGACGTCGAACGTGTCGTCCGCGTACTCCAGTGCGTGGACGTCCGCGGTGGCGAACTCGACGTTGTCCACCCCGCGTTCCGCCGCGTACGCGCTCGCCGCGGTCAGGACGTCCGCGGAGGCGTCGACGGCGGTGACGGAGCCCTGGGGGACACGCCGCGCCAGGTCGGCGGTGATCGTGCCCGGGCCGCAGCCCACGTCCAGGACCTTCATGGCCGGCTGCAGGTGGGGCAGCAGGTAGGCGGCGGAGTTCTCGGCGGTGCGCGAACGGTGGGAGCGCAGGACGGAGTCGTGGTGGCCGTGTGTGTAAACGGCGGTTTCTCGAGCCATGTCCAGACCCTACTCCCACCATCCACTATACGGGACAATATTTCTCACTATGCGGACACCTGCTCTCCGTGGCAGCCGTCTCACGAAGCTCCCCCGAGGCGTTCGAGCAGGTCGGCGGGCGGCGGAACGGCGTGCTCGGCGGCGCGGCTGACGTCCTCCCACTGCGACCACGTGGCCATCCGCTTCCGCGCGATGTCGAAGGCCAAGTCGTAGACCATGCTCCCGAGAAGCAGGCGCAGCGGCGGGTCGTCGGCGTCCACGAGCGTGAGCAACGCCTCGGCGGCGAGGCGGGGCTCGCTGTCGATGGAGCCGTCGGCGAACTGCTTTTCGAGTTCGGTGCGTAGCGGGGCGTACGCGTCGAGCGGGGTGGTGGTGCGCATCGCGGTGTACAAGTCCGTCCAGTAGCCGCCGGGTTGGAGGATGCTGACCTTGACGCCGAAGCCGGCGGCTTCCATGGCGAGCCCTTCGCTCATGCCCTCCAGGGCGAACTTGCTCGCGGCATACATGCCGGTCGACGGGAATCCGCCGAGTCCGCCGATGCTGGACACCTGCACGATGTGCCCGGCACCTTGGGCCCGCAGGTGCGGCATGACGGCCTGGCTGACCCAGAGCGCGCCGAAGAAGTTGGTCTCCATCTGGGCGCGGGCCTCGGCCTCGGTGAACTCCTCGATCATGCCCATCGACAGCGTTCCCGCGTTGTTGACGACGATGTCGAGCCGCCCGAAGTGGTCGACGGCGGCGGCGACCGCGGCGAACACCGCGTCGTGGTCGGTCACGTCGGCGGTCAGCGGCAGCACGCGGCCGGGATGTGCGGCGGCGAGGCCGTCGAGCGCGGACGTCGTGCGGGCGAGCGCGGCGACCCGGTCGCCGGCCGCCAGCGCGGCTTCGGCGAAGGCCCGGCCGAGACCGCGGCTGGCGCCGGTGACGAGCCAGACACGGGAACGGGTTTCCTCGGTGGCCGCGGTGTCGGCGGCGGTGGTCGCGGCGGCAGTGGGGTTCGCGGTGGTACGCATCTGCGCGTCAACTCCTCTTGTCAGGATTCAATCATTCGAGACGAGACGGATCGTCTCGCTTCGAGTCATCACTATGCACGTCCACGCGCCACGAGTCAAGACGGACCGTCTCGTCTAGCCCCCTGCTAGCCTGCTCCCATGCCCTCTGCCGAGAAATCCCCCGCCCCCGCCCGGCCCAACTCCGCGCGCCGCAGCGAGGCCTCGCGCCGGGCGATCCTCACCGCCGCGTTCGACCTGGCCGGCGAGCTGGGCTACGCGAAGCTGAGCATCGAGGCCATCGCGGCCCGTGCCGGGGTGGGCAAGCAGACGATCTACCGCTGGTGGCCGACCAAGGGCGCCGTGCTGTTCGACGCCTTACTCATGCTCAGCGAAGGCCCGGAGGGTGATGCCGAACTCCCGGACACCGGCGACATCGAAGCCGATCTGAAGGCCGTCCTGCGGGCGACCGTCGAGGAGTTGGCCGACCCGCGGATCGCCGAGCCGATGCGTGCGCTCAGCACCGAGATCGCGCACGACCCGCAACTCGCCGCCTTGTATGCGGAACGCCTCGACGAGCCGGTCCGCGAACTGAAGCGCGCGCGGCTGCGCAAGGCCCAGCAGGCCGGCCAGCTCGCCGCCGACCTCGACCTCGACGTCGCCGTCGACGCCATCTGGGGCCCGCTCCTGAACCGCTGGCTGCTGCGCACCGGCCCGGTCACGACGGCCTACACGGACGCGGTCGTGGAGACCGCGCTCCGCGGCCTGCGGGCCTCATGACGATGCCGCGGGGGCCCGGGGCCCGGCACCCCGCGCCCCCCCCCACGCCCCCGGGGCCGGGCCACAAGATTCCCAGCGGCCGCCCCGACCCGCAGACTTAACCGACGGGGTGCTGTGCGCGAC
>NZ_JBMULZ010000026.1:0-65940 GCF_049534875.1 Uniformispora flossi
GGGACTCGTGGGCTCGGAGAGGTGAATAAGAGACAGCCCGCCCGCCCGTGCCGTTCGGCGGGCGGGGGCGGCCGCCCGCCATCCGGCCCGCCCGCCATCCGGCCCGCCCGCCATCCGGCCCGCCCGCCATCCGGCCCGCCCGCCATCCGGCCCGCCCGCCCTCCGGCCCGCCCGCCTGCCTGCGGCGGGGTGTGCGGGGACCCTCCACCTTGTCCGCCGTCTCTTCGAGGAGGCTTTGTGTCGCTGTCGCGTGCCCGCGGATGGTTCGCCGCCTGCGCGTTGTTCGCTTCCGGCGCGGGCGTCGCGCTGACGGCGCTGGCGTTCGGCGGTGCCGGGGCCGCTCCGACGGCTGCTGCTCCGACGGCCGCCGCGCCGTCGGCGGCCTCCGACGCCCCGACAGGCGGGGCCCCGGCCGCCCCGGCGCCGTCCGTGGGCGGGCCCGCGGCGGCGTCACCGAAGCCGCCGAACGCCGCCGACCTGACGTTCGCCCTGGCGATGGTCCCGCACCACGCGCAAGCGGTCGAGATGAGCCGCATCCTGCTCGCCAAGCAGGGCACGCAGCACCTCGTCACCGCGCTCGCCGAGCGCATCCGCACCGACCAGGACCGCGAAGTCATCGACATGAACACCTGGTTGACCGCCTGGAACCAGGACCCGGTGCCGGTGGACGCGAAGTCCGTCGCCGACCACACCGCCCACCACGGCGGTACCGGCGGCATGCTGACCACCGCGCAACTGGCGGCCTTCGAGGCCGCCGACGGCCCGACCGCCTCGCGCATGTTCCTCGACCTGATGATCGAGCACCACCTCGGCGCGGTCGCCATGGCCCGGACCGAAGCCGCGGACGGCGCCAACGTGTTCACCCGCAACCTGGCCCGCCACATCGTCGCCGAACAACAGTCCGAGATCGTGCAGATGCGGACGTTGTACGACTACGTGTGACCCGCACCGGCACCTGCCGCGGCGGAACGGGCCGCTGCCTGTGCCGACTGCATCGAAGTGTCTACCGCCGGTTCCTCAGCGGGCAGGACGCGGTCACCCCAGGGCGGACCTAGCGTTTTCCGGGTCGGAAACACTCACGATTCGGATGGGAGCGCGTGCATGAGGGACGTCGTCGGTGGTGTCGGTCTGTCGGGCGTCGGGGTGCTGCTCAAGCTCTACGGCGGCCGGGTCGATCTCCCGGCCGTCTCGCTCGACAAGCTGGGCGTCGTGCTCATCGTCATCGGCGCCCTCGAAGCGGCATACGGGGTGTTCCGTATGACCCGGGGCGCGGGCCGCGGCAGCCCGGCGAAGCGCCGCTAGCGGCGAGCCGGTGGCCTCCGCTGCGGTGCGGACTGGTCAGGGTTCGAGCGCCAAGCCCTGGACATGGCGCTCGGCCCAGGGTTTCACCGCCAGGTTGTGAATCTGGCCTTTGTCCGCCAACTTGCCCACTGCCTTGTCCGCGTGGGCGACCATCGCGGCAAGGTCGGCAGGCCGCGGCAGTCCTCTTTGCGGTCCGGGCGAGGCACGCGTCGCCGGAGTAGGGCGGCTGGGCCGGGTGAAGACCGGGGCGAGCCCGCGGGCCGCGGCGGGGAACTCGGGGAGAGCAGGCTGCGACTCCGAGCGCGGCTCCACCGTCGGGCGCAGACTCGCCTGGTATTCCCGGTGCTTGCTTGAGGCCTTCGACTCGCCGGCACCGACGTGTATCTGCTCGCCGGTGAAGACGAAGGCGCGCGGCTGGGCGAGGTATTCGTCCAGGATATCCCGGACCTTCTCCGGCCCGGCGAGGGGCAACTCGGGAATATAGCGGCGGGATTCGGTGATCGCCCGATTCAGAAGCTTCGCCGCCTGTGTCAGGTCCTGGTCCCAACTGCTGCTCCCGTGCGCCGGCTTCGGTTCCCCATGTGACGCAGGGTCGACGAACGAACGTGCGCGCAGTTGGCGGACGAGGTAGGTGGACCAGTTCACCATGGTCCCGGTCGCCACGAGCGGCGCGAAGGCTCTGAACCAGGCCTGCTCCGTCCTGCTGCGCGCGTCCAGAATCCGGGCGCTCATCTCCGGGTAGCGCGTGCCGATGCGGTCGTTGAGCAGGAAGGTGGTCATGTCGTACACGGACGATCCCGGCGCGGCCCACTCCTCGTCGATGACGAGGAGTCCGCCGTCGGGTTTGAGGCCCACCTGTCCGGGGTGAAAGTCCTTGTGCTGCAAGCCGAACGGCGTGTGTCTGCGGGGCAGCCGACGGTTCTGTACGCGCTGCAGCACCTCGTCGGTCAGGCCGAGGGCGGGCAACAACCTCGGAACCCGGGGCTCGTAGAAGTCGACGACGAACCTGAGCCTCCGGGACACCGCCGCGAATTGCTCGGCGACGTCCGAGGGTTGAATGCCGAGCATGGGCCCGCGCCAAGGGTTGGCATCCCGTTCCTCCCAGATGCGGGGGAGTTGCTCCGAGACCGCGGCAACCCACTGCTCGGAGGTCTCGAAGTAGACGTCGTCGCGGTCGACGACCTCCGGGAATTCGGCGGGGACGAAGTCCCGGATATAGAACTGGTTGTCCGGCGCCTGGAAGCGCACTCTCGTCGACCAGGACGCTCCTTGCGCGCCGAAATGACGGAACACATCGACCTGGTCCAGGCACCGCGGCTCCGGCGGACACTTGGGATGCGGATAGGCGTCCCTGTCGAGATGGAACGCGTCGAGAGGAGCCGGGAATTGCAGGAGCAGTTCCTCGCCGTCGACGGTCACGAGCCAGTTCTCGTTCCGGCGGCCGCCGGGGAGTCGGCGCGCGCGTGGCAGGGTCGGGTCCAAGCCGGGGTCCGGCGGCGACGAGGTGTGCTCGCTTTTGGTCTTCGGCTCGCGCCGTCGCTCGGCCTCTGCCTCGGCATCCTTCACGACGCGCCATCGCTGGGCCAGTGCCTCGGCGACCTGGGCGTCCGTCAGGTCATCGAAACCCATCCGCCCTCCCCGGCCCGCAGGCGTCGACATCGGCGGGAGTCCCCGATCTTCCCTCCCGCAGCGTGGCATCCGCCAGGTTTCGCAGCAAGTTCGCGCCGACGGCGCTGCGTTCGGCGGACTTCGGGGTGACGATGTCCGAAACCCGCCGGATCCGCGGCTCGTGCGCGCTTAGCCTCGCGGGCATGTCACCACGCAGCCGCGAGATCGTTCAGGACGCCTGGAGGGCGTTCGCCAGTCACGACGCGGAACGGATCTCCGCCGTCTTCACCGAGGACGCCGAGTGGCTGGCACCGCCAAGGAACGCGACAGCGGTCGCGCTGAACGGCCCCAGCCACATGATCGGCAGGGAAGCGATCGCCCACTTCCTCGCCGAGGACTTCCCGCGCTTGTTCGTCCGGGACGTCACCGTCACCTTCCACGCCTTCCACGCCGACGGCGAGCGCGTCATCGTCGAGGAGACCATGACCGCAACGCTCGCCAACGGCAACCGCTACACGAACGACTACTGCCTCGTCTTCGAACTGCGCGACGGGCTGATCCACCGCGTCCGCGAGTACATGGACACCGCGCGCGGACACCGGATGATCTTCGGCGAGGAGGAGTAGCCGGGCATTGCCGTGCGAAGAGGGCGACCGTCACGCGTCGGCCGACGTTCGTTGATTCCGTTCGCCTCGGAATTGCCGCGATCGGCGCTAGTGCACCGACGGGGAAGAGGCCGGACTAACGCAGGTTTCCGAGCTGCGAACGCTCGTCGCGTTCCCGGTCACCGCGGCGCTTGGCGCGGTCGTGGTCGCCGCCGGAGAGCTGCCCGTCGGGACTGCGGAAGATGGCGGCGCGCCGGCCCGAGGTGCCGCGCGGGTCGAGGAGCGTACGCCGTGTCCCCAGGTAGTGCACCTCGGGATCGTGCACTTCGCGCCCTTCGCGGCTCTTGAAGACACGCCGGTCGGCTTCCCCGCCGTAGATCGTTTCGTCCACAATCTGCGCAGTGCGCCGCGCCGCGCCCTGCTCCGCGATCTCGGCCATGGTCTCCGCGGGCAGGGGGTCGCCACGTCCTTTCACCTGCGACAGCCCCGCCGCCGCGACCATGGCGGCGGGCGGTACCCGACCCCTGTCAGCCATTCGCGATGCTCCCTCCCCGGCGAGCCTCACGTTATCCGCCGCGAAGTCGCCTCGTCTCCGGCCGGCTTGCCTTGCCGCCCCAGCGTGCCACCCATCGCGTTCCCGGGACAGTGGCCCGGTGCGGCGCGAACGGCAAACCGTGCAGGAGACAGGAGCCCACGGGTGCGCCGCACGCGGCGCTTCGCCGACGTCACCGCGGTGTGGCCACGGCTTCCCGGCGGCGCCGATGTCTTTGAGCGGGCGGCGGATTTGACCCATGAAAACACGTGCGGATTGAACTATTTCCTGGGTCATCCGGGCTTCTAGATTTACTTCTGCAAGCCCGGCGGGGCGGCCGCGGAGCCGCCCTAAAGCACTTCTGACCTGGAGGAACATCGTCATGAACGCGAACCCGACCGCCGCTCCCGTCCTCGTCCGCGCCGAGCAGGCGGAGGTTCTGCAGGACGGTCCGACCAGCCTCATCACGCTGCTCGCCGACGCGGGTGCCACCGGCGGTGCGCTGACCGCGAACCGGGCGACGTTCGAGAAGGGCTCGCCGGGTGCCCCGGCGCACTTCCACACGAAGGCCACCGAGATGTTCTTCGTCCTCGACGGCACGATGCGGATCCTGGTCGACGACGAGGTACTGACCCTGGAGAAGGGCGACTTCCTCACCGTCCCGCCGACCGTGCCGCACGCCTTCGCGCCGGCCCCCGGCGCGACCGGCGACATGCTCGTCGTCTTCACCCCGGGCCTGCACCGGTTCGACTACTACCGGCTGCTGGAGCGCGTCAACCGCGGCGAGGCCACCGTGCAGGACATCAAGGACAGCTCGCAGACGTACGACAACCACTACTTCGCCAGCCCCGTGTGGCAGGCGTCCCTGGCCGAAGCCGCCGCGCACACCGCCGACTGAACCACGTACACCGCCGGCTGAACCGCGCACACCGCCGAGTGAACTGCGCGCATTACCGCCTGAACCGCGCCCCCGCAGCCACCCGCGCACCCACCCCGCCCCACCCCCCAGCCACGCACAGAGAGCCGGTCCCCCATGCCCGAGAACCTGCCCCAGGACGCCGCGGCCCCGCGCCGCCGCCTGGGACTCACCCTGGCCCTGCTGGCGTTCGCCCAGCTGATCATTTCGATCGACTACAACATCGTCTACGTGGCCCTGCCCGAGATCGGTTCCGGCCTCGGCTTCTCGGCGCAGAACCTGCAGTGGGTGATCAGCGCCTACGCCGTCGCCTTCGGCGGGTTCCTGCTGCTCGGCGGCCGGGCGAGCGACCTGTTCGGGCCGCGCCGGATGTTCGCCCTCGGGCTCGCGCTGTACGCCGGGTCCTCGCTGCTCGGCGGCCTCGCCACCGACCCCGGCACGCTGATCGCGGCCCGGGCGGTGCAGGGCGTCGGAGGCGCCTTCCTCTTCCCCGCGACCCTGACCCTGGTGTCCACGAGCTTCGCGGAAGGCCGGGAACGCAACCGGGCGTTCGCGGTGTGGGGGACCGCGGGCGGCAGCGGGATGATCCTCGGATCGCTGCTGGGCGGCGTGCTGACCGACGCGTTCGGCTGGGAATCGGTGTTCTTCGTCAACGTCCCGCTCGCCGGGCTGGCCGCGCTGCTGTCCTTCACACTGATCGCCCCCGACGCGCCGCGTACCGGCGACCGCCCCTCTTTCGACCTGGCAGGTGCGCTCACCTCGACCGTCGGCATCACCGCGCTGGTCTTCACCCTCGTCCAGGGCCCGGAGTCCGGCTGGACGTCCCCCGTGGTGCTCGGCGCCGCGATCGCCGGCATCGCCCTGCTCACCGCCTTCGTCGCCGTCGAACGGCGCAGCGCGCACCCGCTGCTGCCGCTGCGCCTGTTCCGCAACCGGAACCTGACCACCGGCTCCGCCATCACCTTCCTGTACATGGGCACCTTCGGCACGCTGCTGTACTTCCTCACCGTCTACTTCCAGGGCGTGCACGGCTACGGCCCGATGACCACCGGGCTCGCGTTCCTCGTCCCGATGGTCGCCATCGCCGCAGGGGCGCAGGCCGCCGGGCGGCTCGCCACCCGGTACGGCATCCGTCCGATCATGATCGCCGCCCTGGTCGTCGGCGGTGTCGGGGCGGTCGTGGTCGCGCTCAGCATGGCGACCGGTGCGTCCTACCTCGCACTGGTGCCCGGCCTGCTCGTCCTCGGTGTCGGCCAAGGTGCCGGGTACACCCTGATGTTCGGCGCCGCCGCGCTCGGCGTGCCGGCCGAGGACCAGGGCATCGCCTCCGGCGTCGCGTCCACCACCCAGCAGATCGGCGGCGCCGTCGGCCTGGCCCTCCTCGTCGCGGTCGCCAACTCCGGCCTCGACGGGCTGACGGGCGAGGCCCTCCGCTCGGCGACCACCGACGGCCTCCGCACCGCGGTCCTCCTCGCGGTCGGCGGCATCGCGCTCACCGCGCTGGTCGCGCTCGGCCTCCGCAAGCCGCCCACCCGCGAAATCACCGAGCAGACCGACTCCCCGACCAAGTCGACCGAGCCCGCGACCTAGTCCCCCTCCCGCCCGGTCGTGCACGTCTGACCCTCGCACCGACCCGCGTCCCCCTGAAGGCCCTTCCAGCTCCCTGGGAGGGCCTCACGCGCGCCCACGTGCGCCGATGCCCCGCCGGGCTTTCCCAGACCCCCGCCCACCGCGCCTCACCTCGACCGTCACAATGCCCCGACCGGCCGATCCCTCGCGCCGTCAGCACGCGGGTCACGCGCCCGGAACGGAGGACACGAACCATGACGACGGCAACGGATTCGAGCGCGGTGGCCGTGCACCCCGTGACGGGCCGCATCGGCGCGCTCGTGACGGGCGTCGCTCTCTCCGGCGACCTGCCGCCCGACATCGTCGCCGCCGTGCGCGCCGCGCTGCTGCGCCACAAGGTGATCTTCTTCCGCGGTCAGTACCACCTCGACGACGCGGCGCAGGTGGCGTTCACCGGTCTTCTCGGCGAGGCCGTCGCCCACCCGCTGGGGCACGAGGAGCAGTTGGTCCACCCCGTCACGAGCCGGCACGGCGGTCTCGCCGACCAGTGGCACACCGACCTGACCTTCCTGCCGGCGTTCCCCGCCGTCTCCGTCCTGCGCGCGGTCGTCCTCCCCGAGAGCGGCGGCGACACCGTGTGGGCGAACACCGCCGCCGCATACGAGGAACTCACGCCGGAACTCCGGGATCTGGCAGCCCGACTGCGAGCAGTCCACACGAACGCCTACGACTACGCCGCGCCCGGACGCGCCAACGAGTCCGAGGCCTCCGCGTGGTACCGCGAGATGGCAGAGGCCTTCCCGCTTGCAGCTGAGCACCCGGTCGTCGCGGTGCATCCCGAGACCGGGGAACGCACGCTGTTGCTGGGCGACTTCGCCCAGCGCCTGGCGGGGTATCCGCGGGCCCAGTCGGACGTGCTGATGCGGCTGTTCCAAGAGCACATCACGCGCCTTGAGAACACCGTGCGTTGGTCGTGGCGCCCCGGCGACGTGGCCGTTTGGGACAACCGCGCCACGCAGCACCGCGCGGTCGCGGACTTCGGCGACGCGCCCCGCGTCCTGCACCGCACCACCGTGCACGGCGGCACCGTGGTCGGCGTGGACGGAACGCCAAGCGTCGCGCGCACCATGGAATGACGCGGCTTTCGGCCGAAGCCGAGCCGAAGGGGCGGTCGAGCGAGACGACTTCCGCTCAGCAGACAACCGTTTCGGTGCCCCGCAGGTCTAACCCAGACATTCGTCGACCCTGGGAGACCAACCCGTGCGCTCAGCAAGGCTCGCCGCCGTCGTCATCGTCATCGCCGCGCTCCTCACCGCGTGCAGTAGCAGTGACGGCGGCGGCTCCGGCAAACCGGGTCTCACCGCCCGGCAACTCGCCGACCAGCTCAAGGCCGCCGGACTCCCGATCGGTGAGATCACCGTCTTCGACGAGGCGAGCGACCCGAACCACCAGCTCGGCCGCCCGGGCCAGTACTCGAGCAAGGCCGGGTGGGTCGACACCCGCGTCAAAGCCGAGGACGCGCAGGACACACCTGGCGACATCAGCCGCGGCGGCGGCATAGAGGTCTGGCCGAACAAGTCGAAGGCCGACACCCGCGCGAAGTACATCCAGACCGTCACCGAAGCCATGAGCATCCCGTCGCTCAAGGAGTACGACTACGTCAGCGGCGGCTATCTGCTGCGGCTGACGTTCACCCTGACTCCCGATGAGGCCAAGCAGTACGAGGCGGAGTTCAGGCGTATCACCGGTTGACGCCGCGACCCCCGCCCTGGGCGGGCGAGAGCGGCCCGGCGCGAGCGCTTCAGGTCCCGTGGCGCTTGGGGCGTTCGTGGAGGTTGCCGAAGCCGGGGAGCTCGTGCGCGGTGCGGCGGCGGCCGTCCCGCGGCATCTCGGCGGGCTCGACCGGCTCCACGACGTCCGGCGAATCGTCTCGCTCGTCGGGTGGCACGGGCCGCTCCGCGGCCGCGGTGTCGGGGGTGGCCCACGAGGTGCCTCGGGGTCGTCGGCTCATGGGCGGCGGGCGGCGCCGTCGTAGGGCTCCGTGCACGACCGGGATCACGAGGAACGCGGCGATCGCCACCGCGGCGACGACCACCAAGGCGATACCGGCCGCGTTCGGGCCGGCGTCGGCGAGGTTCGAGTAGCGCATAGTGCGCGGCTACCCCGGTTGCCGTCCCGCATGTGGCGAAGCGCCGCCCGGCTTCTCCGGGTCAGCTCCTCCCGCGCCCGCTGACCAGGTCGCGGGCCCGGTCCACGAGACCGACGCCCGGGGCGAGGAGCTTGTTGGCCGGGGGAGCGTCCGGGGCGGACGGGTGCGGCCGGGTCGGTGCCATGCGTTTGGCGCTGCGGACCTTGTCGCCGAGTTCGTCGAGCATGTCCGCGTCGCAGTATTGCGCCAAGGCCGGGAACAGGCGTTCCTCCTCGTCGGCGACGTGCGTGCGCACCTCGGAGGCGAGGCGGCGGCACAGTTCGGCGAACCGCGGTTCGTCCTCGGGGGTGCCCTCCAGTTCCTTGAGGAGTTTCTCGACGCCCGCGTGGTCGGCGAGTTCCTTGTCCGCGAGGGCATGGCCGCCCGCGACGTGCTCGCGCACCACGGGGTACAGGTACTGCTCCTCGGCCACCGAATGCCGGACGAGCTCGATCGTGATCCGGTCGGCCAGACCGCGGCGTTCGCCGGGATCCGCGAAGATCTCCAGGTCGCGGAACATCCGCTCCACCTCACGGTGGTCCGCGGTCAGTTCGGTGATCACATTGCCGCCGTGTCCAGGGGTGTCCATATCGGTACCGCTTTCACGAGAGTCGAAAGAGGGCTGCCCCGGCGGCTTCCCCGGACGCGCGATGTGACACACGGCGCCCGGGGCCACGCCGCCGCAGCAGTTGTGCGGCAGCCGGCGGCCTGCACTTCGCTTCGGAAGCCCTTCAGTAGGGTGATGTATGGCCGTACACGTGACTGTGTGGGATGACCGCTATCGGGCCGGAGGAGGCCAGGGCCGGCCAACGGCGCGGGCCCCGGAGGCCGCTGCCGCGCCCGCCCTCTTCGTCCACAGCATCTTCACCTGGGGCAGCGACCCCGCGTACGGGTTCGCCGGGCAGCGCCCCCTCGCGGACGGCAGACCGCTCCTCCTGATGGACCGCCGGGGTTACGGCGACAGCCCGGACACCGTGCGGAGCGACTTCGACGTCGACGCCGAGGACATCGTGGCGGTCCTCCGCGGCGCCTCCGCCGACGGATCCGGCGGCGCCCACCTCGTCGGGCACGGGAACGGCGCCGTCGCCGCGCTCGTCGCCGCTTCGCGCCGGCCCGACCTGGTCCGCTCCCTGGCCCTCGTCCAGCCGTCCGCTTTCACCGCCGCCGCGGACCATCCCGTGGTCGCCGACCTCCTCGACCGGGTGCGCGGCACCGACCCGGGCATCCCGGACGGTGTCACCGCGGAGCAGTATCTGCGCGCGTCCACCGGGGGGTTGGGGATGGCCATGCCCGAGCCCACCCCGCGTCGGCTGCGTGCCGTCGCCACGTCCATGCGCGAGCGGCCGATCTGGGATGCGGAGATCCCGCTGGAGCCGATTCGCGGTGCGGGTCTGCCGGTTCTGGTGATCTGCGGGACCTGGGAGAGCGCGCCGGCCGCTTACCGCGAGCACGTGGGGGTCCCGCTCATGGCGGTGGCCGAATCTCTCGCGGACGCCCTTGCGGGCCGGCTCCTGTGGGTGCCCGGGTACTACCCGCACACCCAGGAGCCCGCCGCCGTCAACGCCGCCCTGCGGGAGTTCTGGAATTGACCTGGAACTGACTCCGCCGGGCCCGACGCCTGCGGCCGTCAGCCCTCGCGCGGCGGGTTCTCCGGCGGACGCCAGGACGGGGTCGCCCCGTCCGCCTCGGGCTCGTCGCCGGGTGGGAACAGCGCGGGCGGAGGCGTGAAGACGACGTTGTCGGCGAAGGTCGGCGGAACCGTCGGACGCGCCCCGGCAGCGACGTCGCCGGCCTCGGGCGGCGCGCCCGGGCTGGCCGACGGCGGGGCGGCCGACGGTGCGGCGTGCTCCGGCGCGCTCGGCGGAACGGCACTCACCGACCACACCGAATCCAGGGCGTTGTGGTCCGGTGCAGCCGGGTGGGGGAGCGGACCGGAGTGCGGGTCGAGCGGCGGTATGGACGGCGCGGGCGAAACGGCCGGCGCCGGCACGTACCGGGGCGGAACGGCCTGCGTCGGCACGTACCGCGCGGGCGGCACCGCCGGCGCCGGTGCCGTGGAAAGCCCGCCTCCGCCGGGCACCGCCGCGTCCCGGCGCCGTCGCCGTACATGCATGCCGAAGGCGCCCGCCGACACGAGCGCCGCGGTCGCCGCCGTCGCGATCAACGCGGTGTCCGGCCCGGTGTCCAACCCCCTGCCGTCCTTGGCGGAGACGGCGTCCAGCATGACCGAAACGTCACCGTCCGCACCGCCGAGTTGGAACGTCAGCGCCGCCCCGTCGATCTTCCGGCCCGCGGTGAAGGGGAGTTCGAACGTGCGCTTGTCCTTCTCCAACTGGACCTGCTTGTCGAACGCGATGGCGTACGGGGCCTGTTCCTGCTGCACGGTGACGCGGATCGTCACCGGTTTGTCGGACCGTGCCGTGAACTTCAGGACGTACTCTTCGCCCTGCGCGAGCGGGAACCCGGTCTGCCCGACCATGTAGTCCCACGAATTCGACGACCCGCCGGGCACCTGCACCCGCAGCACCTTGCCGCCGCCCATCGCGGGGTCGGCCACCGTCGCCGTGGCGGCCGCGCCCGAGGTCCACCAGTCCGCGGCGCCGTCCTCGAACCCGCCGTTGTGGATCAGCTCCGGGCGCCCGCCGTCGCCGCCCCCGAGCGCCGCCTCCGCGGCAAAGCCGCCGGCGGCCAGCACGGCGGCCGCACCGCCCACGATCACCGCACGCGGTGCACGCAAACCTGCC
The DNA here is from genome assembly GCF_049534875.1 of Uniformispora flossi. Taxonomy (NCBI): domain Bacteria; kingdom Bacillati; phylum Actinomycetota; class Actinomycetes; order Kitasatosporales; family Streptomycetaceae; genus Uniformispora; species Uniformispora flossi. The sequence goes on from NZ_JBMULZ010000026.1 coordinate 11,465, forward strand.
GTCCCTTGCCCACGGCCCTCGGGCCTCCCGTTCCGAACCGGACTGTCGGAAGGTTAGTACCAACGCCGCCCGGCGACGAAGGCGACCACGACGACAGCGTCAACCGTTCAGCGCTCTTCGGCGCGCCGCGCCCCGTCCCCCTCCGCGCCCCGCCGCGACAGTCCGAGTGAGCGCACCCAGATCTTGTTGAGCGTGTCGATCAGCGTCTCCGCGTCGTACTCGACGCCTTCGTACGACCACGCCATGACCACGCGCTCGACCATCAGCGACAGAGCGTGCGCCGTGTGCCGTGGGTCCAGGTCGGCGTACGCCAGTCCGGCCGCCTGCCAGACGGCGATCGCCCGCGTGACCCGGCTCTGGAAGTGGTCCGCGACCTCGCTCCACTGGGCCTTGAGCCGCTCGTCCTCGTCGCGCGCCTGGTAGACGGCTTGCAGGACGCGGGCGTTGCGCCGGAACGCCTCGATGTAGATCCGGTTGACTTCCTCGATGCGGCGGACCGGGTCCTGCTGGGCGCTGACGTGGTCGGCGGCGATCGCGGTCAGCTCCGCCGTGACGTCCTTCATCACTTCGTGCAGCAGGTCGTGCTTGGACCGGTAGTAGTTGTAGAGCGTCCCCGACCCGACCTTCGCCTCGGTGCTGATGTCGGAGAGCCGGGCGGTGTGGAAGCCGTCCCGTTCGAAGACCACGCGGGCGGCGTCGCGCAGCCGTTGGGGGGTGGTCTCGCGGCGCCGGTCGGTGCGGGTGCGGCCGGAATTCGCCGCCCCGGTCTCGGCGACGGGCTTGGGCACGGGCACCTCGTCTCGGGCAGTGCGGTGGCGGGCGATCTTAGCAGTGCGGCCTCCGAACCCCGGTCGTGAACGTCGCCGCATGATCCATAGTAGAGGTTGACGTCAATCTCAGTTTTTCGGTACCTTCGGCCCCTACCACGCGGCTCACGCCCCGTACCTCGGCCGGGCCCGCGGCTTGTTCACCTTCCGGCGACCGCATCCGAGAAGTGAGAAGTGGGGCATCGATGAGGCTGATGAGGCTGGGCAACGGCGGAAGACCGGCACGGTCCCGGATCCTGGCGAGCGCCGCGGCGGCACTGCTGCTGGCGGCCACCGCGGCCTGTTCCGACGGGGGCGGGGGCGGCTCCGCCCCCAAGGCGCCGACGCTCGCCGGCACGCCGATCAAGGTCGGCCTGTTCAACCCCGACACCGGCGCGACGGCGCTGCTCGGCGTCAAAGCCGGGACGGACGCCGGCGTGCGCTACGTCGCGTCAGAGCTGGGCGGCATCGGCGGCCACCCGATCGAGGTGGACAGCTGCTCGGTCGACGGGACGCCGGAGAAGACCATCGCCTGCGCGAACAAGTTCGTCCAGGACCGCGTCGTCGCCGCCTTCGACGGGTTCAACTACAGCTCGAGCGCGGGCATCGACATCCTCCAGGCCGCCGGGATCCCCTTGGTCGGCCAGATCCCCTTCGACCAGGCCACCGGGAGCACCGGCGCCGGCCGCGTCTTCTTCGCCGCACCGCAGGCTTCGTTCCTCGTCGGCGCCCTGCAGGGCTTCAAAGCCGAGGGCAAGGCGTCGGCGACCCTGACCCTGGTGGACACCCCGGCCGCGCACAAGACCGTGGACACCGAACTCAAGCCGCTGTCCCAGCTGCTCGGGATCCAGGCCACCGGCCTCTACTTCTCCGCCACGAACCCGAACTTCAGCGCGGTGGCCTCCACCATCGCCTCGACCAAGCCCGACGTCGCCGGACTGATCGCCTCGCCGAGCGAGTCCGTGTGCACCCAACTGGTCAAGAACCTGCGGTCGGTCGGGTACCAGGGCGACATCTTCGTCGCCGCGTGCACGTCGTTCATCAAGGCCGACCCGGCGGCGGCCGTCGGGGCGGCGTTGTACTCCTCCGTGTGGCTGCCGGGCTCCGAGCAGTACGCCCCGCCCGGGGTCGCCGACCAACTCCGCACGGCCGGCAAGTACCTGAACGACGCCGGCGGCCCCGCCGACTACTACGGCTACGGCCAGTTCGCCACCGTCGTGGACTTCGCCAAGGGCCTGTCCGCCGCCCCCTCGCTCGACAACCTCACCGGCGCGACCGTGCTGTCCACGCTCCAGGCGACAAAGGGCGCCCCGAGCTTCCTCGGACCCGACATCACCTGCGGCAAGGCCACGACCCCGAACTGCACGACCCAGATGCTGCTGTTCACCGTGCAGAAGGACCTCACCCTCAAGCCGGTCACCGGCACCTGGATCACCCCGGCCCCGGCGATCATGGCCACCATCCCCGGCGCGAGCTGAACCGATGGGAGACCTGCTGCAGTTCGCCGTCATCGGGTTCTCCACCGGAGCCGTCTACGCGGTCCTCGGCACGTCGCTCGTCGGCCTCTACGCCGCCACCGGCGTCCTCAACTTCGCGCAGGGCTCGGTGGCGCTGTGGGCGGTCTGGCAGACCGCCGCGCTCCGCACCAACGGCACGCTGGTGCTCCCCGTGGGCAGCCTCCACCTGGGCACGGGACCGATGGACACCTGGCCCGCCGTCCTGATCGGCGCGGCAAGCGGCCTGGTGTGGAGCCTGCTGGCGCACGCCTTGGTGTTCCGCCCGCTGCGCCGCGCCCCGGCCGTCGGCCAAGTCGTCGCGTCCGTCGGGGCGATGCTGTTCCTCCAAGCCCTGGTCACCCTGCGGTTCGACCGCGCGACGCTCGGCGTGGACCCCGGCGGCCTCATCCCCCTGCCCGCCTTGACCGCCAAGACCTACTCGTGGGGCGGCGCCACGATCGCCGCAGGCAACCTGATCCTGGCCGGCGCGGCGATCGCGGTGGCGCTCGCCCTGGCGGCCTACTTCCGGTTCACCCGGCTCGGCATCGCCACCCGCGCCGGGGCCGAGGACGAACAGGCGCTGCGCCTCATGGGGTACTCGCCCGACCGGCTTGCCGCCCTGGTCTGGGGCGCGACGGGGTTCGCCTCCGGCCTGATCGTCGTCCTCGCGGCACCGGCGATCGGCGGCCTGGACCCGACGAGCTACATGCTCTACGTGGTCCCGGCCCTCGCCGTCGCGCTCGTCGGCCGCCTGACCTCGATCGGCATCGCCTGCGCGGCCGGTCTCGCCCTCGGATCGCTGCAGCAGATCGTGCTGTTCTCGACGACCAAGAGCTGGTGGCCCTCGTGGGCCCAGGCCGGAGTCGGCGACGCGATCCCGTTCCTCGTCATCGTCGTCGCGCTCTTCCTCGTCGGCCCCCGCATCCCGGAACGCGGCGCCCGCGACGCCGGGACGCCGACGCCGGTGCGGATGCCGCGGGCCGGCCTGCCGGCGACCGCGGCACTGGTGGCGGCGGCCGGGGTCGCCATCGCCACCACCTCCGGACAGTGGCGGTTCAGCCTGGTCATGTCCGTGATCTTCACGCTCGTTTCCGCGTCGGTCGTGCTGCTCACCGGCTACCTGGGGCAGATCTCGCTGACCACGATGGCGTTCGCCGGGGCCGCCGGGTTCGCGCTGTCGAAGCTGACCACGAACGCGCACGTCCCGTTCCCGCTGTCGATCGCCGCGTCGGCGCTGATCGCGACAGCCCTCGGCATCGCGGTCGGCGTTCCGGCGCTGCGCATCCGCGGGGCCCAGCTCGCCGTGGCCACGATCGCCGCCGCGCTCGCGATCGAGAGCTTCGTCTTCGACAACCCGGCGCTGACGCCGTACTCCGGGAACCTGATCCGCGACCCGTCGCTGTTCGGCTACTCCCTGGCCCAGCGCCGCGGCGCGGACGTGATGACGCTCAGGTTCTCCTTCATGGTGCTCGTTGTTGTCGCGCTGCTCATGTACGCCACGGCGCGACTGCTGTCCGGGACCACGGGCCGGGCGTTCCTCGCCGTGCGGTCGAACGAACGCGCCGCCGCCGCGGCCGGCGTGAACGTCCCGGCGGTCAAGCTGCTGGGATTCGCGCTCGCCTCGTTCCTGGCCGGCGTCGGCGGCTGCCTGATCGGGTACAGCCGGGGACAGCTGTCGGCCGCCTCCTTCAGCGTGCTCGTCGGGTTGGCCGTGCTGGCCGCGACATACGTCGGCGGCATCACGCGCCTGTCGGGCGCGGTCGTCGCCGGTCTCGCCGCGCCGCTGGGGGTCCTGTACCTGCTGCTGACCCAGACGTTCGATCTGGGCAAGTACTACACGCTCGTGGTGGCCGCCGCGATGGTGGTGCGGGTGGTCGTGTTCGGGCCGCACCGCCGGCCGTGGGCGGACCGCTTCCGCGTCCGCTTCACCCGGCCGGTCCCGGCCCTCCGAACGTCCGCGCAGGCGCCGCCCGGCGCCGCCGAAGCAACGGAGACCGCCCATGCCCGGTAAGCCGCCGACGCCCGCCACCGAGCCCACGCCCGCCACCGAGCCCACGCCCGCCACCGAGCCCACGCCCGCCGCCGAACCGACGCCCGCCGCGCCGGCCCCGCTGCTGGCCGCCCGGGACGTGTCCGTCCACTACGGCGGCGTCCTCGCCAACGACCGGATCCGCCTCGACGTCGGCCCCGCCGAGATCGTCGGCCTCATCGGGCCCAACGGCGCGGGCAAGACCACCTTCGTCGACGCCGTCACCGGTTTCGCGCCGTACACCGGCAGCGTCGCACTCGGCGGCGTCCGGCTCGACGGCCTTCCCGCCCACCGGCGCCGCCGCCTGGGGCTCGCCCGCACCTGGCAGTCCGGCGAGCTGTTCACGGGCCTCACCCTGGCCGAGAACCTCGCCGTCTCGGTGGAACGCGCCGGGTTGCGCGGGATGGCCGCCGACCTCGGCCGGCGCCGCCGCCGCCGGACCGACGCGGCCGTCCGGCAGGCCCTCGCCCTGGTGGGGTTGGACGCGGCCGCCGACCGGAGGCCCGAGGAACTCCCGCTCGGCCTGCAGAAGTTGGCCGGGGTGGCCCGGGCCCTGGCGGGCGACACGCGCGTCCTGCTCCTCGACGAGCCCGCCGCCGGACTGGACACCGGGGAGAGCGCCGAATTCGGCCGCGAGCTGCGCCGCATCGCGGACTCCGGGCCCGGCGTGCTGCTGATCGACCACGACATGACCCTCGTCCTCGACGTCTGCGACCGGGTCCACGTCCTGGACTTCGGCCGGATCATCGCCGCCGGCACCCCGCGCGAAGTCAGTGCCGACACAGGCGTGGTGGCCGCCTACCTCGGAAGCCCGGCGACCCCGTGACGGCCGCGACGACCACCACCGCCACGGCGCTCCCGGATGCGCTGGAGATCCGCGGACTGACCGCCGGCTACCGGGGCGTCCCCGCGGTCCGCGACCTCGCGCTGCGGGTGCCGCGCGGCGGGATCCTCGCGCTCCTCGGCCCCAACGGCGCGGGAAAGACCACCACCTTGCGCGCGACCGCCGGCCTGCTGCCCGTCCTCGGCGGGACGGTGCGCGTGCTCGGCTCCCCGGTCACCGGCCGCGTCGCCCGCGCCACCCGGTCGGGGCTGTGCCTGATCCCGGACAACCGCGGGGTCTTCCACCGGCTGACCGTCGCGGAGAACCTCCGCCTCTCCCGGAGCCCCGACGGCTTCGGACCCGCCCTCGACCGCTTTCCGCAGCTCCGCGGACTCCTGGACCGCCGCTGCGGCGCCCTGTCGGGCGGCGAACAGCAGCTCCTCGCGATCGCCAAGACCCTGCTGCTGCGCCCGCGCGTGCTGCTGATCGACGAAATGAGCACGGGCCTGTCGCCGGTCGCCGTGCAACAGACACTGCCGATCCTGCGCCGCCTCGCCGACACCGAAGGGACGGCGATCGTGCTGGTCGAGCAGCACATCGACCAAGCACTCGCGGTCGCCGACGAAGCCGTCGTCCTCCACCACGGGCGAGTCGTCCTCGCGGGCCGCGCGGTCGACCTCCGCACCGACCGCGACCGCATCCAGCGCGCCTACTTCGGAGGCTGAGCCGTCCTCCGGCCGACCCGCACCAGCAAAGGACACCGCCTTGGACGTCGACGCCCGGCAGCGCGCCGCGCTCACCGCCATCTGCGACACCTTCAACCCCGGCGACGGCGCCGCCGTCCCCTCCGCGAGTGCGCTCGGTGCCGTCGCCGTCGCCGAACTGCTCGCGGGGGCGCAGCCCCGCGCCCGGGACCGGCGGCAACTCGCGCGCCTGCTCTCCGCGTGGGATTCCCGGGCGACGGGCCTGCTCCTCGGGACCGGCGGACGGCGGTTCTCCCGGCTGACGCCCGCCGAACGCGAGCGCATGCTCCTGAAGCTGGGGGACTCGTCGGCCGAGCGCAAGCGGGTGCTGTTCCAGGCGCTGCGGGGACTGGCCACCTCTTCCTACCTGCTGGCTTCCGGGCCGACGGGCACGTCCCCGGTCTGGAAGGCCATCGGCTATCCCGGCCCCCTGGGCACGCTGCCCACCGCGGCACGCCCGCGGCTCGCGCCGCTCTCGCCGACCGCGGACACCGCTCTGGACTGCGACGTCGTGGTGGTCGGATCGGGCGCCGGCGGCGGCACCGCGGCGGCGGTCCTCGCCACCGCCGGGCTCGCCGTCGTCGTGCTGGAACGCGGCGGGTACTACGACGACGCCGACTTCGACGGCGGCGAACTCTCCGGCCTGAGCCGGCTGTACGCGGGCGGCCCCGCCGCCACCGCCGAGGGGCAGGTCGCCCTGGTCGCCGGTTCCTGCCTCGGCGGCGGCACCGTGGTCAACTGGACGACGTCGTTCCCCACCCCGCCCGAGGTCCGGGCCGAATGGGCGGCCCTCGGCGCGGCCCAGTTCGCCGAAGACGAATACGCGCGGGCGATCGAGGTTGTGACCGACCGGCTGTCCGTGAACGGCGACCACAACACGGCCTCGGCCCGCGACGCCGTCCTGGAGCGAGGCCTGCTCGCGCTCGGCTGGCACGTCGACGCCATGCCCCGCAACGTCGTGGGCTGCGACATGGGCACCGACTGCGGGCGCTGCGGATACGGCTGCCGGCTCGGCGCCAAGCAGTCGGCCGCCAAGACGTGGCTGGCCGACGCCGAAGCCGCCGGAGCGCGCCTGGTCGTCGGTACCGACGTCCGGACGATCGACGTGCGGCAGGGCCGCGCCGTCGGCGTCCGCGGCACCACCGCGGCAGGCCACGCCGTGACCGTCCGCGCCCGAGCCGTCGTGGTGGCGGCCGGTGCCGTGCAAACCCCGGCGCTCCTGCGCCGCTCGGGATTCGGCGACCCGGCCATCGGGCGGTACCTGCGCCTGCACCCCGCCACCGCCGTCTGGGGCGTCTTCGACGAGGAGATCCGCCCCTGGGAAGGAGGGATGCAGACCCGCTACTCCCGCGAGCACAGCGATCTCGACGGCCACGGCCACGGCGTCATCTACGAGACCGGTCCCGGCAACCCCGCCGCCCTCCAGGGCTTCCTCAACTGGCGCGGCGGCGCCGCCCACTTGGCCGTCCTCGGGCAGCTGGGGCACACCGCCGGCATCGGCATCATCACCCGCGACCGCGACCACGGCGAGGTCAAGGTCGCCCGCGACGGCGAACCCGTGCCGCACTACCGCCTGTCCGAGCACGACGCCGGGCACCTGCACACCGGGGTCGGCGGCGCGGCCCGGATCCTGGCCGCCGCCGGGGCCCGGCGCATCTTCTCGGCCCATCAGGCGGGACCGTCCTACGAACCGCAACGGCGCGGCAACCACGAGGACTTCATCGCGGCATGCGCCCGCGCCGGATACCGTCCCGGCCGCTGCGCGATCGCCGCGTTGCACATCATGGGCACCGCGCGCATGGGCGGCTCCCGGGACCTCAGTGCCACCGACCCCGACGGCGCGACCTGGGAGGTGCCCAACGTGGTGGTCGCCGACGCGTCCTGCTTCCCCACGTCCTCCGGAGTGAACCCGATGATCTCGATCGAAGCCATCGCCTACATGAACGCCGCACGCCTGGCGGACCGGCTCGGTGGCACCCCGGCCTGAGGCGGTGCCGCGGCCCGGGAAAGCCGCGCCGACCCCGCCTTCGGGCGGCGCGGCGCGGCCGGCCGGACGGCCCGCCCCCTGTGATTCACTTGCCCCATGGCCGTGTCCGCGCTCGTGTCCGCCCAGGTCTGTCGGTGACCGCCGAACCGACTGCCGCCACCCGGCCGCGCAACCGCAAGCAGCTCATCGTCGACGCCGCGGGACGGGTTTTCAGCGAACGCGGCTACCATGCGGCGTCCATGGAGGAGATCGCGGCCGGTGTCGGCATCACCGCGGCCGCGCTGTACCGGCACTTCCCGAACAAGTACACGCTCTTCGTCGCGTGCACGAACGTGCTGGCGGACGGGCTGGTCGCGGCACTCGACGCGGTGCCTGCCGATGCCGCCTTGGCCGACGTCCTGGGCGTCCTGGCGCGCAGCACCGTCGCGGGCCGGGCCTCCGGCGGGTTGTACCGGTGGGAGGCGCGGTACCTCGCGCCCGACGACCGCCGGCTCCTGCGGGCGAAGTTCGGGCTGGTGGTCGGCCGAGTGGCGGAGGCGGTGCGGCGCGAGCTCGGGACGCCCGACGAACGGCTGCGTGCCGTGGCGGCCTTGGGGGTGATCGGCTCCGTGACGATGCACCACACGTCGCCGGCCCAGCGCCGCCTGGAGGACCTGCTGCGGGAATCCGCCCTGAGCGCCGCGCGGACCGATCCGGCGACGGGGGCCGGAAGCGCGCGGCGCGTCGAGCTGCCGGTGCCGCCGGTTCCGCGGACCCGGCGTGCGGAGATCCTCGCGGCCGCCGTCCCGCTCTTCGCACGGGACGGCTTCGCCAACGTCACCAACGGGCAGATCGGGGAAGCGGCCGGGTTGCCCGCCTCCGTGCTCTACCGCTCCTACGCGGGCAAGGTCGACATCCTGGTGGCGGCGTGCCTCCAGGCCGCGGAGCTGCTGTCGCAGGCCGTGAACCAGAACCTGCACGGGGTGGCCGAACCGCACGCGGCCGTGGCGGTCCTGGCCGCGACGTACGTCGCGTACAGCTTCGAGAACACCGCCCTGACCAGCGTCGCCGAGGGGGAGGTGCGCGGCCTGCCGGACCCCGTGCGGCGCCCCGTGATCCTCGCGCAGCGCGAGCACATCGCGCTGTGGGAGCAGCAACTGCGGGCGGCCCGGCCGGAGTTGGACGCGAGGCAGGCTCGGGTGCTGGTGCACGCCGGGTTCGGCGTGGTGGTCGAGGTCGGCCGCCTGCTGCGGTGGCGGGATTCGCCGGAGAACCGGGCAACGGTCACCTCACTGGTCGTGGGTGCGCTGGGGCTGTAGCGGGGAGGGCGCCCCGCGGCCGGTTCGGCGTCCGCGCCGCGGGGCACCGTTCGGGGCGCCCGGTCCGGGCGCCGGACTCAGGCGCCGGGCCGGTTCGCCGACGGCAGCGTGACCGGGGTCTGCGTCGCCGACGTGCCGTTGTTGAGGAAGAGCATCGCGACGCCGCGCACGAACTGGTCGAACAGGTAGTAGTTCACCGGCATGATCCACGACGTCTTCTCGCGGAAGGCGACGTACAGCGGCCAGCCGGCCTCGATGATGCCGCGCGAGATGAAGTCGTGCGGCAGGCCCAGCCAGTCGGAGTACGCATCCCCGATGAGGTAGCGGACCATCTCGCTGACGAACCCGGTGTCCAGCCCCAGCACGGGCCGCTCGATGTACCCCAGCAGGGTGTGGGCCAGGCTGGTGCCCTCGGTCGTGGGCGCGAGGTCGGGCCACAGCATCTGCTCGGCCTGGGCCACCGCGTCGGACCAGCTGGCCGGGATGAACTGGCGCTGCACGCCCAGCAGATGCAGGGCGACCTGCCAGGCATGCAGGTCCGCGTTCTGCTCGGCCGCCGACATCGGCACGTGCCACTTGGCGAAGTTCAGGTGTGTGAACGTCGCGGTGGAGTGGAACGTGCGCAGGATGTCGCCGTTGCTGATGGGTTTCGGCTGGTCGGCGGTCGCCTGGAACTTCGCCGACGTGGGCAGCAGGTTGCGCACGGTGGAGTGCACCAGGCGGGTTTTGTTCGCGGTGACCACGAAGTGCCCGTTGGGGCTCCAGGCGTCGGCGGCGACCATATCGTAGCCGAAGGTGAAGGTCTTCGCCGCACGGGCCTTCATGTCGGCCCCGCCCGCCGACCAGTAGACCGCGCGGGATTCCCGCGGGATCACCGTGCTCAGGATTCCGCTGCCGAGGCTCAGCGACAGGAACAGGTACATGCTGAGCCGCTTGTAGAGCTGCTGGGACGCGGCGAGGACCGACCGGTCCGCCCACGACGGAAGTTGGTTGACCTGCTGCAGGTAGGACTTCAGGTAGCCCGGCATGCCCGCGGGCAGCGGATCGCCGTTGTCCGTCCACGCGGTCCACGCCGTGTTGACCGACGCGGTCGCGCCGTCGGCCAGGATCTGGGCCGCCACCTGGTCGGGGACCGGGTCCCACACCGTGAACGGATCGGTGACCGTGTCGGTCGCGGCGAGCGAGCCCGCGGACGACCACGACCACGCCTTCGGGGCTTCGAGCGCCACACCGGCGAGCCCCAGGGCGGCGCCGAGCTTCAGCGCTCGCCTCCTGCTGAGATTCTCCATTTACTTAATGACCTCCAGCCAGGAACGTTCAGGCCTTGATCCAGGGCTGGCTCGCCCGCCGAATCGGACGAGACGAGCATTGTCTCAAGGGTGTCCGATAGCGCGATTCTTCATTAACATATCGAGGTGTGTCGGGGACGGCAAGGGTTCCGTCACCGTCCCGCCCGATCCGGACAGGAGTCCCGATGACCGTGGTGATCCCCGGCAGGCGTTCCCTCTACGACGACGACCACGAACTCTTCCGCGAGACGGTGCGCGCCTTCGCCGAGAAGCACGCCGGACCGAACGCCGAACGGTGGCGCAGCGCGGGACGGGTCGACCGATGGCTGTTCAAGGAGGCCGCCAAAGCGGGCATCCTCGGCTTCAACATCCCCGAGGAGCACGGCGGCGCCGGAGTCACCGACTTCCGCTTCAACGCGGTGATCGCCGAGGAGTTCTCCCGGCACCCCGGCTCCGACGGACTCGCCGGAGTGTCGCTGTCCAACGACATCGTGGTGCCCTACTTCACCGACCTGACGGACGACGACCAGAAGGCGCGCTGGCTGCCCGGCATCGCCGCCGGAGACCTGGTCGTCGCGGTCGCGATGACCGAGCCCGGCACCGGCAGCGACCTGGCCGGCATCGCCGCGACCGCGGTCCGCGACGGCGACGACTACGTGGTCGACGGCAGCAAGGTCTTCATCTCCAACGGCCAGAACGCCGACCTGGTCGTCACCGCCGTCCGCACCGGGCCGCACCCCCACCGCGGCATCAGCCTGCTCGTCGTCGAAGCCGACCGCCCCGGCTTCTCCCGCGGCCGGAACCTGGAGAAGATCGGCCTGCACGCCCAGGACACCAGCGAACTGTTCTTCACCGGCCTCCGCGTGCCCGCCGCCAACCTGCTCGGCGAAGAAGGCTCGGGCTTCACCTCCCTCATGCGCAACCTCCCCCAGGAGCGCATCTCCATCGCGGCCGGCGCCATGGCCTCCATCGAAGGCGTGCTGGAACGCACCGTCGAGTACGTCAAAGAACGCAAGGCGTTCGGCCGGCCGATCGGCTCCTTCCAGAACACCCGGTTCCAACTGGCCGAGATGGTCACCACCGCCCGCGTGGGCCGCGCCTACCTCGACGACCTGCTCGCCCGGCACGCGCGCGGCGAACTCGGCGCCGCGGATGCCGCGGCGGCGAAGTTCTGGGCCACCGAGCAGTACGTCGACATCGTCGGCCGCTGCCTCCAACTCCACGGCGCCTACGGCTACATGCTCGAATACCGCATCGCCCACGACTACCTCGACTCGCGCATCTCCACCATCTACGGCGGCACGACGGAGATCATGAAGGAGATCGTGGGGCGCGACCTGGGCCTGTAGGACCGCGGGGTGCCGGGGAGGGAGCGGGTCCTGTCAGATCCCGCAGATTTCGTCGGTGAGCATGCGCACGGCGTCGCGGAGGCTCGACGGCGCCGGGATCCCGCCGCGCCCGCGGGCCGCGTTCCAGCCCGGGCCCGCGGGAATCACCGTCGTCATCCTCGCGCGCGGCAACGAGCGCACCGCCGCCACCGTGTCGGCATCCGCGGTGGCCGCGGTGTGCGCCCACACGACGACCGCGCCCGGTCCGGTGCGCCGGACCGCCTCGAGCAGCGCCGCCCGCGGCAACGACGCACCGAACATGCGGACCGGCACCCCGCGTTCGGCCAGTGCGGCGGCAAGCGCCTCCAAGGGAAGCGTGTGCAGTTCACCCGGAGCGCACGCCAGCAGCACCCCGCGCACGCCCGCGCCGACCGCGGAGGACCCCGGAGAACGATCCGGCTTGCCGCGCGCGGTGGCTGCGGCATCGGCGGCCCGGTGCAGTGCGGCCGCCACACAGCCCGCGAGAAGGTGCTCCACCTCGACGTACTTGGTGCCGTGGGCCCCCGCGCCCGGGGCGACCGCGGTGTTGGCCCACTTGCGGCCCATGCCGAACAGGACCGGGACGACGAGATCGTGCCACGCGGCCACGACCCCGGACGCGGCGAACGCCTCGTCCAGCAGCCCCCCGACCGCATCGGCATCCAGCCGCATCGCCGCCTTCGCGAGGCCCTGTGCCGCCGGGTGCGTGTCGGCCGCCGATCGGCCGAGCGGCAACGCGGCACCCCCGCCCGCGCGGCGGGGCGGCCGCGGACCCGGCGCGTCGGACGGCGCGGCGAGGGCCAGCGCGGCCGCTTCCGCGGGCGGGACCCCGGCAGAGGTGAGTGCACACATGTGTTCGAGTCGAGTCAGGTCCGTCGCCGTGTAGCGGCGGTGCCCGCCGGGAGTCTGCCCGTGCGCACCGATTCCGTACCTGCGCTCCCAGCTGCGCAGCGTCGCGACGGCGACCCCGATGCGCTGCGCGGCCGCCCCGATCCCGAACGAAGGCTCGGCGGCCGTGCCGGACGGCAGTACGGCGACGGCGGGGGCGGGTCGGTCGTTCATGGGAGGTCCGTCCGGGGGAGTGCGGAAACCTGTGCAAATCCTTGGCGACTTGCATCCATGATACCTCCGCGGAGGCTGGAGGCAGCGGCCGTCGCACCGGCGGCCCCAGCGACGGGAGACCACCGTGAAGCTCTCCGAAGAACTACCCGTGGACCACCGGTTGAGCCAGGTCTACCGGTTCGGTGCCGGACTCACCGGTCTTGTGCTGCTGACCTTCGGAAGCCTCGGCTTCGCCGACCGGCTGGCCTATTTCGACACCCACGGCAGCAACCTCGCCGGACTCAGCACGAACGGCGCACTGAGCACCGTGTCGGTCGTCGTCGGCGTCGTGCTCGTCGTGGGCGCCGTCATCGGCGGCAACACCGCATCCACGCTCAACAGCGTGGTCGGCGTGCTCTTCATCGCGAGCGGATTCGTCAACCTGTTCCTGCTGGACCGCAGCGGCAACATCCTGGCTTTCCGCATGCCGAACGTGATCTTCAGCTTCCTGGTCGGCCTACTGGTTCTCACCTTCGGCCTCTACGGCCGGGTCAGCGGGAACCTGCCCCACGACAATCCCTACTGGCGGGCACGTCACCCGGAGCAGGCGGAACGCGAGTCCCACACCGCCCTGCCCGCGGCATCCGCGACGACGTGGACCGCCGACAGCCCGGCACGGCGCTCGTGAGCCCATCGCCCGCGACCGTGTCGGCCAGGGTCGCCGAGCGGCGCCGCGGCCCCGGCCGCCGCCACCGGCACCCCGCCCCGGCACGGCCACCGAAGCGCCGCACCTGGGTGCGGCGCCCTGCGGCGACCCGCGACGGCCCGGCGCGGGCCGCCGCAGGCCCGTGTCAGCTGGTGATGGCGACAGTCGTGGCCAGCAGTTCGGGAAGCGCGCCGGGGAAATCGGGCAGCAGGCGGAGGGCAACCGCCCAGTGGTCGGGGTCGGCGGGCGAGAACCCGGCGGCGGCCATCACGGCCAGGATGTCGGCGCGGGGCGAGAGCCTCCCGGCGGTGACGGCCTCGGTGAGGTGCTCCACGAGCGCCGCCGCGGGAGTGACGAGGGCCAGCAGGTCCTCGGTGTGAAGCCGGCCGTCGGCGAGGGCGGTGTCCAGCCACTCGAGGCCGGTCACGCGGTACACCTGCACCCTGTTGCGCGCGAGATACGCCCGCAGCAGCTCCCGCGGGCAGTCCTTGCGCTCGATGAGAGCTTCCAGCACCGGCGCGGGCAAGGGTGATGCGGCGTCCGCGGCGACCAGCACGCGCCACGGCAACGCCATCCCGTACTCGGCGTCGAAGTGGTCCAGGCGCTCGGCCGCCTTGGCGCCCCGGCCGATCACGTAGCGCGCCACTTCCTCCGGCGCTCGGGCCGCAGCCAAGGCCGCGTGCAGCGAAGCCAGTCCCGCGTCGGAAGCCGCGATCGCGGCGCGGAGCACCGCGTGGGTCGTCGCGGGGAACGGGTGCTTGGCGCCCGGACGTCGGCCGGGGTATTCCGTCTCGTCCAGCAACGCCGCCACCGCGTCGGGCCCGTGGCGTTCCCACAGACCGATGGCGACCCGCAGCCGACCGGCATCGGTGCTCAGCCGGGTACGCCCCAGCATCGCCCGCACCAGCGCCGGATCGCCCGAGTCGAGCGCGGCGAGCAGCCAGGTGCGGCGCCTGGACGGGCTGGTCCGCGCGAGCAGGTCGACGAGCGCGGGGCTGATCGCCACCTCGTCGGTGCCACCGTCGCGCCGCCGCCCGGCGCATATGCGGACGCGTTCGTCCTGCGCTATCGCCCCGAAGTCGTAGAGATAGGCGTTGACGTCCGGGTCGTCGAGGTCGAGCAGGCCCTCGACGACCTCGGCAGGCATCTCCCAGTGCGCGGCATTCGCCACGGCGGCCCGGACCCCGCACACGTCGTAGATGTGTGTCCGGACAGCTGCCGACAGCGGGTAGTACACCGTCAGATGCTGGATCGCCCGGGCGTCCAGCGCCGGGATCACCGCGCGCTGCACCTGCTCGGGCGCCGCGGCCAGCATGATGTAGAGCTGCCTCCGGGCGCCTTCGGGCGCTTCGGCCGGGAACTTCGCGTCCAAGTGCTTGGGCCAGGCCACGGGGGTGCCCCCCGCCCGCTGTTCGGCGGCGTGTTCGACCGCCGCGGCCACCAACTCGCGGCAGCTGCCGCGGAACCGGCCGACCAGCTTGTACAACGAGACCCACGCCTCGGGGTCGTCGCCCAGCGGGGCGACGAACCGCGCGACCGCCGGGGCGAAGGCGTCCGGCAGCCGTCCGCGGTAGGCGCCGGACCCGTGGAAGACGCCGCCCTCGTCCGCACCGTCCGCCCGCCTTGGCGCCAACCGGTGCAGCGCGTGCAGCACCTCGCCCGCCGGGCCCGGACAGTCCAGCGCCTCCTCGATGCCGTACCACCCCGCGTCGAGCCCGTGCGACAGCAGCGCTGCCAGGTCCCCCGGGTCCCCGGGCGGAATCGCCGCACTCATCGGCACAGGGCCGAGCCGGCGGGCGCTGTCCGTACGGATCCCGTCGCGCACCGCCTCGGCCACCACGTCGGGCGGACAGCCCTCGTGCCGGGTCAGCTCCACCTTCGCGCGCGCCGTGAACGGACTCCGGGCCGCCTCGCCACGAACCGCCTCCCAGTCGACCCCGCCCGGCGGAGTCTCGCTCTCGTCGCCGAACCGCAGCCCGACCAGCCACGCGTCGTGCGCGGGCCGGGGTTCCGGGCCGCCGCCGCGTTCCGCCCGGGCCGCCCGCAGCACGGCGGCCGGGTCGCCGGACCGTGCCGCCGCGTCGACGACGTCGGCCAGGTCGGTGTGGCCGTGCTCGTCGGCGCTCTCGCGCAGCACCGCCGCGAGAGCATCGAGTTCGCCGCACACGTCGGCAGGATCCGTCAGCGCGACGATCCGCAGCGCGCCGTCGACGATCACCCACGGCGGCAGCAGCGGCGCGAGCGTGCCGACCGCAAGTCGCACGACCTCGGGGAACGGGGCCCGCAGCGCGGACCGCAGCGCGGACCGCACTTGCCACAGGGTCGCCTCGGCGAGGAACGGCTCGACGACATCCGTGCGCCAGCCCGGGCTCGCCGGGTCCGCCGCCCGCCACACCGCATCCCGCGTCCGCTCGCTCCGGCCGCGCGCCGTCAGCAGCGCATACGCCACCGCGGGATCGCCCAGCAGCGCCAGATCCAGCGCCGCGTCCTCGTCGACGTGGTCGTGCCCGGCGACCGCTGCCAGCAGGTCCCGGTCGCCCGACGCGAGCACCGCCGCAAGCGCGGCCTGCGACGGCCGGACGTACATCGTGCCCAGCGCCTGCAGCGTCTCGGTCCGCAGCCGCT
Organism: Uniformispora flossi; assembly: GCF_049534875.1. Classification (NCBI taxonomy): domain Bacteria; kingdom Bacillati; phylum Actinomycetota; class Actinomycetes; order Kitasatosporales; family Streptomycetaceae; genus Uniformispora; species Uniformispora flossi. The sequence goes on from NZ_JBMULZ010000026.1 coordinate 27,675, forward strand.
CCGTGAGCTTGGCCGCGGTCTCCGCGGGCGCGAGACTGTACGCGGCGTACACCGCTGCCCGCAGCGCAACGGCACTCTCGGAACTGTTCACTTGGACGGCAACTCCCCGCTCGGACCCGGACGCGCACGTGACTACGCCGCGCAACGCCGCCCAGCGTAGGCGCCCCTTCCGACGCCCCGCTCAGACGACGTCGATCCCGATGATGCAGGTGTCGTCGTCGGTATCGGCCTTGCTGCGGACCAGAAGGCGGTCGAGCCGCAGATCGAGGTTCGGGGCCGCGCCGCGGGCATTCTCGACGAGATGTCCGAGGGTGTCCTGCACCGACCGGTCGCGGCGCTCGATCAGGCCGTCGGTGTACATCAACAACGTGTCGCCCTGCGCCAGTTGCAGCTCGGCCTCCTCGTACTCGGCGTCCGCGAGGGCGCCGAGCAGCAGGCCGTCGGGCAGCGGAAGCGGATGGGCTTCGCCGTCGCGCACCAGGATCGGGGGCAGGTGTCCCGCCCGCGCCCAACGCAGCACGCGGTCGGCCGGGTTGTAGATGCCGCACACCACCGTCGCGGTCACCTGCCCGGTGAGGTGGTGGGCGACCATGTTGAGCCACCCCAGCAACTGGGCCGGGCCCGCACCGGTCACGGACATGCCGCGCAGGGCGTTGCGCAGGACCACCATGCCGGTCGCGGCGTCGATGCCGTGGCCGGCCACGTCGCCCACGCACAGCAGGACCTGCTTGGACGGCAGCGGCACGCAGTCGTACCAGTCGCCGCCGACCGCCGCCTCCGACTCCGCGGGGCGGTACCGGACCGCGACCGCCAGCCCGGGCGCGTCCAGCGGCATGCTCTCGGGCGGCATGATGGCGTGCTGCAGTTGCAGCGCCAGCCGGTTCCGCTGCGCGGACTGCCTTTCACTGTGCGCGAGTTGGTCGCGCGTGGCGGCGAGCGCCACTTCGGTCCAATGCTGCGCCGAGATGTCCTGGAACGCCCCACGGACCGCGAACAGGTCGCCGTTGGCGGCCAGGACGGGCTCCGCCGCGACGCGTATGTGCCGGGTGATCCCGTCCGAGCGCCGCAGACGGAACGCGGCCGAGGCGGGGCGGCGGTGGGTGATGAGCGTACGGAGGAACCGGCCGATCGCGACCGCGTCGTCGGGGTGGGCGCTGGACGGCAGTTCCTCGAGAGGGACCGGTGCCGCCGTCCGCGGAAGGCCGTGCAGGTCGAACATCTGCGCGTTCCAGACGATCTCGCCGGTCGGCAGGATCTCCTCGAACCCGCCGATGTTGCCCAGCCGCTGCGCATGCTGCAGCAGGCCGGCCAAGCGCGTCGCCTCGTTCTCCACCCGCCACAGCAGCAGGATGGTGTCGCCGTGCCGGCTGATGCTGATGCCGGCGGGCGTGGGAAGCGGCACTTGGTCGATCAGCGTGGTCACCGTCACCCGTTCGGCACGGAACGCCTCGCCGGTCGCGTACACGCGTTCGGCCATGTCGAACAGGTCGCCGTCGTTCGCCGCCATCGGGTAGGCCTCGAGGAGCAGCGCGCCGACGATCTCGTGCCGCGGCCGCCCGGCCGGGTCGGTGAACTTCGCATTGGCGTGCTGGATGCGGAAGTCGAGGAGCCTTCCGTCGGCGCTCAGTTGCGGCACGAGGAGCAGCGCCGGATCGTGCAGCCCGTCCGCCAGCTGCACCAACTCGCCGATGTGCCGGGCGGCGTCGGCGTCGCCGCCGGGCGCCGTGGGGTGCGTCTCCAGGGTGTGCGCGCACAGTTCGGCCAGCGCCTCGACCTGCCGGCGGACCTGCGGCGGCTGCGGCTGCAGGGGGTGCGGCCAGCAGATCTCCAGCACGCCGTGGATGCGGCCGCCCGTCCCCGCGGGGACCGCGGCGCGGCCGCCCGGCAGGTCGCGCAGGCCGATGGACGGAAGCCCGGAATCGCGGAGCGACGGCAGCCACACCGTGCGGCGTTCGGCGAGGGCGGTGCGGGCGACCGTGGCGACGCCGGGCGGCACGTGGCGCCACCGGGCCGACTCCTCGGTGCTGAATCCGGCGTGTCCGCGCAGCGTCAGCGAGCCGTCGGACGCCGCCGCCCAGACGGCCACCGCGCAGGCGCCCAAGGGGGCCAGCGCGTGGTCGAGCAGCGCGGCGGCCACCGCCTGGGCGTCGTGTGCCGCCAAGGCGCCGCCTTCGGCGGTCCGCAGGCGGACCGCGACCGACGGCGCGTCCGCACCGGGGTGCTCGCCGTCGCCGCGGGCCTGCGCGACGAACGCGACGGCCGCCTCGGCGAGCCGGTCCCCGGCCGCCCGGTTCACGATGTCCGCGGCGAATTCGAGCTGCGAGACGTGGGCTCGTGCGGCGAGATCGGCGAGTTGCCGGGCGGCCTCCTGCGGTCCGCAGGAGAGCCGCTCGACCAGGATGCCCTTGGCCATCTCGACGAGGGCGCGCCCTTCGGCCGCCGTGTGGGCGGCCTGCACTTCGAGGCGAAGGCGGTCCACGGTCGCGGCCAGGCGGCCGATGGACGCCGCGGCCTCTTCGGGGCCGACGGCAGGGGCGCCGGAGTCCTCGGCAGTGCTCACCTGGTGACGGCTCCTCGCGGTCGGTGCGGCATCGGGTCAGGGCCCGGATCCGGGCGGACGGGTTTCAGCGGGTCAGCCAGCGGCGCACACAGGCGATGAGATCCCGGGTGTCGACCGGCTTCGTCACATAGTCGCTCGCGCCCGAGGCCAGGCTCTTCTCCCGGTCGCCGGGCATGGCCTTGGCGGTGACGGCGATGATCGGCAGGTCCGCGTACTCCGGCATGCGCCGGATTTCGGCGGTGGCCGCGTAGCCGTCCATCTCCGGCATCATGACGTCCATCAGCACCAGGTCGATCTCCGGGTTCGCGGCGAGCGCGTCGACGCCTTCGCGGCCGTTCACCGCGTGCAGGACGGCGATTCCGTGGAGTTCCAGGATGCCGCTGAGGGCGTAGAGGTTGCGGGCGTCGTCGTCGACGACGAGGACGGTGCGCCCGGCCAGGTCGCTTGCCTCGACCTGCGCGGTCGCCTGCCCGCCTTCGCCGGGCCTGGCCAGCGGCAGGACGTCGCCGGGCTGGTCGGCGGACAGGTGCAGCGAGATGCGTTCGCGCAGCTCGTCGAGACCGGACAGCAGCTCCAGCGGACGGCGGTCGGCGCGGGACCGGAGCACCTGCTCCTGCCCCTCGGGCAGCCGGCGGCTGTTGTGTGCGAGGACGGGCACGGCGGCGAGCGCACGGTCCCCGTCCATGGCGTCGAGAAAGCGGATGGCTTCCGCGTCGGGCATGTCCAGTTCCAGGACGATGCAGTGGCACGGATGCGCCGCGAGGGCGGCCGCCGCCTCCTGGGCGCCCGCGGCGGTGACGACCTCGACGGCGGTGCGCGCGTCGGGGAGGCCGGGGCCCACGACCAGGTCCGCGACCGCGCTCTCCGCGACGAGGGACAGCAGTCCGTGCGGCCGCTCCTCGATCACCAGCAGACGCCGCCGCTGCGGCGGCACGACGGCCGGACGCACCGGTAGCGGATCGGCACCCTGCCCGCTGGTCCCCGGCCCCGGAAGGGTGAGGGCGCGGGCTTCCAGGTCCGGACGGGTGACCGGCAGGTAGAGCGTGAACGTGCTGCCCTCGCCGACCCGGCTGCCCGCGGTGACCGCCCCGCCGAGCAGGTAGGCGATCTCCCGGCTGATCGACAAGCCCAGCCCCGTGCCGCCGTACTTGCGGCTGGTGGTGCCGTCCGCCTGCTGGAACGCCCCGAAGACCGTCGCCAGTTGGTGCTCCGGGATGCCGATGCCGGTGTCGATGACCCGGAACGCGACCACCGCGCCGCCCCGGTGGACGTCCTCCGGCACCTCGTGCTCCGAGGCCGGCTCGATACGCAGCTCCACCGAGCCGCGCTCGGTGAATTTGACGGCGTTGGACAGCAGGTTGCGCAGGACCTGGCGCAGCCGTGTGTCGTCGGTGACGAGGTCGACCGGGATGCCGGGGGCGGTCCGGACCGAGAAGTCGAGGCTCTTCTGCGTCGTCATCGGCCGGAAGGTGGCTTCGACGTAGTCCAAGAGCCTGCGCAGCGGCACCCGCTCGGGGTTGAGGTCCATCTTGCCCGCCTCGACCTTCGACAGATCGAGGATGTCGTTGATCAGCTGCAGCAGGTCCGACCCCGCGGAATGGATGATGCCCGCGTACTCCACCTGCTTCGCGGTCAGGTTGCGCGTGGCGTTCTGCGCGAGCAACTGGGCGAGGATCAGCAGGCTGTTGAGCGGAGTCCGCAGCTCGTGGCTCATGTTCGCCAGGAACTCCGACTTGTACTTCGAAGCCAGCGACAACTGCTGGGCGCGCTCTTCCAGCTCCTGGCGGGCCTGCTCGATCTGGAGGTTCTTCGCCTCGATGTCGTGGTTGCGGTCCGCCAGCAGGGCCGCCTTCTCCTCCAGCTCGGCGTTGGAACGCTGCAGTTCCACCTGCTGGGTCTGGAGTTCCTCGGACCGTGCCTGGAGTTCGGCGGTCAGTCGCTGCGACTCGTCCAGCAGCTCGTCGGTGCGGGCGTTGGCCACGATGGTGTTGACGTTGACGCCGACGACCTCCATGAGCCGGTCCAGGAAGTCGCGGTGGACCTGGGTGAACCGGCCGACGGAGGCCAGCTCCATGACGCCGAGGACCTGCTCCTCGACGACGATCGGGAGCACGATCAGGGAGCGCGGCGCGGTGCTGCCCAGTCCGGAGGAGATGGGGACGTAGTCGTCCGGGATGCCGTCGACGACGATGCTGCGGCGACTGCGCGCGGCCTGCCCGACGAGCGTCTGCCCCAGCCGGACGCGGCGGGGGAGCGCGTCGTCGTCGGGGTGGCCGTACGACGCGATCAGGGCGAGCTCGGCGCCCCGCTGAGTATCCTCGGCGAGATAGAACGCGCCGAACTGCGCGGCGACGAGCGGCACCAGCTCGTCCATCACCAGCTCGGCCACCACCGTCAGGTCGCGGTGGCCCTGCATGAGCCCGGAGATCAGCGCCAGGTTGGTCTTGAGCCAGTCCTGCTCCTGGTTGGCCCGCGTGGACTCGCGCAGCGACCCGACCATGGTGTTGATGTTGTCTTTGAGTTCGGCCACTTCGCCGGAGGCATCGACGGTGATCGAGCGCGTCAGGTCGCCTTCCGCGACCGCGCTGGCGACTTCGGCGATGGCGCGCACCTGCCGGGTGAGGTTCCCGGCGAGTTCGTTGACGTTCTCGGTGAGCCGCTTCCACGTGCCCGAGACGCCCTCCACCTCGGCTTGGCCGCCGAGCCGGCCTTCGCTGCCGACTTCGCGGGCGACCCGCGTGACCTCGGCGGCGAACGAGGACAGCTGGTCGACCATCGTGTTGATGGTCGTCTTCAGTTCGAGGATCTCGCCGCGGGCGTCGACGTCGATCTTCTTCGAGAGGTCGCCGTTGGCCACCGCCGTGGTGACCAGGGCGATGTTGCGGACCTGGCCGGTCAGGTTGCTGGCCATCGAGTTGACGTTGTCGGTCAGGTCCTTCCACGTGCCCGCGACGTTCGCGACCCGGGCCTGGCCGCCGAGCATGCCTTCGGTGCCGACCTCGCGGGCCACGCGGGTGACTTCGTCGGCGAACGCGGAGAGCGTGTCGACCATGGTGTTGATGACCTCGGCGAGGGCCGCCACTTCGCCCTTGGCCTCGACGGTGATCTTCTGCGACAGGTCGCCCTTGGCGACCGCGGTCGCCACGTGCGCGATGTTGCGCACCTGGCCGGTCAGATTGGACGCCATGACGTTGACGTTGTCGGTCAGGTCCTTCCACGTCCCGGAGACGCCGCGGACGGTGGCCTGGCCGCCGAGGAGCCCGTCGCTCCCCACCTCGCGTGCGACGCGCGTCACTTCGGACGTGAAGAGCGACAACTGGTCGACCATGCCGTTGAACACGGTGCTGATCTCGCCGAATAGGCCGTCGCCGCTGTCCGGCAGCCGGGTGCCGAAGTCCCCGTCGCGCACCGCCGTGAGCCCCGCCAGCAGCCGGCGGAGTTCGGCCTCGCCGACTGTGCCGACTGTGCCGACCGTATCGACGGCGGTCGGCCCCGGGTCCTGCCCGGGGTCGCCGCCGACCGTCGCGCCTGCCATGCGCACCTCGTTCCGCTCCGGCCCGTACGGGCGTCGCGCCGGGAACACATCGACCGGCCGCATTATCGCGTGCAACCGTGTGCCTCGCGGCAAAAAGGCCAATCGTTGCCCTTTGGCAACAGTTCTGCGGCACGTTACCACGGGTAGATGTCGGCGACGTGTCCGCGCCGAGGAGGCCTGCGCGCTCGGGTCAGGCCGAGGCGTCGTGTGTTTCGCGAGAGGCGCATGCGGCGCCTGGTGTCAGCGGGGGCTGCCGGTGCTTCTGTGGGCGCGCTTCACTGTTGCCCTTTGGCAACGGTAGAGTCGGGCGTGTGCATCAGGCAGAACGCTGCGACGACGGCGTGCTTCGCGAGCCGGCTCCGCGGCGCGGATGCCTGCCGTCCTCGGCAGGCTCGTGGGCGTGCTCGTGCCCGGCCGCGTGCTGGAAGGCCAGCATGCCGGTGACCAGCGCCTCGCGATCGGCCGCCGACATCGCCGCCAACGTGACGGCCAGGTCGTCGGCGCGCCGGTCGCGGATCGCGCCCATGAGCCCGTCGCCTTCCGCGGTCAGGCGTAGGGTGATCTTGCGGCGGTTGCCGGAATCGAGTTCCCGGTGCACCAAGCCGGCCGACTCGAGGCGGTCGCACAGCCGGCTCGCCACCGACGGCACGGTGCCCATCTCCTGGGCCAGCGCATGCAGGGGAACGCCGTCGCTCCGGGAGATGATGGTCAGTGCGCGCAACTGGGTGGGGGAGACCGTGGTGCCGAACGCCTCCTGAGCCCGTCCCCATACCGTGATCAACGATTCCAGGGCCTGGGCGAGCAGCTCGGCCGCATCATCGGCGGACACCGGACGGCCGGCGGCCGATGCCGGCCCGGTCTCCGGTGTGCTCGACTGCAGGCTCTTGCGCCCGTACCGCTTGTCCATGGTTCCCCTCACTCTCTCATGCCGCGCCGCGGGCAGGTACCGCGCTGCCGAAAGGACTCCCGGTGACTGCCGCCGACCCCCTGCTGGACCTCCACCGCGCCTTGCGCGCCGCCGCGCCGCACGATCTGGTCCGGGCCCTCACGCGCGTCCTCGACGACCACCTCGGGGTCGGCCGGTGCACGCTCCTGCTGGCCGACTACGGAGTGAGCGCCCTCCAGCCGTTCGGCACGGAGCCCTCCGCGGACACCGCCGTCCCGATCGGCGGCACCCCGGCGGGCCGGGCGTACCTGTCCCAAGAACCCGTCGTCATCGGTGCCCCGGAGGCGCCCGGGCAAACGGCGTACCTGCCCGTGTCCGTGCGCGGTGACCGTATCGGCGTCCTGGAAGTGGTCCTCCCCACGGGCACCGACCCCAAGCTGACCTCCCTTCTCTCCGAGGCCGCCCAGGCGCTCGGCCACGAACTCGTCGCCGCGGATCCCAGCACGGACGTCTACGCCAAGGCGCGGCGGCTGCGCCGGCTGACGCTGGCCGCGGAGATGCAATGGGACCTGCTGCCGGGACGCTCGTGCGAACGCCCGGAATTCACGCTCGGCGCGCAGCTGGAGCCCGCCTACTCGGTGCGCGGCGACAACTTCGACTGGTCCGTCAGCGAACGGAAGCTCAGCATCAGCGTGACGAACGGCATGGGCCACGGCGTCCACGCCGCCTCGCTCACCGCGCTCGCCGTCAGCGCCCTGCGCAACGCCCGCCGGTCCGGGGCGGACCTGGCCTTCCAGGCCGAACTCGCCAGCCAGGCCGTGTGGTCGGCGCACACCGGAAGCGGCTACGTGAAGAGCGTCCTTCTGGAGATCGACCTGGCCACCGGCTCGGTCGACGCCATCGACGCGGGATCCCCGACGGTGACCCGCCTGCGCGACGGACAGGTGGAACGGATCGAGCTGGACGCCCAGTTTGCTTTGGGCGCGCTGGAGGACACCCGCTATGTCCCGGAGCGCTTCATGCTGCACCCCGGGGACCGGCTGGTCGTGGTCGGCGAGGGCGTCCACGGGTTCCGTTCGGCAGCGGGCGAGGTGTTCGGCGACCGGCTGCTCGCGGCCTGCGTGCGCAAGAACCGCCTCGCCCCGGCCCCGGAGGCCGCCCGGGCGGTACTGCGCGACCTGGCCCTGTTCCGCGGGGACAGCACGGCGACGGACGATGCGGTCTGCCTGTGCCTCGACTGGCGCGGAGCGGCGGCGCGGCAGGAGGGCTAACCCGGCGCGCCGCGCGGCGTCGATGTGACGTGGATCGCGTTTTCAAATCGGGGGGTGTGGGATCCCCGACCCGGGGTAGCCGGGGGGCGACCGGATGGCACCGACAAAGGAGACCGAAGCGAGATGACCGTTACCCGCGATGAACTCCTCAAGCCGACGGCTCTTCCGGAACACGCCCCGACAGCCGCGCGAATAGCGGATCCCGAGGACGCCGTGACGGCGGTCAGGGAACTCGACCCCGAGGAACTCCGGGGAATGGCGCCCGCCGACGCCCGCGAACTGACGCGCACGCTCCTCAAGCGGCTCGCGGACCTCGACGAGGGCACCCGCGAGTACTCCTACGTTCGCGGCACCCTGGTGGAACTCAACCTGGCCCTGGTCCGGTACGCGCTCCGCCGGTTCGGCCGGCGGCGTGAGCCCGAGGAAGACCTGCTCCAGGTCGGCTGCGTCGGGCTCATCAAGGCGATCGACCGCTTCGACCCGGACCGCGGCGCGGAGTTCGTCAGCTTCGCCCTGCCGACCATTCTCGGGGAGATCCGCCGGCACTTCCGCGACGCCACGTGGGCCGTTCACGTGCCGCGCAAGATGCAGGAACTGCACTTGGACATCGCCAAGGCCCAGGAAAAGCTGTTCCAGCGCCACGACCGCGCGCCGACCGTCGCCGAACTCGCCGACCACCTGGGGCTGTCCCAAGAGGAGATCGTCGAAGGCATCACGGCCGCCAACGCGCGCAGCACCGGCTCCCTGGACCTGCCGGGCAGCGACGGCCACGACGAGACGCTCCCGCTCGCCGAACGACTCGGGGACGACGACTCCCGGCTCGAGATGGCCGAGAACCTGGCGGTCCTCAAACCGTTGATCGCCGCCCTGCCGGAACGCGACCGCCAGATCCTCTCCATGCGTTTCACCGAAGACCTGACCCAGTCCGAGATCGGCGCGCGACTCGGCATCTCACAAATGCACGTCTCCCGCTTGCTGAGCCGGACCCTCCGGGGGCTGCGCGAGTCGCTGACCGCATGAGCGCTCCGGTGCTGCGCCCCGGGCCGTTCCCGGATCCGGTCGCACCGGCGACCGTGGCTTGGCCGCACCGGCGGCCACGCGTAGGGTCATGGGGCGTCTGCGTGGAGGGAGAACCGATGACGACACCGGCGAACGAATCCGAAGGCACTCCGGATACCGCCGTACCACCGCCCACGGGCCTCACCGTGAGCGTGCGGAACACCGACGGGTCCACGGCGATATGCACGCTGGCGGGGGACCTCGACATGGAGACCCTGGCCCCCGCCAAGCGGGCTCTCGACGAGCTGGTGGCCTCAGGGGTGCGGACGATCGTGGTCGACCTCGGGCAGGTCGCGTTCTGCGACTCCTCCGGCCTGAACCTCCTGCTGCAGGCACGGATGAGCGCCGATGCGCAGGGCACCCGGTTCCTGCTCGCGGCCTGTGCGCCCAGCGTTCAGCGGGTGCTGGAACTGACCGGCGCCGACGCGGTGTTCTCCGTGCACCCCGACGCGGCCACGGCGCTCGCCGCAGGGGGGTGACCGTGCCGCGTCGGCCCGCCCCGGAGTCCGGCCGTGCGTCCCCCGGCCTCGACCGGGCAACCGACTCCGCGAACCGAGCACCGAGACCGAAGGGGCTCCCGCTCATGACGAACCGCCGGGGAACCCTGGACAACGACAACCGGCCCGGCGGCGACCGTCCCGTCCCGCCCGGCGGACAGCGGCGGCGCCTACGGCTGGTCGGCGTGCCCAAACCCGTCGCCCGGGCCAGGACCTTCACCGCCGAGGCCCTGGCCGACTGGTCCTGGCCCGCCGACCCTCCTGACCGGCACCACGACATCGTCCTCCTGGCCGCGGAGTTCGTCGCCAACGCCGCCATGCACGCGGGCGGCCCCCGGGAGATCGTGCTCGAACTCTCCGAAGGCGGGCTGCGCATCGAGGTCAGCGACGGTTCCACGGTGCTGCCCGCCCCGCAAAGCCCCCACCGCCCCGGCATGCCCGGCGGCCACGGCCTGTTCATCGTCAAGCAGACCGCGGACCGGTGGGGTGCGGAAACGTATGATCAGGGCAAAACGGTGTGGGCGGAGATCGACGCGTAGCAGACGAGCCGGGCAGGCGGTCCTCGGCGCCGCCTACCAGCGGCCGCCGAGGGATTCGGCCGCCAGCAGGCCGGACCGGCAGCCGTCTTCGTGGAACCCCCAGCCGTGGTAGGCGCCCGCGAACGCGGTGACCGGGCCGGAGAGTTGCGGGAGGAGCCGCCGGGCGGCGACGGACTCCGGCGTGTAGGTGGGGTGTTCGTAGACCGTCCGGGCGATGACCGACGCGGGGTCGATCCGGGCCTCGGTCCCGAGCGTGACGAGGTACCGGCGGTCGGTGGGCAGCCGCTGCAGCCGGGTCAGGTCGTAGCTGACCACCACGTGGTCCGCGGTGGCGGCGCAGGACGGCATCCGGTGGTTCCAGGACGCGCGGGCCCGGCGGGCCGCAGGCAGCACCGACGTATCGTCGTGCAGAACGACGCAGTTGGCCGAGTATCCGATCGCCCCCAGCACCCGGCGCTCGTCCGGACCGGCGTCGTCGAGCATGGCCAGCGCCTGGTTCGCGTGCGTGGCGATCACCACGGCGTCGAAAGACTCGGTGCCGCCGTCGGCCGTGGTCACGTCGACACCGTCGGCGTGCCGCCGCACCGCCAGCACCGGAGCCGCGACGCGGCACCGGGGGAGCGCCTTGCGGATGCGCTCGACATAGTCCCGGGAACCCCCGCACACGGTGCGCCACGTCGGCGAACCGCCGACGGACAGCATGCCGTGGTGGTCGAGGAACCGGAAAAGGTACGCCGCCGGATACCGCAGCGCGACACCGGGCGCACACGACCACACGGTGGCGATCAGCGGCACCGCGAAGTGCTGGACGAAGTACCGGTCGAACCGCCGGTCCCGGAGGAACTCGCCGACGGTGGCCAAGTCGTCCCCGTCGTGCGCGAGGAACCGCCGGGCCGCGCGGTGGAAGCGCGGCACCTCGGCGAGCATGCGCAGGTAGCGGCCGTTGGCGGCGTTGCCGGGGACGGGGAAGAGGCCGCGCGGTCCCTGCCCGCCGGCGTATTGCAGGCCGCACTCGTCGCAGCAGACCGACATGCTCATCTCGGCTTCCCGGGTCTCGACGCCGAGTTCGCGGAAGAGGCGGAGCAGCGTGGGGTAGGTGCGTGCGTTGTGCACGATGAACCCGGAGTCGACGCGCAGCGGGCCCGCGGGGTCGGCCACGTCGTGCGTGTGCGCGTGCCCGCCGAGCCGGGTGTCCGCCTCGAACAAGGTGACCTGGTGCGTGCGGCGCAGCACATAGGCCGCGGTCAGTCCGGCCACCCCCGCGCCGACGACCGCCGCTCGCGGCGACGTCTGCCGTGTCTCGGTCATGTCCCCCCACCCGTCTCCGTCGATTCCGATGGACACAGGGGATTCGGAGCCGGTGCCGAATCGGCTTGCCCGGTCCGGGAAGAAACCGAAGACGGGCCGCGACGGGCGCCCGGCCGCAGGTGTGCGGCCCGGCGCCCGGGACGGCCGGTCGGCGAGGAATCAGGTCGCGAAGGGCAGCAGTGCGATCGGCGCGGACGTCGGCTGCACCGAGCCGCCTGTCGGTTCGACGGTGATGCCGACGCCCGAGGCCCCGTCGACGGCGTCCAGCAGCACCGCCGACGACGTCCGCGCCGGGTCCATGAGACCGGCGGGCGTCATGTGCCCGGTGTGGTCGAACCACACCTGGTAGACCGAGCCGGAAGGCGGAGCGGTCATGTCCGAGGCGATCAGCACCGCCTGGTTCCGTCGCGCGGAGTACACCACCGTGGCCGCCGCGCCGCCGGACAGCCTGGCCACCGTCGTCCGGGCGTCGGGGGCGGTGAGCACGCCGGTCAACCGCGCCTGTGCGGTGTCGGACGCCTGCTGGCGGGCCCGGGCGTCCTGCGCCTGGTCGTGCTGCCACCATGCGACCCCGCCGAACACCGCGGCCAAGGCCACCGAGGCGGCGAGCGCGAAGCCCGGCAGCCGGCGCGTGATCCGGTCCGTCCAGGCGGGCGGCGGGGGCGCCGGCCGCTCCTGCCGGACGCCGCGGATGCCCTGCAGCACCCGGTCGCGCACCTCGGGCGGCGGCCGGTCGTCCGCCGCGGCCCCGCCCAACCGGGCCGCGGTCGCCACGAGTTCGCGGACTTCCGCGGCACACGAGTCACAGGTCCGCAGGTGCCGGGAGAACTCGGTGTGCTCCCGGGCGGGGAGCGCGTTGAGCGCGTAGGCCCCGGTGTCGAGGTGGATGTTGCGGTGCTTCATGCCGTCACCCCCAGGCAGTCGCGCAGCCGGATCAGCCCGTCGCGCAGCCGGGTCTTCACGGTGCCGAGCGGCAGCGACAGCCGCTCGGACACCTCCCGGTACGTCAGTCCGCCGTAATAGGCCAGCGTGACCGACTCGCGCTGCAGCTGGGTCAACGTCCCCATGCAGCGCCGCACTTGGCGGCGTTCCAGCCGCGATTCGACCTGCTCGGCGACGGTGTCATAGGGCACCTCCGGGTTCAGCGCGGCCGCCCGCTGCTCGCGGCGGTGCTGCGACTGCTCGGACCGCACGCGGTCCACCGCGCGGCGGTGCGCGAGCGTGAGCGCCCACGTGCGGGCGCTGCCCTTCGCCGGGTCGAACCGGGCGGCCGTGCGCCACAGTTCGATCATGACTTCCTGCATGACCTCCTCGGACTGCGCGGGGTCCCGCACGACCTCGCGGACCAGCCCGAAGACCGGGCCGGACAGCGCGTCATAGACCTCCGCGAAGGCCTCCGCGTCGCCGAGGGCGACCGCGCGCAATCGTTCGTCCAGGCCGGTGCCTGTCGGATCGCCCGGGCGCGGCGCCGGGCCGTCGGCGGGGTGCATCGAGTTCATCGGTCTCCTGTACCGCAGAAGAGGGACGCAGAGCGCGGCACCGCGCCGCGGGCACCGGGTGCGGTGCGGCCGCGGGGCACCACCGGGAGGCCGCGCAGCCACAGGGCCGCGCCGTGGCGCCGGATCGCGGCGGAGACGCGCTGGGGGGCGAGCGGGTGGAGCAGCAGCAGGCGGGCGAAGGCGGCAGCGCCGATGGGCCTGCGGACGCCGCTCCACACCGCGTCGAATACGCGCTCCCCGGCCTGGTGCAGGGACACGCGCAGCGACAGCCGAGGGCCCGGCGGTGGAAGCCGCATCTCGTAGCGGCCGTCGACGGTGAAGAACGGCGAGACGTAGAAGGTCTTGTCGGCGCCGTAGGAGTGCGGCGGCAGCGGGAGACCGGGTTCCGGGGCGTCCGCGGACGGGCCCGGCAGCAGGTAGCGATGCCGCTCACCGTACGTGTTGTGCACTTCGGCGACGACGCAGGCGAGACGGCCGTCCGGGTACCAGCACCAGAACACGGTCAGCGGGTTGAAGACATAGCCGAGGACGCGCGCCTGGGCCAGCATGCGCACGGGACCGCCGTCGAGACGCACGCCGCGTTCGGCGAGCCAGCGTTCGAGATTGCCGCGGAGGGTACCCCGGGGGTCGCCCATGTGGTCCCGCACGGCGAAGCGCGCGAACGGGCGCAGCAGCCGGGGGAGGCGGGGCAACGCGTCGATGTCGACGAACCACACGTAGCCGCGGGTCCGCAGAACGCGGCGGAACGGCCGGTGCCGGACGTGCACGACCAGGTGCTCGTACAGCCCGGGCGGCGGGACGCCGCCGAAGGTATCGGTGCGCTGCATGCCCGTGGTTCGGAGCCGGGCCGCCCGCGGATTGGCGTGGACCCGAGAAGACCGTCCCGTGCCGTGCACGCCGGCGTGCGCGCTCAGACCGGTGCCGGCACGTCGGCGAGGTCGGAGACGTACGTCCACAGTTCGCGGCGGGCCGCCGCGCTGTCCGCGCGGGCGCCGAGCGCGTAGGTCGCGGGCCTGGGGGCACGGTCGTGCCACAGGAGCCCGGTGGTGTGTGCCGCCGGGGGTGCGGAGGCCAGCCACACGATGGTGTCCGCGCCCTGCTCCGGATCGCGGAGGACGGGGCGGGTGAGCACGCGGAACACCGGCATCCATCTGCGGACGCCCGGGGTGTCGACCCAGCCCGGGTGCATGGCGTGGACGTGGACGCCGTACGGGGCCAGGCGTTTCGCCCATTCCTGGGTGACGACGACCTGGGCGCGTTTGGTGCGGGCGTAGAACCGCTTGGGGGAGTAGCGGTCCGTGCGCGATTCGGGGTCGCCCACCAGGAGGTGTTGGGCGTACTGGCCACCGGAGGTGACGTTGACGACCCGCGACGGGGCGGCGCGCCGCAGCAACGGCGTAAGTGCCGCGGTGAGCACCCACGGCGCCAGGACATGCGTGGCGAAGGCCAGTTCGACGCCGTCGTCGGTGCGGGTGCGGTGCTCCGGCATCACCCCCGCGTTGTTCACCAAGACGTCGAGTCTGTCCTCGTCCGCCAGGAACCGTGCGGTGAAAGCGCGGAGTTCGGCCAGGCTTCCGAGGTCGCACGCCTCGGGCAGCACCCGCCCGGCACGCGGGCCGACGGCGGCGCGCACCCGGCGGGCGGCCTCGTCGGCGCGTTCGGCGTTCCGTCCGAGGACGTGCACCGAAGCCCCGGCCCGCGCCAGGCCCGTCGCCGCGGCAAGCCCGATCCCCGAGGCGGCACCGGTGATCAGGACGACCTTGCCGTCCATGCGTTCCTCGTCGCGGGGCCACCCGGGAAGCCGCCGCCGCACCCGCAGGCCGGGAGCGCCGTATCCGAGCACGATCGTGCGGTCCAACGCCGTGTCGAGCCACGCGGCCGGGGTCATACGCACGCCAATACCTCCGCTTGGATCGTCCACAAACCGCCCGATGGCTCCGCATGAGGAGCCGAGCTGGGTCCGCCGCCCGCCGTCGGGCGGTCGGCCGCGCACACGAGTCGGAACCACACCGCCGTCCGGCGCGGCCAACGGCGCACCCCCCATCGCTCGGCGAGCGCTTCGACGAGATGCAGGCCGCGTCCCGACTCGTGGTCGGAATCGGCGGTCCTGACGCGCGGCAGACCGGCGCCGCGGTCGGACACCTCGACGGCGAGGCCGCCCAGGCAGCGCGCCATGCGGAGGGTCACCGGCCGCCGCCCGTGCCGCAGCGCGTTCGTCACCAGTTCGCTGACCAGCAGCTCCGCGACGTCCACGCACGCCGGCAGGTCCCACTCGAGCAGTTGTGACCGGACCCGGCGGCGTGCCCACCCCGCTGCCGCGGGTCCCGGCGGCAGCTCCCAGGACGGCTGCCGGCGCAGTGCCGCGGGCACACACGCCCGACGGTGCCTGGGCAGCTCCATGGTGCGGTCTCCTTCCCGGGCACGACCCGGCGACGGTTCTCTCTTTCCCCGATTCGGAACCGCGGCGCAACCGGCTTGGTCGCAAACGCGAACCCGCGGACGACCGGACGATCGGTAGGATTTGCCGAGCAGAGGGGGTGGGCGATGGCCGAACTTTCCCGCAAGGGGATCGGTGAGATCCTCAGCGCGGCTTTGAAGCAATTCGGCGCGCGCGTGTCCGAGCGGCCGCCGAACAAGAAGGCGCAGACGGTCGGCCAAGCGGTGGAAGCGAACCTCAGCAGTCTGGACAAGCACTTGGCCGCCGCCGGGATTCCGCGCGAGCCCCGGAAACCGGCACAGGAGAAAACCGCGTCGCCCGCCGCGGAGCCCACCGTCCGCGAAGCTGCCGAGAGCTTTGGTGAGATGCTCCGACGCGAAAGCGCAGCGTTCCGAAGCAAGGAACTCCTCGGGCAGAGCCCGGCGCCGGCGAGCATGGCCAAGGACTCCGGGACAGGGACCGGGCCCGGCAAGGCAGCCGCGTCGCCAGAGGCGCCCAAGGCCGCGGCGTCCCGCGGCCCGTCTCCCGCCCCGGCGATGGTCGTTCCCAAGGGGCTGACCAAGAGTGCGACGGTTGGCTTGGGCCGTGTCAGCACCGCCGGGGCGTCCCGTGGTTCCTCCGCCGGACCGGTGAACACCGGCGGCCCCCGGCTCGGCCTCGGTCGGGCCACGGGGGGCAACGAGCTGAAGCAGAGCTTCGAGAAGTAGTACCCGCCCGACGCGGACCGCCGGAGCACCGCAGCGCGCGCAGCCCATGCCCTGCCTCGCCGCCGACCCGTGGGCCGTCGACCGCCGCACCTGCGGCCGACCTGCGCAAGCGCAGCCACCGCCCCTGGGAGGGGCGCGCCCTTCCCGGCGTCATCACAGCCGGTCTCCGCTGCGCCACGGGCACCTCTGTCCGCCTCCGACGCCATCGCGTCCGCTGTGTCGGCCGGACCCGTCCTTCCTCACTCGAACGGTCCGCTCCGCGTCGCCGTGTCCCGTCCGGCCCTCGACAGTGGAGGAAAGAGGGTTGGCCGGGCCATTGGAGAGGACCGAACCCGTGGTAAGGATTGCCGTCGACCTGAACCGCTGTCAGGGGTATGCGCAGTGCGCGTTCCTCGCCCCCGAGACCTTCGCCATGCACGGCGAGGAAGCGCTGCTCTACGACCCGGAGGTCGACGAGGCGCACCGTGACAAGCTCGCCCAGGCGGCCGCGGCCTGCCCCGTCCAGGCGATCCTCGTCGACGCCGTGGACGTGCCGGCCGAGGCGGTGCCCGGTGGCCGGTAACGGAGCGTTGGAGCAGCTCAAGCGCGAGGGCCGCATCGTGGTCGTGGGGGCTTCGCTGGCCGGCCTGCGGGCCGCCGAGACCCTGCGGGACAAGGGCTTCGCGGGGGAGCTGACCATGATCGGCGACGAGCCTTACGAGCCGTACGACCGGCCCCCGCTCTCCAAAAGCGTGCTGCTGGGCAAGGCCTCCGCGGACCGGACCGCGCTGCCCCGGCTGCGGTCCGTCGACGCGACGTGGCGGCTCGGTGTTCCGGCCTCCGGCCTCGACATGGCCGCGCGCCGGGTGCGGCTGGCCGACGGGGACGAAGTGCCGTACGACCGGCTGCTGATCGCCACCGGGGTCCGGGCGCGGCGGTGGCCGCACGAGGGCGAGGCGGCGCTCGACGGGGTCTTCGTGCTGCGCGGCCGCGACGACGGCGCCGCGCTCGCGCGGCGGCTCGCCGACGGGCCCCGGCGGGTCCTGGTGATCGGGGCCGGGTTCACGGGTTCGGAGATCGCCTCCGCGTGCCGCGAACGCGGCCATGCGGTCACTGTCGCCGAACGCGGCGGGGCGCCGTTGGTCGGCGCGCTCGGCGGTGTCGTCGGCGCGGTCGCCGCCGAATTGCAGCGTGAACACGGTGTGGACCTGCGGACCGGGGTGATGGTGACCGCGCTCGACGGCGATGCCGCGGGCCGGGTGCGCGCCGCGCAGCTGTCCGACGGTTCCAGCGTGGACACCGACGTGGTGGTGGTCTCGCTCGGCGCCACCCGGAACACCGAGTGGCTCGCCGGGTCCGGACTGGGGGCAGGGCCCCGGGGGATCGCGTGCGACGCGGGCTGCCGGGCTTTCGACATCCGCGGCATCGTCACCGACGACATCTACGCGGCGGGCGACGTCGCCCGCTGCCCGCACCCGTTGTTCGGCTACCAGTTCCTGTCCTTGGAGCACTGGGGCAATGCCGTCGCGCAGGCCGAGATCGCGGCGCACAACATGCTCAGCGACAGCGTCGACCGTGTCCCCCATATGGAGGTCCCGGCGTTCTGGTCCTCGCAGTTCGGCATCAACATCAAGTCGGTCGGTGTGCCGTCGATGGGGACGGAGATCCTCATCTCGCAGGGCTCGCTGGAAAGCCGCCGGTTCGTCGGCGTCTACGGGTACCAGGGGCGCGTCATCGGCGCCGTCGCCTTCGACCAGGCCCGGTGGCTGCCGTTCTACCAGGAGCTGATCGAGGCGACCGCGCCGTTCCCGCCGACGTTCGCCACCGTCGACCGGCGCCCGGACGGACAGCGGCCGATGGACGCGGACTTCCCCGACCCGTCGGTCCCGAGCCACGGCCCCACCGTCACGGTCAGCGGATACTCGCCGGCCGACCGCCGGATGACGTTCGCCCCCGCGCACTGACCCGCACGGCCACGAGGACCTGCCATGACGCAATCCCTGATTCACCGGATCCTGGACTACCGCAACCGGGCCAATCCGTACCCGCTCTACGAAGAACTGCGCAAGACGCCGGTCCTGCACGAAGACGGCGGTCCGTACGTGGTCGGCACGTACTACGAGATCCGCGGCCTGCTGCACGATCCCCGGATCAGCTCCGACGCGCGCAACCTGGCCTCGCCCGCGGCGAACCCGCTGGCCGAGGCGTCGCAGGAGGAAGGCGCCCTGCCCCCGAGCTTCCTGAAGCTCGACCCGCCGGAGCACGACCGGCTGCGGCGTATGACGAACCGGCCGTTCGGCCCGCCGCACGCTCCGCACCACATCGACGCGATGCGGCCGGAGCTGCACGACATCATCACCGGCCTCGTCGACGGCATCGGCGACACCGGCCGGATCGACCTGGTGGAGCAGGTCTCGTATCCCTTCCCGGTGACGGTGATCTGCCGGCTGCTCGGCGTGCCGCGCGAGGACGAGCCGCGCTTCCACGTCTGGGCGGACACCCTCGCCGCGAGCCTCGACCCCGATCCGGACGCCGATCCCGCCGACCGGGGCAAGGTCGCCCACGATGCCCGCATGGAGTTGGGCATGTACCTGGCCGGCCTGATCGAGGAGCGCCGCAAGAACCCCGGCGACGACATGCTTTCCCGGCTGGCGACCGCCAAGGGCGAAGACGGTCCGATGACCACGATGGAACTGCTCAGCACGGCGGCGCTGCTGCTGATCGCCGGGCACGAGACCACGGTCAACCTCATCACCAACGGCATGCTGACGCTGCTGCGCAACCCCGACGTCCTGGAGCGGCTGCGGGCCGAGCCGCGGCTGGCCGTGCCCATCGTCGAGGAGCTGCTGCGCTTCGAGCCGCCGGTGCAACTGGTGCCGCAGCGGACCACCCTCGCCGACGTCGAGGTCCGCGGCGTCACCATCCCCAAGGGCGCCTCGCTGTGGCTGGTCCTGGCGTCGGGCAACCGCGACCCGCGGCGGTTCGCGGACCCGGACCGCTTCGACCCGGACCGCCCGGACATCCAGCACCTCGGCCTGGGCAGCGGCATCCACAGCTGCTTCGGCGCACCGCTGGCCCGGCTGGAGGCCCAATTGGCCCTGGCGGAACTGGCCCGCAGGCTGGAGAACCCGTGCCTGCTGGAGGACCCGCCGCCGTACCGGCAGAACGCCGTGCTGCGCGGCCCGCGGCACCTGCATATCGCGTGTGACGGAATCCGACCCTGAACCGCGGACTGGCCGAAACGTGCATGACCCGCCGACCGGGTGGGCAGCCGTTGGGGAAGCGAGAGGAGAGGCACCGATGAGTGATGCACGAACGCAGGACAAGAGCAGCTCACAGGCAGGGCAAGGGGGGCAGGCGTCCGGTGGTGGCGCGGTGGAACAGCGGTCGTCGGGCTTCGGGGGCCCGGACGCGCTGAGTTCGGAGCGCGGCCGCACGTCCGTCGCGGACGGGGTCGTGGCCAAGATCGCCGGTATTGCCGCACGGGAGGTGCCGGGCGTTTACGAGATGGGCGCCGGTGCGTCGCGGACGTTCGGTGCGATGCGCAGCCGCATCCCCGGCGCGAAGCGGAACGTCGCCCAGGGCGTCGACGTCGAGGTCGGCGAGAAGCAGTGCGCGGTGGATCTCGACGTGGTCGTGGAGTACGGCGTCGAGATCGCCCAGGTGGCGAACGACGTCCGGCAGAACGTCATCGACTCCCTGGAACGCATGACGAGCCTGGAAGTGGTCGAGGTCAACATCGCCGTCGACGACGTCCACATCGAGCAGGACGACAGCCCTTCGGAGCGGCAGCTCGAGTAAGCCCGATCGCCGGCGTCCGGGGCGCATCAGTGGTCGGCGAGCTCGCCGGTGAGGTTGCCGTGGAACTCGGCGTCGGACGTCGGCGCCGGTCGGTCCCCGGTCGGGAACGTGACGACGACCTTGCCGAAGGCCTGGCCCGAACGGTGCCGGGCGTAGGCCTCGGCCAGCTCGTCGAAAGCGAACGCGCGGTCGAGCACCGGACGTACGCCGTGCACGGCCAGTGCCCGCGTGAGTTCCAGGAACTGCGCGCGGCTGCCGACCGCGAGCGGCCGGATGCGCACACCCGCGTCGAACAGCGCCCGCACGTCGACGGGAGGACCCGTGGGCGCGTCCGCCACGCGGTAACCGACGTAGGCGACTTCGCCGCCGATCGCCGCGGCGCGCACGGATTCCCCGAGTGCCCCGGCCACGTCCACCACCAGCGCGGCGCCGCGGCCCGCGGTCAGCGTGCGGACCTCGGCCGGCCAATCGCCGCGGCGGTCCACGACGGCGTGCGCGCCCAGAGCCCGCAGCCGCTCGGCCTTGCCGGGATCCCCGGTGGTCACGATCACATGTGCTCCGGCGAGGGCCGCCAACTGCACCACGGCCAAGGCCACTCCGCCGGTGCCGGTGGCCACGACCGTCTCGCCGGGCAGCACACGGCGGCCGCCGGTGAGGGCGTTCCAGGCGGTCACGGCGGTGAGCGGAAGCGCCGCGGCCTCCGCGTGGGACAGGTGGTCCGGGACCGGGACGAGAGCGGATTCGGGGACCACGGTGTACTCGGTCAGCGTGCCGTCGCGGGTAGTGCCGAGCTGGGCCGCGTGCTCGACGTCGAACGGTCCGTCGAGCCAGTCGGGGAACACCGTCAGCGCCACCCGGTCTCCCGGTTTGACCCGTGCCGTTCCCGCGCCGACGGCGACGACGTCGCCCGCCCCCTCGCATCCGGCCACCACCCCTGGGCTGACGGGTAGCGGATAGTCGCCTTCGCCGACCAGTGCGTCGCGGAACCCGAGCGACGCGGCCCGCATCCGGACCAGGACCTCGCCCGCGCCCGGGGCGGGCACCGGGCGCTCGCGGACGACCGTGCCGGCGGCGGTGTCGGGGACCAGGTGGTAGCTGCGCATGGAGAGCTCCTCGGGTGGGACGGACAGGGGGAGACGGGAACGGGTGGAACGGGGAGAAGGGGGCGCGGCGGTCACGGGGTCTTGGAGTAGCCGAGCGCCTCCGTGATGCGGCCGTTCTCGACCCGCATCACGTTGACGCCCAGGACCCAGTCGGCCTGCCCTTCACCGAAGACGCGCTCGGGGTCCGGCGCGGCCGAGAACGCGGCGCGCCACGAGATGACCGCCCGGTCGCCGGCGACGATGACCTCCTGCGGGGTGAAACGTGTTCCGGGGTCGTCGATCAGCGCCGTCCAGAAGGCCGCACACGCCGCACGGCCGTGGTACGCGGTGCCTTCGGGTGCGGGCTGCACGCCGACCATCACGCAGTCGTCGTCGATCAGCCCGTCCAGCAGAGCGGCGTTCCGCTCCACGAAAGCGTCGTTGAAACGGCGGATGACCTCGGCGGTGGTGTCCATGAAGACGGGTCCTTTCCCGGCGTGGTGGGGATTCGGCGGTGCGGTGGTCCGCTCCGCGACGACTCGTAGCCTCCGCCCGGACGTGTCTGCCGACAATTCCCCGCGAGGTATCGCCGACGGGCGGCACGATCGGTTACAACACCCGAGTGAACGCCACGACCGACCGGTTCCCCGGCGAGCTGCGCGACCGCCGCACCGCACGCCGCATCAGCCAACTCGAACTCGCCATCCGCGCGGGCACGACCCAGCGCCACGTCAGCTACATGGAACGCGGGCGCTCCCACCCGGGGCGGGCGATGGTCGTGCGTATCGCCGAGTCCCTCGAACTCTCCCTCCGGGACCGCAACAAACTGCTCCTCGCCGCGGGCTACGCCCCCGCCTACGCGGAAAGCCGCCTCGACGAACCGCTGCTGCGCCCGGTACGCGACGCCCTGCACAGCGTGCTGCACGGCCACATGCCCTACCCGGCCATCGTGCTGCGCCCCTACGGCGAAATCGTGGCCGCGAACCCGGCGCTGGACGTGCTGACCGAGGGCGCCGCACCGCATCTGCTCACCCCGCCGGTCAACATGCTGCGGCTGATGCTGCACCCCGAGGGCATGGCCGCCCGGGTCCGCAACCTCGCGCAGTGGGGCCGGCACGTCACGGACAACATGCGCGGCCATGCGCTGCGCCATCCGGACCCGCGGCTCGACGCGTTCATCGCCGAACTCGACGGCTACCTTCCCGCGAAGCCCCCGCCCGGCGCGGACCACCTGGGTTTCGCCGTGCCGCTGCATCTCGCGGCCCCCGAGGGCGAGCTGCGGCTGCTGACCACGCTGACGTCTTTCGCCACCGCCGTCGACGTCACGCTGGCGGAACTCCACCTCGAAGCGTTCCTGCCCGCGGACGAGGCCACCGCGGAGATCCTGCGGGCCCGGGCCGGAACCCCGCGCCGAAGGGGGTAGCCGGCCCTCGACCGGGGGAGTGGTGCAGGGTGGGCCGGTTGCCGGGCCGGCCCGATTCCCGGAGGTGACCTATGTCGGAGGCCGTCGACGCAGCGCGAACGGTCATCCTGACCGTGGACGACGATCCGGCGGTCTCCCGCGCCGTGGCCCGGGACCTGCGGCGGCGTTACGGCGACCGGTACCGCGTGGTCCGGGCCGAGTCGGGGGCGTCGGCGCTGGAGGCGCTGCGGGAGCTGAAGCTGCGCGGCGCACACGTCGCGGTGCTGCTGGCGGACTACCGGATGCCGCAGATGAACGGCGTCGAGTTCCTCGAAGAGGCGCTCGACCTGTTCCCGGGTGCCCGGCGCGTGCTGCTGACCGCCTACGCGGACACCGGCGCCGCGATCGACGCCATCAACGTCGTCGACCTCGACCACTACCTGCTCAAACCGTGGGCGCCGCCCGAGGAGAAGCTGTACCCGGTGGTGGACGACCTCCTGGAGTCCTGGCGCGTCACCGACGGCAAGCAGGCGCCGACCACCAAGGTCGTCGGCCACCGCTGGTCGGCCCGCTCGTCGCAGATCCGCGAGTTCCTGGCCCGCAACCAGGTCCCGTACCGGTGGTATTCGTCCGACGAACCCGAAGGCGCGCGGCTCCTGCGGGCCGCGGGGGAGGACGGACTGCGGCTGCCGCTCGTCGTGACGCCGGACGGCACCGCCATGGTCGAACCCGACGAGGCCGAGCTGGCAGCCCGCGTCGGCCTGTCCACGACACCCGCCGCGGACTTCTACGACCTCGTCATCGTCGGCGGCGGCCCCGCCGGCCTCGGCGCGGCCGTGTACGGGGCATCGGAAGGCCTGCGTACCGTCCTGGTGGAGCGCGAGGCCACCGGCGGCCAAGCCGGCCAAAGCTCCCGCATCGAGAACTACCTCGGGTTCCCGGACGGCGTCTCCGGCGCCCAGCTCACCGACCGGGCCCGCCGGCAGGCCACCAAGTTCGGCGCCGAGCTGCTGACCGCACGCCAGGTCACCGCCTTGGAGGTCCGCGGCGCGGCACGCGTCCTGCGGTTCTCCGACGGCACCGAGGTGTCCGCGCACAGCGTCATCCTCGCCACCGGCGTGTCGTACCGGCAGCTGGACGTGCCCGGTGCCGACGAGCTGACCGGCCGCGGCGTGTACTACGGGTCGGCGCTCACCGAGGCTCCGTCCTGCGAAGGCCAGGACGTCTACGTCGTCGGCGGCGCGAACTCCGCCGGCCAGGCCGCGATGTTCCTGTCCCGCAACGCCAGGTCGGTCACCCTGCTTGTCCGCGGACCCACCCCGGCCGCCACCATGTCCCACTACCTCCTGCAGCGGATCACCGAGTCCCCGAGGGTCTCGGTGCGCACCAACACCGTCGTCGAGGCCGCGCACGGCACCGACCACCTGGAGAAGCTGACGCTGCGCAACACCGGGACCGGCGAGACCGAGACCGTCGAGACCCAGTGGATGTTCGTCTTCATCGGCGCCGCGCCGCTGACCGACTGGCTCGACGGCGCGGTGCTGCGGGACGCGCACGGCTTCGTCCCGACCGGCCCCGACCTGACGCCCGACGGGAGCCCGCCGGCCGCGTGGGCCCTGGACCGTCCCCCGTACCACCTCGAGACCAGCGTGCCGGGCGTGTTCGCGGCGGGCGACGTACGTGCCGAATCCGCCAAACGGGTCGCCTCCGCCGTCGGTGAAGGCGCCATGGCCGTGATGCTGGTCCACCGCTACCTGGAGCAGTCGTGACCGTGCCCCGCCTGCACTGCGACGTCGACGAACTGCGCACGCTGTTCCTCTTCGAGAAGCTCTCCGACGACCAGCTCGCCCGCCTCTGCCGGGACGGCGGCGTCGAAGGGCACGACCCGGGCCCCGTCTATCGGGAGGGGGAGGAGGCGGCCTGCTTCTACGTCCTCATCGACGGAACCGTCGTGCTCTCCCGCCGCGTCGGCGGCGAGGAGGTGGACGTCAACCGCAGCTCCACGCGGGGCGTCTACGCGGGCGCCTTTCAGGCGTACCTCGGCGACCAGGTGCCGCAGGTCTACAACAACTCGATGCGGGTCACCGAGCCGTCGCGGTTCTTCGTGCTGCCCGCCGAGACCTTCGCCGAGATCATGCACGACTGGTTCCCCATGGCCGTGCACCTGCTGGAAGGCCTGTTCTTCGGCGCCAAGAACACCCAGCAGGCCATCGGCCAGCGCGAGCGCCTACTGGCCCTCGGCTCCCTGACCGCGGGACTCACCCACGAGCTGAACAACCCGGCCGCCGCCGCGGTCCGCGCCACCGCCGAACTCCGCGAACGCGTCGCCGGGATGCGCCACAAGCTCGGCAAGATCGCCGCGAACCCGGTGCACCGGGACGCGGTGATCGCCCTGACCGGCTTCCAGGAGGACGCCGCCGAACGCGCCGCGCACGCACCGGTATTGAGCCCTCTGGAGGCGTCCGACCGGGAGGATGCGGTTGCCGACTGGCTGGACGAGCAGGGCATCCCCGACGGATGGCGGCTCGCCCCGACGTTCGTCCAGGCCGGACTCGACCCGGCCTGGCTCGACCGGGTGGCCGCGGCGTTGGCACCGGACGTCCTCGGCCCGGCCATGCACTGGCTGAACTCGACGGTCGAGACCGAGCTGCTGCTGAGCGAGATCGAGGACTCCACGCACCGGATCTCCACGCTGGTCGAAGCGGCGAAGAGCTACGCCCAGCTCGACCGCGCGCCGCACCAGCAGGTCGACGTCCACGAACTGCTGGACAGCACCCTGGTGATGATGTCGAAGAAGATCGGCACGCGGGTCCGCGTCGTGAAGGACTACGACCGCGGCCTGCCACGGATCCCGGCCTACCCCGGCGAGCTGAACCAGGTGTGGACCAACCTCGTCGACAACGCCGTCTCCGCCATGGACGGCACCGACACCGAGGCAACCCTGACCATCCGCACCGCGCGCGACGACGACCGCGTACTCGTGGAGATCGGCGACACCGGCCCCGGCGTGCCTCCCGACGTCCGCGACCGGATCTTCGACCCGTTCTTCACCACCAAGCCCGTGGGCGAAGGCACCGGCCTCGGCCTCGACATCTCCTGGCGGATCGTGGTCGGCAAGCACCACGGGGATCTGCGGGTGGAGTCGGTGCCCGGCGACACGCGGTTCCAGGTCAGGCTGCCGATCACCGCCTCCGACCCGCCCGGGGAGACGGGATGACCGGGAGTGCGCGGCTCACCGGCGGGCCGCGAGCTGCTCGCGTACCCACGACGGGTCGGGGTTGGTGTGCGCCCGGCCGTGCACGACGACGGTCGGCACGGTCTCATTGCCGTCGTTGACCGCCCGGACCGCGGCCGCTCCCGACGGGTCGCGCCAGATGTCGACCCAGTGCGCCGCGCGGGCCCGGCGCCCCAAACGGAAGCGCAGCCGCAGACAGTACGTGCAGCCCGGCCGCCAGTACACGATCGGGAGGCCGTCGGCCGCGCTGCGGCGTTGAGCCTCCGTCGCGCGGATCGGCCTGGGGAAGACCAGGGGCGAGTGCACGCCGGCGACCACCACGAATCCGGCCAGGATTGCCGGGGCCGCGCCGGTGGCTCCGCTCAACGCGGCCCCGGCAGCGACAACCGCGCCGCCGAGCAGGAGAACCAGCGGCAGGATCCAGGGGCGCATGCCGACCCAGGTTACCGAAGAGCCCGAACCGAGCTGCTTGCACGGCTGTGGGGCGCTCAGCGAGGTGTCTCCGGCTCGGGGTGGACGTCGCGCCAGCGGGCTTCGCATACCGAGAACACGCCGAACGCCACGAGGCCGAGGGCGATGGCGTACAGCGGCCAGGGCCCCAGCGGGCCGGACGCGGTCTCGCGCAGGGTGTCGTCCAGGCCCTTGGCCTTCCGCGGGTCGTACGCGGCCGCCGCGGCGACCAGGAACACGCCGAGTGCGCCGACCACGACGCCGCGGGCGGAGCGTCCCACCGTGCCGAACGCCGCCACGAGGACGCGCGAACTCTCCGACATCTTCCCGAGTTTCAGGTTCCGGAGGAAGCGTCGGCGCAGCGCGTTGACCACCATCACGACGCCGCCCACCACGACGCCGGTGCCGATGGCCAGGACGAGCCAACGGCCTCCGGCGTGGCCCATCGCACGTGCGGTGAAGTCCTTGGACTGCTCGTCGCTCGACCGGTCGCCGCCGCTCCCCGTCACGAAGGCGATGATGCTGCCGCACACCACCCCGTAGACGATCGCCCGCGCCAACGAGGTCAACCGTTTGGTGGCTTTTCCGCCGTCCGGCCCCGGCCGGCCGTAGAGCACCTCGACCAGTCGCCACAGAGTGAGCCCGGCGAAGCCGATGGCGATCGCCCATACGATGACGGCGCCGCCGGGCTGTCCGGACACGGTGTGCAGCGCACCCTGCCGGTCGGCCTCCTTACCCGACGCGTCCGTCCCGATCTGCACGGCGAGTACGCCGACCAGCACGTAGTTCACCCCGCGTGCGACGAGCCCCAGGCGGGCGAGCGAGCCCAGCCACGAGCTTGCCGCGGCCTCCCTTCCGGCGGCCTGTACCGTTCCGACAGCGTCCGACATGGCGCCTCCTCCCTGAGGATTCGCTTGCCGGAACCGGCCCGATCATGCGCCCGGCGACGAAACGCCGGTGCCCTGCGAGCCCGCGGAGCACCGTCGGGGCCCGTTGTCGGTGCCGCCGCGTACGTTGATCTCACCAAACACGAGATGCCGTGTGCGGTTCGGTGTGAACGGTGAAGCGGCCCGCCCGGGCGACAGGGCGGGCCGCTGCCGTTCTGCGCCGGCTCTCCTCCGGTTCGTCAGAGGTGTTCGGCCATGGACCGGTGGAAGTGGATGATGCCCGGTTCGTTGCGGCCCGCGTGGGTGTGCGGGATCAGGCCGGATGCCAGGTTGCGGTGGATCAGCTCCGACTCGGGGAAGTCCTCGGCGACGGTGACCGACTCGGCGGCGTCGAAGCGGTCCTCGAAGTAGCCGCGGTCTTCGTCGGTTTCGGCCGGGCGGTAGGTGTAGAGGGCGTGTTCGACGGTGGTGGCGTCGACCGCGTCCGGGGTGAAGCGCCAGGTCATCACGTAGTCGGCGACGTTGCTGACGATCACGTTGGGGGCGAGGAAGTACTGCAGGACCGCGTGGGGGCGCAGTTCGCGCTCTGCTTCCGGTCGTCCGGCCTGGTCGAGGAGGCTGCCGCGGGGGACGACGAGGCGGTTGTGGGGGCCGAACGCGTCGAACGGGGATGCGCCGCTGAGGTAGAAGGCGCCGAGCGAGCCCCGGTGCAGGGCGAAGACGTGGTAATTCTCGAAGAAGGTGTCGAGCAGCAGCTTCCAGTTGCACGACCAGGTGGTGGTGACGCTCGTGTACGGCAGCAGTTTCGGGTAGTCGTGGGCCGCGAACTGCGGGGCCAGACCGGCCAGCCAGTCGTCGACGTCGACCGGTTCCGTGCCGGTCGGCCGGACCACCACGATGCCGTGCCGTTCCGCGACCGGCAGCGCGACCAATCCGAGGTCCTCGGAGTCGAGTTCGTCGAAGCCGCCGCAGGACCGCGGTTGGCCGAGCAGCCGGCCGTCGGCGGTGTCGTAGACCCAGCGGTGGAAGGGGCACGACACCGCCCGCCCGGTGTTGCCGCGGCCGCGTGCCAGGGGAGATCCGCGGTGGCGGCAGGCGTTGAGGTAGGCCCGTATTCCGCCGTCGGGTGCCCGCACGACGAGGATGGGCACGCCGCCGGAGGTGAGGGCGACGTGGTCGCCGGGTTCGGGCACGTCGGCGCCGAGGCACGCGAACACCGGGCGGGTGCGGAACAACTGTTCGCGTTCCCTGGTGTGGTGGTCGGGCGAGACATACGCGTCCGCGGGGATCCGCAGCACGGTGTCGGCGAGCGTGGTGGTGCGCCGCGCCGCCATGGCGATGACCCGCCCGACCAGGTCGAGTTCGGTACGGCGGTCCATCAGGCCGGGGCCGCCGTGAGGACGGCGTCGATCGTCTCGGGCGAATGCGCCCACGGGACGGTGACGTTGACGAACCGGTAGTCGGGCGCCAGCCGCGCGTCCGCGACCTTGTCGAGGAAGACGTTGGCTGCCGCGGCCGCGATCATGCGGGCCGTCGGCGCGCCCGAGCAGATGCGCGGGCCGAAGCCGAACGCCATGTGGCGGGTGGCGTGCTGCCGGTCGAGGCGGAACTCGCCGGGGTCGGGGAACTGCGCGGGGTCGCGGTTCGCACTGGCGAGGCCGAAGGCGACGCGTTCCCCGGCCGGGATGGTGACGCCGCCGACCTCGACGGGCTCGGCGGTCCGGCGCAGGATCACCGCGTCCGGCGATTCGGCGCGCAGGACCTCCTCGACGAGGGCGGGAACCAGGGTGCGGTCCTCCCGCACTCGGCTCTGGACGTCGGGGCGCGCGCACAGCTGCCAGACGAGGTTGGCGACGAGTTGCGTGGTGGTGCCGGTCGCGGCGACCAGGAAGAAGACGAACTGGGTGCGGATCTGCAGGTCGGTCAGCGCGTAGCCCTCCACGGGGCGCTGCATGCGGCTGATGAAGTCGTCGCCGGGGTCGGTGCGTTTGCCGGCGATGACGGCGTCGATGTCGCCGATGACGTCGGTCGCGGCGTCGCTGAGGCCCTTCCCGCGGTCGACCATCTTCTTGCGCGCGAAGCCCTCGGCCCAGCGCACCCACGTCTCCATGCGGTCGTCGGCGACGCCGAACAGCCGTGCGGTGACGCGGATCAGCACGGGATCAGCGAAGGCCTCGACCAGGTCGACGGGGCCGTCCTCCGCGAGCGCCTTGTCGAGGAGTTCGGTGCCGGCCTCGTGGGTGTGGCCGGGGATCCAGCGCAGTGTGCTGGGCGCGAGTGCGGCGTGGATGACGCGGCGCATCGCGCTGTGCTCGGGTTCGCGGATCTCGTGGATGAAGCGCTGCTCGGGCGGGGTGGGCCGGCCGGATTCGCGGAAGCCGGCGACGAAGAGGTCCATGTGGGCGGTGGCTTCGTGGACGGCGGCGTAGTCGGCCAGGAACCAGATCCCGGACGCGGTGCGGGAGACCGGGCATTCGCGCCGGTGCCGGGCGACTTCGGGATGGTCGGGGTCGAGTTTGAGGACGTCGGGCGGCGACGCGTCGGGCTGCTCGGCGGGCTGCGGCATCAGGCCTCCTGGGTCGCGGGGAGCGGCGTTCGGCAGTGCGCGGGGAGGTCGTCGTCGGCGAAGCGGTACAGGTCCATCGGGTTGTCCCAGAGGATCCGCGCCTTGGTCTCGGGGGAGAGTTCGTCGGGGCTGAGCGCGAGGAAGCGGTCCAGCGTGTGCGGGTACTTCGAGTCGGGGTGCGGGAAGTCGGATTCGAAGACGATCTTGCGGTCGCCCAAGTGCCGTACCACGTCCGCGACATGCGGGTCGTCGCACTCGCACGAGATCCAGCAGTTCTCGGCGAACGTTTGGACGGCCGAACGGGTCAGGCCGGGGAATTCCGCGGCGCCGGCGAGTTCGAGTTGCTCGTCGATGCGGTGCAGCCACGAGGGCAGCCAGCCGCAGCCGGCCTCCATGTAGGCGCAGCGCAGCCGGGGGAACCGGTCGAAGACGCCGCCGCAAAGCATCGACAGCATCGCGGACTGGGTCTCGTGCCAGTGCACGACGGCGTGCCACTCGGTGAAGGTCCGGAAGCGCCCGGATCCGGCGGTGACGGCGTTGAGCCCCATGAACTCGTGGGTGGCGAGGGCGCAGTCGAGGTCTTGGAGCAGTTCGTAGACCGGGTCGTAGTAGCGGTTCCCGAGGTCGCGGTGGTTCACCAGGTTCGGGCGGGTCCAGAAGCAGCGGGTGCCGAGGTGGTGGTACGCGTACTCGATCTCCTCGACCGCGCGGCTCACGTCGGTGAGCGGGATCGGCCCGGAGACCACGACGCGCCCGCCGGACGCCTCGCGCATCTCGGCACCCCAGCGGTTGTACGCGCGGGCCATGGCGGCCTGGAGCGCGGGGTCGATGCCGTCCGGCCACATGTCGAATTCCGGGCCGTACACGACGCCGATGTCGATCCCCTCGACGGCGAGCGCCGCCGCCACGCGGTCGCCGGTGAACCCGCCGTGCACGAGGTCGGGGCCGTACTTGGCGATCATGTCCTCGGTGGTCCAGCCGATGGCGCGCTGGAACCGGCCGTACAGGATCGTCGGGTGCTGTGTGTACCGCCCGTCGACGGTCAGCGGATTGACCGTCTCGATGCCGGGGGCGGGGGCCGGTCTGACCCGGTCGCGGAACGCCGGGTCGAGATGGCGTTGCCACAGGTCGGGCGGGTAGACAACGTGGCAGTCGGCGTCGAAGACGCGGAGGCCGTCGCGCATGGCGGAATGCAACTCCTCGAGAAATCTCGGGTGGGGGAGTGCTTCAAGACGCGCATGTTCAACTGATTGACAGTCATCTGACAGACAGTCACTTGATCCTTTGATAGCAACCGGCTCCGCGCCCAACCAACCGGATTCCGACCTGCGTGTCCACAACGCGCGACCCGGCGGTCACGATGCGCGAGGGGTCCCCCGCGGTGTTTGGCACCACGGGGGACCCCGGTTCGCGCGTGCGGACAGGCGTCGAGGCGGCCATCCCGGCGGGCCCGGCGGCTCGTAGACTCGCGCAGGTGGAGGAGCACACGGCCATCGGGAATCCGGCGCCCGCCTTGCGGCCGTACGTCGGCCCGTATGTGGGTTTCGACTTCCGCGGGTTCCCCGCCGGGGTGCACTGCGGCCCGCCGAGCCGCGCCCTCACCGCGGTGATCAGCCTGTCGGAACCCCTGGAAGTGGCGTCGGGCGTCGACGACGGGTCGCCGGTCACCCGATTCGGCGGCGTTGCCGGCGGTCTGATGTGCCGGTCGGTAGCGATCCACCACAGCGGACGCCAGCACGGGGTCCAGGTATCGCTGACTCCGCTCGGCGCTCGCGCCGTCTACGCCGTGCCCGCTGCCGCGCTCGCCCACCAGTTGGTCCCCCTCGACGAGCTTCTCGGCACGTCTGCTGCCGAATTGGCCGACCGGCTCCGCGCGGCGACGACCTGGCCGGCGCGGTTCACCGTGCTGGACGAACTGCTCCTCCGCGCCGTCGTCGGCAACGCCGACCGCGACCCCGCGCACCGGATGGGCGCCCAGGTGACCGGGGCTTGGCGCCGCCTCGTCGCCGCGCGCGGCAGGGTCCGGATCGACGCGGTCGCCGCGGAAGTCGGCTGGAGCCGCCGCCACCTCACCGACCGGTTCCGCAGTGAGCTGGGCCTGGCGCCGAAGACGTTCGCCCGGGTCCTGCGCTTCGAGCACGCGCACGACTTGGCGACGGTGCACGACCCGCTCCCGTGGGCCGATCTGGCGACCCTCTGCGGCTACGCCGACCAAGCGCATCTCGCCCGGGAATGGCGCGAGTTCACGGGCCGGTCGCCGACGGCGTGGCGCCGCGGCGAGGTCCTCCTCGGCGCCGGATAGCGCCGCGCGCCGCCTCTGTTCCCATTTCTTCAAGACCGCCCGGTCGCCGCCGCGTGACGATGGCCGGCATGAGACTTGTGGATCACGAACGCAACCCCGTCGACCTGCGCACCACCCCCGTCCACCTCGGGCTGGGTTCGACGGCGAAACCCGTCGAGGGCTTCGCCTGGGACCCGGAGGTGCTCCAGGCCTACGGCGCCGCCGTGGCCTCGGACGGCGCCGAAGGCCGGATGGTGATGATCTTCGACGGCGACGGCCCCGGCGACCATTGGGAGAGCCACCCGGCCGGTGACGAACTGATCGTCTGCCTCAGCGGATCGGTGACGGTCGTCCGCGACGTGGACGGGGTGCCCGATCGCGTTCTGCTCGGGCCGGGCGAAGCCACCGTCAACCCGGCCGGGGTGTGGCACGCGGTCGACATGGCCGGGCCGGCGTCCATCCTGACCGTCACCGCCGGCGCCGGCACGGACCACCGCCCCCGAACGACCGAGCAGTGATGCGGTCCGCCGCTCCGACATGCTTCGGGGCGCGGGCCGTCCTAGCGTCGAAGGAGGGCCGGGGCGTGTTGCCGGCGGTGCGGGGCAGCGGCAGAGCGCGCGTCCGGAAGCGCACAATCCGCGAGGAAGATCATCATGACCACATCTGCAGACACTCCCGTCATGGACACCTTGGCCGCCATGACGCTGGATTCGCTGGAACGCTGCGGCCTCGAACCGGACGTTCTCGTGCTCACCCGCATCGCCGCGCTCGTGGCCATGGACGCTCCTCCCCTGTCCTACACGATGCATCTGGCCGCGGGCGCCGAGATGGCGATGACGGCCGAGCAGCTCCAAGACGTCCTGGTCGCCATTGCCCCGGTCGTCGGCACCGCACGGGTCATGGCGGCGGCCGGGCACATCGGCGAAGCCCTCGGCGTCGAAATCACCACGGCACGGCAAGACACCATGGGCTGATCCGACTTCACGCCGAGGTCCCGCCGCGGCCTGGAAGGCACCCACCCCGATCTGCCGGCCCGCAGCCCGTCCTCCCGCGCGGCGGTTGCCCGCTGGCCGCGCGTCGCCCACCGGCGCGGCCGTGCCGAGCCGGCACTCCGTGTCGTGTTTCCCGCGAATCCGGCCTGCATGGCTTCGGCCGACCCGGGCAGGCGCATCGGTGACCTTTTGTCCGTGTGCGGAGAGGAAGGATGGTGGTGGCCGTGACCACGGTGACGCAGTCGATCGAGGTGGAGGTCCCCCTGCAGACCGCGTACAACCAGTGGACGCAGTTCGAGGAGTTCCCGTCGTTCATGGAAGGCGTGGACGAGATCACCCAGCTCGACGACCGCCACAACCATTGGAAGACGTCCATCGGCGGGGTGACCCGCGAGTTCGACACCGAGATCGTCGACCAGATGCCGGACGAGCGAGTGGCCTGGCGCACGGTGGCAGGCGCGCCGCGGCAGTACGGGATGGTGAAGTTCCGTCCGATCGATGCGAGCCACACGAAGATCGACCTGACGATGGAGGTCGAGCCCGAAGGCATGGTCGACAAGGCCGCCGCGGCGATGCACCTCCTGGACTCGCGGATCAAAGGCGATCTGCACCGGTTCAAGGACTACATCGAGGAACGCGGCGCGGCCGGGGGCGGCTGGCGAGGGCGTCTGACACCCGGCTGAACCGACTGAGCCGGCTGAGCGGCGACGGGCACCGCACCCCGCAGGGTCGCCAAGCGGGGTGCGGTGCCCGTCGGCTCGCGGTGTCAGCGCGGACGGGCTTGGACGGACGGCTCGCCCGAATCCGTGTCCTCGCCGGTGCCGCCGTGGCCGGGGGCGGGCAGGAGGCCGAGCGCGTCGGCGACCGGACGCCCGCCGTCGGCGGGGTGGCGCAGGACGGTGTCCGGGGTCACCCGGTAGACGGTGCGGCGGCCTGCCCGGGTCCGGGTGAGATAGCCGTCCCTTTCCAGATCCGCGACGATGCCCTGGACCGCGCGTTCGGTGAGCCGGCAGGTGGCGGCGATGTCGCGCAGCCGGGTATTCGGATCGCGGGCCACGGCGGCCAGGACGCGTGCATGGTTGGTCAGGAACGTCCACCGTGGGGTGCGCGCCTCGTTCATGGACCCATGATGGACGATCCGGGTCGCGGTCCTCGGACGAACCCAGAAAGCGAAACGGGATACCGGAATAGCTCTTCGTATTACGTCTTGCGCCCGGCTGCCGGTCGGCCGGACGCTGGAACCGCCAGGAGTCCGATGACACCGACCCCACCGGAGTCGAACGCATGCCGCATGCCGATTCGCGCCACCGACCGCCCGCCGTCGAGGGCCTGATGCCCTTCGAACCCGCGCCGCTGGTGGTCGCCGTGCACAGCGATCCCCCGGACGTGTGGATCCGCGTGGACGGCGAGGTCGACCTGGACAGCGTTCCCCGACTGCGCGACGCCTTCGACAAGGCGCTGGCGGAACGGCCACGGCGCCTGCACCTGGACATGGCGGCGGTCGAGTTCTGCGACAGCAGCGGTCTGAACACCCTGATCCTCGCGCGCCAACGGCTCGACGAATGGGACGGCCGCATGCTGCTGACCCCGAGCCGGCGCGTCCGCCGGCTCCTCGATCTGACCGGCGCCGCGGATTTGTTCACCTTGGACGCCGCCCCCGGCGACCCGCTGTGACGTCGCGCCCGGTTCCGGACGGTCTCGGCGCCGTCCCGGAACCGGGCGTGCTCCGCGTCCGGAAGCCCTTGGACTACTCGGTGCGTATCCGGTCCGCCTCCTCGCCGCGGATCCGTAGCCAAGTGCCTTTCCCAACGAGTCGGTTCGCCGATTCGTGCGCATGGTCCGGTCCGAGCGGGGAATCCGGCCGAAAGACACAGCACCAAGACCAAGGGGGCTCCCGCCCATGACGAACAGCCGGGGAACCCTGCACGACAACCGTCGTGCCACCGGCTTCACCCTGCCTCCCCCAAGGCAGCGGCGGCGGCTGAGACTCGCGGGGACACCCAGGCCCGTCGCCCGGGCCCGCGCCTTCGCCGCACAAGCCCTCGCCGACTGGTCGTGGCCCGGGGACGCGACGGACGCGGACCACGACGTGGTCCTCCTCGCCGCCGAACTGGTCGCCAACGCCGCGATGCACGCCGACGGCGCGCTGGAACTCGTCGTCGAGTTCACCGGGACCCGGATGCGCATCGAGGTGGCGGACGGCTCACCCGTCCTGCCCGCCCCGCGTCGTCCGCACCGGCCGGGAGTGCCCGGCGGGCACGGCCTCTTCATCGTGCGGCGGAGTTCGGACCGCTGGGGCGCCTCGCGCCATGCGCACGGCAAGACCGTGTGGGCGGAGATCGACGCCGCATAGCGGGGCCGGTACCCGAGCGACTCCGGCCCGGGAGGACTAGGGTCGCTGTATGGGTATCCGCGTTCGCCGGGCCCGCTCCGGGCCGAGCCCGACCGGTCACGCCGGGGGGACCGGTGTCCGCTCCGCGTGACGAGCAGCCGCCGCGCAGCCCGCCCCGGGACACCGAGGCTCTCGCCCGCGTGCTGCGCACGGCGGTGCGCAAGACCAACGGCACGGCGAGCGGGCTGTACGTGACCGAGCCCGACCACCCCGTCCTCCGGTTGGTGGCCTTGTGCGGGGTCCCGGTGGAGTTCGCCGAACCCTGGCGCCGGGTGCCGCTGACCGCGCCCGTTCCCGTCGCCGACGCCGTGCGCGAGGAGCGGTTGGTGTGGGTGGGCGGACCCGACGACCTGGCACGCAACTACCCGCGGGCCGCGGTCGCGCTGCCGTATCGTTTCGCCCTCGCCGCGGCCCCGGTACCCGGCCGCTCCGGGCCGCTCGGCGCGCTGCTCCTGCTGTTTCCCGGCGGCCGGCCGCGGCGCGTGAGCCCCGAGGAAGTCGACGTGTTCGTGGCGCTGGCCCACGACACCGGCCGGATGCTCGAGGACGCGGCGCCGCTGCCGTTGCCGGCCGAGCCGTACCGGATCGGCCTGGAACCGGACGGGACGGCGGCGGAGCCGGCCGCGGCGTTCGCCGACCGCCTCCCCGGCGGCAGCATGGCGCTCGACCTCGAAGGCCGGATCACGTTCGTGACCGACGCGGCGCTGGACCTGTTCGGCGTCCACCGGGAGCAGGTGCTCGGCACACTGCCCTGGCAGTCGCTTCCGTGGCTGGACGGCCCCGTCTACGAGGACCGCTATCGTGCGGCGGTGATCAGCAGGGCGCCGGTGGCGTTCACCGCGCTGCGCCCGCCCGACCGGTGGCTGTCGTTCGCGCTGTACCCCGACGGGACCGGGGTGAGCGTCCGGGTCCTGCCCGCGGTCGAGGATCCGAGCACGGCCACCGCGCTCCCGGAGACCTGGCCGGCTGCCGCGGGACGCTCACCCCGGGTGGGGCGCCTGTACTTCCTGATGCACTTGGCCGCGGCGCTGACCGAGGCCACCGGGGTCGCCGATGTGGCGGAGATGGTGGCGGACCAGATCCTCCCGGCCTTCGACGCGGACGGGATGGTGCTCTCCGTGGCCGAGGCCGGCCGGCTGCGCATCCTCGGCCACCGCGGATACGCGCAGGAGACCATCAGCGGGCTGGACGGGCTGCCCGTGGATACGGTGCTCACGCCCGCCGGCCGGGTCCTGGACAGCGGCATCCCCTCCTTCTTCGAGGACCGCGACCAACTGGAGCGGGTGTATCCCGGGGCCGAGACCGTCTCCGACAAGACGGCCTGGGCCTTCCTGCCCCTGATCGTGGCCGGCCGCACCACGGGCTGCTGGGTTCTGTCGTACAAGCACCCGCACGAGTTCACGGACGACGAACGCGCGGTCCTGACCTCGTTGGCGGGCCTCGTCGCCCACGCCCTCGACCGGGCCCGGATGTACGACGCCAAGCACCATCTGGCGCACGCGCTGCAGGAGGCGCTGCTGCCGCGTGCGCTGCCCGGGATCCCCGGCCTGACCGTGGCGGCCCGCTACCTGCCCGCCGTGCACGGGGTGGAAGTCGGCGGGGATTTCTACGACTTGATCCGTCTCACGGACACCACGGCGGCGGCCGTCGTCGGCGACGTGCAGGGCCACAACATCGCGGCCGCCGCGCTGATGGGTCAGGTGCGCACGGCCGTGCACGCGCACGCCACTGCGGCGGCCGACCGTCCGGAGGAGGTGCTGGCCCGCACCAACCGGGTCCTCGCCGATCTCGAACCGGATCTTCTGGTGTCGTGCGTGTACGCCCATTTCGACCTGGCCCGGCGCCGTGTCTGCCTGGCCAGTGCGGGCCACCCGGCACCGCTGCTGCGGCAGGCCGACGGGCCGGCCCGCACCCTGCCGGTCGAGCCGGGGCCGCTGCTGGGTATCGAGCGGGACACCGCCTACACCGTCACCGGGTACGAGCTGGAAGCAGAGGACATCCTCGTCCTGTACACCGACGGACTGGTCGAACATGCGGGCGTCGACATCGACCGCAGCACCGCCGAACTGGTCGCCGTACTCGGCGCCTTCCGCGGTGCCGACCTCGGCGACCTCATCGACCGGCTGGTGCGGCACGCCTACCCCGACAGCCGGTACACCGACGACATCGCACTCCTGGCGTTGCGGGCGGACGCCGTGCATGGCTCCCACGGATCCGGGTAGCGAAGTGCCCACGCCGCCCCATCCGGGCGGCGTACAGCCGCGGAGAAGGGACCCGTCCATGCTGCTCGCACACCCCGCCGTCCTCGCCGAACTGATCGACAAGTACGAGGCCCTGAGCCTGCTCCACGCGGAGCATGGCTCGGAGGAGGCCCGCAGGCGCATGGAGGATGTCGCTTACACCCTGTGTGTATCGACGGGAACCACCGACATCGACGCGGCTTTGGCAGCCGCCCGCAGCCGTCTCCTCGAGGCCCGCCCGGCAGGCGATATGCCGGCGGTCGCGTGAGCACGGCCCGACGGAAGGAGTTCTCATGAGTGACAGCGGTGCGATGGACAAGCTGAAGGGCAAAGCCAAGGAGGTCGCCGGCAAGGTGACGGGCGACCGCCGCCAGGAGAGCGAGGGCCGGACCGACCAGGCCAAGGGCAAGGCCAAGGACGCCGTCGACGGTCTCCAGGACCGTGCGCGCGGTGTCCGGGACTCGCTGTCGCGGGACCGCAACGAACCCTGACGAAACCCGCCGTGGGCCCGCCGTTCCGCCGCCGCGGCGTGGGCCCCGCATCGTGACGCCGGGCGGGGGGGGGCCGCGCGCGGGGCGGGGGGCGGCGCCCCCCCCGCGGGGAGCCCCGAGGCCCGCCCCCCCCCCGGCGCACCCACCCCGCGGCGAGAAAAAAAAAAAAA
>NZ_JBMULZ010000026.1:65950-84009 GCF_049534875.1 Uniformispora flossi
GCTTCTGTGTTGTATATGCCCCCGCGGTCGCGCCGCGGGGGGGGGGCCCCCCCCCGGGGCCGCGGGGCGGCGGCACGCCGCTGTCGCGGAGCGTGCCGCCGCCCGGCGGTGTTCACCCTGGCAGGCCTACGCGTCAGGACTCGTCCGAGCTGTTGTCGGTGAGCGAGTCGCGCATCCCCCGGACCTGGTCGCGGGCGTTCTCGGCGGTTTCCTTGACCTCGCCCTTGGCCTGGTCGGTCCGGCCTTCGGACTCCTGCCGCTTGTCGCCGGTGACCTTCCCGGCAACCTCCTTGGCCTTGCCCTTGAGCTTGTCCATCGCGCTGTCGCCGCTCATGGCGGAACTCCTCGGATCGGATCGTC
Source organism: Uniformispora flossi (assembly GCF_049534875.1). Classification (NCBI taxonomy): domain Bacteria; kingdom Bacillati; phylum Actinomycetota; class Actinomycetes; order Kitasatosporales; family Streptomycetaceae; genus Uniformispora; species Uniformispora flossi. The sequence goes on from NZ_JBMULZ010000026.1 coordinate 66,311, forward strand.
GACTGCGGGCCGCCGGATCGGGTGGCCCTCGTCCTACCCTGCGGCCTCGGGCACCGGCCCGCCTCCGGGCCGGGCAGCGGATTGCGCCGGACGGCGCAATCGAAATCCGGGTCGTACCCGGCACGCATGCCGGCGTCCCAGCCGGGCAGCCGCCCCAGCATGAACGTCGACGCAATCCCGAACGGCCTCGAGCACGCGGAGATTCTTGACCGACCCGCGGAAATCCTGCGCAACGCCTTGGCACACATACCGGACGGCGCCGTGCAGGACGCGTTGCACGGTGTGCCCATCGGCCACCCCGTGCATCCGCTGCTGGTGCAGGTGCCCATCGGCACGTGGGTGTCCGCGACCGTCCTCGACTTCATCCCGGGAACCGGCCCGGCGGCGACCGCCCTGATCGCCACAGGCCTGGCGGCTGCCGCACCCACCGCCGCGGCCGGGGCCGCGGACTGGGCGGCCACCCGCCCGAAGCAGCAGCGCGTCGGCCTCGTCCACGCGGCCTGCAACATCGCGGCGGTCGGGCTGTACGGCGCATCGCTGGCGGCCCGGATCCGCGGACGGCACGGACAAGGCCGCGCCTTGGCGCTCGCCGGACTGACCGCGGTCGGCGTCGGCGGCTTCCTCGGCGGTCACCTGTCGTACCGCCAGGCGACCGGAGCCAACCACGCCGACGGCGTCGCCGCAGCCGACGACGGCGAGTGGCACGGCCTCGGGGCGCTGTCGGACTTCGACGAAGGGCAGCCGACGATGCGCATGCTCGGGGAAACCCCGCTGGTCGTCATTCGGCACGGCGCCGACGCCGACGTCCTCGCCGGGCGATGCTCGCACTTGTCCGGGCCGCTGTGGGACGGCGAGGCGGCGGACGGCTGCCTGACCTGCCCGTGGCACGGCAGTGTGTTCGACGCGGCCGACGGCCACGTGGTGCACGGCCCCGCGACGGCGCCCCAGCCGGCCTACGACACCCGCATCGACGACGGGAATCTCCGCGTCCGACTCCGGGACGCCTGACGACGTGGCCGCCGAGCGCGGCGAAGGGAGCATCCGTGAACACCGCGAAGATCGTGTACCGGCCCGTCGGGTTGCTGCTCGGCGCGCTGAGCGGCATGGCGGCGGGCGCGCTGTTCAGGCAGGCGTGGAAGGCCGTCGGCCGCGACGAGGACGCGCCGGACCCCACCGACGAGGACCGGCGCTGGCGCGAAGTGCTCGTCGCGGCGGCGCTGCAGGGGGCCATCTTCGGTGCCATCAAGGCCGCCGCCGACCGCGGCGGGGCGGCGGCCTTCCGCCGCATGACCGGGACCTGGCCCGCCTGATTCGCCTCCGGGTGCCGGCGGGTCCGGGCTCAGCCGCGCAGCGTCGTCGACGGCGGGACGCCGTAGCGCCGGCGGTACGCGGCCGCGAAGCGGCCCTGGTGGGTGAACCCCCAGCGCAGTGCGACGTCCGTGACCGTGGAGGCCGCGGGGTCCGCACCCCGCAGATCGTCGTGGGCGCGGGCCAGGCGCACCTGCCGGAGGTACGCCAGCGGCGTGGTGTCGGCGTGCCGCGCGAACGCGTACTGCACGGCGCGCGGCGTCACGGGGACGGACGCCGCGATGTCGGCGAGCGCGATGTCGAGATGGGCGTGCGCCTCGATGAAGGCGATGGCGGTGCGGACCGTGCGATTGTCGGCGTCCAGGCTGTCGGACGCAGTCTCGTCCCCCAGGCTGTTCGGCATCGAGGCCAGTGCCACGGCGGCGAAGTGGCGGGCCGCCGTGGCGACCGCCAGCGGACTGCCGCCGACCACGTCGTCCGTGAGTACGTGGTCGCGCAGGTAGGCCACGGCCGCGCCCAGCGCCCGGTTCGCCTGCGGAGCGATCGCCCGCTGTCCGGTCAACCGGACGTCGCCCGGCGTCCCGCCGCCGGTGGCGGCGACCTCGCCGAGGAGCGCCGGGTCGAACATGGTGATCGTGTAGCGGGCGGAACGGACTTCGCCCTGGTACGGGCGGTCGAACGGGGCGATCATGAACGTTTCGCCGGCGCCGAACACTTCGTACGCTCCGTCGGTGCTGTCGACGAAGCTGCCTTCGTGCACGGTCACGAGGCAGACCTGGTTCAGGCACCCGGCGTCGTACGCCATCGTGTAGTCGAACGAGAGCCGGTCGACCATCAGCCGGTCCGCGGCATGGCGCACGATCCGCGCGCGCGAGTGCTCCGGTCGTCCGCCGATGCTCATGGGGGTGTAGGCCGAGGACAGGAACTCCTCGGTCTCGGCAAGGTCCGAACTGCTGAACGAAAGCGTCTGCATCATTCCTCCGCGGTGTCTCGTTCGCGGGCGTACGAGGGTTCCCGCGGCTGCCACGGGCCCGCCGCCGCGCCGTACGCGGCGGCGGGCTCCCGGGCGCGTGCTTCCGTGCCGAGATCGGCGCGGATCCCGAGGGCTTCCGCGACCGGGCGGCCGCCATCGGCCGGGTGCCGCAGCGCCGTCCCGGGGATGACCCGGTAGGTCGTGCGGCGGCCGGTGCGGGTGCGCGAGAGGTAACCCGATTGCTCCAACTCGGCGAGGATGTGCTGGACCGTGCGCTCGGTGAGCAGGCACGCCGACGCGATGTCGCGCACGCGCATCTCGGGGTCGCGGGCGACGGCGGTGAGAACACGGGCATGGTTCGTCAGGAAGGTCCATCCCGCGCCGCGTGCGTCGTTCATGACCCCATCATGCCGGAGGACAGCTGCGGTGTGATGCATGAATTGTGTTTCGTTATTTGTCTTGCCGCGCAATCCCGCTGCTCACATGCTGGGAGCACCGCAAGCTTTGCACGCCTCTATCCGCACAGGAACGGACTGGATTGGACTGAATTGGGCTGAATGAGACCGGGGCGGACCGGAGTGGACCGGGGTGGACCCAAGGAGACCGAGGCCCCGTGCCCGGTGCCGCCGTGCCCGGCGCCGCCGCGCCCGGCACGGTGTGCCCGCGTCTGCCGCCGTCCTCCGCTCACGAACGACCGGCAGCGCCTCGACCCGGGCGACGTTCGTTTCGCGGATAGCCGCGCCCTTCGTTCGGCACCACCCGATGCCGTCCGTTTCACGATCAACCCCACGACGCCCCGGAAAGGAACCCGTGGTGACGCCGTCCCACCCGCTCCCGGTCGACCCGATCGCCGACTTCGCACCGCACGGCTCGGCAGACCTGACGGCGGCCGATCTCCACGATGCCCTGATCGGTGCCGTCTACCCGGCGCGTCCCGCCGAACTGGCCGCCCTCGCGGTCCGCAATCACGCGGCGCCCCGGCTCGCCGAAGCGCTCGCCGCCCTGCCGGACCGCCCGATCGTCGGGCCGAACCAGCTCCGCGTCACGATCCTCGGCCCGGACGCGTGACAACGGGATCGGGGTTCTTCGGCGGTCGGCGTTCGGCACCTGGTCGTCTTTCGGGAGGGACAACACCGGTGGCCTAGCGGCACGCGTCCCCGCTTGCGGTGGCCTGCCGCGCCGGAATCATGGGTCGGGGGGAGACACCGGGGGCCCGAGCCCTGATATGGGCGTCAGCACGCACTTGGAGTACACATGGCGCAGCATCCGCCGCCCGTCACGCCGTACTTGGAGCCTGCCGCACGGCAGTTGGCCGAGGCCACGGACCCGCACCCGCGGATCTACGAGGTGCCGCCCGAGCAGGGCCGCGACATCCTCGCCGGTCTGCAGAGCGGCGAGGGCGTCCCCCGCCCGGAGGTGGACGAGGAGTGGGTGGAGGTCGACGCCGGAAAGTGGGGGAAGGTGCGGACGCGCATCATCCGCCCGAAGGGCGCGACGGGCGCGCTCCCCGTGGTGGTCTACATCCACGGTGCCGGCTGGGTCTTCGGTGACGACAAGACACACGACCGGTTGTTCCGGGAGCTGGTCGTCGGGGCCGGCGCCGCGGGCGTGTTCCCGGTGTACGACCGGGCGCCGGAAGCGAAGTACCCCACCCAGGTGGAGCAGAACTACGCCGTCGGCCAGTGGGTCCGCAAGAACGGCGCCGACCACGGCCTGGACACCTCGCGGGTGGCGGTGACGGGGGAGTCGGTCGGCGGATGCATGTCGGCGGTCTTCGCCCTCATGAACAAGGAGCGCGAGGACGGCATCGACCTGAAGGCCCAGGTGCTGCTGTACCCGGTGGCGGACGCGGACTTCGACACGCCGTCGTACCTGCAGTTCGCGGAGGGTTACTACCTCACCCGCGACGGCATGAAGTGGTTCTGGGACGCGTACACCACCGACCCGGCCGAGCGTAAGCAGCACTACGCCTCCCCGCTCCGGGCCTCCCTCGACCAGCTCCGGGGGCTGCCGACGACGTTGGTCATCACCGACGAGGCGGACGTCCTGCGCGACGAGGGCGAGATGTACGCCAACAAGCTCCGCGAGGCGGGTGTCGACGTCACCTCGGTCCGGGTGGCCGGCATGGTCCACGACTTCCTGCTGCTGGACAGCCTGCGCGACACCCGCGCCGCGAACGTCGCGCGCCACCTGGCGATCGAGGCTCTGCGCACGGCACTCCACGACAACTGAGCCGCGCCCTGCCGCCTGCTGCCGCCCGCCCGGGATCCGGGCGGGCGGCAGCAGTTCGTGGTGGCGGATCCGCGGATCGCCATGCCCGTTTCCGGGGCGCCGCCGCCCCCTCAGCCTCCATCACAGTGTTCCGACTGTGGAACGCATATTCCAACTTTGGCATCCGTTGGTCTTGTTTTCTTGTCACAGGCAAGCATCATGGGCTGCGGCGGCGCGCTGCCGCTTCACCCCCATGAACCAGGAGCCACCGATGGCCTTGCGGCCCGCTTTCTCCAGAGGCCACGTCGATTCGGGACGCCGCGCGGCGCGCCGGACACGTGGCCTGCCCGCCATTGCGGCCGCGGTCGTTCTCGCTCTCGGGGCCGCCGGATGCGGCGGCGGCTCGAAGGCGGCGGACAGCGGTGCGTCGGACGCGCCTGCCCGGCAGGGCGGCAAGATCAGCATCCCGCTCCCCGTCGACTCCCGGTCGCTGGACCCGTTCGTCGCGTCGTACACGGCGACCGCGGACGGCAGCCGCATGGCCGCGCTGTACGACTTCCTCATGACGCTCGACCCGAAGACCGGGGAAGTCCGGCCGCGCATCGCCGAGAGCCTCAAGCCCGACGCCGCCGGCAAGGTCTGGACGCTCAAGATCCGCCCCGGCGTGGCATTCACGGACGGCACGCCCTACGACGCGGCCGCGGTCAAGGCCAACTGGGACGCGCACGCCGACCCGGCGATGAAGTCCCTGCGGCGGGGCCTCGTCGCGGGTGTCACCACCGAGGTCGCGGGCCCGCTCGAACTGCGGATCACGCTGGCGACGCCGAACCTGAGCTTCGACCGCACCGTCGCCTACGGCCTGTCCTTCATCGCCTCCCCGACCGCGTTCCGCGCAGACCCGGCGGGCTTCGGCGCGAAGCCGGTGGGGGCGGGCCCGTTCAAGCTCAAGGAGTGGGTGCGCGGCGACCACCAGACGATGGTCCGCAACACCGCGTACTGGCAGCAGGGCCTGCCGCACCTCGACGAGGTGACGTTCAAGACCATGGCCGACAACCAGCAGATCCTCAATACCATCACCTCGGGCCAGGCGGACCTGACGGTGACCTCGGACGGCCAGGCCGGCGCGGACGCCAAGGCCAAGAAGCTCAGCGTTCAGACGCAGCAGGTGGACGGCGGGCAGTTCCTCCTCTTCAACGTGAAGCGGGCGCCGTTCGACGACCCGCGCGCACGCCGCGCGATCGCCCTCGCCATGGACCCCGGGGCCATGATGAAGACCCTGTTCAACGGCGAAGTCAAGGCCGCCCCGGGCATGTTCCGGGAGAACTCGGCGCTGATCGATCCGTCGGTGGCCCAGCAGCCCTCGTACAACCAGGCCGAGGCGCAGCGGCTGTTCAACGAGCTGGCGGCCGAGGGCAAGCCGGTGAACTTCACCTTCCTGACGCAGCAGCACGCCACCGCGCGCAAGACGGCCGAGTACATGCAGAGCCGCATCAACCAGTACGCCAACGCGCACATGGAGATCGAGGCGATCGAGGTCGGCGCCTACATCACCAAGGGCCTCGTCAACCGGGACTTCCAGGCGCAGAACTACGGCATGTGGCAGGCGGACCCGGACCCCGCGTTCGACACGCTGCTGCGCTCGACCAGTGCGTCGAACTACGGCGGCTACGCGAACCCGGCCGTCGACCGCGCCCTCGACGCCGCCCGCGCGGCCACCACGCCGGAGGCCCGCAAGCAGGCGTACACCGACCTCGTCCGCGAGACCGGCAAGGACCTCCCGCTGTGGGTCTGGCAGGAAGCGACCACCTCGACGGTGGCCCGGACCGGCATCACCGGAGTCTCCCTCGTCAGCGAGGGCCAGTTGCTGATGGATCAGATCGCCCTCACCGGCTGAGCAGCCGTCGGATATCGGCAGCCGTCGGATATCGCCGAAGCGCCCGCCGCCCGGTGCACGTTCCCGGTTCGGCGGCGTGGCGCGACAACGTAGGAGAGAGGAGATCCCGTGGCGCGGGACAGCGGCAGGCTGGCGGGCAAAGTGGCCCTGATCACCGGTGCGGCGAAGGGGCAAGGAGCGGCGCACGCACGGCGCTTCGCCGCCGAGGGAGCGCGGGTCGTCCTCGCCGACGTGCTGGACGGGGAGGGCGGGAACGTCGCCGAGGCGATCGGTGCCGACGCCGTCTACACCCGCCTGGACGTCCGCAGCGACACCGACTGGACGGCGGCCGTCCAGCTCGCGACGGACCGGTTCGGCCGGCTCGACGTGCTCGTCAACAACGCGGGCGTCAACCACTTCGCGTCGATCGCCGACACGACCACCGCCGACTTCATGCGGGTGGTCGAGATCAACCTGCTCGGCTGCTTCCTCGGCATCCGGACCGCCGCACCGGCCATCGCCGCGGCCGGCGGCGGGTCGATCGTCAACGTGTCCTCGATGAACGGACTCGTCGGCGCCGCGTACACCAGCGCCTACGTCGCCACCAAGTTCGCGATCCGCGGCCTCACCAAGGCGGCGGCCATCGAACTGGGCCCGCAGGGCATCCGGGTCAACTCGATGCACCCCGGAGCCGTCGACACCGACATGGCCCGGTCCGGGCTCGACATGGCACGGCAGTCCGGCCTGGACCCCATGGCCAAACTGCCGCTCGGCCGCATCGGGACCGTCGAAGAGGCCGCCGGCCTCGCGCTCTTCCTCGCCTCGGACGAGTCGTCGTACTCCACCGGCTCGGAGTTCGTCTTCGACGGCGGCTGGACCGCGGGCGCGTGAGACGCGCCTGACCACGGGACGGCGCCGCACCTGACCGGCGCCTCCACCTCCTGGTATGGGATCCTTCCGGCGCGCCGTCCGCCGCCGCACCGCGGCACGGATGGCGCGCCGGCCACCGGTACCGACAGAAAAGCAGGAGGAGGCACACGATGCCCGAGCGCCGTTCCCCGCCGACCGAACGGGTCACCCAGGTCCTCAACCTCCTGGCCGAGCATGCGGGCGCGCCCCTCCCGCTGGCCGTCATCGCCGAGCGCCTCGACCTCAGCAAGCCCACCTGCCTGGGCATCCTGACCACCCTGACGGAGACCGGGTTCGCCCACCGGACCGAGGGCAAGACCTACCGCCTGGGCCCCGCGCTCACCCGCATCGGCCGGGCGGCCGAGGGCAGCATCGCGCCACTCGACGTGTTGGTCCCGTTCCTCCATACCCTGCACAAGGACCTCGGACTGGGCTGCCTGCTGACCACGCTCCGGGACGGCGACCTCGTCGTCGTCGGCCGCGTGGGCGCCATCACCGTCGGCGGTCCGCGGGACCTGGTCGGCGAGCGCTTCCCGGCCGTCCCGCCCCTCGGCCTGCCGGAACTGCTGTGGAGCAGCGACCAGGTCGTGGACTCCTGGCTGGACCAGCCGCCGCTGCTCCCCGTCGCCGCACGGCGCAGCACACTGCGCCGCATCGTGCGGGAAGCCCGCGCGTCCGGCTTCCTCATCGAACGCCTCACCGAGGCCCCCGCCGCCCGCAACGACGTTCTGGCCGACCTGGTCACCTCGGGCATGTCGGAGGCCGTCATCACCACGCTCCGCCGCTACCTCCCGGATGTCGACTGGGCGGAGTTCACCGCGTCGGTCCCCGAAGGAACCACCGACGTGGGCACCATCCACGCCCCGGTCCACGACCACCACGGCAATCAGCGCTACACCATCTCCGTGGTCGCCAGCCGCCGCCGCGTGCCCGCCCGCACGTGCGCGACCTGGACCCGCACCATCGCCGACCGGGCCCGCGAGGCGTCGGCGGCGATCGGCGGGCAGAGCCCCTGGGAACGATGACCCGGTCGCGGCGGGCACGGCGGGCGCCCGAGCGGCGCGGTCCGGCGAGGTCGATTGCGTCGGCGGCGCCGGTCACGCCCGAGACGAGGGTGTGCGTGACTCGGCAGGGCGCGGGAAGCGTCGTGGTGGGGCCGCGGACCCGCCGCGGCAGCCGCGAACAACCGGGAGGCGAACCCACGGCCATGGCACCCACCGCAGATGTCATCGCGGACTTCATCGACGACCACCGCAGGGCCGACCGGCTCTTGATCCGGATCAAGGCGCTGCCGTGGGGGGATCCCCGTCGCCGACGCCTCATCGGCGAGGCGATCGTCGTTCTGAGCCGTCATGCCGGCGCCGAGGCCCGGTTCCTGGATCCCCTGCTGCGGTTGCGGGTGGACGAAGGCGCCGACCTCGCCGGCCGCGAGCAGACCGACCGGACGCGCCTCGATCGTTTGCTGAGGGACCTCTCCTCCGCGCGCGGCTCCGGCCCGCAGGCCGACACGCTCGTCACCCGGGTGCTGTTCGACTTCAGGGACCACGCCCGGCGGCAGGAGCACGTGCTCTTCCCCGCGCTCCGCGGGGCGGCTTCCGCCGCGGACTTGGATCGCGTCGCCGCGCAGTTGCGCGCCGCCCGCCGGGTGACGCAGCGCCCGAGCGGCGTTCAGCTCGAAGAGCCGTCCCCGGCCGACCGCCTCATCCCGTCGGGGACTCCCGACGCGGCGAACCCGGCGACCAGGCCCGCGCACCCCGGCCGCTCGCGCAGCGACTTGCCGCATCGGCGCGACCCTCGGACCCGGCAGGGAAAGAAGTCGCCGAACTCGGCACATTAAGAAGCGATTTGCGGGCACTGCGTAGTTATGATTCCTATTATCCTGGTTCTCTTGCTGGCGCTCGTCCTCTTCGGCGCAGGGTTCGCACTGAAGGCCCTGTGGTGGATAGCAATCATCGTTCTGGTCTTCTGGCTGCTCGGATTCCTGTTCCGCAGCACCGGAACGGGCGGTCGGCGCGGGCGCTGGTACCGCTGGTAGTTCATGTGCGCATTGCCCGACATGCGCATGTGCCCGACGTCGTTTCGTGGCTTCCCGGTCGTCCCGGGACGTCTGCCGAGTCCCGTGCGGGTGTGGCCCCGCCTGATGCGGGTAGCGGCTGCTGACGAGCCCCGATCGCCGGGCGCTCCGGTCTTGAGGAGGCGCATATGCTGATGGCCCACCCGGCGGTTCTGGCGAAGTTGGTCGCGGACTACGACGTGCTGGCGCTCTTGGGCGCCGAGCAGAGCACGCCCGAAGTGCAGCGCCGCATGGACGACTTGGCCTACACCCTGTGTGTGTCCACCGGCACCTCCGACGTCGACGCCGCGCTGGTCGCCGCACGCCACCGGCTGCCCGGCGCGCAACCCGGAGACGATTCCCTGCTGACCGCCTGATCCCTGATCGGGGCCGCGAGGCCCGCTCGAACGCTGCCGGGGTGGTGACGCGTACTCGCGCCACCTCCCCGGCAGCCACGTGTGTGCGTGTAGGCGCGCATATGCCGCCCGGTTGGCGTCCTTTGCGAACGCGCGCAAGCTGGAGGGGTGGCTTGTGCGGCGAACCCGGAGGCGGAGATGGTCAACACCGCGGATCTGCGGGAATGGGTCGGCCACCACGTGGTCGACGCGAAGGGCAAGAAGATCGGCTCTCTGGAGGCGGTCTACGTGGACACCCGATCCGACGACCCGGCGATGGCGACCGTGACGACGGGGCACGGCGGCCGACGCCGACTGGTCTTCGTCCCGGTCCACGACGCGGTCGTCGGCCCGGACTACGTCGAGGTGCCCTTCTCGAAGCCGCAAGTGAAGTCGGCGCCCTCGATCGAGACCGACGGGGTGCTCGCCGCCGAAGACGAGCCGGGCATCTTCGGCTACTACGGTCTCCCGTACGAACCCGGCATGGACGGGGAGCGCCGGCTGGCCCGCCGCTGACGTCGGACGCGGACACTGTCGAGGAGGCCCCGTGGGATGGTTCTGGTTCCTGCTCCTGGTCGCCGTGGTCTGCGGCTTCATCGGCGTGCTGGCGAAGGGGCTGATCTGGCTCCTCGTCATCGGAGTCGTGATCTTCGTCGGCGTCCTCGTGGTCGCGGGACTGCGCTACCGCGGTCACTCGCCGCGGCGCGGACGTCCGTGACCTTAAGCGACATGGCGGTCACTCGTTGTCGTTCGACTCCGGTTCGGCCATGTGCCGGTGCAGTTGTGCTTTGACGCTGTCCGGGAGCACGCTCGCTGCCACCGCCTGTGCCTTCGGTTTGAGTGATCCGGCGACGACGCGTTCCTTGCCGTCCATGAGCGCTTCGTAGCCCTGCCGGGCGACTTCGGCCGCGTCGTCTTTCCGGCCCTGGCCGGCGGGCGTGTCGAGCATGTCGGCGCGTTCGAAGAAATCGGTGTCGGTCGGGCCGGGCATCAGGCAGGTCACGGTGACCCCGGTGCCCTTCAGCTCGTTGCGTACCGCCAGCGCGAAGGACTGCACGAACGACTTGGACGCGCTGTAGACGGCCTCGAACGAACCGGGCATCGTCGCCGCGATGGACGATGTGACCAGGATCTTCCCTACGCCGCGCTGCTTCATCTCGGTGAGGACGAGCTTCGCGAGGTGCACGGTCGAGGTGCAGTTCAGCGCGATGATGTCGAGTTCGTCACGCAGGTCGTTCTCGACGAACGGGCCGCCCTGGCCGACACCCGCGTTCAGCACGGCGACCGTCGGCACGCGGCGGTCCTCACACGCGGCCGCCCACAGGCGTTCGACACCGTCGTAGTTGCGCAGGTCCTCGCGCAGCGCCCGGACCGTCCCGCCGCCGAGGGCGGCGAGGCTCTCGGCCGCGCGGTCGATGCCGGCGTCCTCGGCGCAGATCAGCAGGTCCCAGTCGCGCAGGGCGAACTCCGCGGCCAGTTCGCGTCCGATTCCGCTGGATGCGCCGGTGACCAGGGCAAGGCCGGGCGTCGGTGGTTGCGTCTGGTTCATGGCCCCGCGGCTACCCGGAAGCACCATCGGCACACGGGGTGGACTTCGTATACGGGGTTGACCTTCGCGGCGCTGCTGCGGTCGACCTCTGGACCGGAACCGGCCGGGGGCGGGCTGCCGGAAACCTGCCCCGTGGCGGCGCACGGCGACGGGCCGCGGAGGAGCCGCTGCCGCTGGACTTGGCACGTCGACGTCGACGTCGAGCGGGACGGCGGCACGGTGCCGGTGCGCGTGGCCGGTGATCTGGATCAGGACAGCGCCCCGCGGCTGTGCCGGGTGGTGGAGCGGGTGGTGAGCGGGAGCTGTGCGCGGCTGCGCTGTATCGCCCGATATCGCAGCACCGGCCGAGGGATGGAGGAGCCGCCGCTCGCGGGTCACTCCGGCAGCAGCGGCCACAGGTGCAGGGCGAGGCGGACCTGGAGCTCGCGTCCCGCGTCCCGCCACTCGGGGCCGAGCAGGGCCGTGATGCGGTCGAGCCGCTGGGCGACCGTGTTGACGTGGATATGCAGGGTCTCGCCGGTGCGGGCCACGCTTCGCCCGGCGGCGAAGTAGGCCTCCGCGGTGCGGGTCAACTCCGTTCCCCGGGCGCGGTCGTAGGCGAGGAGCGGTCCCAAGGCGTCCTGTACGAAGCCGGGAACGTCCTTCGTGTTCGCCAGAAGCAGTCCCACGAAGCCGAGTTCGTCGGCTGCCGCGCCTTCGCCGCCGCGGCCGAGCGCGTACAGCGCGCCCAGGCAACGGCGTGCCTCGGTGTAGGCGGCGGCCGGAGCCGCCGCATCGGCGACGGGTCCCGCGGCACCGGCGGTGACCGGGCGTCCCAGGGCGGTTCCGATCTCGGTGGCCGTGCGCCGGGCGGCGGTGGTCGCCGCCATGCGGGGGAGCAGCAGCACGGTGTGGCCGTCGACCTCGCCCGCGAGGCCGCCCGCTGTCGCGGCCAAGTGCCCGGCGGCAGAGGCCAGTCGGCTCCGGTCGGCGCCGGGGGCATCCGCCACGACGACGGCGTGCGGCTGCGCCAGATCGGCGCCGAGCCGTGCGGCGCGGTCGGCGAGCGCCGCGGGGTCGCGCGCCGTCCCGGCGATCAGGTCGTGGACCAGCTCGCTCGCCTGCCGGTGCTCGGCTTCGGCGACCGACCGCCGGAACAGCAGCAGCAGCGCGACGATCATCGCCGCGCGCTCCAGAATCCGGGTGTCGGACGCCGCCGACGCCGCGTCGTCGGCACCGCGCCGGACGAGCAGGCCGAGCCGCTCGGTGCCCGCGACCACCGGGACGACGTCGACACCACCCGCCCGGGCGGCGCGCCCGGTGGCCGTCGCCTGTTCGTGTGCCGCGGCGAAATCGGCTTCTTCCGCTTGGATTTCGGCGGTATCGGGGGTCTCCCCGAGCAGCAGGACGACCTCGCCCGCGACGAGTTCGGCGACCGTCTCGACGACTTGGCCGACCCCGGAGCCGGCCAGCACCAGCCCGGTGAGCCGGTCGTGCGCCGCGGCCGCCCGCTCGACCGAATCGCCGTGCTGCCGGGAGCGTTCGTTGGCCTCGGCCAAGTCGGCGACGGCAGCCCGGGTGTCGGCGAGCAGCGCGGCGTTCCCGATGGCCACGGCCGCGTGTGCGGCCAGCGAAGCGAGCAGGGACACCTCGTGCGGGCCGAACACCCGGGTCCGCCGGTCGGACGCCCAAAGCACACCGATCACCCGGTCGCCGGCCAGGAGCGGCACCGCGAGCATGGCGACGAGGCCCTCGTCGCGGACGTCGTCGTCGAGGCCGCGGGTGCGCCGGAAGCTGTCGTCCGCGAAGTAGTCCGCGGTGGTGAACGGCGTCCCGCGGGCGGCGACGAGACCGCCGATGCCCTCTCCGGCGGCCATCCGCACCTGCCGGAAGCGCGGGGACACGACGCCCGCCGTCACCCGCAGGTAGGTGTCTCCGACGGCGGGGTCGTCGAGGGACAGGTAGGCGGTGTCCGTGGCGAGCAGCGACCGTGCGCGCTGCACGATCGCCCGCAGGATCTCGTCCTCGCCGCGCAGCGCCGCCAGATCGGCCGCGGTTTCGTTGAGGGCGGCCAGCTCCGCTTCGCGGCGGCGGCTCTCCCGGAGGACGTCGCGCAGCCGCAAGGCCGAGGCGTAGGCGGCGTCGGCCTCGGCGAGGATCGCCGCATCGGCGCCCGCGGCGCGCAGCCGGCCGACCGGGGCTGCCAGCTCGGCGGGGTCGGCCTCGCGCAGCAGCAGATCGAGCAGCCCGCGCACGGCGGCGACCGCGGTCAGCGTGTCCATGGTGTTGTCCATCGGGGGGTCTACGGCAGGCGACACCCTGCGGCGGCGCGGAAGTCCCGGCCGGCCGAACACCGCCGCCCCGGCCGCGTCAGGTTATGCGGCGCGGGAGCGGCAGAGCATAGGGATTCGCCACACACTTCGACGAGGGTATGTGTGTGTCCGGACCATATCCGACCCGGTCGGCGGTGCCTAGGGTCAGCCGACTATGGACAAGACATGGACTTCCGCCGCCGACGCGGTCGCCGACATCCCGGACGGGGCCACCGTCGCGGTCGGCGGATTCGGCCTCTGCGGCATCCCGCACGACCTGATCGACGCGCTGCTGGACGCGGGAGTCGGCGGGCTTCACGTGGTCTCCAACAACTGCGGTGTCGACGACGGCGGCTTGGGCGTGCTGCTCGCCGCCAAGCGCGTCGTCCGGACCACGTCGAGCTACGTGGGCGAGAACAAGGAGTTCGCCCGGCAGTACCTCGCCGGCGAACTGGAGGTGGAGCTGGTCCCGCAGGGCACGCTCGCCGAGCGGCTGCGGGCCGGCGGCTCCGGTATCCCCGCGTTCTACACGCCGGCGGGGGTCGGCACCGCGGTCGCCGAAGGCGGCCTGCCGTGGCGTTACGCCGCCGACGGGTCCGTCGCGGTGGCGTCGCCGGCCCGGGAGACCAGGGTGTTCGGCGGCGTCGAGTACGTCTTGGAGGAGTCCGTCCGCACCGATTTCGCGCTGGTGCGCGCAGCGGTGGGGGACACCGACGGCAATCTTGTCTTCCACGCCTCCGCCCGCAACTTCAATCCTCTGGTGGCGATGGCCGGGCGTATCACCGTCGCCGAGGTGGAGCGACTGGTCCCCGCGGGCGAACTGGACCCCGACGCGGTGCACCTGCCGGGGGTGTTCGTGCAGCGCGTGGTCGCCGTCGCCGACCCGGCGCACAAGCGCATCGAGAAGCGCACGACCGCCCCGTCCGCCACGTCCGCCCCGTCCGCCACGACCGCGACCACGACCGAGACCGGGAACTGACATGGCCCTCACCCGTGAAGAAATGGCCGCCCGCGCGGCCCGCGAACTGACCCCCGGCAGCTACGTCAACCTGGGCATCGGACTGCCGACCCTCATCCCCGACCACCTCCCGCCGGGCGCCGACGTCGTCCTGCAGAGCGAGAACGGCATCCTCGGCGTCGGCCCGTACCCGGCGGAGCCGTACGTCGACCCGGACCTGATCAACGCCGGCAAGGAGACCGTGACCGTCCGGGCCGGGGCGTCGTTCTTCGACTCCGCGCTGTCCTTCGCGATGATCCGCGGCGGGCACATCGACACCGCGGTGCTCGGCGGCATGCAGGTCTCGGCGGCCGGCGACCTGGCGAACTGGACGGTCCCCGGGCGCATGGTCAAGGGCATGGGCGGAGCCATGGACCTGGTGCACGGCGCGGGCCGGGTCATCGTGCTCATGGAGCACACCGCCAAGGACGGGACGCCCAAGATCGTCGAGCGCTGCACGCTGCCGCTCACCGGGCGCGGTGTCGTGCACCGCGTGATCACCGACCTCGCGGTCCTCGACGTCACCCCGACCGGCCTCGAACTCGTGGACACCGCCCCGGGCGTGACGCCGGAGCAGGTGATCGCCGCGACCGCGGCCGAGCTGCGCGTGGTGCTGTCGGTCTGACCGCCCTAGTCGGCCGGTTCGGCGCCGCCCTGGTCGAGCCGGAACGGCGGGTAGACGTCGGTCATCAACGCCGCATAGGCGGTGACTCTGAGTGTCCAGCGGTTCAGGCCCATCGCGAAGGCGAAGAGGCCGAGCGGGTAGCGCCGGGTGAACAGCAGGGCCACGCCCGCGATGAACACCAGCGCGGCCAGCAGGCCGGGCCCCTTCCAGAAGCCCGACGTGAAGGCCACGACGATGAGGTACTGCGGGATGGCGAGGAGCCACCACTTGACCAGCACCAGGCCGCGGGACAGGTGCTCGGGGTAGTCGACGTCCAGATGCGCGGGGTAGCCGGGTTCCTCGCCGAGGCTGAACGGCGGGTAGCGGTCGGTCCCCAGGGCGTTGTAGCTGTAGAAGACGACCCGCCAGGTCCACCGCAGGACGCCGAGGTTGAAGTCGAAGAGGGTCCGCGGATAGCGCTCGGTGAACAGGATGGCGAAGAACGCGACGATGGTGGCGAGCAGGAAGCCGATCCACAGGAACACGAGCACGATGGCGTGGGGGATGATCAGCAGCCACTTGACCAGCCACAGCCAGCGCGACAGGTCGGGCGCCAAGGCCCCTTCCAGGCGGGCCGGGGTTCTCGACCTCGCGGGAGTGGGGGCCGGACCGGCTTGGTCGGTGTCCATGGGGGCCTCCTGACCGCGAGGGCTCGACCGGTCGCTTGCTCTCGACCGGGCGTCAACCCTTGGTTCGAGCCTGCCCCCGGTCGGCCCTGCCTGCCAGCGGAGGACGGATCCCCGGCCACGGGGCAGTGCCGGGCCCGGCACTGCCCCGCCGCCCGGCGGGCTCGGCGGCCCCGGCGCGCACGGCGGCGCGCGGCGGCGGCCGCCGTTCAGCCGCCGTAGCGGCCGGTGTCCGCCGCGATCGTCGGCACGATCCGGGCCGCGCAGCGGGCCGCCACCGCGGAGACGGTGAGCGCCGGCGGCACTCCCGCCGACGAGCCGTGCAGCAGGGAACCGTCCACGACGTACAGATTGCGGTAGCCGTGCAGGCGGCCGGCGGTGTCGCAGGCGAGGCCGAGCGGGACACCGCCGACGGTGTTGCCGCTGGCGCCGGAGATGGTGAGCTCCGTGCGGGTGCCCGGGTTGGCCGCGTTCAGCTTGTCCAGGGTGGCGTGCATGGCGTCGGTCATGCGGCGCACGCGGGGGTCGTCGACCGGCCAGGTCATGCGGACTTCGCCGCTGTCGGCGTCGTAGCGGTAGCTGCCGGCCGGCGGGGAGGGGGATGCGCCGATGGCGGCGATGGCACCCACGCCGGGAGGCGCGTCGACCCACGGGAAGTTGAGCATCGCGGTCGGCGCGTGCGGGTTCTCCGTGTCGCGCACGAGGATCGCCGAAGGGCCGCCCTGGCCCGGGTTGTTCTCCGGCATGCCGGTGCGGATGGTGACCAGCTCGCTGTTGCCGATCATGCTGCCGACGGACGCGTCCAGGTCCGGGAGGGCGCCGGTTCCGCGGGCTCGGACGAGCATCCGGGTGGTGCCGAGCGAGCCGGCGGACAAGACGAGGTGCCGGGCGGTCAGGCTGCCGCGGCCGAGCACCCGGCCCGTCTCGTCGATCCGCTGGTACTCCACCCGGTAGCCGGCGCCGTCGGGGTGCACGCCGGTCACGTCGGTGAGCGTGCGGACGTCGACCCGCAGGGTCGCCTCGGCCCGGGCGAGCAGGGTGCGGTCCAGGCTGCGCTGGGCGCCGCTGTTGACGCCGAACAGGTTCAGGCCGAGGAGTTCGGCCATGACCCGGGTGCCGTCCGCCTCGCCGCGGATGGCGTCCCAGTCGACGGCGAGGGCGACCTTCTCCACACTGAGCCCGGCTTTGGCGGCCTGGTCGGCGAACGTGCGCGCGGACTCGTAGAAGGGCGACGCGTACAGCTCGTCCGGGATGGGGCTGCAGCCGATCAGCGAGCGCGCCTCGGGGTACCAGCGCTCGTGCATCTCGTCGTAGTCGAGGCTGTCGCCGAAGGCGTCGCGGAAGAGCCGGGGGAGCGGTTCGATCATCGTGCCGTTGCTGGTGAGGGACGCGCCGCCGTATCCGGCCGCGGCGAGCACGGTGGTCCCCTCGCCTTCGAAGGACTCCAGGATGCCCGTGTACTTGTCGAACA
Source organism: Uniformispora flossi (assembly GCF_049534875.1). Classification (NCBI taxonomy): domain Bacteria; kingdom Bacillati; phylum Actinomycetota; class Actinomycetes; order Kitasatosporales; family Streptomycetaceae; genus Uniformispora; species Uniformispora flossi. The sequence continues at coordinate 83,631 of NZ_JBMULZ010000026.1, forward strand.
CGGCCTCGCTCAACGGCGACTTCGTGTCGAGCCAGGCGGCCCGGCCGTCGGGGGCGACCTGGGTGGTGAACGTGTCGCCGGCCGGGGTGACGGGCCAGCGGCGTCCGCGCTCGATCAGCACGCACCGGACTCCCGCCTCGGCCAGCCGCAGCGCGGTGATCGCGCCGCCGTAGCCGCTTCCGACGATGACGACGTCGGCGCGTTCGTGTGTCGCTTCCACAGGGCCTCCCGGTTGTGCCGCCGCGGATGGGCGGGCGGGGCGGACGACGCGGTCCGCGGTGTCCCGTCGAGACTCGCCGGTGGGCATCGAGCCCGGCTGAAGCCCTGGTCCAGGGAGGGGGAGGCGCCGCGCGGCCGACCCCCCGCCCAGGGGGGCGGG
>NZ_JBMULZ010000026.1:84019-96905 GCF_049534875.1 Uniformispora flossi
CGTCGCGCGGGTGGGCAGCGCCCCGGGCTGCCCCCTGGGCTCCGGGTGGGGGGGGCCCGGGCCGGCCCCCGGGCCGCGCGGCGCGGCGTGCCCGGTCAGGCGCCGACCGGGCGGCGCGTCGTGCGGCGGGCGTAGCGCGGCTCCCAGACCAGCCGGCAGATCGCCCGCACCGGCGGCGGCAGCATGCCGCGGATGGCGCGGGCCGCGGGCTGGGGGCGGGCGTCGACCAGCCACGGGAAGAACTCGGCGGCGCCGGAGAGGCCCATCGCCTTGCGCTGCGCGTCGCTGAAGACCTTCCAGTCGGCCAGGGGCAGCCGCTGCTCGACGAGGGGCAGCGCCTCGCGTTCCTCGTGCTCCAGGTGGCCGCCGAGTACGGTGGCCAACTCGTCGAAGAGACCGGGGAGTTCCCCGGTGTCCGCGAGGTGGCCGTACAGGCGCGCCTCGATGGCGTCCAGGACCGGGTTGAGTCGCTGGTGCTCCTCCTCCATGGCGTCGAGCATGAGGGCGGCGCCGGGCAGGTCCCGGACGAGGGGGCGCAGCGGCGGCCACAGGTATTCGTCCTCGAAGCGGTGGTGGATGTCGAGGAAGCGCCGGAAGACCTGCCAGCCTTCCAGGGAGATGGTGCCGCGTCCGCTTCCGGCGGCCCGGCGCAGGCGCTCGGCGTCACGCCGGAAGGCTTCGTGTGCGGCGTGCATGAGGGTGAGGTCGGGGGTTGTGGTGCCGGTCGTTCCGGTCGTCATGTCGGTGTCCTGTCCAGGCCCGGTGCGGCTGCCCCCGGTGCGCCCGGTGCGCCCGGTGCGCCAGGTGCGTCCGGTGCCGGAGGTCCGCCGCCCAATGTATGGAACATGTTGTTCCAAAAGTTGAGTATCCCCAGCATGGCCGCTCCCGGCCTTTCGGTGCAAGATGTTCCAGAGTTTTGGTTGTGGGCGGCATCGGCCGGCCGTCCGGTTCTCCATCCGCGCTTGCCCGAGCGTTGAGCACGGGGCGCGAGGGTGGGCGCCGGGGCCGGCCAGGTCGCGCCGGCCGGCCCCGCCCGTCTTCGGAACTCAAGGAGTCGCCGTGGTCGTCTTCGTCGAACAACTCTCCCTCACCGGCACGGAACCCGAGTTCCGGCGGATCCACCAGCGGATCGCCGAGTTCATGGCGGACCGCCCGGGCTTCGTCCGCTGGCTGCTCGTGCGCTCCACCAAGGACCCGGGGGTGTTCTTCAACATCGCCGAGTGGGACGCCGAGGAGTCGTTCCGCGCGGCCGTCGCCCAGCCGGAGTTCATGGTCCGGCTGCGCCCGCTGTTCGCCGTGGTCGCGCAGGACCACTCGCACATGAACGACGTGGTGTTCAGCGGGTTCCCGGCGCCGGAGGGCACCACCCCGGCGGCCCCCGGGGGTGCCCGGTGAAGTTCGGCATCAGCTTCTTCCCGACGGTCGGACCGGCGGACAAGGACGCGTACCGGCACTACGCCGAGTGCCTGGCGCTGGTCGAGCTGGCCGAGGAACTGGGCTACGACCACGTCAAGGCCGTCGAGCACTACTTCTTCAAGTACGGCGGATACAGCCCGGACCCGGTCACGTTCCTCGCCGCCGCGGCCGCACGCACGTCCCGGATCCGGCTGGTCACCGGCGCGGTCCTGCCTGCCTTCACCCACCCGATCAAGCTCGCCGCGAAGCTCGCGATGCTGGACAACATCTCCGGCGGCCGGCTCGACGCCGGGTTCGGACGTGCCTTCCTGCCCGACGAGTTCGCGTGGTTCGAGGTCCCGATCGACGAAAGCCGGTCCCGGTTCGACGAGGGCGTCGAGGCGTGCCGGCGGCTGTGGGCCGAGGAAGACGTCGAGTGGCAGGGCACCTACCACCGGTTCGGCCCGGTCACGCTGCTGCCCCGGCCGTTCCGGCAGCCGCATCCGCCGATCCTCGTCGCGGCGGCGCTCACGCCGTCCTCCTGCGAGTCCGCCGGGCGCAACGGGTACGGGCTGATGCTCGTCCCGGCCATCAACCCGCGCGAGAAGGTGCAGGACATGCTCGGGCTGTACCGCAAGGCCTGGGCGGACGCGGGGCACGAGCCCGGCGCGGACGTCGTGCACCTGTCGTACAACGCCTACCTGGCCGAAGACGCCGACGAGGCGTTCGCCGGCGGCGACGCCTGCTCGCTGCGGATGAACCACGCGATGCGCGACGCGGTCGCCGCCTGGGGGCGCACCCGCAGCGACAACTACGTGGGCTACGAGAACATCGTCAAGAAGATCGCCCAGCACGACTTCGCCGGTGCCCTGGCCGACAACCGGCTGCTGGTCGGCACCCCGGAGCAGGTCACCGGCCAACTGCGGGCCATCCGCGACTGGTTCGGCGACGTCACGATCAGCCTCCAGATCATCACCGGCAACCCGTCCTACGAGGACGCGGTGCGCACCGTGCGCCTGTTCGGCGAGCAGGTCGCCCCGCACTTCGCCGACTGACCGCACGCACCGAGGGCCATGGGCGCCACCACGCTGTGGCGGCCCATGGCCCCGTCATTTCACGTCGGCCGCAGGCGTCCCTCTCCCGCACCACCCGGGTGCGCGCGGCCTGCCGCGGCGGCGCATGTCAGCCGCTGCGCACCGCGAGGTCCAGGGTGAGACCGGGGTCGTGCCCGGGCGGGGCGTCGATCGTCGGGTCGCAGGACAGGACGGCCTGGTGGAGACGGCGCATCCGGGGTGACGGGGTGAGGCCCAGCTCGACGTCGAGGGTCGTCCGCAGCCGCTGGAACGACTCCAGCGCCTGCGCCTGCCGGCCGGACCGGTACAGGGCGAGCATCAGTTGGGCGTGGTAGTTCTCGTTCGTGAGGTGCGTGGCGGCCAGTTCGGCCAGCTCGCCGACGATCTGGTGGTGGCGCCCCAAGCGCAGGTCGGCTTCGATGCGCTGCTCCAGGACGGCGGTTCGGCGCTCCGCCAGTCCGATGAGGTGGGCCCGCATCAGGGGGCCTGCTTTGACGTCGGCCAAGGCCTCCCCGCACCACAGGGCGAGGGCGTCCCCGAAGCAGGCCGAGGCCGTGAGGTCGTCGCCGCGCGCCAGTGCCGCGCGCCCGTCCGCGACCAGGGCCTCGTAGACGTGACGGTCCAACTGTCCCGACCCGACGACCAGTTGGTAGCCATTGTCATGGGTTCGCAGTATGGTGCGTGCGTGCCGGAGCGAACCGATCTCCGGGCACAACGCCAAGGCTCGGCGCAGCTGCAGTACGTAGGTCTGGAGGGTCGACAGCGCGCTGTCGGGCGGCTGAAGGTCCCACAGTTCCTCGATGCAGGACTTGGTGGACGTGACATGGTTGGCGTTCAGTAACAGGAATGCCAGGAGCTGGCGTTGCTTCGGTGCGCTCGGTACGTACGAGCGGCCTGCCGCGGTCATGCGCAGCGGGCCGAGAATTCCGAATTCCATGGCTGGATTGCCTCTCCCTACCGCCGGGATGATTCCGCGGCGGGTGTCGGTCGGTCGTCCGTGAACCATCCCGACCGCGCCTACGGGGACGGCAGGCCCAGGTGTTCCCCCGTCATGCCCAACTCCAATATGTGATGAATGGCCTAGACGCCTCGGGCTGTTCCGGCGGTGGCGGGAAGGCCGCGAAGGGTCGCCTGCGGGCCCCGCCACACGGACGAAGTTAGGCATAGCAACGGGTGGAGTTCCAGGCGCCGACGGTAAATTCTGTGTTGCCTTCGGGTGCGGCTCCTTCTGTCGCTCCACTTTGAGACAAGATCGCGGACGGCGTCCCATGTGGTGGGCGTATACCCGTCGCTGATCCTTCCGTCGCAGGTCAGAGGCTATGGAGCGGCGCGGTCGAGGAGTTTTCCGGCCGGTTGGAAACGCCGTTAACTCTGGTACATCACGCCCCGAATCTTGAACTTGCGGAACTGGATGTTCCTAAGTTGGGGGCCTCGGAGGTCGTTCGGGACCGCTCCGCCGGGCACTCGTGCGGCTTGCGGTCCGCACTCCAGCACGGCTCCAGCCGGGGGGCCCAACGTGAAACGCACATCGACCCGTCAGGCCCTGCGGCAGCACCGCAGCAAGACCGCAGCAAGACCGCAGCAAGCGCACCGCCCTCGCGGTGACACGGAAAGGCAGCGCTGTGACACGGACTTCACCCGCCGACGGCGGCCGGCCCCGCCGGGTGGTGATCACCGGAATCGGAGTGGTCGCCCCCGGAGGCCTGGGCACCAAGGCATTCTGGGAACTCGTCTCCTCCGGCCGCACCGCCACCCGCCGCATCTCCCTGTTCGACGCGTCCTCCTACCGCTCCCGGGTCGCCGGCGAAGCCGACTTCGACCCGGTCGCGGAAGGACTGACGCAGCAGCAGATCCGGCGCACCGACCGGGCCGGCCAGTTCGCGATCGTCGCCGCCCGCGAAGCCCTCGCCGACAGCGGCGTCGACCCGCACGACGCCGACCCCGCCCGCACGGGCGTGACGATCGGAACCGCGGTCGGCAGCACCATGAGCCTGGAACGCGAGTACGCGGCCATCAGCGACGCCGGGCGCCTGTGGAACGTCGACCACGTCTACGGGATGCCGCACTTCTACGACTGGTTCACCCCCGGCTCCCTCGCCCGCGAGGTCGCCCACACCGCCGCCGCCGAAGGCCCCGCGGCCGTCGTCTCCTCGGGCTGCACGTCCGGGCTGGACGCCGTCGGGCACGCCGCCGAGCTGATCCGCGACGGCTCGGCCGACGTCATGGTCGCGGGCGCCACCGACGCCCCGATCTCCCCGATCGCGGTGGCCTGTTTCGACGCCATCAAGGCCACCACACCCCGCAACGACGACCCCGAGCACGCGTCGCGGCCGTTCGACCGCACCCGCAACGGCTTCGTCCTCGGCGAAGGCAGCGCGGTGTTCGTGCTGGAGGAACTCGGCAGGGCCCGCGCCCGCGGCGCGCACATCTACGCCGAGATCGCCGGCTTCGCCACCCGCTGCAACGCCTTCCACATGACGGGCCTGCGGCCGGACGGACGCGAGATGGCCGAGGCCATCCGCGTCGCCCTCGACGAGGCCCGGCTGGCCGGCACCGCGGTCGACTACATCAACGCCCACGGATCCAGCACCAAGCAGAACGACCGGCACGAGACCGCCGCCTTCAAGCACGCCCTCGGCGCCCACGCCTACGCGACGCCCGTCAGTTCCATCAAATCCATGATCGGCCACTCGCTCGGCGCCATCGGCTCGATCGAGATCGCCGCCTCCGTCCTCGCGATGGAACACGGCCTGGTCCCGCCGACGGCGAACCTGCACGAGCCCGACCCCGAGTGCGACCTGGACTACGTGCCGCTGGTCGCCCGCGAGCAGCGCACCGACACCGTGCTCACCGTCGGCAGCGGCTTCGGCGGCTTCCAGAGCGCCATGGTCCTGGCCCGTCCGGACCGGGCCGGCGCGGAGGCCGCCGCATGACCGCCGCCGGACCCGCCACCCGCACCGCGCCTGCCGCGCCCGGCACCGGCCACGACTCGGCGGCGGTCACCGCCGCCCCGTCGGGCCGGCCGCACAGCGGCCGGACCGTCGTCACCGGTATCGGCATCGCCGCGCCGAACGGCCTCGGCACCGAGGCGTACTGGCACGCCCTGCTCCGCGGACGGAACGGCATCGACCGCATCCGCCGCTTCGACCCCGCGCAGTACCCGGTCACGCTGTTCGGCGAGGTGCCGGACTTCACCGCGAAGGACCACCTGCCCAGCCGCCTCCTCCCGCAGACCGACCACATGACGCAGCTCGCGCTCACCGCCGCGGAGTGGGCGCTCGAGGACGCCGGCGTCACGCCCGGATCGCTGCCCACGTTCGACATGGGCGTCGTCACGGCCAACGCCTACGGCGGCTTCGAGTTCAGCCAGCGCGAGCTGGAGAAACTGTGGAGCCGCGGCGGCAACCACGTCAGCGCCTACCAGTCGTTCGCGTGGTTCTACGCGGTCAACTCCGGCCAGGTCTCGATCCGGCACGGGATGCGCGGCCCCGGCGGCGTGATCGTGAGCGAGCAGTCCGGCGGCCTGGACGCGGTGGCCCAGTCGCGCCGCCAGGTCCGCAAGGGCATGCCGCTCCTGCTCAGCGGCGGCATCGACGGCGCCCTGTGCCCGTTCGGCTGGGCCGCGTACCTGACCAACTCCCAACTGAGCACCGCCACCGACCCGGAGCGGGCCTATCTGCCGTTCGACGCGGCCGCCTCCGGCTGGATCCCCGGCGAAGGCGGCGCGCTGCTCGTCGTCGAGGACGAGGCCGGCGCCCGTGCCCGCGGCGCCGCCCGCCCGTACGGCGAAATCCGCGGGTACGCCGCGGGCTTCGACCCGGCGCCGGACAGCGGACGGCCGCCCGTGCTGCGGCGTGTGATCGAACAGGCGCTCGCCGACGCGGGGCTCGCCCCCGCCGACATCGACGTGGTGTTCGCGGACGCGGCGGCCGTCCCCGAGCTGGACCGGATCGAAGCCGCGGCGATCACCGCCGTCTTCGGGGTCCGCGGTGTCCCCGTCACGGTGCCCAAGACCATGACCGGCCGCCTGGCCGCGGGCGGGTCGGCACTCGACCTCGCCACCGCCCTGCTCACCCTGCGGCACGGCGTCATCCCGCCGACCGTGCACGTCGCGACACCCGCACCCGGCTGCGAAGACCTCGACCTGGTGCTCGGCGAACCCCGGCCGGGCACGCCGCGCACCGCGCTGGTGATCGCGCGCGGATACGGCGGATTTACCTCGGCGATGGCCGTGTCCGCACCGCGCGACGCCGCCTGACCCCGGATTCCCGAACCACGAACGCACGCACGCACGAAGGAGAACCCCCCATGGCTCAGCTCACCCTTCCCGTCCTCACCGAGATGCTGCGCAAAGCCGCCGGCGAAGCCGAGGGCGACGCGCCCGACCTGAGCGGCGACATCATCGACGTGACGTTCGTCGACCTGGGCTACGACTCGCTCGCGCTCCTCGAACTCCTGGGCATGGTCGAGCGCGAGTTCTCGATCGCGCTGTCCGACGACACGATCCAGGACGCCGAGACCCCGCGCATGTTCATGGACCTGGTCAACTCCGCGACGACCGCGGCCGCCTAGGAGATCGCGATGACGTCCGTAATCCCGCCGGACACGAGGACCCTCGACGCCCGCTCGGCCCCCGCGGCCTCCGCGGCCCTCGACGAGCCCGGGCCCGCCGCCTCGGGCGCGGAGCTGTGGGCCGTCTGCCCCGCGTGCCGGTTCCCGGTGCACCGCGGACGCCGGGCCGCCAACCTCGACGTGTGCCCCGAATGCGGGGACCACGCGCGGCTCGGCGCACCCGAGCGGATCCGCCAGCTCATGGACCCCGACTACACCCTGCTCGACTTCCCGGTGCGGCACGCCGACCCGCTCGGGTTCACCGACTCGCTGCCCTACCCCGAGCGGCTGCGCCGGGCCCGCCGTGAAACCGGCCTCGACGAAGCCGTCCTCTGCGCGCAGGGCACCATCGGCGGCCACCCGGTCGTCGTCGCCGCGATGGACTTCCGCTTCATGGGCGGCAGCCTCGGCGGCGCCGTCGGCGAACTGATCACCCTGGCCGCCGAACGCGCGCTGCGCGACCGCACTCCGCTGCTGATCGTGACCGCCTCCGGCGGCGCGCGCATGCAGGAAGGCGCGATCGCGCTGATGCAGATGGCCAAGACCGCCGAGGTGCTCGGGCGGCTCGACGAGGCCGGCATCCTGACCCTCTCGCTGGTGACCGACCCGACCTTCGGCGGAGTCGCGGCATCCTTCGCCACCCTGGCCGACGTCATCGTCGTCGAGTCCGGGGCACGGCTGGGCTTCGCCGGCCCCCGCGTCATCGCGCAGACGATCCGCCAGACCCTCCCGGAGGGCTTCCAGACCGCCGAGTTCCTGCTGGCGAACGGCATGGTCGACCTCGTGCGCCGACGCGGGGAACTGCGCACCGTCCTCGCCCGGCTGCTGGCGGCGGGCTCCCCGCCGAGGGCCGCCGCCCACCGCCCGGGAGAGCCGTCCGCCGCGGACGCGACCGACCCGCGCATCCGCGAGCCGGAACGCCTGACCCCGCGCGACCCGTGGCACACCGTCCGCGCCGCCCGCGACCTCGGACGCCCCACGACACTCGACCATCTCGGCCGCCTCGTCGAGGACTTCGAGGAGCTGCGCGGCGACCGCCTGACCGGGGACTGCCCCGCCATCGTGGGCGGACCGGCGCTGTTCGAGGGACGGCCGGTCATGGTCGTCGGCCACCAGAAAGGCCACACTCTGGCCGAACTCGCCGACCGCAACTACGGGATGGCGAATCCCGCCGGATACCGCAAGGCCGCAAGACTCATGCGCCTTGCCGCCAAACTGCGGATGCCGGTGCTCACGTTCGTCGACACTCCGGGTGCCTACCCGGGCGTGGCGGCGGAGGAACGGGGGCAGTCCGTCGCGATCGCCGAGAACCTGCGCCTGATGGCCGGGCTTCCGGTGCCCGTGATCACCGTCGTCACCGGCGAGGGCGGCAGCGGCGGCGCACTCGCGCTGGCCGTCGCCGACCGGGTGATGATCCTCGAGGACGCGGTGTACTCCGTCATCAGCCCCGAGGGCTGCGCCGCGATCCTGTGGCAGGACCCGGCGGCCGCCCGGACCGCCGCCGAGGCCCTGCGCCTGGACGCCGCGAACCTGCTGCGCCACGGCATCGTCGACGCGGTGGTGCCGGTCCCGCCGGGCGGCGCGCAAGCCGACCACGCCGAGGTGGCCCGGAACCTGCGGGGCGCCCTCGCGGCGGCGCTCCGCGAACTGGCCGCCGCGGACCCGGCCGGGCTGCCGGAATCGCGCCGCGAGCGGTTCCGCCGCTTCGGGCGCCCGGACGCCGGATGCGACGCGAACGCCCGCGCCGTGCCGGTGCGCGCGACCGTCCTCGGAGGTGTGTCGTGACCGTTGCCGCCGCCATCGGCGGGGAAGCCCCGCCGGACGGCCCTCTCGGCGAGCCCCTTGCCGATCCCGTGGCCGATCCCCTTGCCGAGCCCCTGGGCGAGCCGCTCGCCGGCCCGTCGGCCGGGACCGGCCCCCACGTCCCCGCGGGGGAGCTGACCGTCCTCATGGAGGCGGTGCGGGACAGCGCGGCGCGGCTGCTGTCCGGGTTGGCCCATCCGCCGACCGCGCTGCGGCTCCGCGTCGGCGCCGTCGAAATGGCGCTGGAATGGCAGCCCGGGAGCCCGGTGGCCGCGCCCGCCTCCGTCGCCGCGGTCGACACCGCCGCGGCAGGCGTCCTCGCCGGTGCCACGCCCGCCGCCGCGGTCGGTGCGCCCTCCGGGTCGGCGGGGGCGGCCGTGCCGCTCACCCCGTCCGCCCGGATCGACGCGCCGACCGTCGGCGTCTTCTACCACGCCCCGGAGCCCGGTGCGGCGCCGTTCGTGCGGGTGGGCGACGTGGTCGCGCCGGGCCGCCAGGTCGGCATCGTCGAGGTGATGAAGCTGATGATCCCGGTGGAAGCGGACCGGGCCGGGCGGATCACCGGCGTGCTGGTCGGCAACGGCGACCAGGTCGAGTACGGGGACCCGCTGTTCTCCCTCGAACCGGTCGCCTCGGACGGGCGGTGACGGCGCCGTGTTCACGACCGTCCTGATCGCCAACCGGGGCGAGATCGCCGTACGGGTCGCCCGCGCCTGCAAGGAAATGGACATGCGGGTGGTCGCGGTGCACTCGACCGACGACCGCGACTCGGCGGTCCTGCGCCTCGCCGACGAGGTCGTGCAGATCGGCCCCGCCGCCGCCCGCCGCAGCTACCTCAACATCCCCGCCGTCGTCGAGGCGGCGCTGCGGACCGGTGCCGACGCCGTGCACCCCGGGTACGGCTTCCTGTCCGAGAACCCGGACCTCGCCGAGGCGTGCGCGGCGCACGGCATCACGTTCGTCGGCCCGCCGCCCGAGGTCATCGCCCGCCTGGGCGACAAGACCGCCGCCCGCGCGCTGATGGCCGAGGCCGGCCTGCCGCTCCTCCCAGGCAGCCTGCACGCGCTCGACACGGCCGAGGAAGCCCAGGCCGTGGTGGACGCCATCGGCTGCCCGGTCATCGTCAAGGCCGCGGCCGGCGGCGGCGGCCGCGGCATGACGGTGGTGACGCGCCCCGAGGACTTCGTGCGCGCCTACCACGAGACGCGGGCCCGTGCGCAGACGCTGTTCGGCGACGGCCGCGTGTACGTCGAGCGCTATCTGGAGTCGGCGCGGCACGTGGAGGTGCAGGTCCTCTGCGACACCCACGGCAACGCGATCCACCTGGGGGAGCGGGACTGCTCGGTGCAGCGGCGGCACCAGAAGCTCATCGAGGAGTCCCCCGCCCCCGGGCTGCCCGACGGCCTCGCCGCCCGCATGGGCGAGGCCGCGGTGCGTGGCGCCCGCGCGGCCGGATACGTGGGCGCGGGCACGTTCGAGTTCCTGGTCGCGCCCGACGGCACGTTCGTGTTCATGGAGGTGAACTGCCGTATCCAGGTGGAGCATCCGGTGACCGAGATGGTGACCGGGGTCGACCTGGTCCGCGAGCAGTTCCTGGTGGCGGCGGGGCGCCCGCTGACGCTCCGCCAGGAGGACGTGGTCTGCTCGGGCGCCGCGATCGAGTGCCGGATCAACGCGGAGGACGCCGCCCGCGGCTTCGCGCCGGCGCCCGGCGTGCTCGACGAATTCGTGCCCCCCGGCGGTCCGTTCGTCCGGGTCGACACGCACGGATACACCGGCTACCGCATCCCCGCCTCCTACGACTCGCTGCTCGCCAAGCTCGTCGTGTGGGCCCCCGACCGCGGTCAGGCGGTGGCCCGCATGCGGCGCGCCCTCGACGAGTTCCGTATCGCCGGGCCGGGGGTGCGTACGACGAGCGGCTTTCTGCGCACCGTGATCGAGCATCCGCTGTTCCTGCGCGCCAAGCACGACACCTCGCTGGTGTCCCACGTCCTGCCGGAGCCCGCAGCCCCCTCGCCGACCCCTTCCGCAAACGGAGACGCCTCATGACCGCACCCGTTTCCCCGCAGTCCGGCCAGTCCGGCCAGACCGGCCCGTCCGACCAGCCTGGCCCGTCCGGTCGGTGCGCCCTGGTCACCGGCGCCACCAGCGGCATCGGCCTCGCCGTCGCCCGCACGCTGGGGGCCCTGGGCATGCGGGTCTTCATCACCGCGCGCACCGCCGACCACGTCGCCGAAACCGTCAAGGAGTTGGCCGACGCGGGCATCGACGCCGACGGCATCGCCGCGGACGTGCGCTCGCGCGAGGACGTCGCACGGCTGGTCGCGGCCGCCGTGGAGCGCTTCGGCCCGATCGGCGTGCTGGTGAACAACGCCGGCCGCAGCGGCGGCGGTCCGACCCACGAGATCCCCGATGAGGTCTGGTACGACGTCATCGACACCAACCTCAACAGCGTCTTCCTGCTGACCCGCGAGGTGCTGGCGCGGGGCGGGATGCGGGACCTGCCCTCCGGCCGGATCGTCAACATCGCGTCGACGGGCGGCAAGCAGGGCGTCGTGCTGGGTGCGCCGTACTCCGCGTCGAAGCACGGCGTCGTCGGGTTCACCAAGGCGCTCGGCCTGGAGCTGGCGAAGTCCGGGATCACCGTGAACGCGGTCTGCCCCGGCTACGTCGAGACGCCGATGGCCGCCCACGTCCGCGACAACTACGCCGCCATCTGGAACACGACGCCCGAGGACGTCCTGGAGCGCTTCAACGCCAAGATCCCGCTCGGCCGGTACACGGACCCGGAGGAAGTCGCGGCACTCGTCGGCTACCTGGCCGGTCCGATCGCGGCCTCGATCACCGCGCAGGCCCTCAACGTCTGCGGCGGCCTCGGCAACTACTGAGTCCGTCCCACCCGATGTCCGCCGACTCAAGGAAGGCACCGATGCCATGACCCGGACCATTCCCCAGCCCGCGGCCGACCGCGGAACCCGTTCCGGCGCCGCGCGGCACCGCATCGCCGTCGCCGCGCCCGCCCGCACCGTGTACGGCATCGTCGCCGACGTCGCGACGTGGCCGCGGATCTTTCCGCCGACCGTGCACGCCGAACGGGTGGAAGGCGACGGCCGCACGGAACGGATACGGCTGTGGGCCACCGCCGGTGACACCGTCAAGACGTGGACGTCCCGGCGCGAACTCGACGACGAGGCGATGACCGCGGCGTTCCGCCAGGAAATCCCGCAGTCGCCGGTGGCCGCGATGAGCGGCACCTGGACGGTCACCCCGACCGGCGACACCAGCTGCGAGGTGGTCTTGGACCACGAGTTCACCGCGGACAGCGATGCGCCCGAAGCGCTGGCGTGGATCGAGCAGGCGGTGGACCGCAACAGCACCGCCGAGCTGGAGGCGCTCCGGTCGACCGCGGAGGCCCCCGGCGCGTTGGACGAACTGCTGCTGACGTTCGAGGACGCGGTGTCCGTCGACGGGCCGCTCGCGGACGTCTACGACTTCGTGTGGCAGGCGCACGCGTGGCCGCAGCGGCTGCCGCACGTGTCGCGCGTGGACCTGGGCACGCCCGGACCCGACCTCCAGGTGCTGGAGATGGACACCAAGGCCAAGGACGGCTCGCGGCACACGACGAAGTCCATCCGGGTGGGGTTCGCACCGGGGCGCATCGTCTACAAGCAGCTCCGGGTGCCCGCGATGCTCACGGCGCACACGGGGGAGTGGGTGCTCACGGAAGCCGGCGATGGGGTCCGTGCGGTCTCGCGGCACACGATCGTGGTGCGGCGCGACGCGATTGCGGACGTGCTCGGCCCCGACGCGACGGTCGACGACGCGCTCGCGTACGCGCGTGCGGCGCTCGGCACCAACAGCCTGATCACCCTGCGCCACGCGAAGGAGTACGCGGAACACCACCGCCCGTCGGCCACGGGCTGACGGGCGGTTCCCGCGGGCCGCTGCTCTCCCCGCATACCGTGCTCCTCCTGTTCTCCCCGCTGCGCCGCGCGGCCGTCGGC
>NZ_JBMULZ010000027.1:0-85822 GCF_049534875.1 Uniformispora flossi
CGTTGACTTTTGGCACGCTGTTGAGTTCTCAAGGAACGGACGCTTCCTTTGAGACCCTTTCACCGGTCTCTCCGGGCGTTTCGCTTCTTCGTTTTGTTCGGCTCGCTGCCGACTCCGAGAACATTACACGGGTCGGGGCGCAGCACAAAATCCGGGCCCCGCGGAGGTTTGAAACGGCCTCGGGCCCGCTCCGAGGAGCGGGCCCGAGGGGGTGAATCGTGCTGGTTCGCCTACTTCTTGGCGGGTTCCGGCGCCTCGCTCATGCGGTGCGCGATGGCGTCCGGCTCGGCGGCCGGGGTCGCGTCGTTGGTGAACGCGATGCCGTACAGGGTCGGGACGGCGTCGGCGGTGCCGGCCAGTTCGACCTTGTACTGCAGGTACCGGGACGCGCCGCCGATCGGGCCGTCGGCCGCGACTTCGTGCCACGGCGTCCAGGTGGCGTCCGGTGCGGTGGTGCTGCCGGTGCGGACCGACACCTTGAGGGACGTGCCCTTGGGGAGGTCGGCCTGCCAGCTCGCCTGGATCCACTTCACCATCTTGGTGGCGTCGAGGACCTGCGACGTGTAGCTGCCGGCGGTCTTGCGGTCGCCGTCCTTCACCTGCTTGATGCGCAGCGGGATCCGGTCGGTGGCGGTGTCGCGGGCGCCGACCTGCATCGGCGGGAGCTTGGCCTTCACCTCGGCGACCTGTTGGGCGTCGACGAGGAACCGGACGGTGGCGCCGTCCCGCACGATGCTGTAGCGGTGCGGGGCGCCGTTCCAGGTGCCGTCGATCTTCTTGTCCTGGCGGTTCTTGTTGCCGGGTTCGACGACGAGGGCGTGCAGGGCGCCGTCGCGCCATTCGAAGGTGGCGGCGGGTCCGGCGACGGGTTCGCCCCAGCCGGCGTTCTGGGCGGCGGGGCCGTCGAAGACCGCGTCGAAGTCGAGGCGGCGGTTCGAGGTCGGTGCGAGGCCGGAGCCGGCCGCGCTGCCGTCCAGGGTGAGGGCTCCGTCGGTGACCTTGGTCTTGCCGTTCGGCGAGATCGGGACCTGGCCCCACGGGCCGGATCCGGTGCCGTCGGCGAAGTCCTGGGCGGCCTGGCTGCCCAGGGTGAGCGCGCCCGCGGTGTCGTCGACGACGGTGCCGCCGTCCCGGGTGCCGGTGGCGAAGGTCGGTCCGGTGTGTTCGCTGACGCCGTACTTCGGCATGTCGAAGCGGGCGGTGTCGGCTTTCTTGCCGGACCAGGTGGTCTCGTTGCCCGCGGCGTCCTTGGAGACGAGCTTGAAGGCGTAGGACTGGCCGGGGACGAGTCCGTTGATCGTCACCTTGTGGGTGGTGGTCGGCTCGCTGTCGTCGGCGGCGACGGTCATGGCGTTGGGGCCTTGGCCGACGAGCACCTTGGAGGTGGCGGGCTTGTCGGTCTTCCAGGTGAGGACGGCGCTGCCGTCCGGCCACGGCAGGGCGCCCTGGTCGGTGATCTTCGGGGCCTTCTTGTCGGCCTTGGGCGTGGTGAACTGCGCGGGCTTCTGTGCCGGGTCCGGCGCGATGGTGCGGCGGCCTCCGGCGTCGACGGAGGTGACCCGGTAGTAGTAGGTGGTGTCGGGCTTGAGTCCGCCGACGGTGACCTGGTGGGTGCCGGCGTTCTCGCCGATCACCCGGGCCGGGGCCAGGGCGTCGGGCTTGGTGCCGAGCGCGACCTCGGTGGTGGAGCCGGTGTCGGTGGTCCACGAGAAGGCCGCGGTGCCGTCCGGCTTGGGTGTGGCGGTGAGGGTGCTCACCTGTGGTGCGGTGCCCGGTGCCGGGGCGGCGGCGGGCTGCTGCGGCGCGGTCGTCTTCAGCAGGGTGGTGGCCTGCAGCGGGGCGGCGCCGGGTGCGGCGTACGTGGCGGTGTAGGCGCCGGTGGTGCCGGCGAAGACCGCGTACTCGATGCCCTTGACGGTCTTCTTGCTGAAGGCGACCGGGACGCCGGCCTTGGTGAGGCCGGTGAGGGTGGTGCCTCCTGCGCCCGCGGTGGGGAGCATCGTCATGAGGTTCGCGGCGGCGGCGTTGGCGTTGACCGTGAAGGTGACGTTGTTGCCGGAGCGGGTCAGGTTGGCGATCGACGACTGGTTGCGGCCGTCGGTCCAGTCCAGGAGCTGCTTTGCGGTGATGACCGGGACGTTCTTGGCCTTGGCCGCGGCGATGACGGCGTCCTGGATGGCGGTCTGGTCGACGGTGTCGCAGCCGCCGTTGGTGTTGGCGAGGCGCGCGTCGAGGTGGTTGTTGAGGGTGATCGCGGCGTAGAAGCCCTGTGGGCCTTGGGCGCCGTCGACCATGGTGTTGAACTGCGTCGGGTAGGTCTGGCAGAACTCGTCGTGGAGCTGGGTCGTCGCCTGGTAGACGTCGATCATGCTGCCGTTGACGTCGGTGAAGCGCATCGGCATGCCGGAGCCGGTGTAGTAGCCGGGTGCGTTCTGCATCATGGGCGAGCCGTACGAGTTCGTCCACGAGCCGGGCAGGTAGTAGTAGTTGGTGTCGAGGCGGATGCCGAACGAGGACTCTACGGTGGCGTTCGTGCTGTAGTCCGGCCACGTCATGCAGTGGGTTCGGCTGGTGGTCGGCAGGTAGCCGTAGCCGTTCTGGAAGTCGTCGAGGCTGGCCTGGAAGTCGTTGGTCAGCGTCGAGGTGATGACGGACTGCGAGGAGCCGGGGTTGACGCCGATACAGCCGCCGTTCTCGGCGATGTGGCGGCCGACTTCGTAGCCCTGGCCCTTCCAGTTGTTGACCGCGGACGAGGTGGCGTCGCCGGAGGCGTCCCAGATGTAGAAGGTGCCGCGCATGCAGCGCCAGTCCTTCACGTACTGGGGTGCGGTGGCGGCGTTGGCGCAGGCCGGGTCGCTGTTCGCGTTGTACTTGGTGACGCGGTAGGTGATGCCGGTCTGCGGCGAGTTGTGGTGGTCGCCGGTGGAGACGAGCACGACGGGGTTGAGGTCCGGCGTCGCGGACCCGGCTTTGCCCTGGAAGTACCAGAAGCGGGGCACGGGGGCCTTCTCGCGGTTGACGAGTTCGATCGCGTTGGCGAGGAGCCGCTGCTGTTCGTCGGCCTGCGGGATCTGGACGCGGTTCAGGTCGACCCAGTCCCGGTAGAACATGTCGGTCGAGCGCAGGTTGTCGGTCAGGGTGTCGTGTTCCTGGCCTGCCTGGGCCGGGTTGCCCTGCCGGGTCGTGGCGACCGAGCGGGCGAGGTCGTAGGCGAAGGCGGTCACGGTGCCGCTGCCGACCGTGCGCTGGGTGACCGCGGGCTTGCCGATGCCGGCCGGGTCGGCGGCGCCGTTGCGCTTGAAGAGTTCGGCGACGACGGTGGTGCCGGGCGCGGGCGTCCACTGGTCGGCGCCGCCGTGGTACTGCAGGGCGGTGTCGGCGTAGATGCCGGCGCCGGGGCCGGTGGTGTCCTGGATCTTCAGGTAGGCGTCGCTGAGCACGCCGGTGGTGCCGCTGAGGCCGGTGAGGGCGGACAGCGTGGCGCGCGGCCGCATCGTGACGAGGTTGCCGCCGTTGTTGACCCAGGTGGTCAGGGCGGTGACGAGGGCGGGGTTCGGGTCGAGGTCGCCGAGGATGACCGTGGTGTATTTGGCCAGTTCGGTGGCGTCGACGGCGCCGATGTCCTTGGTGGTGAAGGCGTTGAGGCCTTCGGCGCGCAGGATTTCGCTGTAGTAGCAGGCGTACGGGTTGGCGTTGGCCGTGACCACCAGGATCGGGCCGGTGTTCGGCGACGAGCAGGGGGCAGGGGGCGGTGCGGCGCCGGTGGTGAAGGTCCACGTGGTGCCGGAGGTGGTGTTGCCCGCGAGGTCCTGGAAGGCGCCGAGGGTGACGGTGTAGGTCGTCGAGTAGGCGAGCGCGGCGCTCGGCTGGATGACGGCCTGGGTGGGCTGGTTGGGGTCGTCGAACTGGACGGTCGCCGGGACCGAGGTGCTGCCTTGCTTGAGGGTGAAGGTGACCGAGGTCGGTTTCACCGGCTCGTTGAAGGTGACGCTCGGCTGCATCGCGATCGGGACGCCGGTCGCGTTGGGCGTGGGCTGCTGTGCGGTGACGGTCGGCGGCGTGGTGTCGGTGCCGTCGGTGTCGAACAGGACGTCGACCCAGTAGTTGCTGTCGTCGAACGTGTCGGTCGGGTACGCGGTGCTGCTGGAGTACTTGTAGACGCCGTTGGGTGCGCTACCGGTGCTCGCGGGTGCGGTGATCTTGGCGTTGCCGGCGGACTGGCCGGAGAAGAACCCGTTCGCGTAGGCGTAGTTGCCGCTCATCGTGTGATATGAGGCGATGTAGTCGGTGTTGGCCGTGACCGCGACCGGGTTGGGCAGGGTGACGGTCTTCCACCCGGAGCCGCTGAGGTTGGTGACGTTGTCGACGCCGGACATGCGCGTTCCGGCGGTGTTCCAGAGGCTGACCGTGAACGGGCCGGTGTTGGCGTTGCTCTTGTAGAACTTGACCGCCCGGATGAAGCCGTTCTGCGTGGGCCGGAAGCGGACGCCGAGTTCGTTCGGCGAGTTGTCGTTGTCCGGGGTGGCGACGGCTTCGTTGCCGGTGAAGATGCTGAACGTGGTGGTTGAGGGAGGGGTCGCGGCGGTGGTGAAGGTCCATGTGACCGGGGCCATGGTGTTGCCCGCGGTGTCCTTGGCGCCGCTGACGGTCGCGGTGTAGGCGGTCGACAGGGCGAGGTTCGCACTCGGTGTGAAGGTCGCGGTGCGGGTGCCGGTGTCGTAGGTCGGGGTGCCGGTGACCGCGGTGTTGTCGGCCTTCTTGACGCTCCACGTGACGGTGGCGGCCTGGACCGCTTCGCTGAACGTCGCGCCGATGCTGGAGTTGATCGGCACGGCGGTGGCGTTGTTCGCCGGGTTCGTCGCGGTGACGGTCGGCGCGGTGGCGTCGACACCCGGCTGGAAGATCGGGTCGACCCAGTAGTTGCTGCCGTTCCAGGTGTTGTTGGGCATGACGCCGCCGCCGGAGCCCGCCTGGTAGACGCCGTTGCCCTGGGCGCCGGTGGCGGGCGCGGTGAGCTGCTCGCTGTCGAAGGCGGTGTTGAAGAACCCGGTGGTGGCCGTGTAGCGGCCGTTGGGGGCCAGGTAGGAGGCGATGTAGGTGCTGCCCGTGGTCACGTTGACCGGGGCGGAGAACAGCGCCTGCTGCCAGCCGGACGTGGATTCGCTGCCGAAGGTGACCTCGGCGAGCTTGCTGCCGGTGCCGGCGTCCCACAGGTAGCCCTTGTGGATGCCGGTGTTGGCGGCGTCTTTCCAGAACTTGACGCCGGTGACGGTGCCGTTGGTCTTGGGGACGAAGCGGACGCCCAGCTCCACGGAGATGGCTTCGGAGTCCGGTCCGATCCCGGGGTTGGTGGTGCCGAACAGCGAGCAGGGGCTGCACGGCGCCGCTTGTGCGGTGAGCGGCGAGAAGAGCGTGAAGACGAGGGCGGCCACGGCCGCCAGGGCGGTGGTCACGGTGGAGAGCGCGGCGGTCTTGCGGCGGCGGGTTGGCGGGCGGAGCCCGGGCAGGAAGGCAAGTCTCGGGTGGAGCCCGGTCAGGAAGGCGATGGGCGATCGCAGGGATCGCCGGTGTGGCGGCGCGTGGCGGCGTGCCATGAGTGAGGTTCTCCTCGCATGGAAGTTCGACATGGGATGAAGGCGGGGTGCCTCGTGTGAGGCACCCCGCCCGGTGGCGTACGAGCCGGGTCCGCGGGACCCGTGGCGAGCCCGGTCAGCTCGTGAACGTCACGTCCACCCAGTAGTTGCTGGCGCTCCAGGTGTCGGTCGGGAATCCGCCGCCGGAGGCCGCCTTGAAGACGCCGTTGCCGCCGTCGGCTCCGTCCGCGAGGGCCTTGACCGGGCCGGTGCCGGCCTGGTTGGCGAGCCCGCTGTCGTCGGAGGCGTAGTGGCCGCCGGGCGCGTAGTACGACGCGACGTAGGTGGTGCCCGCGGTGACCGGCACCGGGGTGGCGAAGGTGACTTGCTGCCACCCGGTGGCGGTTTCGCCGCTGAACGTCGCGGTGGCCAGCAGGGTGCCGGTGGCCGACCAGAGGTGGGCCACGTGGGTGCCCGAGTTGCCGGTGCCCTTGTAGAAGCGGATGCCGGTGATGCTGCCGTTGACGTCGGTGCGGAACTTGACGCCGACTTCGATCGGTATGGCTTCGGGGTCGGCGGGTGTTCCCGGCACGGTGGTCGCGGGCCAGATGGTGCACGGCGCGCAGGTCGGCGGCGGGGTGCTGCCGGCCGTGGTGAACGTCCAGGTCACGGCGTTCATGGCGGTGCCGTTGGTGTCCTTGGCGCCGCTGACCTTGGCGGTGTAGGCGGTGCCGGCGGTGAGCGCGGCGCTCGGGGTGAACGTCGCGGTCTTGGTGGCGCTGTCGTAGGTCGCGGTGCCGGTGACCGCGGTGTTGTCGGGCTTCGTGACGTTCCACGCGATGGTCGCGGGTTGGACGTCCTTGTCGAAGGTGGCGGTCACGGTGGTGCCGGTGGCGACGCCGGTGGCTCCGGCGGCGGGGGTCTTGCCGGTGACCGCGGGCCCGACGGGCGGCGGTGTGGAGTTGGTCGTGAAGACCACGTCGACCCAGAAGTTCGCGGAGTTCCAGGTCGCGTTCGGGAAGCCGCCGCCGCTGCGGTAGACGCCGTTGCCGCCGGACGAGCCGCTCGCGAGCGCGGTGAGCGGGGCCCGGGTGTAGGCGTTGGCGAAGTAGTTCTCGTCGCCCGCGTACCGGCCGTTGGGGGCGAGGTAGGAGGCGATGTAGGTGGTGTTGGCGGTTACCGCGACGGGCGTGGAGAAGTTGACCTGTTGCCAGCCGCTGGTGGATTCGCTGGTGAAGGTGGCCTCGGCGATCTTGGTGCCGGACGAGGACCATAGGTGGCCGACGTGGGTGCCGGTGTTCTCGGCGAACTTGTAGTAGCGGACGCCGGTGATGTAGCCGTCCCGGTCGGGCTTGAACTTGACGCCGAGTTCGACCGTGGTGGATTCGGGGTCGGGCCCGCCGGCCGGGGTGGTGCCGTCCGGCCAGATGGTGCACGGGCAGGTGACGGGGGGCGGCGGGACGTTGGTGGCGACGGTGACGTTCACGCCGGCGCCGGGCGTCTCGGTGCGCACGCTGTCGTCGGTGGCCCGGGACTTGATGGTGAGGGGCCCGTTGGTGGTCGGCGTGAACGTGTAGGTCCACGAGGTGCGGCCGTTGGCCGGGTGCCATGTGGCGCCGCCGTCGACGGACACCTCGACGCCCGCGACCTGGCCGCCGACGTCGCTCGCCGTGCCGGTCACCGTGAACGCCTGGTTGACCTGGACGCCCTGCCCGGCGACCGGTGTGGTGATGGTCGAGGTGGGCGGGGTGGTGTCGGTGGACGCGGTGGGCGCGGTCATGCCGGTCATCAGGGTGCCGGGCTGGACGCCCATGTCCGCGAACAGGTTGAGTGTGGCCTGCTGAACGGCCGTGTCCACGCTGCCGGTTCCGGTGGTGCGGGTGTTGTCGAGGCCCCACGCGTACTGGATGGTGCCGGCGCCGAAGACGAGTGCGCCGCCCGCCGCCCGGTACATGACCAGGTGGTGGGTGGCGGAGCCGTCGGCGTAGCTCGAGCCGTTGTCCTGCAGCATCTGGCCGGACTGCGTGGTGGTGGACAGCCGGATCAGGCCCGCGGGGCGGACGGCGTTCTCGGTGTCGACGTCCCATTCGTAGCCGAGCAGGCCGCTGCCGAGGGTGGTCGTGGCGCCCGCGGCAAGGGTCGCGGCGCGGGTGTTGCGCCAGAGCCGCATCTTGCCGTCGGCCGCGTTGACCGTCAGATCGGTCGTGCAGCAGTTGGCCAGGAACTGCTGGCCGCTCAGCGAGTTCTCGGGGCGGCCGCCGTCGGCGGGCGGGGAGAACCGCGGGTCGCGCCAGGTGCCGGTCCAGACGTTCGGGCCGATCGGGTCGGTCTTGGCGTCGTCGTGCGTTTCCTTGTACGTCGTCAGCGTGCGGTAGGGCGCGCCTTCGGCGTTCATCCCGCCGTTCTCCCAACGCGTCTTCCAGAACAGCTCGTTGCCGGAGAAGAACGCGAGGTTGACGCCGGCGTCGCGGGCCGCCTCGACGTTGGTGCGCTGTTCGGCGGACCAGTACTCGTCGTGGCCGACGGACAGGAAGACCTGGTGGTTCTTGATGAGTTGGCCGCGGCGTGCGGAGTCCACGTTGGTGGTGTACGAGACGTCGTACCCGTTGCGCTCCAGGAAGCGGAGCATCGGGTACTCGGCGTTGAACAGCCAGTCCTCGGGGTTGTCGCTGCGCGTGGTGAACGGCCGGTTGTAGCTCACCTTGTAGGCGCGGCCCGCGGGCTGCCCGACGTACAGGTCGTTGCCGCCGTAGGCGTTGTAGGCCTGCCACGTGGAGTCCGAGGCCTGCATGAACATCTTCGACGTGGAGGCGTCGTTGCGGACGACGAACGCGATGTGGCTGGCGCCGGTGGTTCCGTCGGTGCGCACCAACTTGGCGATGTAGTAGCCGGATACGGCGTCCGACGGCACCGCCCAGGAAGCCGACTCGGCCCAGTTGCCGCAGTCGACGAGGCCGGTCGTGGAGTTGTCCGTGTTGCAGCCGGGCTGGTTCTGCGGAAGCGCCGCGGACGGGGTCACGCTGGTGATCTTGCGGGCGCCGTTGCCGCCGTAGTAGCCGAGCCGGTAGATGTCGAGCCGGTAGGCGGTGGCGGGCGTGTCGACCTTGAAGTGCACGGTCTCGCCGACGTTGACGCTGATCTCGGTGGCGTAGCCCTGGATCGACGACGATCCGGAACCCGTAACGTCCCATGTGCCGCGGGCTGTTCCGGTTTTGCTGTTCTCGCACACGATCGGGTTGACGATCGGCGCGTCGCACGGCCCGGCGCCGGCGCGCGAAGCCGAGGGCAGCACGAACGCCATGGCGGCGAGCAGCCCGAACAGCGCCAGATAGACCGGTGATACGGCATGTTTCCGCCGTCGCATCCGGGTGGATCCGGGCGGTTTCCCCGGAATGTGCGGTGTGAGACGGCGTGTTGCCGCGGAATGCATGATGGCGACCCCTACCCCATAGGACCCGGGCGGTTCCTCTCCCCTGGAACAGCGCACCGGGCCGCCTGCCGGCGTCCCCCGCGGGTCCCTATTCCGTCGGGGGTGAGCGTCGCCGGCAGATGCCTGGGCACAGTGTTGCGCAAGAAACTCCCCGCTGTGGGGGTTTCGGGGCTCTTGCCAGAGCCATTACCCCGTAAGGGTGTGGGCTTTTCGCACAAGCGTCCGGGCATGATCGGCACGCGGAGAGGCGGCGGACCGGTTGGTCGACGGGGTTTGTCAGGGACCGGAATTGCGGTCGCTTTGTCGCCGGGTTGGCCGACCTTCCCCCGGCACCGCGGACCGCTGGGTAGCATGCGTGCACCGGACCGGCCGACGTCGTGGGGGCGCAAGGTCGCCGGTCGCAACAATGCGCTGGGGGGCTGCATGAAAGTCGTGATCACCGGTGGCGCCGGATTCATCGGATCGAACCTCGCCCGGGTGCTGGTGGCCGCGCCGGAAATCGACGAGGTCGTGGTGGTGGACGACCTGTCCACGGGATCGCTCGCCAACCTGGCCGGGGTCGACGCCACGGTGCACGTCGGTACTTTCCTCGACGTGGAGTTGATGGACAAGGCGTGCGACAGCGCGTCCGCGATCGTGCACTTGGGGGCACTGCCGTCGGTGCCGCGTTCGGTCGAGGACCCGCTGGCCAGCCACCACGCGAACGCGACGGGCACGCTGATGGTGCTGGAGGCCGCACGCCGGGCCGGCAACGCCCATGTGGTGGCCGCGTCTTCGTCGTCGGTCTACGGCGGGAACCCGGTGCTGCCGAAGCGCGAGGACCTGCGGACGATGCCGCTGAGCCCGTACGCGGTCAGCAAATTGGCCACCGAGTCGTACCTGCTGGCCTACGGGCACTGCTACGACCTGCCGGTGCTGCCGTTCCGGTTCTTCAACGTCTTCGGGCCGCTGCAGCCCGCCGATCACGCGTACGCCGCGGTGATCCCGCGGTTCGTCGACGCCGCGCTCGCCGGGCGCCCGCTGACCGTGCACGGCGACGGCGAGCAGACCCGCGATTTCACCAACGTCGCCACGGTGTGCGGGGTGTTGGCGGACGCGGTGCTGCGCCGGGTGACGAACGACGGCCCGGTCAACCTGGCGCTGGGTACCCGGACATCACTCAACGCGCTGATCGCGCTGCTGGAGGACGTGCTCGGGCATCCCGTCGACGTCACGCACGTGGCGCCGCGCGCGGGCGACGTGCGCGATTCGCAGGCGGACAGCTCGGAGCTGCGCCGGCTGTTCCCGGAGGCGCCCGCCGTGGAGCTGAGAGACGGTCTCGCCGAGACGGTGGCCTGGTTCCGTTCGCGGCAAGCGTCCTAAGGCGGGCTCGGCCGTGCAGACGGGCTTAGCCGGGCAGACGCACTCAGCCGGGCAGACGGGCTCAGCCGGGCGGCAGGGCTCAGCCGGGCATCGGGTCGCGACCGGGCGGCGGCGCTCAGCCGGGCAGCGGCCGGGCCGGGGAGCCGACCACGACGGTGCCGGGCGCGACATCGCGGGTGACCACCGCGCCGGCGCCGACGAATGCTCCTTCGCCGACCGTGCGGCCCTGCAGGACCACGGCGTTGCTGCCGACCGTCGTCCCGGCGCGGAGGTGCACGTTGCCGGACACGTTCGCGCCCGGATAGACGGTCGCGCGGGCGTCGAGGACCGCGTCGTGCCCGACGGTGGCGTTGTAATGCACCTGGCTGTGCGGGCCGATCGTGATGCTGCTCGACACGTGGGCGTTGGCGAGCACGAGGCAGCCTTCGGCGATGCGCGTGTCGGGGGCGACGACGGCGCGCGGGTGGATCAGCGTGACGGGGAGCAGGCCTTGCTCGTCCAGGAAGGCGGCGAGGCGGAGGCGTACCTCGGGATTGGCGATGCCGATCAGGTAGCTGCTCCCCCGGGGCGCTTCGTCGGGCCGCAGGACCGGCAGTCCGCGGACCTTGCCGCCCGCGGCGGCGTCGTCGAGGAACGCTTCGACGGGCACGCCCGCGGCAATCGCTGCGTCGAGGGCTTCGCGGCCGACGCCGCCCGCTCCCGCGATGTACAGCGGGCCCGCTCCCGGGGCGCCGGCGAGGTGGCGGGGATCGACGGCGCCGGATCCGGCGCTGGGGAACGACATGCGCTCATCCTGCCGTGCGGCGGGCGGGGATGCGGGCGATGACCCGCGACCGCGCCGGAGCGTGGCTCCGGTGGCCCGGCGTACGGCGACGACTGAGGCGGTACCGCGCGGCACGTGCGGGGCTGCTGGGAGTGACAGTGCGGCTTGACACGGGGAACTTCTCCCTTTCGCGGCTGGATTTGCTCGGCGCCGTCACGGTGGCCGCGGTCGGCGTGTGGACGCTGGTCGCCGCGGCGGGACGGCCGTCGAGTCCGGAGAACTTCCTGCTCGGGTTGCTGACGGTGGCGGCGGCCTACGCGGTGGGGCGTATCGCGGGCGAGCGGTCGGCCTACGGCGCGTGTGCGGCCGTGGCGGGCGCGGTCGCGGTGGTGTTCCTGATGTCGCCGGATGCGCTGTCGGGCCATGCGTTGGCCGAGCCGCTCGGTTACGGCAACGCCAACGGCGCCTTGGCCACGCAGGCCGTGGGTGCCGCGTGCTTGGCTGCTCTGGCCGCGCCCAACGAGCGGCGGCGCGGCGAAATGCATCTGCTGGCCGGGCTGTTGGTGCTGGGTGCGTTCGCGACGAAGTCGGTGGCGGCGGCGCTGGGCGGGGTGGTGATCCTGGTGATCGGCCTGACGGCAACGGCGGCGCGGAGGCGCGGCACGCTGGTGGTCGCGGGTGCGGTGTGCGTGGCGGCGATGGCCTTGGGTACCGTGTATTTGGGCGGCGACAAGGTGCAGCACATGTCCGGGGTGCGGCTGACGGCCGAGGAGGGCCTGACGCAGCGGCGGTTGGACGTGTGGCACGACGCACTCACGCTGGCGGCGGCCAATCCGGTGCGCGGCACCGGGCCGGGCACGTTCGTCGCCAACAGCCCGACGGCGCGGGCGGATTCCGATACCCAGGCGGCGCATTCGCTGTGGCTGCGGCAGGCGGCCGAGCAGGGGTATCCGGGGCTGGCGGCGATGGTGGCGCTGGTGGGGTGGGCCTTCGTGCGGCTGTGGCGGTCGCGGCAGGATCCGGCGATCGTGGCTGTCGGGGCAGTGACACTGACCGCGTTCGCCGTGCAGGCGTCGATGGACTACGTGGCCGAGTTCGGCGGGGTGCTGATCGCGCTGGGCGTGGTGCTGGGCGTGGGGACGGCGGTACCGGACCCGGTGCTGGAGAAGGGGATTCGCTGACCTGCCGCGGGGCCGGTGCGCGGCCCCGCGGTGGTCGGCGCCCAGATGTGACGACTTACGACGCTTCTTCGGCCGGGATCGGCTCGTGCCGTACCCGCTGCGCCGCCGCGTGGCGTTCGGCCTGCGCCGGGATCTGCACCGGGATGGGGAAGCCGGGGTTCACTCCGCCCGCGCCGGTGATGCCCTGCGGCTTGAGCAGGACGCCGACGGTGCGGAACAGGATCCGCAGGTCGAGCCGGTAGCTGCGGTTGCGCACGTAGTACAGGTCGTACTCGATCCGCGCCGGCCAGCTGAGCGCGTTGCGGCCCTGGACCTGCGCCCAGCCGGTCAGTCCGGGGCGCACGTCGAGGCGGCCGCGTTGCCGGGGCGTGTAGTGCGCGACCTGTTCGGGCAGCGTGGGGCGCGGGCCGATGACCGCCATGTCGCCGAGCAGGACGTTGATCAGCTGCGGGAGTTCGTCCATGCTCGTGGTGCGCAGGATCTGCCCGACTTTGCTGACCCGGTCGGCGTCCGGCTCGTCGGGATAGCGCGGATGGCGCATCGTGCGGAACTTGAGAATCCGGAAGTCACGCCCGTGCAGACCGCTGCGGGTCTGGCGGAAGAGGACGGGTCCGCCCATGGTGACGCGGATCAGGACGGCGATCACGAGCATCGCCGGGCCGAGCAGCAACAGCGTCAGCGCGGCGACCGCGACGTCGAAGACCCTGCGCATCATGCCGTGCCCCCTCCCCTGTCGTGCTTCTGCGGATGGCTGGTGGAAACGGTGCGGGTCTCCCAGCGGAGGCCCTTGCGGCGGGCGACGGCCCGGTACGTGTCGATCGAGGTGGCGGCGACGCGCCGCTGGTCGAACTCGGCGAGCGCGCGGGCGCGTCCTTGTGCGGCGAGCCGGGCCCGCAGCGCGGGGTCGCCGAGCATGCGACCCATCGCCTGGGCGAGGGCCGCGGGGTCGCCGGGCGGGACGAGCAGCAGGTGCTCGTCGTGCGTGCCGATCTCGCGGCAGCCGCGGATGTCGGTCAGCACCATCGGCACGCCGCTCGCGGCGGCCTCCATCGCGGAGCGCGAGAAGCCTTCGCGGTGGGAGGGCAGGACGAACAGGTCGAGGGCCGCGTAGACGTCGGGCATGTCCGAGCGGCCGCCGAGGTATTCGACGTGCGAGTCGGCGTCGTTGTAGGCGTCGGGCTTGTCGGGGTCCTCGGGGCCGATCCAGACGAAGCGGGCGCCGGTTTGCCCCTGGCGTACCAGCTCCCCCACGGCTTCCTGGTACTCCGCGATGCCCTTCTCCGCGACACGTCGTCCCACGCCGCCGACCAGCAGTTCGCCGTCCTCGACCCCGAGTTCCTTGCGGATCCGGGCGCGGGCGTCCGGGTCGGGGCGGAAGCGCGAGAGGTCGGTGCCGTTGCCGACGACGCGGGAGCGCCAGGAGGGCACCGCGCGGGCGAGGGTCCGGTGGTCGGTGGCGTTCTGGTACAGCTCGGCGTGCGAGGCCCGGGCCGCGACGCTCTCCGCGCCGAGCACGAACGCCTTGCGCGGCCACGGGTCGCCGGGGCGGATCCACAGGCCGTGGCAGGTGTTGACGACGACCGGGATGCCGACCGCGCGGCCGATGAGGCGGCCGAGGACGCCGGTCTTGGGGTTGTGCGTGTGCAGGACGTCGAGGTCCAGGTCGCGCAGCCGGGCGGCGAGTTCGCGGGCCGCGGCGGCGTCGCGGGCGAGATCCCACGATCGGGTGAGCGCGTCGAGCGGGACGTGGGTGACGCCCAGGGCTTCGACCTCGGGGACGTACGGGCCGCCCGCGCTCAGCCCGAACACCTCGAACCCGGCGGCCACGTCGACCTGCAGCTCGGTGCGGAGCAGCAGCGCGAGGCTCATGTCGACGGTGGTGAGGTGCGCGACGCGCAGCGGGCGGCCTCCCGGGCCGGCCGGGAGGAGCAGCCCGGGCGGCAGGATGCCGGGCGCAGCCGGCGCCGGGCGGGCGGTGTCAGGCACGGGCACCTGCCCGTTTGCCGAGGGTGACGACGCGGGCGTACGCGCGTTCGGGTCCGAGGTCGCCGCTGAGCTTCGCGCGGAAGAAGGCGGCGGGGTCGGTGCGGCGTACCGGGACGCGGTGCAGGCGTATGCGGTCGGTGCCGGGCAGGTTGCGGCCGAGGAGTCCGGTGGCGGCGCTGCGGAAGCGGCGGCGGAGCTGGTGCTCCATGGCCGGGACGGGGACGCCCCAGGTGTAGGCGAAGTGGTCGGGGCGTATGCCCAGCCGGTCGTCGATGTCGTCGGAGGCGGCGTCGAGTTCGGCTTCGGTCAGGTGTTCGGGCCGGGCGTGCGACCGCGTGTGGTTGCCCACGGTGAGCAGGCCGCTCGCGTGCATCTCGGCGAGCTGCTTCCAGGTGAGCGCGGCGGCGCCGGCACTGGTACCGGTGGAGCCTTCCCAGCGCATTTCGCCGCCGACCATGCCCGTGGCGAGGTACAGAGTGAAGGGGATCTTGCGGTCGCGCAGGTGCGGCCAGGCGTTGTCGTACACGTCGGCGAACCCGTCGTCGAACGTGAGGACGACGGAGGGCGTGCGGTCGTGGCCGTCGAGGCGGTCGAGCGCGGTGTCGAGCGGGACGACGGTGCCCGGGTGCAGGTCGGCGAGCGCGTCGAGCTGCTCGACGAACCGGTCGGTGGGCAGGTCCAGTTCGTCGCGGGTGCCGCCGCCGACCCGGTGGTAGATGAGTGCGGTGGTCCCGGCGGCGGGTCGGCTGCCCGCCACGGCGGCGAGTCCGCGCTTGAGCGTGGCGCGGACGCCGTCGCCGCCGATCGCGGGGCTCATCGGGCGGGCTCGCGGCGGGATGATGCCGGTGCGGTCGACTCGCTGTGCTCACTCACGTGCTGGTGCCCCCTGCGGATCGTCACGGTGCGGTGGTTCGGCGCCGGCTTCGGCGACGGCTCGGCGGGATCCGGAGACACGGGGGCGTGACGAGATGGCGCGGCGGCCGGACTCCGGCCCGGCGGGCTTTGCGCGGGCAGGAGTGCTCCGCGGGCGTTCAACGGCCCGCCGCCGACGGTGCGTCCGGGGCCGGCCGCAGAGCCGCGGCCGTCCTCGGTCCCGTGCGGACGACACCCCGGTCGCGGCGCACGGATAATTCCGCCCCCACCATGAGACCCCAGCGTCTCTCGGCCCCGGCGTGAGCAGTGCCGAGGCGCGGTCGTGAGCCGCGTCCCGGTGCTCCCCCACCCGGACACAGCTCCCTCGCGAGTCAGCCTAGGGCCCCGCAAGCCGCCCCGCGGGCGGTTTCACGGGATTTCCGGAAGTGCGGTGCGGAAAAGGCGAATCGGGTGGGGGATGCGGGCGAGGGATCCGTGGTTGGCAGCGGGAGGGTGCGGGGGGAGCAGGTCACGGGGCCGGAAGCGGGTCGGCTGGGCAGGCAACGACGAGCACGCGAAGACGCGAGACGAAGGCGCGATACGCGAAGGCTGTGTGGGGGTGGAGTGGTTGAGCACCCGGGGTGTGCCTCGGCGGCGATCGTGTCCGCGGGCGTCGGCGCGGCGGGCAGTCGCGCCGACGCCCGCCGCCCCGACGCCCGCCGGCGCGGCGGGCAGTCGCGGGCAGGTGGGTCTGCGTGTCGCCGGGTGTGCGCGGCGCGGCGTTGTGGAGCAGGGCGGTCGGAGTTGGCGGGCGTGGCGTTGACGAGGGCCGCACGGTGATAGCCGCAAGCCTCGCGGGCAAGCGCGCCGGGTTGTCCCCAGGCGAGCCCGCTGCGGCTGCGCACACCCCCCGTCCCGTCCCCAGCAATTCGCAACCGGCTGACGGCGTCTCTCGTCCGTTGTTACCGTGCGGGTGGGGAGGACTCCGCCGGGGTGGCGGGGCCGGGTGGGGATCGGGTAGGGGCGAATCGTGCGAGCGGACGTGCGCGCAAGACTGCGGGGCGGCGGGGATCTGGTCATGCGCCGGTCTCCCGCGCAGTGGTGGTTCGGGAGCCGGGCAGTAGGGCGGTTGGCCGTGCTCGGGTACCACGGGGTCGACGATCCCGCAGGCTTTGCCGGGCAGTTGGACCGGCTGCTGCGGATCGCGCGGCCCGTGTCGTTGGACGACGTGGAGCTTGCCGTCGCGACGCGGCGGCCGCTGCCCGGGCGCGCGGTGCTGATCACCTTCGACGACGGCGAGCGCAGCGTTTACGAGCACGG
This sequence comes from Uniformispora flossi, assembly GCF_049534875.1. Taxonomy (NCBI): domain Bacteria; kingdom Bacillati; phylum Actinomycetota; class Actinomycetes; order Kitasatosporales; family Streptomycetaceae; genus Uniformispora; species Uniformispora flossi. Next base: position 16,468 of record NZ_JBMULZ010000027.1, read on the forward strand.
GCTGCCCCTGCTGCAGGAACGCGGCATTCCCGCGGTCGCGTTCGTGATCCCGTCGCTGCTCGACACGGACACGCCGTTCTGGTGGCACGAGGTCGAACGCCTCGTCGCGGCCGGCGCCGGCGACGGCCGGACCGCCGCGCAGTGGCTGCGGCATCTCAAGCAGGTGCCCGACACCGAGCGCCGCGCCGCTATCGCCGGGCTCCGCGACGGGCACGAACCCGTCCGCCAACCGCAGTTGACCACCGCCGAAGTCCGCGCACTCGATGCGGGCGGCGTCCGCGTGGAGAGCCACTCGCTCACCCACCCGCTGCTCGACCGCTGCTCCGATGCCGACGTACGCGCCGAAATCATCGCGGCACACGACGCGTTGGCCACGATCCTGGACCGAGCCCCGCAGTCGTTCGCGTACCCGAACGGCAACTTCGACGTCCGCGCCGAACGGGTGCTGGACGAGTTGGGCTACCGGTCCGCGTTCCTGTTCGATCACCGGCTGTCGCCGCGCGTTCCCGACCACGGCATGCGGATCTCCCGGCTGCGGGTCGCCACGTCGACACCGCCGGACCGGTTCGAGACGATCCTGTCCGGGCTGCACCCCGCGGTGCACGGGTTGCGAGGCAAGGGATGACCGCGATGTCCGCCCGTCCGCGGCTGCTCGCCGACCCCGGCGCGTTGGAGTCCCTCGTCCCGGCCTGGCGCGACCTCGCCGCCGCGACCGGGGTCGCGTACTTCGGCACACCGGACTGGGTGCTCGCCTGGCTCGCCGCATTCGGCGACGATCCGCAGCACCGCGGAGCGCGGGTGGCCGTGTGGGACGGCCCGGACGGGCGGCTCGACGCCGTCGTCCCGCTGCTCGCCACCCGGCAGGCCCTGCATCCGCGGCTGCCGTCCGGGGCGCGCTGCCTCACCGTGCTGGGTGCCGGGGCCGGGGCCGCCGACCACTGCGGGTTCGCGGTCGCGCCCGAGCGCGCCGACGACGTGCGGGCGTGGTTCGGCGCACTCGCGCAGCGATCGACGCTGTGGCTGCCCAATCTCGATCCGGAGACCGGCGCGGCGTACATCCCGCTCGGGGCGCGGCTCGTGGAGCGCACCGCGTGTCCGACGATGCCTGCCGATCCGGAAGCCATCGGCTCGGCGCGGTTCCGCAAGGATCTGCGGTACTACGCCCGGCGGTTGGCCGCGGAGGGCATCCGGTTCCGGTTCGTGCCGCCCGGCGCGGTGGACGAGAAGCTGTTCGACGCCTTGCTCGGCCTGCACGCGCGGCGGCAGGAGACGCTCGGCCGCGCGACGACGTTCGATGCCGCGCGCAAGCCGTTCCACCTGGCGCTCATCGGCCGCGGCGCACCGGGGCGCGGGCCCTGCGCGATGGTCGCGGAGGGGCCGGACGGGCCGGTGGGCATCCTCTACGGGTTCCTCTGGCAGGGCACCTTCTCGTACTACCAGACCGGTTGGGACCCGGCGTTCGCCCGGCTGAGCCTGGGTACCGTCCTGGTCGCCGAGACCGTCGCGGCGGTGCGGGCCGAGGGCGCGGACGTGTTCGATTTCCTGCGCGGTGCGGAGGAGTACAAGTACCGGTTCGGCGCCGTCGACCGGCACGATACGACGTGGCTGGCGGGCCGGGGCCTGTCCGGGCTGCTGCTCGGCGGGCGGGTGCGGGCCAAGGAGCTGCAGACCCGGCGTGCGGCCGGGCTCGGCCCGGTCGGCGCCGTCGGCTCGGTGGAGGGGTGAGCGCGAAATGACCGCCGTGGAAGAGTCCGGCGCGGATGCGGTGCGGGGACGGCTGCCGAGCGTGAGCGTGGTGGTGCCGTCGTACAACTACGCGCGCTATCTGCCGAACAATGTCGGGTCGCTGCTGGAGCAGCAGGGCGTCGACGTGCGGGTGCTGGTCCTCGACGACGCGTCGACGGACGAGACGCCCGATGTGGGGGCGGATCTGGCGCGCGATCCGCGGGTCACGTACGAGCGGCACAAGGTCAACAAAGGCCATATCGCGACGTACAACGAGGGCCTGCTGGAGTGGGCGGACGGCGACTACTGCGTGCTGCTGTCGGCCGACGACCTGCTGCCGCAGGGCGCGCTGGGCCGGGCGACGGCGGTGATGGAGGCCCGGCCGGACGTGACGTTCGTGTACGGGAATCCGGTGCGCTTCACCAGCGGCGGGCCGCTCCCGGAGGCGCGCGGCGGCGGCCGCAGCAAGGTGTGGAACGGCGACCGGTGGATCCGCGGGGTGTTCCGCGCGGGCCGGAACCTGATCCTGTCGCCGGAGGTGGTCGCGCGGACGACGGCGCACCACGACGCGGGCGGCTACAACCCGAAGCTGCCGCACTCCGGCGACCTGGAGATGTGGCTGCGGCTGGCCCGGCGCGGCGCAGTGGGGTGGCTGCCGGACGCGGATCAGGCGTATTACCGGGTGCACGACAGCAACATGCACCACTCGCGTTTCGACGCGCGGGACCGGCTGTACCAGCTTCGGGACGGCTACGAGTCGTTCCTCGACGGCGACGGCCAGGGCCTGCCCTACGCCGGGGAGATCCGCACCGCGATGCGCCGCAAGCTCGCGCGCGGGGTGCTCCGCAAGGCCATCCGCGCGCTGGACGCCGGGGAGGCGGCGGCGGACGGCCTTACGGTGGACGAACTCCGGGAGCTGGCAGCCGAGTTGTCCGACCTGCGGGTGCTGCCGGAGTATCCGGGCTTGCGCGCCCGCATGGCGCTGGGTGCGTCGCGGTGCGGCCGGCTCGACCCGGTCACGTCGCTGGTGACGCTGCGCCGCGGCCGGGACTGGGTGCGCTGGCACGGGAACCGGGTGCGGCCGGTCTGACCTGGGACGGAGCCGTCTCGGGTCGGGTTCCGTTCGCCCCGGCCCCGGCCCGGGGCAGCGTCAGGCCAGGGTCCGGGTCAGGGCCAGGGTCCGGGTCAGGCCAGGGTCAGGAACAGCTTCTCCAGCTCGGCTTCGGTCATCGGCGGGGCGTCCTTGTCCGCGGTCGCCATGCACTGCCGCATGCCGCTGGCCACGATCTTGAAGCCGGCCCGGTCGAGGGCGCGGGAGACGGCGGCGAGTTGGGTGACGACGTCCTTGCAGTCGCGGCCCGCTTCGATCATCGCGATGACGCCCGCGAGCTGGCCCTGGGCGCGGCGCAGGCGGTTCAGGACACCTTGGACGGCGTCGTCGTCGACCTTCATCGGGTTGCCTCCTTGCGGAACTCTGACCGTCGATCTTACCCCTGGGGGTATGCGCCCTGGCAGGCCGCACACCCCCGGGGTTCGACGGGTCAGTCGTGGGAGAAGCGCACGTCCGGCAGGACGCGGCGCAGCCAGGCGGGGCTCCACCACGCGGCGCGGCCGGTGAGGCGGAGCAGGACGGGCAGCAGGACGAGCCGGACGAGGGCGGCGTCGAGCAGCACGGCGAGGCCGAGCACGATGCCCATTTCCTTGGGCGGCAGCGGCCCGGACAGGGCGAAGGTGAAGAACACCGCGACCATGACGGCGGCCGCCGCGAAGATGACGCGGCCGGAGTGGGCGAGCGCGCCGACGGTGGCCTTGCGGGCGTCTCCGGTGAGTTCGTACTGCTCCTTGGCGGCGGCGAGGAGGAACACGGTGTAGTCCATCGCGATCGCGAAGATCATGGCGAAGAAGAACACCGGCGCCCAGCCGTCGAGGAAGCCCTGCGGGGTGAAGCCCAGCAGTCCCGCGCCGTGCCCGTCCTGGAAGATCAGCCGGGCCGCGCCGAACGCCGCCGCGGTGGCGAGCAGGCTGGTGACGGTGCCGAGCAGGGCGACCAGTGGGGCCTGCAGCGCGACGATCAGCAGGACGAACCCGAGGGCGAGGATGACGCCCATGACCAGGGGGGTCTTGCTGTCGAGGAGGGACTGGAGGTCGAGGTTCTCCACGGCGGCGCCGCCGACGAGGGCCTCGTCGGGGAGCGTGTCGCGGAGGCGATCGACGGTGCCCTCGAGTGCGGGGTCGGACGGGTCGACCTTCGGCACGGCCTGGAGCAGGGTGTAGCCGGAGCCGTCGGGGGCGTTCTGGCCGGGCATGACGCCGGCGATGCCGGGGTCGCCGGCCAGGGCTGCGGCGGTGGGCGCGGCCTGCGCGGTCGGGGTGATGATCTGCAGGGCGCCGGGTGCGCCGGGGCCGAAGGCCTGCTGGACGGCGGTGTAGCCGACGCGGGCGGAGGAGTCTTCGGGGACGACGGAGATCGACGGCATCGAGGTGCGCAGGCCGATGACCGGGGCGGCGAGGGCGACGAGGATCGCCAGGGCGGGGATGCCGTAGCGCAGCGGGTGCGCCCACAGGCGTTCGCCCCACGCGGTGAAGCGCGGCGACGGGCCGGCGGTCTTGCCGCGGGTCCACGGCAGCGATCCGGCGTTGACGCGGCGGCCGAGCTTGCCGAGGACGGCGGGCAGCAGCGTGAGCGTCGCGGCGAGGACGAAGACGACGGCGAGCATGATGCCGACGGCCATCGACCGGAACGCGGGCGACGGGACGAGGGTGACGGCGGACAGGCTGACCAGCACGGTCGCGCCGGACAGCGCGACGGCCTTGCCCGCGGTGTCCATGGTCTCCGCGACGGCGCGGCGGGCGTCGCCGTGTTTGGCAAGGGCAGCGCGGAAGCGGACGACGAGGAACAGCGCGTAGTCGATGCCGAGCGCGAGCGCGAACATCATGGCGAAGTTCATCGCCCAGATCGAGGTGGGCGTGAGGTGGTTGAGCAGGACCAACGCGCCCGCGGAGGCGGCGAGTCCGGCCATCGTGAGGAGCAGCGGGAGTCCGGCGGCGACCAGCGAGCCGAAGGCCAGCACGAGGATCGCGAGGGTGACCGGCCAGGACAGCATTTCGGACTTCATCATCGCGTCGTGGTTGGCGGTGTTGAAGTCGCTCCACAGCACGGACGCGCCGGTCGCGGCAACGGTGATGCCGTCGTGCGACAGGTCGGCGAGGGGTCCCTTGAGGTCGTCGGCGGCGCGCACCATGTCGTTGGTGTCGGCGCCGGCACCGGCCAGCAGGATCGCGGTGCGGCCGTCGGGGCTGATCGTCATGCCGGGCTGCGGCGGGACGACGTCGGCAATGCGGCTGTCGGCCTTCAGGCGCGCGGTGGCGTCGGTGAGGACCTGCCGGACGGCGGGGTCGTCGACGGGGCGGTCGCTGCTGACGACGACTTGGAGCGCGGAGGAGGCGTTGCCGCCGAAGTGCTGCTGCGCGAGTTCGCGGACGTGGACCGACTCGGACCCGTTGGCCTGCCAGCCGGCGCCCGCAAGCGCGGACGTGACCTGCGGCGCGAACGCGCCGAGCCCGGCGACCAGGGCGAGCCAGAGGACGGCCACGAGACGGAGGTGGGCGGCGGACCAGGCGCCCAGGCGGCCGAGAAGGCCGTAGGCGGCTTCGCGGCCGAGGGTGGGCGGCGCCGGGTCGGCGGTCGGGGTGCGGTGCTTCGCGAGGGGCAACGGACTCTCCTTCGGATACCCCCGGGGGTACTGACCCTGTCGAGCATAGCCGATACCCCCACCCGTATCGCCACGTGGGATGATGAGACGACTAATACCCCATGGGGTATTGTGGGGGATGTCCGCAGCGCCGGACCCGCCGGCCGCCCCGCCGACCTTGAGGAGAGCCGTATGCAGCCCGTGAAGTACGACCGCACGATCCGCCTCGACAGCGATTTCGCCACCACGGTGGCGGCGGTCCGCGAGGCCTTGGCCGCGCAGGGCTTCGGCGTCCTGACGGAGATCGACGTCACCGCCACCCTGAAGGCGAAGCTCGGCGCCGAAATGGAGGACTACCTGATCCTCGGCGCCTGCAACCCGCCCCTGGCCCACCGCGCCCTCGAAGCCGACCGGACCATCGGCCTGCTCCTGCCGTGCAACGTGGTCGTCCGCCGCGACGGCACCACGACGCTGGTCCAGGCCCTCGACCCGAACGTGATGGTCACGATGACGGGACTGGCGGAACTGGAGTCGGTGGCGTCGGAGGCGACGGCGCGTCTGGACGCGGCGCTCGCGGCGCTGGAGGGCGCGAAGGGCTGAGCGGGGGTTGGTGAGGCCGGACGTCCGGGCAGGACTCGCGGAGAGGAAACCGCCTGGACCCGCCGTGGGCTTGCGGCCAGGATGAGGCCATGAATTCGCCGTCGGCACAGCCCGAGCCTGGAATGTGATCGGCGATGCCGCGGATCCCCGCTGTCGGGAACTGATCGGCGGCCCCTTCGTTCGGCAACCGGTCGGAGAACGCGCCGAGTTCCTCCGCCACCTCGGCCGAGACGCCCGGCAGATCACCGGCGCCGAACTGGCGTTCCTTCTCCGATACAACGGGCGCGCCCGCGTCGTCGCCGGGTGGATGATCGGGCTGGACCGCCGCACGCAGTTCCGTGAACGCGTCGGCAAGACACTCCTCGCCGGGGACTCCAACTACGCCTGCGAGGCCTACTGCATCGCGCTCACCATGCTCGGCACCCCGGAGGACGCGGCATTGCTCGCCGCCTCCTGGACCAGAGCCACCTGCACATGCCCGAAGGCCTGAATGACCGGCGCTGGGTACGGGGTTCGGCTCGGACGCGTAGACCGTGCGGCGCGCCCGAGTCGGCGCGCCGTTCTCGGCCGGTCGGCGAAGTCAGCTCTTCGGCAGCAGTGCCAGCGTCGTTTCCTCCGCGCGTGCCTTGTCCACGCCCAGGCCGGACAGCACCCCGGTGCCGTCCTCGAACTCCAGCAGGGACAACAGCAAGTGCTCGGTGCCGATGTAGTTGTGGCCCAAGCGCAGAGCCTCGCGGAAGGTGAGTTCGAGGACCTTCTTGGCAGCCGCGTCGAACGGAACGAGTTCGGGCACCTCCTCGACGCCCGGCGCCAACGCCGCGGCCGCGGCCTCGCGGACCGCGTCGAGGGTGACTCCCTGCGCGATCAGCGCCTTCGCGGCGATGCTCTCCGCGTCGCCGGTCAGGCCGAGGATCAGGTGCGCGGGCTGGATGCGGTCGTTGCCCGCCGCCTTGGCGGCGTTCTGGGCAGCCATCACGACATTGCGGGCGCGCACGGTGAACCGGGAGAAGCCGTCCTCCGGGCTGATGGTCAACGGCACGTCGGACGGCTTCGGCACGAAGCGCTTCTGCGCCGCCTGCCGCGTCACGCCCATGCTGCGGCCGATGTCGGTCCAGGACGCGCCGGAGCGCCGCGCCTGGTCGACGAAGTGGCCGATGAGGTGGTCGGCGATCTCCCCGAGGTGGTCCGCGGCGATCACCGCGTCGGCGAGCTGGTCGAGGACGTCCGTGTGGACTTTCTTGATGGCCTCGATCAGGTCGTCGAGGCGCAGCGGCGTGGTGGGTCCGGTCGGCTTCGTCATGCTGTCAACCATAGGTTGACAGTCAGGGGGCGTCAACCAAGGGTTGACATGTCGTGGCGGGCAAACGGCGCCCTCGGCTGCCAGCATGGGTGGATGAGCGACCACGAGAAAGCGCAGACGACTTCCCCCGCGGCGTGGCCGCCCCGGCGCGCCGCGCGCTGAACGGCGCCGGGTACACGGCACTCGGCCAGCTCGCCGGAGTACCACGCAGCGAACTCGCGGCCTTGCACGGCATGGGCCGACGGGCACTCGACGCCCTGCAGGAAGCACTGGCGGAGCGGGGCTTGTCCCTGGGGTGAGGCACAGCGCAGCGACAACACACAGCGGTGACCGCACAAAGCCTCCGACCCGAGTGCCGGCGCCCGGGTCGGAGGCATGGCCACCGCACTGCGCAAGGGACCGGACGAACCCGGCCGAGGGACGGGACAACCCCGCCCCCGACGGATCAGCCCCGCACCGCCCGCACCAGCGTGTCGACGGCCTCCCGCTGCTCCCCCTCCACCACGACCGGCCGGCGCACCCGCTCGGCCCGGTCGACGCGCAGGTCGCCGAGAGCCCCCGCGACCCGCTCCGGCGTGTGCAGGATCGACGGCTCCTGCGGGCCGCCGACACCTTCGGTCAGGTTGGTGACGTCGTGGCCGATCAACAGGAAAGTGCCGCCCGGGGCAACCGACGCCGCCGCGGCGGCGAGCACCTTCGCCATCTCCGCTTCCGGAAGGTGCAGGTAGGCGACCAGCACCAAGTCGTACGCGCCCGGCTCCGGCGTCCACGTCAGCAGGTCGGCGGTCACCCACTCCACCGCGGCGCTCTGCGCGTCGGCGAGGAGTTTGCCCTTGGCGAGTGCCGCGGCGGAGAAGTCGACGGCCGTGACGTCCCAGCCCCGCTTGGCGAGCCAGATCGCGTTGCGGCCTTCGCCCGCGGCGAGGTCGAGGGCGCGGCCGACGGGGAGCCCGCCGGTCTCTTCGGCGACGAACCGGTTCGGTTCGGCCGACCAGACCAGTTCGGTGCCCGTGTAACGCTCGTCCCATGCCTTGGCGTCCACGTGTGACCGCCGCCTTCCGATCGTGCCGGTGTCCTGCGCCGCCGTGACGCCGCCGGGCATCCGGCGGGGGCGACCCTACGATCTTGCCTGATCCGCGGCCGCGGCCGAGCGGTAGATCCGGCCGAGTTCCGCGCCCACGGTCTCCGGCGCGAACCGCTTGCGGGCCTCGACGGCGATCCGGTGCCGGTCGTAGGCCTCGGGGGCGGCGGCCACGGCGCGCAGGGCGTCGGCGAGGGCCGCGGTGTCCTCGGACGGGACAAGGTGTCCCAGGTGCGGTTCCATCACCTCCGCATGACCGCCCACATCGGTGGTGACGACCGGCAGCCCCGCACACCACGCTTCCAGCACGGCGACCGTGAGGTTCTCCGCGCGCGACGCCAGCACGAACGCGTCGGAGGTGCCGAGCAGGCGGGCGATCTCGGGGCGCGGCAGGCGTCCGGCGAAGGTGACGACGTCGGCGATGCGGAGCCGCTCGGCCTGCTCTTCGAGCTTGGCGCGTTCGCGGCCGTCGCCGACGACGGTCAGGCGCAGCCGCGGGTCGTCGCGGGAAGCGGCGGCGAAGGCGTCGAGGAGGACGTCGAAGCCCTTGGCGGGCGCGAGCCGGGCGACGGACACGAACTCGACGGTGTCGCGGTCCTCGCGGGGCCGGTCGCCGGCATCGGGCAGCGCGAAACCGGAGGCGTCGACCGGGTTGTGGATGACCTCGAAGTTCCCGCCGAGGCCGTACGACCGGATCTTGTCCTCGAGGGACCGGCAGACGGCGATCACGGTGTGCGCGTCGGCGTACAGTTCGCGCGCCCGCTTGATGCCGAGGGGGCTGGGCGGCGGCTCGGTCCAGTGGCCCTGCCACGAGGTGTGGTGCTCGGTGACCACATAGGGCATGCCGAGGGCCTTCTTCATGGCGACCAGGTAGTGCGCCCAGTAGAAGTGCGCGTGGACGACGTCGACGGGCCCGTACTTGCCCGCGATGTAGCGGACCGCCTGCTGGTAGCGGCGCGCCATCAGGACATGCGAGACGCGGCCGAGCAGCCGCGACGGACGCCAGCTGAAGGTCTTGATCTGGTAGTGCCGCGGGTCGTCGGGATCCTGCCCGAGGTAGTCCGCGCCCGGGACCTTCGGCCACGTCAGTTCGCCGGTGTTCGACAGCCGGATCACCTCGGCGGCATGCCCGGCGGACTTGACCCAGTCGGTCTCCCACGGGACGCCGGGGTAGCCGACGATCATCACGATGCGCATAGGTGCCTTCCCCCACACCGGCCGGGGACTCCCCTCCCCGGCGCCGGGGCCCATCCTGCCAGGCGCGGCAGCGGAGTTCAGGCGAACTCGGGCGAACGAAGGGGTCCGTTCCGGGCGCCCGCGGACGGGGGCGGCGTCAGTCGAAGTCGTACACGGTCACCGGGATGCCGCGGCCGGTCAGCCGCGCGGTGATCAGGGGCTCGACGCGTTCCCACGTGCCGCCCGCGAGCCCGCAACCGATGCGCGGCATGTGGACGGACGCACCGAGTTCACGTGCCCGCACTGCAAGGGCTTCGAGCCCGGTATCGATCGCTTCGTAGCGGACCGGAACCCCTTTGCTGCCGGTTTTGATGCCGTGCTGACCGATCATGTTGGCGATCCACAGGAAGCGGTCGACCTGCACGAACTGCACCGCGCCCAGGGCGAAGTCGTTCTTCGCCCGCTCGCGGTGCCAACGCCGGTACGCGGCCTCGGGTTCCGGCCAGCGGCGGGACAGCGCCACCACAAAGCCCTTGCCCCAGCCGCCCTGGTCGTTGCAGACGTGCGCGATCACCTTGACGCCTTTGCCCTGCGGAGATGTGGCATCACCGCGCAGATAAGAGATCGTTTCGGTCATATCCGGAGCGTAATCACGGGCACCGACAGTGATGTCGGGATAGGCCGATAGGGTGCGGGCCATGTCCGCACGACCCCTTCACGAGACCGTCGAGGCAGGCTGGGCAAAGGCGTTGGAGCCGGTGGCCGCCGATATTGCCGCGATGGGCGACTTCCTTCGCGCCGAGATCGCGGCAGGGCGCAGCTACCTGCCGGCCGGCCCGAACATCCTGCGCGCCTTCCAGCAGCCCTTCGACGACGTACGCGTCCTCATCGTCGGCCAGGACCCGTACCCGACCCCGGGCCACGCGGTCGGGCTGAGCTTCTCGGTGGCGCCGGAAGTCCGGCCGCTGCCGGGCAGTTTGATCAACATCTACCAGGAGATGCAGCAGGACCTCGGGATTCCGGCGCCGTCGAACGGCGACCTGACCCCGTGGACCCGCCAGGGCGTGCTGCTGCTCAACAGGGCGCTCACGACCGCGCCGCGCAAGCCGGCCGCGCACCGCGGCAAGGGCTGGGAGACGGTGACCGAGCAGGCCATCAAGGCCCTGGTCGCGCGCGGCAAGCCGATGGCGGCGATCCTGTGGGGCCGCGACGCCCGCAACCTGCGCCCGATGCTCGGCGCGGGCGTGCCGGTGGTGGAGTCGGCACACCCGAGCCCGATGTCGGCGAGCAGCGGCTTCTTCGGATCCCGCCCCTTCAGCCGGGTCAACGCGATGCTCCAGCAGCAGGGGGCGGGGACGATCGACTGGCGGATTCCGTAGGGCGTGTCTAGGCGTCCTCCGCGGCCTGATCCGTCGCGGCTTCGTGCTTGCGGATCAGCCGTTCGACGATGCCGCCGAGGTTGGCGGTCAGCGGCCAGCCCGCGTAGTGCGCCAAGTGCACGATGCTTTCCCGGAGTTGCTCGGGCGTCAGTTCGCCGCGGGCGAGCGCGCTGGAGAGCTGCAGCTCCATGAGGTCGTCTTTGCCGAGGGCGGCGATAACGCCGATGGTGAGCAGGCGCCGTTCGCGGGTGTCGAGCACGGGGCGCGACCAGATGTCGCCGAACAGGTGCTCGATCGTCACGTCGACGTACGGGCTGGTCGCGCCCGACAGGTCCATCGGCAGGTTGTAGACCTCGGACATGCGGCGCAGGCCGCGCTCGCGCACGGTTTCCGCGGCGGGCGCGGGGGCGGCGACAGGCGCGGGTTCCGCGGGTCCCGCGGGTTCCAGAGCCAGGACGCTGTCGTACGTCGGTTCGATCGCCGCCGTCAGCGGCACGTCCGCGCCGACGGCTTCGGCGAGGTCCAGCGCCGCGCGCAGGTCCTTGTGCGCGAGGGCCGCCGTGCCGCGCCGCGTCTCCGGCGGCAGGTCGACGCCCATCAGGGTGGTGGGTCCGCCGGTGAGCACGTCGCCCGCCCGGACGACGGTCTTCAGGGCCTCGACGTCGACACCCGCGGCCACGGCGAGGCGCTCGGCTTCCGCGGCGACGGCCCAGATCCCGTATTGCATCTGGTTGCGGACGAGCTTGGCACGCATTCCGGCGCCGCGGCCGCCCATCCGCACGACGGTGCCGGCGAACGCCTCGACGACGGGCACGACCGTGTCGACGGCGTCGGCGTCGCCGCCGAGCATCGCGACCAGGCGGCCGTCGGCGGCGGCTTGGGGGCCGCCGGTGACGCCGCAGTCCACGACGTGCACGCCGACCGCGTCGGCGCGTTCGGCGCAGGCGGTGAGCGTGGCGACGGAGATCGTGCTGAGGACGAGCACGACGGCGCCGCGGGGCAGGGCCGGCAGCGCCGCATCGAGCACGGCCGTCACCTGAGCGTCGTCCACGACGGCCAGCACGAGGACACGGGCTCCGGCGGCGGCTTCCTCGACCGACCCGGCGGCCTTGGCGCGGTCGGCGAAGGCCCGCACGGCCTGCGAGCTGACGTCGTACACCGCCGTCTCGTGCCCCGCGGCCACCAACGCCCCTGCAACCCCGGACCCGATCGCCCCAAGCCCGATCACCGCAACGCCGTCAGTCTCGGCAACGCCACCCATGCCGCCCACCCTCCACTCGCCTGACGCCAAGTCAGGCGCAACATAGGCGGGCGGGGCAGAACAAACAACGGAGACGATCGCAGGGCGGGGTGGGGGTGCGACCCGACCGGGGGGCGTGCAGGGGTGGGGCTCGGACTCAGGGCGTCCGCGTGCGGGTTCCGAGGGGCGAGGCGCAGGCGCAGACGCGGGGCGCAGGGGGGTGCCCGGCGCCGAGGCGCGGCTCGCGGTGCGGATCGACGGCGGCTCGGCGTCGCGCGTCAGCTCGACGGGCGGCCTCGACGGCCTCGGCGCCTTCCGCGGTCTCCTCGCGCGACCGGGTCCGACCAGTCGTCTTCGCCGTGGCAGCGCGGAAGCGCGGCCCGGAAGCGCCGCCCGGAAGCGCAGCCCGCGAGCGATTGTCGGCCGCCGCCGACCTCCCCTGGGTCAGCCCGGCAGCACCGTCCGGCCCATTCTTCCCCGCAGCGCGTGCCATGCTCCCCTGGCCCGCGCGCCCGTGCGGGCGGTCTTGCGGTCCTGGCGGGCCAGGGTGACGGCGGTGAACTTCGCCTGGCGGACCGCCCAGTGCCAGATCTCCGGGGCCGAGCGGTGTTCGAGCGCCATCGCGAGGTGGTTGCGGCTCTGGTAGTACAGCCGCCACGGCGGGGACGTCGCGGCGCCCGCGTGCAGCGTGCGGACCAGGGGCTCGGGGAGGATCCGGATCGACCAGCCCGCGCGGCGGGCGCGGATGCAGTACTCCATCTCCTCCCACATCATGAAGTACTCCGCCTTGGGCAGCCCGAGTTCGCGCACGGCCGCGGCGTTCACCAGCGCTCCGGCGAAGATCAGCAGGTCGACGTCGTACGATCCGCCGTCCGGCGGCGGCGCCACGTGGTCGAGGATCCGGTTCTTCCAGGCGACGCCGAGCTTGGCGACCTCGCCACGGTCGTCGATGAGCCACGACGCGAACATGGCCGTGCGTTCCGGCAGCGCGGGCATCGCGTCGAGCATGCGGGCGAGCGCGCCGGGTTCCGGGTGGTCGTCGTCGTTGAACAGCCATGCCCAGTCGTGGCCGCGTTCGACGGCGACCCGCAGCCCCTCGCCGAACCCGCCCGCCGGGCCGGTGTTCTCGGCCAGCCGCACGTGGACGGCCTTGGGGAACTCCTCCGCCAGCATCCGCGCGGTGTCGTCCGCGGACGCGTTGTCGACGACGATCACCTCGTCGGGCGCTCGCGTCGATGCGTCCATGGCCAGCAGGGACTCGCGCAGCATTGCCGACCGGTTGTAGGTCACGAACACCGCGGCCACCGACGTCATCGCAGTGCCTCCCAAATCGTGCGCGCCACATGTGGCCACGTCATCGTCGGTCGGAGCATGTCGCCGCGTTTGGCCGCGCGTTCACGCAGGGCGGCGTAGTCCGCGCGGACGGTGCCGAGGGCGGCGTACAGGGCGTCGGTGTCGCCTGGCGGCACCAAGACCCCCGCGTCCGCCACGATCGCGTGCTGGTTGCCGACCGTGGTGCCCACGCACGGGAGTCCGCGGGTGAGGGCCTCGACCAGGGCAATGCCGTACGCCTCCCGGTGCGTGGGGATCACCAACACGTCGGCGGCGTCGTAGAGTTCCGGCATCCGGTCGTGGGGTACGCGGCCTGCCGCGGTCACGCCCGGTGGCAGCGGGCCGGAAGGGGCGCTGCCTGCCAGCGTGAGCGTCCACCGCGGATCGTCCGCGTACCGGCGCGCGAAGGCTGCCAACAGCGTCGGCCCGCCTTTGAGTTCCCACTGCGTGCCGACGAAGAGCAGTCGCGGGGGTCCGTCGAGCGTTCGGGCAGGTGGCGCCGCGGGCGGGGCGGGCGCGTTGACGCCGGCCCCCACCACCGCGATCCGTTCGGGGTCCAGGTCGTAGCGCGCCGCCAGCACCTCGGCGGTACTCGGTCCCATGACGAACACCTTGTGGGCGCCTGCCAGCATGCGGCGCTCGCGGTCGAGCCAGCCGCCGGTGTAGCGGGAGCGGTAGGCCCCCGTCCCGCCGGGGACGTCGTCAGCGCCGGTGGTGCCTTCGAGACCGACGCGATCGGTGTAGACCGCGTACCGAACGCCTTCGGGGGGCACGATCGCGGGCAGCGACTGCACGATCAGCACCGGGCGGTCGCGGGTCAGCAGCGCGCGGCGGGCGACGTAGCGTTGGACGCCGGTCGGCCATGCCGCGGTCTTGCTCCACGGCACGCCCGAACCGGCCCGGCGGGCTTCGGCGGTGGCCCGGATCCGGGCTCCGGCGAGGCGGGGTTCGCGGGCGAGCGGCATGACGTCGAGCGCGGTGACCTCGGTCAGGTCGCGCAGCGCGGTGAGCAGGCGCGGAGCCGAGCCGGAGAAGGCGCCGGAGTGCAGGAAGACGAGTCCGTCACCCATGTCCGGCCGTCCCCTCCCCCGGGGTGCGGGTCCGCGCGGCTTTGAGACGCCGGGCGCGGCGGAGTTCGCTGCCTTTGTAGGCGACCAGATGTCCGAGCGCGTTGGCCCGTTCCCGGCCGCGTTCCGCGAAGGGCCGCCGGTCGGCGATGGCGGCTTCGTAGCACTTGAGGAGGCGGTCGGTCTGGCGCTTCAGGGACATCCGGCCGCGCACCAATTCGGCAGACCACGAGTCGAGTTCGCGGCGCCGGTCGGTGTCCTGGAAGAGGTCCAGGAGCATGCCCGGGAGCGGGTCGGCCGCGGGGTCGAGTCCCTCGCCGACTCCGTAGAAGCCGAGGCGGTCGAACACCGGGATGGTGTCCGGCCGGACGGGTTCGGTGAAGCCGCGTTCGCCGACGACGACGGCGGCCGTGCCGAGGGCCATGCCGCGCAGGACCGAGCTGCCCATGCCGCACACGATGTCGGCGCAGGCGTAGGCGGCGCGCGGGTCGTCGAGGGGGCCGGTGAGGACCACGGCGCGGCGGCCGAGGCCGGCGTTGACCTTGTCGGCGCGTCGCCGGATGTCCTCTTCGGCGCTGCCGCCGCCGACGACCAGCAGCCGGATTCCCGGGAGTTCGGGGTCCAGGACGGCGACGGCGTCGATGCAGCGCTCGATGCTCTCCTGCTTCATGCTGCGGGCGAGGCGGGAGACGATCGCGAAGGTCGGGGGTCCGGCCGGGAGGTCGTGGGCGGTGCGGAAGGCGTCGAGGTCGACGGTGGCGCGGTCGTCCCAGTCGGTGTCGATGGGCGGTTCGAGGAGGTGCGAGCGCGCCGTGCCGCGTTGTGCGGTGACTTCGTCGTGGAGGTCGCCGTAGCCCAGGGTGAGGGTGACGGGCGGCACGTAGGGCGGCAGGCTGCCCATGGACATGATCGAGCCGACGACGGCCGCGCCGCGGGCGCCGAGGTAGGCCTCCAGGGTCGGCCAGTATTCGTAGGCGTGCACGACGTCGATGCGGTGCCGGCGGACGGTGTCGCGGACCGCGCGGAGGACGGCCGGGGACGGCCGCATGCTCATCTGCTCCGGTGCCTCGACGATCGGCAGGCCGGTGGCCGCGAGGCGGTCGCGGAGCGGGCCGCCGCGGGCCAGGACCCGGACGTCGTGGCCGCGTTCGCGGACCGCGCGGGCGAGGTCGAGCGCGTTGATGGAGCTGCCGCCGAGCTGCATGTCGTGCGGGATGACCAGGACGCGCACGGGCTCACGTCTCCCAGTGGTGTTCGACGTACACGGGTGCCGCCATGACGACCGCGCGGGGCGGCGTCTCCAGGTCGGGACCGGTGACGTCGAACTGTTTGGCGGGCGCCCAGCTCATGAGCGGGTGCCCGTCGGTGTCGTAGACGCCGACCCACAGGGCGTAGCGGCCGCGAGGCAGCGGGAGTTGGTCGAGGGTGCAGCGGATCTGGTTGCCCGCCCAGCCGAGGTAGATCTCCTTGCGGGCGGTGAAGACCGGGCTTGCGGTGCCTTCGGTGACGCCGATGTGCAGGACGGCGGGTCCGGTGCGTTCGGTGGTGAAGTCGAGGTCGACGACCATCGGCGCGCTCGTGGTGGGCTGCGGATGGTCGAGGCCGCGGATGTCGCAGTAGGAGAAGCGCACGGGCTCGTTGGTCTTGACGCGCAGTGCGGTCTCGTCTTCGACGCTGTCGCGGTAGCCGCGCAGAGCGGTCCGGATGGGCCCGTCGGTGCGGATGTCGCCTTGTTCGAGCCAGATGCCGCGCGTGCATATGGACTCGACGGACGCGAGGTCGTGGGAGACCAGCACGAGGGTGGTGCCCTGTTCGAGGACGACACGCATGCGGTCCAGGCACTTCTGCTGGAAGAGCGCGTCGCCGACGGCGAGGACTTCGTCGACGAGGAGGACGTCGGGTTCGAGGAACGCGGCGACGGCGAAGCCGAGGCGCATCTGCATGCCGGACGAGTACCACTTGACCTGCCGGTCGATGGCGGTGCCCAGTTCGGCGAAGTCCACGATGTCGTCGAAGCGCTTGGCGACTTCGGCGCGTTTGAGGCCGAGGAGGGAGCCGTACAGGTAGGCGTTCTCCCGGCCGGTCAGGTCCGGGTGGATGCCCGCGCGGACTTCGATGAGCGCGCCGATGCGGCCGCGGACCTCGAGCTTGCCGGCGTACGGGTACATGACGCCGGTGAGCATCTTGAGCAGCGTCGACTTGCCGGACCCGTTGGAGCCGATGAGGCCGACGGCCTCGCCCGGTTCGATGTGCACGTTGATGTCGCGCAGCGCCCACCGCCAGTCCGCCTGGTCGCGGCGGGTGACCTTGCGGACGATGCGGCCGAGGTTGTCGCGCAGCAGCATGCGGCGGCTGTCGGCGCGGAACCGCTTCCACAGGTGGGTGGCTTCGATGCTCCCGTCAGGCAACATCCGCGATCCCCGTTTCCAGCTTCTTGAAGATCTTGTAGCCGACGAGCAGCATCAGCGTGGCGGACAAGGCCGCGACGCCGGTGAGCTTCCAGTCGGGCATCTGGCCGTAGAGCATGGTGCGCCGGTAGCCGTCGATGACCGCGGCGAGCGGGTTCGCGGCCACGTAGGGCACGAGCCAGTCCTTGGTGATCTGGTCGAGGCCGTAGGCGACCGGGGTGGCGAACATGCCCATCTGCATGAGCAGCGGCAGCATGTGCCGGATGTCGCGGAAGTAGACGACCGAGGCGGAGAGCAGCAGGGCCGCCCCCATCGCGACCTCGATCTGGATGACGAGGAACAGCGGTGCGATGTACGTGGTCTGCGCGGGTGCCTTGGTGTAGACCGCGAACAGCAGGACGAGGACGATCGTCGCGATCATCATGTCGAACAGGGCGACGATGATGGTGGCGAGCGGGAAGACCTCGCGCGGGCAGTACACCTTGTTGAGCAGCGGGCCGTTGGACACGATCGCGTTGGCGCCCTGGGTGACCGCTGCCATGAAGAACGTCCAGCCGAGCAGGCCGACGTAGCTGAACAGCGGGTACGGCGCGCCGTGCGACTCGGCGATCTTGTTGACGTTGCCGACGCGTTGGAAGACGACGGTGAAGACCAGCATGAGCATGACCGGCGTGAGCACCGCCCAGGCGAACCCGAGCACGGCTTGCTTGTAGCGGGCGCGCAGGTCGCGTTCGGCGAGGGTGCGGACGAGCTCGCGGGCCTTCCACAGTTCGCCGATGCCGCGCAGCAGGCCGGTGCGGCGTTTGAAGCGGAGTTCCGGCGGCGGGCCTTCGGGGATCTCACGGGGCGGCTGCGTGGCGACCGCGGCGTGGGCGCCGAAGCCGCCGTGGCGCGCCGGGGCGCGGCCGTTGGCAGCGCCGTCCGATGACCCGTTGGTTCCGTTGGTTCCGTTGGTTCCGCTGGTTCCGCTGGTTCCGTGCGGCCCGTAGGGGGCCGGGTGTTCGATGGCGGGCCCGGGTTTGGCGTGCCGGCCTCCGGCGGCCCGCGGTGCCGCCGGTTCGGCGCCGGGCGCGCCGATGTGCGGCCCGGGCGGCTGCCTCGGGCCGGGCGGGTGGTGCGTCTGACCGTTCATCCGGGCGTGCGGCCACGCGCCATCGCCGCGCGCGCCGACAGACCCCCCCACAGCGTCCCCCACGGACTCCCCCTCCCTGGTCCGCCGTCAACTCTGGCACAGGACCGGGCGCCGCGAACGCGAATCACTCGTACGAGATCAACCGGCAGTTCGCGGGCATTCCCAGCAGAGCCCCACATTCGGCCCGCTCGGCACCCGGCACGGCAACTGACCGTCTGCTACGTCCTGTTGCGGCCGAACTCCCCCGGCCTGCCCCCTGTGACGACCTGTCTACCATCACGAGGAGGCCGGTGCCTCCGCCATGACGGACTGCAAAAGATCTTCCCAGGCACCGACGACGGCCTCCATGGCGAAAGCCTTCGTGCAGTGCTCGTACGCCGCGGCGCCCCACGCGTCGCGGTGTGCCACGGCGCGCCCGATGGCCGCCGCGACCGCGCCGGGGTCTCCGGACGCGGCAAGTGCGCCGGTCCGGCCGTCGAGGACGACGTCGCGAACGAACCCCACATCCGTCGCGGCCGCCGGGATTCCCGACAGTCCGGCCTCGACCAGCACTCCCGGGACGCCTTCGCTCGCGCTGGTGAGCAGCAGCGCGTCGGCGGCCCGGTAGACCGGTGCGGCGTCGCCTACCGTACCGAGAAATCGCACCCTCCCGGGCGCGCGCCGGTCGGCCAGTGCGGCGAGTTCGGCGCGTTCGGGGCCGTCACCCGCGACGAGGAGCAGCGGGGCGGCGTCCGGAAGTTCGCGTTGCCGCAGGTCGGACGGGTCGGCGGTGGCCGCGGCGCCGGTGATGCCGACGAGGTGGCGGGCGAAGCCTTCGATGGCGAGGCCGACGCGTTTTTCCCGGCTGAGCGCGCCGACGACGGCGATCACGACGGCGTCGTCGGGGATGCCGAGTTCCTTGCGGGCGGCGGCCCGGGAGGCGGCGTCGACGCGTAGGTACGCCTCGGGGCGGCGGCCGTTGGGGATGGCCCGGACCTTGCCGGCCGGCAGCCGGTAGTGGGCGACGAGCAGGTCGCGGCCGGTCGGTGACACCGAGGCGGTCATGGCGGCGCGGTGCAGCATGGCGCCGACGCGCAGGCGTTGGTCGGGGCGGGCGGCCCAGTGCCGGGGATCGCCGATGTTGACGTACACGAACGGCGTGCGGCGGAAGGCCAAGGCGAGGGTGCACGCGGGCAGGGTGGTCGAGCCGTGGGCGACGACGACTCCGGCGCCGGCCGTGGCGCGGCGCAGCGCGCGCAGGGTGCGCGGGTGCATGCGGGTCGGGCCGAGTACGGCGACGTCGCGCACGCTCGCCGGGGCGGCTTCCGCCGGGCCTGACAGCGGTGCCGTGGCGGCGGAACCACCGGGCGGGGTGCCGTCGTCCTGGGGCGCGAGAGCGGCGATCCGCGAGTTCCAGCCGCGTGCGCGCAGTTCCCGGTGCAGTTCGTGCGCGAACACCTGGGCGCCGCGCGGCCGGGGGTCGGTGATCAGGTGCAGCACCCCGGATCGGGGTGGTGTCAAACGCATGGGATGGCAGGTTGTCATACATCCTGCTGCGCCGCGCAGGTTCTGATGACATGCTCGTGCGGGGAGCCGACTCGGGGTGGGTCTGGGGCGCGGATCGGCGCTTCAGGAGACATATGGGGGTTGTGCCCGTGCACGTGTTGCACGTGATCGACAGCGTCGATCGGGCCGGGGGGGCCGAGCAGGCGTTGGCGGTGACCGCGACGCATTTGATGCGCCGAGGGATCACGCTGGATGTCGCGTATCTGCTCGACATCGACGGTTTTCAGGCGGAGTTGAGCGATGCCGGAGCGGCGTTGTTCGGAGTGCACCGGGGGTCGAGGGCCGGGTCGGTGGCCGGGCTGCGCCGGGTGATCAAGGACCGCCGGCCGGATCTGGTCCATACGACGCTGTTCGAGGCGGACGTGGCGGGCCGGATGGCGGCCGTGTCGTGCCGGGTTCCGGTGGTGTCGAGCCTGGTGAATTCGGCTTACGGGCCCGAGCAGTTCGCCTCGCCGAACCTACGGCGGTGGAAACTGCGTGCCGCCCAGGGGCTGGACGCGCTGACGGCGCGCGGCGTACGGCGGTTCCATGCGCTGACCGACCACGTCGGGGACGTGATGGCGCGCCGGTTGGCGGTGCCGCGGTCGAAGATCGATGTGGTGCCGCGCGGCCGCGATCCGAAGCTGCTGGCCGAGGCGCGGGCGCGCCGGAGTGCCATGCGGGTCGAGTTGGGTGTGCAGCCGGGGGCGCCGCTGCTGCTGGCCGCCGCGCGGCAGGAGTACCAGAAGGGTTTGGACGTCCTGGTCGAGGCGTTCGCGCGGGTGCGGGCCGAGGTGCCGGAAGCCGTGCTGATGCTGGCCGGCGCGCCGGGTTCGCAGACGGAGCGGTTGCGGGCGGCCGCCGCGGGGATCGGCGGCGAGGACGCCGTGCGTTTCCTGGGGGAGCGCCAAGACGTCCCGGAACTCATGGGCGCGGCCGACGTCTTCGTGCTGTCCTCGCGTTGGGAGGGCTTGGGCAGCGTGGTGATCGAGGCGATGGGCACGGGTGTGCCGGTGGTCGCGACGGATCTGCCGCCGGTGCGCGAGATCGTCGGCTCGGAGGACTGCGCGGTGCTGGTGCCGCCGGAGGACGCCGAGGCATTGGCCGCCGCGCTGATCGACGCGGCCACGGACCGGATCTCCGCGAACATGCGCGCGGAGGCGGCGCTGGCGCGCTTCACCGGCACGTTCACGGTCGACCGGGTGTGCGACCGCATGGTGGAGTTCTACGAGCGCGCACGGGTGGGAAGCGGCACGTGATCCTTCCGCACACCGCACCGGGGAGTTGCCTTCAAGGGCATGCCAAGTCCCAGGAAAACCTCCACAGTTCCGGCACATCAGCGGACCACCTGGCAGAAACCCGTGAACTACCGTTGACCTGCTCGGAAAACTCGCCGTGCCCGATCGCTCACTCGGCGGCGCATTCGATTCCGTTGAACCGGAGGGGGACCGGTGGAGACCTCTAGCTACTTCTCCGTCCTGCAGCGCCGCTGGAAGCTCGTGGTGGCGTGCTTCGCGGTGGGGTTGGTCGCGGGTTTCATGCTGACCCCGTCGAACCCGAAGACGGTCGGCAACCAGTGGACCAGCTCGATCGACATCGTGCTGGCCCCGGAGAGCGCCGACAACAAGGACTTCAGCCTGACCACGGTCAAGTGGGTGTCCGATGCGGGCGAGGTCGCCAAGCAGGTCGGCGCCAAGCTGCACCAGGACCCGGCGGTGCTGGCGGGCCGGATCACCACGGGTGTCAACGGCGAGGTGGGCACTCTCACGATCACCGCGAAGGACGCCACCAAGACGGACGCCGAGACGCTGGCGCGGACCTGGGCGGACACCACCGTCGCGGTGTTCAAGGACCAGCAGCGCGCCCAGTTGCAGGCCGCCGCGGACGCCAAGAAGCCGGGCCTGGACAAGCTGAGCAACGACATCTCCGCACTCGAGCAGCAGATCACCCAGGCTCCGGCCGCGAAGAAGGGCCTGCTGCAAGCCGAGCGCGATTCGAAGATGAGCAGTTACCAGACCCAGCTGAACCTGCAAGGCAAGCTCGCCGACCCGCTGTTCGACCCGCGCGTGATCGTGCAGGACAACCTGCGCAGCACCCCGCAGGCGGCGACCAGCATCCTGGCGCCCACGTCCCGTCCGCTGCGGCTGGCGCTGGCCGCCGCGCTCGGCCTCGCCTTGGGCTTGGTGGCGGCCCTGATGGTGGACCGCATGGACATGCGGCTGCGCAACCGCATGCAGGTCGAGGACGCGTTCGGCATGCCGGTGATCGCCGAGGTGCCCCGGGCGTCGCGGCGGATGCGCGCCGGGCATGCGCTGCTGGTGGCGGCGCGGCCGGGCAGTCCGGTCGCGGAGGCCTACCGGTCGCTGCGCTCGGCTCTGCTGCTGTCGGGGCCGCCCGGGCTGGCGTTCCGGCTCGGCGAAGCGCCCCGTACCGGACTGGGATCGTCGCTTCCGGTACGCCAGTTCACCGACCCCGCGCCGGTGATCCTGGTGGTGTCGCCGAAACCGGGCGACGGGCGGACCACGACGGTCGGCAACCTGGCCGCGGCACTGGCCGAAGCCGGGCGTTCGGTGCTCGTGCTGGACTGCGACTTCCGCAATCCCGAGGCACACCTGTACTTGGGCACGAAGCCGGGCACCGGCCTGTCCGAGCTGCTGCTGGCCGAGCGCGAGACCGACCTGCAGCACGTGATCCGGGCGACGGAGATCCCGCACGTGCGGATGATCACCGGCGGCGCGCCGACGAGCTACCCGGCGGCGCTGCTGCTGCGGGTCGGCGAGGTCATCGCGCGGGCCCGGCACCACGCCGACGTCGTGCTGCTGGACAGCGCGCCGCTGCTGTTCGCCAACGACACCAACGACCTGATCCAGCACTCCGACGCGATGCTGGTCGTCACGAAGAGCGGCAACCTGACGCCGGACCAGGCGTCGCGGGTGTCCGAGCTGCTGACCCGGACCGG
Source organism: Uniformispora flossi (assembly GCF_049534875.1). NCBI lineage: Bacteria > Bacillati > Actinomycetota > Actinomycetes > Kitasatosporales > Streptomycetaceae > Uniformispora > Uniformispora flossi. Next base: position 39,083 of record NZ_JBMULZ010000027.1, read on the forward strand.
TGTGCCGGTGGCGGGTATCGCGCTGATCGGCACCGACCCGTCGTCGGTGGGCGTCCGGTCGGGCCGCGGCCGCTCCGGGCTCGCGGTGCCGGGGGCCGGGCTGATCCTGCGCGGGCGTGCCGCGGCGCAGGAGTCGGCGGAGGACGGCGAGCGTTCCGCGCCGAGCTGGGCGCGCCGTCCCGAACTCGGCGACGGCACCGCGCCGGTGCCGGCCGGGCGGTCGGACGACGGCCAGGAAGAGCCGCCTTACGGAGCGGACGGCAAAGCGGACGACAAGGCAGACGACAGGGCAGCAGGCGATTCCTTCGTGCACACCGCGGAGTTGCGCACGATCACGGTGCGGCCGGGCGAACCGCACGGGTTCTCCGCGTCGGACGGTTACGGCGGCGGCAGCTTCCTCGACGACGACCCGGCCGATCTGGGCTACTTCCCGCGGCCGGGCCGGTCCGGCGAGGACCGGTCGTGACCGCCCGTGTCGGCGGGCCCGTCCCGAAGGTGCGGGTGCTGTGGCTGACCAAGGGGCTCGGGCGCGGCGGCGCCGAGCAGCTGCTGGTCAACTGCGCGCGGCATGTGGACACCGAGCGGTTCGAGGTCGAGGTGGCCTATGTGCTGCCGTGGAAGGACGCGCTGGTTCCGGCGCTCCGAGCTGCCGGGGTGATGGTGCACTGCCTCGGCGACACCGGCGGTTCGGCCGCGGACGCGGAAGGCGCCGGGCGTGCGGACCGGACGTGGCCGCTGCGGCTGCGGCGGCTGGTGAGCGCGCGCGGGTACGACATCGTGCACACGCACATGCCGGTCCCCGCGGTGGCCGCCCGGACGCTGATCCGCCGCGGGGTGACGCTGGTGCACACCGAGCACAACCTGTGGCACCGCTACCGGACGCCGACACGGCTGGCGAACGCGTGGACCTACCGCCGCAATTCCGCGGTCGTCGCGGTGTCGCAGGCGGTCGCGGACACCATCGCGCCGTCGCGGCTTCCGGTGTCGGGCGTACGTGTCGTCTACCACGGACCCGATCTGGGCGGCGTGGTGCCGGGTGCGGGTGCGCGCGAGCGGGCCCGGCGGCTGCTGGATCTGGATCCGGACGCGTTCACCTATGCCGTGGTCGCCAACTTCACGCCGAAGAAGGACCACGCGGGCATCCTCGACGCGCATGCGCTGCTGCGTGCTGCCGAGCCGGGGGCGCGACTGGTGCTGATCGGGCTCGGGCCGCTGGAGGCGGAGCTGCGCGAGCGCGCGGCCCGGCCGGATCTGTCGGGGTCGGTGGTGTTCACCGGCTCCCGCGGTGACGTGCCGGAACTCCTACCCGCCTTCGACCTTTTCGTGCTTGGCTCGCGTCAGGAGGGTCTGCCGGTCGCGCTCATGGAGGCGATGGCCACGGGTCTGGGTGTCGTCGTCACGCGGGTGGGCGGCATGCCGGAGATCGTGACCGACGGCGTCGAGGGGCGCGTGGTCCCGCCCGGTGATCCGGGCGCGTTGGCCGCGGCGCTCGCGCAGGCCGCCGCCGATCCGGCGCGCCGCCGCGCGTGGGGGAAGGCGGCACGTTTGCGTGCGGAGACGTTCGACGTCGCGGGTGCGCAGCGGCGGATCGAAGACGTCTATCGAGAGGTGCTCGCGCGATGACTGAATTCACGGTGCGCGAGGTGGCAAAGGACGACGAGCCCCAGGTGCTGGAGCTGCTTGCGGCGGCTTTGGCGGGCGGCCCGACGGGGGAACGCACGCAGGAGTTCTTCGACTGGAAGCACCGCGACAACCCGTTCGGGTCGAGCCCGGGTCTGGTGGCGGTGGACGGGGACGGCCGCTTGGCGGCGGTGCGGCTTTTCCTGCGCTGGGAGTTCGCGCACCAGGGCGCGACGGTGCGGGCGGTACGGGCGGTGGACACCGCGACGCGGCCGGACGTGCAGGGCCGCGGCCTGTTCACGAAGCTGACGCTGGGGCTGCTGGAGCGGCTGGGCGAGGACACCGACCTGGTGTTCAACACGCCCAATGCGAACAGCTTGCCGGGGTATCTGCGGATGGGCTGGCAGGAGGTCGGCAAGGTGCCGATCGCGCTGCACCCGATCCGGCCGCTGGCGTTCGCGAAGGGCTTGCGGGAGCTGCGGTCGGCGGAGGCCGAGGGCGGCGCGCCGGCGGCCGCGGCAGTGGCCGTGCCGACCCCGTCGGCTGCCCGGGGCGCGGTGAGCAGTTCGTACGCGTCCGGGGGTTCGTCGTCGGCGAGTGCGTCGGCCGGCCTGTCCGCGGGCTTCTCCCCCGCGGCGGGCGGGCACGGCGACGAGGAGATCCGCTGCCGGTTCCCCACCGCGCGGCAGTTCTTCGCGGACCCGGCGGCGTGCAACGGGTTGGCCGAGCTGATCGCGGATGCGGACGGCGCGGACGCGGCGTTGTGGCCGGACCGGCTGCGGACGCGCACGACGGAGCCGTACCTGCGCTGGCGGTACGGGGCGGCGCCGGGACTGGACTACCGCGTGGTGGCCGCGTACCGGCAGGGCGTGCTGGACGGGGTGGCGTTCGGCCGTCCGCGGCGCCGCGGGCCGCTGGCCGAGTTCACGCTGTCGCAGCTGCTGATCCGGCCGGGCGACCGGTTGACGGCGCGGCGGCTGCTGTCCGCGGCCGGGCTGTCGGGCTGCGACCACGTGGCGACGCATCTGACGCCGGGGTCGGATGCGGCGCGGGCGGCGCGGTACGCGGGGTATGCGGTGCCGCCGCGCACCGGCATGCTGCTGGTGGCGCGCCCGCTGCGGCCGCTGCCGTACGGCATGGACGTGCACACCCTCAACTCCTGGCATCTGGCCCTGGGTGACCTGGAGGTCTTTTGAGCGGCCTGCCGCGCGATCCCGCCGACGCGACGGGCCGGGTGCGGTGATCGGGGACGTTTCGGGCTGGGCGCTGCCGCGCCGCCGCCCGCGGGTTCCGCGCGTCCCGTGGTCGGGTGTCGCGGCGACGGCGGTCGTCGCCTTCTATGTGGCGGCGTTCGCGTGGGCGATGGAGCACCGCGCCTACGACATGTGGGGCGCGTTGATCGTGTTCCCTCTGCTGCTGACGCTCAGCATCCCGATTCTGGAGCGGCTGACCCGCGACGACGACCCGTGGATGCAGAAGATCGTCGTGTGGGCGCTGGTGGCCAAGCTGGTGGCGTGTTTCGCGCGGTACTGGATGGCATTCGTGTTGTACGACGGCAACTCCGATGCGGCGACCTACGATTTGGTGGGGCGGCATCTCGCGGTGGCGTTCCGGGACGGCGACTTCACCCCGGACATCCACCGCAAGGTGATCGGCACCGGTTTCATCATGATCGTGACCGGGATCGTGTACGCGTTCGTCGGCCAGTCGATCCTGGCCGGATACCTGGTTTTTTCCTGGATGGGTTTCTGGGGCCTGTACCTGTGCTGGCGCGCGTTCGGGATCGCGTATCCGGACGGCGACCACAAGCGGTATGCCAAGTTGGTTTTCTTCCTGCCTTCGCTGTTGTTCTGGCCGTCCGGGATCGGCAAGGACACGTGGATGCTGCTGACGCTCGGCATGTGCGCGTACGGCACGGCGCTGCTGCTGGTGCGGCGGCGCGGCGCGTACGTGTTCCTGCTGCTCGGCATGACCGGCGCGACGATGGTGCGTCCGCACATCACGGTGCTGGTGATGTGCGGACTGATCGTGGCGTTCCTGCTGCGTACCAGGCCGCAGCAGGTGTCGGCGCTGGGGCCGCTGCGGGCCGGGTTCGGCGCGGTGGTGCTGGGCGCGGGTGCGGTGGTGGCGCTGAAGCAGGTCGGGAAGTTCTTCGGGACGGCCGATCTGAGTGCGGGTGCGGCGGCGGAAGTGGCGAGCCGGACGCAGACGCAGACGGCGCAGGGCGGTTCGGGCCAGCAGGCGGCGGAGCAGACGAGTGCGATTTCGCCGTCGCATTTGCCGCAGTCGCTGATGACGGTGCTCTTCCGGCCTTTTCCTTTCGAAGTGCACAATATGCAGGCACTGCTGGCGTCGCTCGAAGGCGTTGTGCTGATGGGCTTGGTGGTGACGTCGCTGGTGCGTTTGCGGCGCATTCCGGCATTGTTGGTGAGACGGCCCTATTTGGCGTTCGCGCTGGTCTACATGCTGGTTTTCGCGATGGCATTCGCGAACATCAAGAACTTCGGGATCCTCACCCGGGAGCGGGTGCAGGTGTTTCCGTTCGCCTTGATTCTGCTGGGTGTGCCGAAACCCGATCCGCCGCCGGAGCGTTCGCCTCCGCGGCGGAAGCGGGTCCCGGCGGCGGCCGATGGCGTGGGGGCCAAGGCGGCGGGCGCACCGGGTTTGGGCGCACCGGGTTCGGGAGCACGGGGTTCGGAAGCACAGGGTTCGGGAGCACGGGGTTCGGGATCGGACGGTTCGGCCGGGGCGGGCGTCCCGGCCGCAGGGAGGGGGGATTCGCAATGGCGGTGAACGAGGGCGGGGCGGGGCTTCCGGCTTTCCTGGGCGGGGCTCCGGCGTTCCCGGAGGGGCTGCCGCTGACCCGGGTGGCGGTGCCGGACCAGGCGGAGGTGGAGAGCCGGTTCTCCGCGATCCTGGCGAGCGGGCAGCTGACGAACGGTGCGACGGTCCGCGAACTGGAGGAGGCCGCCGCGGAGTTCCTCGGCGTTCCGCACGTGGTCGCGGTGTCGAACTGCACAAGCGGCCTGATGCTGGCGCTGCAGGCGTTCGGGGTGTCGGGGCGGCGGGTCGTGATGCCGAGCTTCACGTTCTCGGCGACCGCGCACGCGGCGGTATGGGCGGGCGGGGCGCCGGTCTTCGCGGAGGTCGACGAAGGCACGCTGACGCTGGACCCGGCCGACGCCGCGGCCGCGCTGGCGCCGGGCGCGGGTGCGCTGATGGCCACGCACGTCTACGGGACGCCGTGCCGCGTCGAGGAGTTGGCGAAGGTCGCCTCGGATGCCGGGGTGCCGCTGCTGTACGACGCCGCGCACGGGTTCGGCAGCCGCCGGGCGGGCCGCGCGGTGGGCGGGTTCGGGACGGCGGAGGTGTTCAGCCTCAGCCCGACGAAGGTCGTGGTGGCGGCCGAGGGCGGGCTGATCGCGACGCACGACGGCGCGCTGGCGGAGACCTTGCGGCTGGGCCGCGGGTACGGCAATCCGGGCGACTACGACTGCGTGTTCGCGGGCTTGAACGCGCGCATGTCGGAACTGCACGCCGCGTTGGCGCTCGTATCGCTGCGGTCGCTGCCCGAGCGGATCGCGCACCGGGGGGCGCTGGCGGCGGCGTTCGGCGCCCGGATCACCGGGCTGCCGGGGGTGCGGCTTCCGGCGCTCGCCGAGGGCGACACGTCGACGTGGAAGGACCTGACGCTGATCGTCGACCCGGACGCGTTCGGCTGCGGCGCGGCGAAGCTGGCGGAGCTGTTGCGGGCGGAAGGGATCGACTCGCGGCGGTACTTCTACCCGGCCGTGCACCGGCAGAAGGCGTACGAGGGGCTTGCCGAGCAGCGGCCGCTGCCGGTGACGGAGGCGATGGCCGACCGGGTGCTGACGGTGCCGCTGTGGTCGCACATGGACGAGGCGACGGTCCTGGGGGTCGCGGACGCGGTCGTGCGGATCCAGGCGCACCTGGCGGCGGACGAGGGCTGAAGCCCGCCGCGGCGCGGGCGGGGGCCTACCGCGCCCCGGCCCGCGCCACCGCGAACGTCCGCTCCGCCAAGTCGGCGATGCGGCACTCCCCCGCGTCGGGCACCGCCGTGTTCACCCGGTCGGCCGCCGCGTGCCGCCATTCGACGGGAAGCCCCGCGGTGCCGGCGAGGACCCCCGCGATAGAGCCGACCGCGGCGGCGTTCGTCTCCGGGTCGCCGCCGCCGGCCGCGGCCAGGTCGACGCAGCGCTGCCAGTCGCCGTCGCCCCACAGCAGGGCGGCCGCGATCGAGGACGCGCTGCCGATCGCATGGCGGGCGCCGTAGCGCTCGTGGGCCGCCCGGATCTCCGCCAGCGCGTCGTCCCACTCCCGGCCGCGCGCGTGAGCCACCAGGACGTCGCAGAGCGCCTCGAACAGCCGGGTGCGGGACGGGACATGCCGCAGCGATACGGAGACCGCCTCGGCGGCACTGCGGGCCGTGAAGGCGGCAGCGGCCAGGGCGGCGACCCACATCGCGGCGTACAGCCCGCTCGCCGCATGCGACAACTGGGCGTCTTTGCGGGCGAGCCGGGCGGCCCGGCGCGGGTCGCCGGGGGCGAGGTAGCCGTACAGGTCGGCGCGGGCGAGAGCGTCGTCGTTCTCGCGGGTGACCGGCACCGCCGCCGGATCCACGACGCCGTCGACGAGGTTCCGGTACGCGTCGCGCTCGTCGCCGCCGGGCCGCAGGAACGGCAGGGTCAGCAGCCAGAGCGACGCCATCTGGTCGTGGGTGAACCCGGGCCCGTGCAGTTCCAGGAGCCGCAGGGTGAGCACCGCGTGGTCGACGGGGCCGTGGCGGTCGACGAGTCCGGGGTGCCGGGCAGGGGCGGGGGCGGGCCACTCCGCTCCCGCGCACCGGCCGAGCCAGCCGGACCGGATCCGGTCCCGCAGCACGCCGTCGGGCGGCGGCGGGTCGGGCGGCCCGGCGGGCGGGAGGCGCGCGTCGATGGCGGCGTCGCCGGAAGGCTCGTCGGACTCGCTCGCGGACCCGCGGCGCCGCCCGTCGGAGCGCGGCGCGCCCGGTGGCCCCGAAGCCGCCGGTCGCTCGTCGAACCTCCCGGCGGGCCCCCGGGTTTCACGTCTTTCATCGCGCATGGTGTCGGCCCTCCCGGTGCGGGTAGGTCATGCGGGGCGGCGGGGCAGACGGTCATCATGCTCCGCGAGTTCCGGAAAGACCACAGTTCGCCGCACATCCCCACGCGAATGGGCCAATCCGAGCGAATCGCCCTATCACACCCCTGTTGTGTTGCGCGCATGTTGCGCCTTCGCGGGGTGCTTCGGCGCGTTGGCGGAAAAGCAACGGGAACCTCGGAAATTCGACACGTCGAAGGGGGTTCGCAACGGGCGGGAATCGCGTACCTTAGCGGCCATGACCTCGGCTCGTGCCTTTGACGGCGGCTTCTATTCGCCGTATTCGGAGACTCCGATCTACGACCGTCTGGTGGCCGAGCGAGGCCGTCCGGAGATCGGTCCCATGCATGTGCCCGCGCCGGACTTCACGGGGCTCGGACACTACTCGCGCTTCGGCGAGCGCCCGGCACTGCCGGCGCTGCCCGCGCTCCCGTCCTCGTATTCGCCTCCGTCGTACGGCAGTTCGGCGTACGGCGCGACGAGCGGCAACTACCCGAGCGTGCAGTCGGGGGCGTACTCCCCGGCGCCGCAAGGCGGTTCGCCGTACCCGAACGCCGGCTACGGCGCCCCCGCGGCCCTGCCGCCGGCGCTTCCCGCCGCCCCGATGCCGGTGCAGCACAGCGGGCAGTACGCCGCCGCGCCGCAGCCGTACGCGGGCGGAATGCAGCCGCTTCCGCAGAACTACCGTCCCGCCCCGGGCGCCCCGCAGGGCTACCGGCCGGCCCCGGGCGCGCCGCAGCAGTACGTGCAGCAGGTGCCGCCGCCGCGGGCGCCGGGCCGTCCCGAGCCGAGCGGATTCCACGAGCGGTACTGACCCCGCGCGCGGGGCACGCCGCCCCGTTCCGTCGAACAGCGCGCCGCACAGCCGAGTACGGCACCGCAACGACGAAGCGCCCGAGCCTTTCACGGCTCGGGCGCTTCGTCGTGTTGCGCGGCTGATCGGCTCAGAGTGCGATGCCCAGCAGGGCGTCGACGGCGCGCGACGCGACGCCGGGGGCGCCTTGGTCGCTGCCGCCTTCCCGGAGCTGCTTTTCGGCCCACGCGTCCATCGCGGCGAGGGCGCCGGGGGCGTCCAGGTCGTCGGCGAGGCGGTCGCGGAGTGCGGCGAGCAGGTCGTCGGCCGGGGGGCCGTCGGGGCGGGAGACGGCGGCGCGCCAGCGGCCGAGGCGGAGTTCGGCGGTGGCGAGGACGTCGTCGGTCCACTCCCAGTCGGACCGGTAGTGGTGGGCGAGCAGCACGAGGCGCATCGCCATCGGGTCGATGCCGGCTTCGCGGAGCTTGGAGACGAAGACGAGGTTGCCGCGCGACTTCGACATCTTCTCGCCGTGCAGGGCGACCATGCCGGCGTGCACGTAAGCCTTGGCGTACGGGGCTTCGCCGGTGGCGACCTGCGCGTGCGACGCGCCCATCTCGTGGTGCGGGAAGACGAGGTCGGAGCCGCCGCCCTGGACGTCGAACGCCATGCCGAGGTGTTCGAGCGCGATGGCCACGCATTCGATGTGCCAGCCGGGGCGGCCGGGGCCGAGCGGGCTGGGCCAGGACGGTTCGCCGTCGCGGGCGGCGCGCCACAGCAGCGGGTCGAGCGGGTTCTTCTTGCCGGGGCGCTCCGGGTCGCCGCCGCGTTCGGCGGACAGCCGCAGCATCTCCTCGGCGCTGAACCCGGAGACGCCGCCGAAGCGTTCGTCGGAGGCGACGGAGAAGTAGACGTCGCCGTCGACCTCGTAGGCGGCGCCCTTGTCGCGCAGGTCGACGACGAGCGGCACGATCCGGTCGATCGCTTCGACGACACCGACGTAGTGGTCCGGCGGCAGGACGCGCAGGGCCGTCATGTCGTCGCGGAACAGCGCGGTCTCGCGTTCGGCGAGGGCGGTCCAGTCTTCGCCGTCGCGGGCGGCGCGCGCCAGCAGCGGGTCGTCCACGTCGGTGACGTTTTGCACGTAGTGCACGCGGTGCCCGGCGTCGTGCCAGGCCCGCTGGAGGAGGTCGAAGGCGACGTAGGTGGCGGCGTGCCCCATGTGCGTGGCGTCGTACGGCGTGATGCCGCAGACGTACAGCCGGGCCACCGGCCCTGGGGCGGTCGTCACGAAGTCCCGCGCGGCGCTGTCGAACACGCGCAGGGATGCGCCCTGACCTGGGAGGACGGGCAGCTCGGGTGCGGGCCAGGCATACATGCATAAGAGCGTAACGGCAGGGGTCGCGTGCGCGGCGACCGGCAGCCGGGCGAACGCGTGCGCGAAGGCTCCGGCGAATCCGCCCCCGAAGGTAGTGGAGAGAATCTCTCCGCTTCTGCTACGGTCGAATCAGTTAAGTGGAGGGAATCTCTCCACCTCCTGTTCGTGAGTATTGCCGTGACCGATGCCGTGACCGTTTCCGTGGCCCGAGGAGATCCGCAATGGGCGCAGCAGCCGACCCCCCGCAGGCGCCGGGGAAGACCCCCGGGACGACGCCGGACGGGTCCGCCCCGGGCGGCAAGCCCGGCCGGATGCGGGCGGACGCGCTGCGCAATCGGCGGCTGATCCTCGACGCGGCGCGCGACGTCTTCATCGAGGCGGGCCCGGACGCGCCGCTGGACGAGATCGCCCGGCGCGCGGGCGTCGGCATCGCCACGCTGTACCGCCGCTTCCCGGACCGCGAGGCGCTGATCCGCGGCGTCGTCCTGCACACGTTCACGGTGCTGTCCGACACGGTGCAGGCCGTCCGCGAGGAGGCCGCCGACCCGTTCGACGCGCTGCGCCGCTTCATGCACGTCGCACTCGACCAGAAGATCGGCGCGGCCATGCCCGCGCTGGTCGGCTGCGTGGACTTCGACGACGAGCTGGACAACGCACGGCGGGGCCTGGGCAGCCCCATCGAGGAGCTGCTGCGGGAAGCGCAGGCGGCCGGCCTGGTGCGTCCCGATGTGGCCTTCGGCGACATCACGCTCATGGTGATCCGGCTGTGCCGTGCGCTTCCGGCGGTCACCAAGCTGCTCGTGGACGACCGCCTGGCGCACCGCCAGCTCGACATCTACCTCGACGGCCTGCGCAGCGACGGCACCCCAGCACGTCACAGTTTGCCGCCGCCGCTCGTCACATTGGCGGACTTCGACCGGATCCGCGCCGAGCTGCACGCGGCGCACAAGAACGAGAACGGCTCCGCACCCGGGTGACCTGTGCGGGCGCGCGGGCCCGCCGCTCGCCACCGCATCCCCTCAGGAACAGCGCGACCCCCATACGCAGAACGCTGATGAAGAAGGCGATCACCATGGATTCCTCGGCCACCCCCGCCGCGGCCTCCGCTCCGAACATGTCCAAGGAAGACGCAGCCACGGACGAACTCAGGAGCGGCGCGCCACCGGTGAACCCGAAGCGCTGGGTCGCGCTCGCGTTCATCGCGCTCGCCCAGCTCATGGTCATCATCGACGTGACGATCGTGAACATCGCCCTTCCGTCGGCGGCGAAATCCTTCGACGTGTCCGACTCGGGCAAGCAGTGGGTGCTCACCGCATACACGCTCGCATTCGGCAGCCTGCTGCTGATGGGCGGCCGGATCGCGGACTACATGGGCCGCAAACGGACCTTCCTCATCGGCTTGTCCGGTTTCGCGGTGGCGTCCGCGTTGGGTGGCGCCGCCCAGTCGTTCGGGCTGCTGCTGGCGGCCCGCGCCTTGCAGGGCGGTTTCGGGGCGCTGCTGGCGCCGGCCGCGCTGTCGCTGCTGGCGGTGCTCTTCACCGACGCGAAGGAGCGCGCCAAGGCATTCGGCATCTTCGGTGCGATCGCCGGCGGCGGCAGCGCGCTCGGGCTGGTGCTCGGCGGCGCGCTGACGGAGTACCTGGACTGGCGCTGGTGCTTCTACGTGAACGTGCCGGTGGCGTTGGTCGCCGGGACGGGCGCCTACATGGTGCTGACGGAGACGCGCGCGGCCGGCCGCGCCCGGTTCGACCTGCCGGGACTGGCGCTGGCCACGTCCGGACTGTTCGCGATCGTGTACGCGCTCAGCGAGGCCGAGTCCAAGGGCTGGGGTTCGGCGCTCATCGTGGGCCTGCTGATCGGCGGTGCGGCACTGCTGGCCGCATTCGTGTACGTCGAGACCCGCGTCGACGGGCCGCTGCTGCCGCTGCGGGTGGTGCTGAACCGGACTCGCGGCGGCGCCTACACGGCGATCGGCCTCGCGGTGATCGGCATGTTCGGGCTGTTCCTGTTCCTGACGTTCTACCTGCAGGTCGTCAAGGGCTACTCGCCGGTGCGTGCCGGGTGCGCGTTCCTGCCGATGTCCGTCGGCGTGGTGATCGCGGGCGCCGGCATCACGCCGCGACTGATCACGAAGGTCCCGCCGCGGATGCTCGTGGTACCGGGTCTGCTGCTGTCGTCGGTGGCGATGTTCATGCTGTCGCGGATGGACGTGGACACCGGCTTCTGGACGTGGATCATGCCGTCCGAGGTGCTCGTCGGCATCGGCGCCGGCCTGGTGATGTCGTCCGCGATGAACTACGCGACCCACGGCGTGGCCCCGCACGAGGCGGGCATCGCCTCCGCCATGGCCAACACGTCGCAGCAGGTGGGCGGTTCGATCGGTATCGCGCTGCTGAGCACGATTTCGACGAGCGCCAAGGCGGACTACCTGAAGTCGCACCCGCCGACGACGCCGCGCGGCGTCCACGAGGGCCTGGTGCACGGGTACACGACGGCGACGATGTACGCCGGGTTCATGCTGCTGGGCGCGGCGCTGCTGGTCGGCCTGATCATGAACACGCCGCGGCCGAAGCAGCAGGCCGAGGAACCGGGCACCGGCGCCACGCCGGACGCGGAACGCTCGGCGGCCGCGTCGCCCGCGCTCCACGTCGGCTGAGCAAGCGGTTCAGATCAACGGCCAAGGCACCGCCGGCCGACGCCCCGGCGTCGGCAGGGGGTGCCTTCGGCTTTGCCGCAGGCCCGCGATCCGGGCGCGGACCGCGTCGACCTCGGCGGCGGTCAGGTGCTCGCCGAGGGCGCTCGCCAACGGCCCCTTCGGGTCGTCGAGTTCCGCGGCGAGCCGGGACAGGGTGTCCAGCGCTTCGGCCGGCAGCTCCTCGCCCGCCCAGCCCCACAGCAGGGTCCGCAGCTTGTCCTCGGTGTGGAGGCAGATCCCGTGGTCGATGCCGTACACGCGCCCGTCGGGGCCGGGCAGCAAATGGCCGCCCTTGCGGTCGGCGTTGTTGGCGACCACGTCGAAGACCGCGACGCGGCGCAGCGCGCCGGTGTCCGCATGCGTCAGGTAGGCGGGCGTCGAGCCGCCCTCGCCGTCGTCGAGCGCGACCTGCACGATCGGCAGCCAGCCTGGCTGCGGCGTCTCCTGGAGGTCGACGAGGCCGTCACCCGGGTCGCCGTCTATCCACAGCTGGCACATGCCCGTGCCGTAGGGGCCGTCGCGCAGCACGGTCGGCGGGACGATCCCCCAGCCGGTGGCTTCGGACAACAGGTAGGTGGCCACTTCGCGCCCGGCGAGGGTGCCGTCCGGGAAGTCCCACAGCGGCCGCTCGCCCGCGACCGGCTTCCACACGCACTGGCGTGCCACGCCGTCCAGTTCGACGCGGCAGTACAGCGTCGCGTTGGACGCATCGGTCAGCCGGCCCTCGACGGTGATCTCGCCGCGGGCCAGCAGCTCTTCGGCGGCCGCGGTGTCCAGCGGGCTGCCGACGTTTCCGCCGCTCAGCGCCGGTAGCCGTTCGCTCTCGGGCAAATGTGGCCCTCGGCGTCCATGGGCAGACCGCAGAACGGGCACGAAGGCCGGCCCGCGGCGACCACGAGCAGCGCGCGCTTGGCGAACGCGCGGGCCATCGGACCGGTGAGGCGCACGCGCAGCAGCGGCGGGCCGTCCTCGTCGTCCTCGCCGAGGAGCGTGTCCTCGGGGTTCTCGTCGTCGGGGATCTGGGCCTGCGCCTCGACGACGAGGCGCTCGGCGTCCGAGTCCCACGCGAGGGCCATGGTGCCGACGCGGAACTCCTCGAGGATCGGCACCTCCAGCGGTGCCGCGTCCTCCAGGTCGGACGGCGCGACGGCGGGCACGGTCGTCTCGCCGCCGCTGCGCCGCACCAGCTCGTCGAGGAGTTCGTCGACGCGCTCGGCGAGCACCGCGACCTGCTGCTTCTCCAGGGCGACGCTGGTCACGCGGCCACTGGAGGCGGCTTGCAGGAAGAAGGTGCGCTGTCCCGGTTCGCCGACCGTCCCGGCGACGAAACGCTCCGGGGGGTCGTACAGGAAGACCTGGCGGGGCACGAGTTGCTCCGTACTACTCGTACGTACTGGACATGGCGGCCATCGGGAACGCGCGCCGAGGCTGCGCTATTCCGTCGGCCCTCGCTGCACCCTACGGTGCCCCGGCTCCGCCGCCCACCACCGCATCGTCCGCCGGGGGCGCGTTCTTCGCGCGGCGGCGGCGTTTGGGGGCGGGCAGCAGTGCCTCGACACCCCCGCCGGTGTCGTTCAGGCGCGCGACGAACGGGCGCGTCCGGCCGTAGTGCACGACGGTGAGCGAACACGGGTCGACGACGATGCGCTGGAAGAGGTCGAGGTGCATGCCGAGCGCGTCGGCCACGATCGCCTTGATGACGTCGCCGTGCGAGCAGACCAGGTACTGCACGTCGGGGCCGTGCTCGGCTTCCAGGCGCGCGTTCCAGTCCCGGACGGCGTTGACCGCGCGGGCTTGCGTATCGCGCAGCGCTTCGCCTTCCGGGCCGGGGAAGACGACGGCGCTGGGGTGGTTCTGCACGACCTGCCACAGCGGGTCTTTCGCCAGCTTGCCGATTTCCTGCCCGGTCCAGTCGCCGTAGCGGCATTCGCCGACCCGCTCGTCGACCTGCACGCCGGCGTCGAGTGCGAGCTTGGTGCCTTCCCGGGCGGCGGCGATTTCCGCGGCGGTCTCGCGGCAGCGGTCGAGCGGGCTGGAGACCACGGCGGCCAGCGGCACCGGGGCGATCCGGGCGGCGAGGGCCGCCGCCTGTTCGCGGCCGCGGTCGTCGAGGGACACCCCCGGAGACCAGCCGGCCAGGACACCCGAGGAGTTCGCGGTGGTCCGGCCGTGCCGGACCAGAAGCAGCGTCGCCATCCGAGCACTCTACGGGGATCCGGCAGACGGTGCGTTTGTGCGCCGATGCGCTGCCCAGCGGCCCGGTTGTCCACAGGCCGGGCACCGGTTTGCCCCATCGGGGGCCGGGACGGGCCAGAATGGCGGGCGTGATCGTGGACTGTGCCATCTACCGCAAGGGCGTCCGTACGGAGGGCCCCGCCGATTTCTCGGACGCGCTCGACGAAGCGCGCGCGAGCGGCGATGCCTTCCTGTGGATCGGGCTGTACGAGCCGACCGAGAGCGAGTTCGCTCTCGTGACGAGCGAGTTCGGGCTGCATCCGCTGGCCGTCGAGGACGCGCTGCACGCCCACCAGCGGCCGAAGCTGGAGGAGTACGACGACTCGGTCTTCATGGTGCTCAAGACGCTGCACTACATCGACGAGACGTCGTCGGTGGAGACCGGCGAGCTGATGATCTTCATCGGCGACTCGTTCATCGTCACGGTGCGGCACGGGGCGGCCAACCCGCTGACCGGGGTGCGCAAGCGCCTGGAGAAGAAGCAGACCGTGCTGCAGCACGGGCCCGGCGCGGTGATGTACGCGGTGTGCGATGCGGTGGTCGACACCTATGTGACGGTCTCGAGCGAGCTGGAGACGGACCTCCAGGAGCTGGAGGGCCGGGTCTTCTCCGAGCACCGCGACAACGACGCGGAGCGGATCTACCTGCTGAAGCGCGAGGTGCTGGAGTTCCGGCGGGCCGCGCAGCCGCTGACGGATCCCATACGGCGGCTGTCCGCGACCGAGGTGACATACATCCCCGCCGAGACGCGGCCGTTCTTCCGCGACGTCGGCGACGGTCTCGCCAAGGTGAACGAGCAGGTCGACTCGTTCGACCGGCTGCTGTCCGACGTGCTGAGCGCGAACCTCGCCCAGGTGGGCGTGCGGCAGAACGAGGACATGCGCAAGATCTCGGCCTGGGCGGCCATCGCCGCCGTGCCGACGATGATCGCGGGCATCTACGGGATGAACTTCGACCACATGCCGGAACTGCACCAGTGGTGGGGCTATCCGGCCGCGCTGATCGTGATGCTGATCGCGTGCGTGTCGATCCACCGGCTGTTCAGCCGCAACGGGTGGCTGTGACGCGGTGCTCGCCTTCGGGCCGACGTCGACCAGGTCTCAGAGCCCGACAGGTAGGGAAGCAAACAGCCCGGGTGTCCCTCACACGGGTGGTCGTGGCGGTTCCGTCGCTTCGTGCCCGCAACCCTTTCGGGGACTGGTCGTTGAGTGGGGTGACGGCCGCGGCGGGGCTGCATCGGATCCCCCGCCCCGGCCGTAAAACGTGCCGGGGGCGGAGGGCGGGTTTGCGGCGCGGCGGCTCCGCGACGGGCGATGGTGTACGTTTGGCGGCTTTCGTGATCCCCGCGGCACCCGGCCCCCGGCGCCCGGCGCCGGATTCCCCGCATAGGCTGGTCCGGTACACAGGCCCGGACCAAGGCCAGGGGAGATCAGGTGGGGATGTTCGGCAGACCGGGTAGGCAGCGCACCCAGCGCACCCAACCGCCCGCGGTACCAGCAACGGGCGCCGCCGGGGCCGACTGGTCGTCCCACCGCGAACTCGAAGACGCCGTGCGGGCGTACCTGCTGCATCCGGACATCGCCCTCGAAGCCTTGGGCGCGGTTCTCGGCCGTCGGCCCGTCCGCGCATTCACCCTCGAACGCGTCGTCGACATCAACGCCAACGGCACGTCCGTGTGGCAGGAAGCCGCCGTCTGCGACGACCACCGCCTGGTGTTGTGGCACAGCGAGGACATGACCGACGCGTCCGCGCCCGGCGGCACCGTGCTCGACTCGTCGGTGCAGGTCATCCCGCTCGGCTCGGTGTCCCACGTGGGCATACGCACGCTGGTCGGCACGACCACCGACGGCGACCGCGAAATGCGCGGCGCCTACGTGTTCCTGGCCACGCCCACCCTCCAGGAGATCACCACCGTGCGCGGCGAAGAGGGCACCTCCACCGGCCGGTTCCGCCAGGAGGCCTACCGGTTCAGCAAGTCGCTCGACGACGGCGGGCCGGGGCAGATCCAGCGGCTGCTGGAGTTCGCCCACGTCGTCGCGGAGCGCGTCCCCGGGCCGCGCTGACCTTCCGTCGGAACGCCGAGATCCCGCCGCGGACGGCGGGATCTCGGCGTTTCCGGAGGCTTGCGCCGATCACGCCAGGCCGGACAGCTCCAGCGCCTCGGCCACCGTGCGGAGCGTGGCGACGCGGCCTTCCAGGGTCTCCGCGTTCGGCGCGATGGTGAGCGTGGTGACGCCCGAGTCGGCGTAGGCGTGCATGCGGTCGGCGATGCGCTCCTTGCTGCCGAGCAGCGCGGTCTTGTCGATCAGGTCGTGCGGGATGGCCATGCCGGCGCCCAGGTAGTCCTTGGCGAGGAACTTGTCCTGGATCTCCGCGGCCTCGGCTTCGTAGCCCATGCGGCAGGCGAGGTTGTTGTAGAAGTTCTGCTTCCGGCTGCCCATGCCGCCGATGTAGAGGGCGGCGTAGGGGCGGACCGCGTGCGCGGCTTCGACGGGGTCGTCGCCGACCACGACGGGGACGGTCGGGACGACGTCGAAGCCGTCCATCTTCAGGCCGGCCTTCTCCCGTCCGGCACGGACGTGCTTGAGGGATTCGTCGGCGTGCTCGGGGGCGTAGAAGACGCCGAGCCAGCCGTCCGCGATCTCGCCGGCGAGTTCCAGGTTCTTCGGGCCGACGGCGGCGATGTAGAGCGGGATGTGCTCACGGACCGGGTGCACGGTGAGCTTGACGGGCTTGCCCTGGCTGTCCGGGAGCGGGAGCTGCCAGTGCGCGCCGTGGTGCTCGAGGCGCTCGCGGCGCATGGCCTTGCGGACGATCTCGACGTATTCGCGGGTGCGGGCGAGCGGCTTGTCGAAGCGGACGCCGTACCAGCCTTCGGAGACCTGCGGGCCGGAGACGCCGAGGCCGAGGCGGAAGCGGCCGCC
Source organism: Uniformispora flossi (assembly GCF_049534875.1). NCBI lineage: Bacteria > Bacillati > Actinomycetota > Actinomycetes > Kitasatosporales > Streptomycetaceae > Uniformispora > Uniformispora flossi. The sequence continues at coordinate 55,867 of NZ_JBMULZ010000027.1, forward strand.
GGACAGGACGTCGAGGGTCGCGGCGGTCATCGCGGTCATGGCGGGGGGGCGGGCGGGGATCTGGAAGATCGCCGAGCCGACGTCGATGCGCTCGGTCTGCGCGGCGACCCAGGACAGCACGGTGGCGGCGTCCGAGCCGTACGCTTCCGCGGCCCAGCAGACCGCGTAGCCGAGCCGGTCGGCCTCCTTCGCGACGGCGAGGTTGTCGGCGTCGTTGCCCGCGCCGAAGTAGCCGAGGTTGATGCCGAGCCGCATGCCCATGCCGGTGCCTCCCAGTCGGTGTGCCGTGTCGTTCCGATCGGACCCTACCGGTACAAGCTACTGGTCGGTAACCGTTCGGGAAGTCGGTATTGCCGCCGGGTCGGCGGCAGCCCGTCCCCGGCGCCCGGTGGTGCCGCCGCCGGGAATCCGAACACCTGACCAGAAACGCCCGACCCGGGCACCGCCGTACGGCCCCGCCATCGCCGCGCCGTACCCCGGAGCGGCTAGTCTCCCGATCCATGGAGCAGCGACATCTGGGCCGTACCGGGCTGCGGGTCTCCCGTACTGGCCTCGGCACGATGACCTGGGGGCGGGACACCGACGAGCAGGACGCCGCCGACCAGATGAAGGCGTTCCTGGACGCCGGCGGGAACCTCGTCGACACCGCCGACGTCTACGCGGACGGCGAAGCCGAATACCTGCTCGGCCGGCTCCTCGACGGGTACGTGCCGCGCTCCGAGGTGATCATCGCCACCAAGGCGGCCAGCGTGCCGTACACCGAGCGCCGCTTCGACGGTTCGCGCGCCCACCTGCTGCAAGCCCTCGACGCGTCGCTGGCCCGGCTGGGTACCGACCACGTCGACCTGTGGCAGCTGCACGCCTACGACCCGGCGACGCCGCTCGACGAGACCCTGCACGCGCTCGAACTCGCCGTGTCGTCGGGCCGGACGCGCTATGTCGGCGTCTCGAACTTCTGCGGCTGGCAGCTCGCCAAGGCCGCCGCGTGGCAACTCGCCGCGCCGGGCCGGGTGGTGATCGCGAGCGCGCAGATGGAGTACTCGCTGCTGCAGCGCGGCATCGAACGCGAAGTCCTGCCCGCGGCGCTCGACCTGGGCGTGGGGCTGCTGCCGTGGTCGCCGCTCGGGCGGGGTGTGCTGACGGGCAAGTACCGGCACGGGATGCCGGCCGACTCGCGGGGCGCGTCGGCCGACATGGGCCCGTTCGTCGCCGCGTACCTGGACGCCGACTCGCGTCGCATCGTCGACGCGCTGGCCACCGCCGCGGACGGGTTGGGCGCGGCGCCCATCGAGGTCGCGCTGTCGTGGGTACGGGACCGGCCGGGCGTGGTCGCGCCGATCGTCGGGGCCCGGAACGCCGGTCAGTTGCGGGCGTCGCTGGCGGCGGAGCAGCTGACCTTGCCAACGGAGATCCGCGCGGCGCTGGACGACGTGTCGGCGCCGTGGACGGGGTATCCGGACCACGACTGGAGTCAGGCGTAAAGGCGGCGGCTGCCGGGGCTGCGGTGGGCCGCGTCGTCGGCCCGGTTGTCGGTGGGCGCCACTAACCTGGGCGGCGCGGACGGCATTCCGGCCGCGGTCCTGTCGACGTGATGATCGAGAAGACGAGCATGAGCACCCGGTCGAACACCCCAGATCCCGCGGCCGACCACCCGGAGGCCGAGGGCACGCTTGCCCGACTCCGCGCCGCCGTGGCGGCGATCGACCGCAAGTACGCGGACGACCCGGAGGGCTCGGCGGCCCGGTACGACGCGTCGGCCGCGGTGGCGCCGGAGCCGTCGGAGACCGCCGACCCGGCGTCGGCCGGATGGTCGAACCCGGCCGCGACGATCGCGGACCCGCGCGTCCCGACCTTCGGCGGGGGCACATCCACGCCGTCGGACGCTTCGGGCTGGGCGAACCCGGTCACGTCGCTGGACGCACCGCCGCCGCGGTTCGCGTCCGAGGAGGCTCCGACTCCCGGCAACGGCTCGGGCTGGGCCGATCCGGCCTCGCAGATCGCGGACCGGTCGCGTGAGGCGGCCGCGGAGGCGGAGGAGGCCGCCGCGCTCCGGGAGGCCCGCCTCGCCGAGGCGGCCGCACGGGCACGCGGGCTCGAAGCCGGCGCGGCCGAGCAGGCCGGCCACGGCGGAGCCGCCGAGGACGCCCGCCGGTTCGAAGCCGCGGAGGCCCGGCGCGCGGAAGCCGCGGCGGAAGCCCGCCGCCGTGACGTCGCCGCGGAGAACCGCAGCGCGCCGCCCGCCGGCCGCGCCCCCGCACCCCATTCCCCGACCCCCGTCGGCGCCCCGCTCGGCGACGAAGACGACTGGTCGGACCCCGCCACGCAGATTGCCGACCGCTCGCGCGAGAACGCCGCCGAAGCCGCGGAAGCCGCAGCGGCCGAGGAAACCCGTCGGGACGAAGCCCGGCGCCGCCGAACTGCCGTCGACGCACCGCCGACGACCCGCAGCGCCGCGCCCCGCACCACCGTCGGCGACCCGGGGGACTGGGCGGACCCCGCGACACAAATCGCCGACCGCTCCCGCGAAGACGCCGCCCAGGCCGCCGAAGCTGCTGCGGCCGAGGACACCCGGCGTGCGGAGGCTGCGGCCGAAGCGCGCCGTCGTGACGCCGGTGTCGCCGCGGAAAACCCCGGCGCGCCGTCCGTACCGCACTCCCCCACCCCGGTCGGCGCCCCGCTCGGCGACGAAGACGACTGGTCGGACCCCGCCACGCAGATCGCCGACCGCTCGCGCGAAGACGCCGCCGAAGCCGACGAGGCCGTGCAGCGTCGTCGGGCAGCTGCCGAAGCACCGTCGTCGCCGCGCGTCGCCGCGCCGCGCGCGCCCGCCGATTCCGCCGACGGCGACGAAAACGACTGGTCCGACCCGGCCGCACAGATCGCCGACCGCTCGCGCGAAGACGCCGCGGAAGCCGCCGATGCGCGCCACCATCGCGACGACGCCCCTGCCCCCGGCGCCCCGCGACGTTCCGCCGACCCCGGCGACCGGCCTCCCGCTGCCCCCTCCCCCGAAGCCGTCGAAGCCGTCTCCGCCGTCCTCGCGCGCGGCGGTGCGCCGGGCCGGTTCGCCGGCAGTCTGGTGCGTGCCCTGGGGGCCCATGCCGCCGACGTGCTCGGCCAGGACCCGTGGGCCCTGCTGTCCGTCCCCGAACTCACCCCCGCGCAGGCCGACTTGTTCGCCCGCGGGCTGCTCGGGCAGGAGCCCGATCCGGACGACCCACGGCGGACCGGCGCGCTCGTCGGCTGGCGACTGCGGCACGCGGCCGCGCGGGACGGGCACACCGCCCTCGACCGGCACGTCCTCCGGACCGTGCTCGGCGAGTTCGGCGTGCGCGACGCCGACGCCGCGTTGCGGGCCGCGTACGAGTCCGGGCGCGTCATGGCCTTCGCCGAACCGCTGCCGCCCGCACCCGAGCCCGACCCCGGCCTCGCCCCCGAGAACGACGAAGAAGCCTTCGACGACGACGAAGCCTTCGACGTCGAAGAAGACGAAGCCGCCGAAGACCCCTTCGCCGCCGCGCCCGAGCGCGCCGTCCTCGTCGCCCTGGAGCCCCTCGCGCTCGCCGAGGAGTCCATCGCCGAGGCCGTGCTGCGGTTGAACTCGACCGTCGCGCCCGCCGATTTCGCGACGTCGGGGCTGCCCGCCGACGCCGGGGTCGTGCTGTACGCCACCGGCCCCGGCGAAGACCCGCCCGGCGTGCCGCTGGCGCTCGTCCGGCAGGCCGCGGACGCCGGGGCCCGAGTCGTGGTCGCCGCGCCGACGCCGGACGGCCGCGGCCGGCTCGCCGCCGCCGGGCCGCCGGACGCCGTGACCGTGGCCGGGCTGCTGCGCGGAGCCGAGGGGCCCGGGCGCGACGCCGACGGCTGCCTCGCCGCGGACGTCCTGCTCGTCGCCGAAGCCCACCTGCTGGACGTGCGGACCGCCGCCGCCCTCCTCGACGCGCTCCCCGACGGCGCCCGCGTCGTCCTGGCCGGCGACCCCGACGAGCTGGGGTCGGCCGGTCCCGGGCGGGTGTTCGCCGACCTGCGGGACAGCGGCGCGGTCCCGACCGTGGCATCCGACGCCTCCCGTCCCGGGTTGCTCGGGACGCTCGCGCAGAGCGTGCGCGGCGGTGTCCTGCCGCCCGTCGACTCGCCCGACCGCGAGGTGGTGCTGGTCGGCGCGCGGGCCGCCGCCGAAGCCGTGCACCGGTGCGTGCAGCTCGTCGCCGACTCGATCCCGCGGGCGCTGGGCTTCGCCCCGGACGACGTCCTCGTGGTCGCCCCCTCCGCGGCCGGCCCCACCGGCACCCTGGCGCTCAACACCGCCCTCAAAGAACGACTGAACCCGGGGCCGGGCCGCTTCGGCGGCTTCGACGTCGGCGACCGCGTCGTGCACGCCGTCCCGACCGCCGCCGACCCCGACGGCCGCGCCGCCGTGGCGCGCGAAGGCCGGATTGTGGACGCCGGGCCGGACGGCCTCGTGCTGGCGTACCGCGAAGCCCCGGGCACGCGCGTCCCGCTGCCCCGCGAGCGGACCGGCGAGCTGCGGCACGGCTGGGCGGTGACGGTGCGTCAGGCCCTCGGGGTGCGGCGGACCGCGGTGGTCGCGGTGCTGCCCGGCGAGGCCGCAGGCCCGCTGCCCCGGGCGCTGGTGTACACGGCGTTCACGCGCGCGACCGAGCACCTGTCCGTGGTGTACGCCGCCGACGGCTCGCTCCAGCAGGCCGTCGCCCGGCGGGCCGGTCCGCCGCCGCGCACCACGCGGCTCGCCGACGCGGTCCGGGCCGCGGTACGCGACTACTGACCGGTCGTCGGCGCCGCGCGCCGGGTCAGCGGAAGTCCTCTTCCAAGGCCTCGATGTCGTCCTCGTACGCCGTGCTGGTCTCGAACCGGTAGATCACGGCGTGCGGATCGATGTCGTCGAACGGCGCGTCGAGCCACTCGCCCGGCTCGCCGGGTTCGGTGGCGCTGACCCACAGCGTCGCGTCGCCGGACTCCAGGCCGATCTCCTCGGCCCGCTGGGCGATCTCGTCCGGGTCGAACACGTCGAAGAGCACGGCGAGCGCCGCGGACGTGGTCTCGATGGTGTCGACCGCGCCGTTCGTCCCCGGCTCGCCGGACTCGGCGTCCGCGCGGCGCGCCTGGTCGAGCAGCGCGGCGGCGTCCTTCACCATGTAGTCGCGGCGGATCAGGACGGCGATCGTGTCGGGGTTGTCCGGACCGTGGTAGTCGTCCGTCTGCGAACGGTCGGGCACCTCGAACGGGGTGACCTCGTCGTAGACGTCGTACAGCAGCTCGTCGTAAGCCTCCGCGGCGGCGGCAAGCTCGTCGTAGGCGGCGAACACGGCGGGGTCGCTTTCGCCCTCGCGCCGTTCCACGGCGTCCAGGTGGCGGTCGATGGCCGTCTTGAGCGCCGCGGCGGCGGCACGGACCTGCTCGGGCGTGGGCTGGGCAACACCGGTCATGGCATGACGCTATCCGCAAGTGGCCCGGTTGCGCACAATGGTTGTGAAGCCGGATGCCGCAGCGTTGCCGAATCCACGGTTCCGCAGTGGTCTGTTGACGGTTCGTACTATCTGGAGTGATCGATTGCCGGACTACGAATTCCAGCAACTGCACCTTCCGCGCGGCACGTCGCGCAGTGACGCACGACGCATCCTGACCGAGCACGCCGAGTACGGGCTGTGGGAATTGGACCGGTTGACGGTACGCCGGGACGGCAGCCGCCGGGTCGTGCTCCGCCGCCGGATCATCCGCCAGCTACGCACGATCTGAGACCGGAGTTCGGCGCGCCCGCACCGGGGCGTCCGAACTCGACGGCGAAGGCCGCCCACCCCCGATCGGGATGGGCGGCCTTCACTGTCTTGCGTGCCGTGCGCCCGGTCAGACCTGCTTCGGCCGGGACCGGCGGTACAGGATCACACCGCCGAGCAGGAACGCGACACCGGCCGGGGCGAGCACCATGGTCGCGGCACCGGTGTGCGCGAGTCCGCCCTTGGGCGTCTCGGAGCCCGTGGTGCCCGTCGTGCCCGTGGTGCCCGTGGTGCCCGTGGTGCCGGAGCCACCGGTGTTGCCACCGGTGTTCCCGCCCGAGTTGCCACCCGAGTTCCCACCGGTGTTGCCACCCGAGTTGCCACCCGAGTTCCCACCAGTGTTGCCACCCGAGTTACCACCCGAGCTCCCACCGGTGTGGCCGCCGGTGTTGCCACCCGAGTTGCCGCCGTTCGACCCGCCCGGGGGCGTGGTGTGCGGCGGCGGCGTGGTGTGCGGCGGGCCGCTGGTCGGCGGACCGCTCGTCGGCGGACCGCTGGTCGGCGGGCACGTCGTGGGCGGCGGGGGCGTCGTCGGCGGTTGCGTCGTCGGCGGGCGGTGCGTCGGCGGCGGCGAGTGCGGCGGCTGCTCGTGGCCGCCGGACACGTTTGCGCACTTGTTGCCGAACGCCGGGTTCAGCAGCCCGACGACGTTCACGGTGTTGCCGCAGATGTTCACCGGTACGTGGACCGGCACCTGCACGACATTGCCCGAAGCGACCCCCGGCGAGCCCACTGCGGCCCCCTGCGCACCGCTGCCGGCGTTGGCGACGCCGACGGCCGCGGACGCGAGAGCGCCCGTGGCCGCGACAGCAACCAACAGCCCCTTCTTGGCAAGCTGTTGCATAGGCGATACCCCTGTGTCTTCCGTGTGAGGGGCGGGACGTCGTGTCCCGCAACGGCATTAACAGGGTTCGGTCACGTCAAGTCACTGAAGAGGGCACGACCGGGAACATTTTTCCCCCGATCGGATGAGATTCGGGAATTCCGACGACCATCCGATTGGGCCGTTCGGGATCATCGCGAACCCCCCCCGGAACGCCGGACGGCCCCGGGGCTGCGAAGCCCCGGGGCCGTCCCGGATGCACCATCCGCGCCGATGCGCGGGCACGTGACAATCCGCGGGGCGCTGCCTGGATCAGACGTTGGCGCAGAAGTTGCCGAACGCGGGGTTCAGCACGCCGATCACGCTGACCGTGTTGCCGCAGATGTTCACGGGAACGTGGACCGGAACCTGGATGAGGTTGCCGGAGGCGACACCCGGCGAACCGACGGCCGCACCGTTGGCACCCGCGTCCGCCATCGCCGCACCCGTGCCCGCGAGCGCCAGACCACCGGTAGCGGTCGCGAGCAGCACGACCTTGCCGAGCTTCTTCATGTGTTTCAGTCCTCCTTGTCGGAACCACGGCGCACTTGGGCGCCGCACAAGGGGAAACGACACCGTCCTGCGGAGGCTACGGAGCGGACCGGCGATTCACCTGTTCGGGTCAATTCCGGGCCGATTTCGCGTCGACTTCGGTCAGCAAGCGTCCAGGAAACGGTCCAGAACGCGCACGCCGAACTTGAGCCCGTCCACCGGAACCCGCTCGTCCACGCCGTGGAACATGCCCGCGAAATCCAGGTCCGCGGGCAGCTTGAGCGGCGCGAAGCCGAAGCAGCGGATGCCCAGGTCGGCGAACGACTTGGCGTCCGTCCCGCCGGACAGGCAGTACGGCACGGCGCGCGCCGCCGGGTCCTCCGCCTTGAGCGCCGCGGCCATGGCCTCGACCAGCGCACCGTCGAAGTCGGTCTCCAACGCCCGGTCGCCGTGCACGCGCTCACGGCGCACGCGGGGGCCGAGGACGGCGTCGAGTTCGGCCTGGAACTCGTCCTCGAAGCCGGGCAGGAACCGCCCGTCGACGTGCGCTGTCGCCTGTCCGGGGATCACGTTGACCTTGTAGCCGGCGCCGAGCATGGTCGGCTGCGCGGTGTTCCGGATCGTCGCGCCGATGATGCGGGCGATCGGGCCGAGCCTCTCGATGGCGCCTTCGAGGTCGTCGGGGTCGAGTTCGATGCCGAGGGCGTCGGAGACCTCGTCGAGGAAGGCGCGGACGGTCTTGGTGAGGCGGATCGGGAACTGGTGCCGCCCGAGGCGCGCGACCGCTTCGGACAGCTCGGTGATCGCGTTGTCCTTGTTGATCATGGAGCCGTGCCCGGCGGTGCCGTCCACGACCAGCTTCATCCAGTCCATGCCCTTCTGGGCGGTCTCGATGAGGTAGAGGCGCAGGTCGTCGTTGACGGTGAAGGAGAAGCCGCCGACCTCGCCGATGGCCTCCGTGCAGCCTTCGAACAGGTCGGGGTGCTTGTCGACGAGGAACCGCGCCCCGTACGTGCCGCCGGCCTCCTCGTCGGCCAGGAACGCCAGCACCACGTCGCGCGGCGGCTTCCGCCCGGTGCGGATGCGGTCGCGGAGGACGGCCAGCACCATCGCGTCCATGTCCTTCATGTCGACCGCGCCGCGGCCCCACACGCAGCCGTCGGCGACCTCGCCGGAGAACGGGTCGTAGGACCAGTCCGCGGCGTTCGCCGGCACCACGTCCGTATGGCCGTGGATCAGCAGCCCCGGGCGGCTGCGGTCCTCGCCCTCGATCCGCACCACCGTGCTCGCCCGCCCCTTGGCCGACTCGAACACCTGCGGCTCCAGCCCGACCTCGGCCAGCTTCTCCGCCACCCACTCCGCCGCGGCGCGCTCCCCGGGCCCGGACCCGTCGCCGAAGTTGCTCGTGTCGATCCGGATCAGGTCCCGGCACAGCTCGGCAACCTCGCCCTCCGCCCCGGTCTCGCCCCGTCCACCGACACCGTCCCGGTCACTCATCGCCGCTCCGTAAGGTCATTTGTGCGAACTCGTCTCCCGGTCCATCCTGCACCCGGAGGCCCGCCTGGAGGGCGCCGCCCGCGTGACGAAAGCCCCGGCGCCGCGGCCCCGGGCTGCCGACCCGCTCCCCGACATCCCGCCCCCGCGATCTTTGGTACAGTTCTCCACGTCAGCGCGGCCCGCCGCGCGACACACCCAGTCCGGGTGGCGGAATAGGCAGACGCGCTAGCTTGAGGTGCTAGTGCCCGAAAGGGCATGGGGGTTCAAGTCCCCCCTCGGACACCACGAGATCTCCACATCGTGAGTATCGGGATCAATCCCGAAGCTCACGGTGTGGAGATTTTTTGCGTACGCGCACCCCGTGGTCTTTTGCCGGGTCGCTCCGCGCGTCGGCATGCAACGACCCGCACGCGCCGCCCGTCCGACACCGCCCGGGGATCACTGCGCGAGAAAAACTGTCACGGCGGTGATAGACATCCGCATATCCGGCAGCTACGGTTTCTGCTGTAGTCAAGAGTCCTACGGGCACGGCAGAGGACGAACTGTCGTGCGGGCAATGGTTCCGATCCACGTCGGGATCAGGCCGAACCGAGCAGTGGCAGTTCCCAGGTAAGTGCACGGCAGAGTGGAAAGGAGCGACCGCCATCTGGATCGCCCGCCGGGCCGACAGGCCCGCGGGAACCGCAGGCCCCGGATGGGAAGGTGGTCCACGGTCACGCAGTTGCGATCCCCGGTCCCCGGCCGCATAGGCGGGAACGGACGAAGAGACCCGGCGGCGTTCCGCCGGCAGATGGTGTGATGTCCCCTAGGGGCCCTGGTGCCGATCGGCGCCAGGGCCCCACGTCGCGTTTCCGAAACCCGCGGCGTGGAGGATGGTGATGTGCCCGCGGCGACACGCGGGCACGGCAGGACAACGATGAAAATGACGAAGAGGTGCAGTGGTTCCCCGTGACACCCCCGGTCGTCCCGACAAGTTCGACGACGACGACTACCCCGCCTACACCATGGGCCGTGCCGCCGAGATGATCGGCGCCACACCGGCGTTCCTGCGAGCCCTGGGCGAAGCCCGCCTGGTTACACCCCTGCGTTCCGAAGGCGGGCACCGGCGCTATTCCCGCTACCAACTGCGTATCGCCCAACGCGCCCGCGAACTCGTCGACCAGGGCACCCCCGTCGAGGCCGCCTGCCGCATCATCATTCTCGAAGACCAGCTTGAGGAAGCCCTGCGCATCAACGAGGAACTCCGCAAGGACGACCGCCGCGACCCGCCTGCTACGTGAGGGAGGCGCGCCGTGCCGACCCGGCGGCCGACGGCGGACCGCAGCCGCCGGGCAGACCGCCGGGGTCTGCGGGTCCGCGAACCCGCGGCACGCGTGCGGGTGCGGTTGCCGACTATGCCCCGGCGGACGTGCCGAGCAGTGCCGATGCGGCCTGGAGCGGGGTCAGCCCCTGCGTGGGTGCGGCGGCGCCGGTGTCCTGGCAGGTGAAGCCGAGCCGCGTCAACGCCCGGCGGACTTCCTCCGCGGTGAAGTCGCGGCGGTCCTGCCCGGTGATGACGGCGCCGACCTGCTTGACGGGGTAGTGGCGCCGGCTGATGAGCACGGAGCCGCCCGTGACGGGCTCGGGCTTGACGCCCTGCATGGCTGCCACCACCCCGGGCTTGGAGAGATCGAACGCGACACCGGCGATGACGCAGCGCATGAATACCTCACAGAAGGTAGGAAGGGCGGGCGGATTTCGGACGGGCGTAGACCCGAGGGTCCGGTCGAGGTCGACGACGTCCCACGACGGACGAGGTCCGTGGACGAGGGATTCAGCCGGCCTCGCGGGAAACGGCCTGCCGCGGAACGGGACGCCGCTTCCTCCGGCCGCTGCCCGTGTCCTTCGTGGTACGGCCCCCGTGACCCCGGGCCGGGGAACCCCCGCCGCGTCGAGGGCGTTCCACGGCGGGCGCGGAGACGGTGACCGGAACGCCGGAGGGTTCCCGCGCGCCGGTGATCCGGCGCAGTTCCTCGTCACCGGAACCCACCTTGGTGGTCCGGGCGGTGACACCGGCGGCCGCCATCAGCCGGCTCATGGCGCGGCGCTGGTCGGGTGTCACCAGAGTGACGACGCTGCCGGACTCGCCCGCCCGGGCCGTGCGACCGCCCCGGTGCAGGTAGTCCTTGTGGTCGCCGGGGGGGTCGACGTTCACGACCAGGTCGAGGTCGTCGACGTGGATCCCACGGGCCGCGACATTGGTGGCCACCAGTACCGTCACGTGACCGGACTTGAACTGCGCGAGGGTGCGGGTGCGTTGCGGCTGGGACTTGCCGCCGTGCAGGGCCGCGGCACGGATTCCGCTGCTCAGCAGGTGCCGGGTCAGCCGGTCGACGGCGTGCTTGGTGTCCAGGAACATGATCACCCGGCCTTCGCGCGCCGCGATCTCCGTGGCCGTCCGGTGCTTTTCCGTGTCACGGACATGGAAGACGTGGTGCTCCATCGTGGTGACCGCGGCTGCCGACGGATCGACGGAGTGCACCACCGGGTCGGTCAGATAGCGGCGCACCAGCCGGTCGACGTTGCGGTCCAGGGTGGCCGAGAACAGCATCCGCTGTCCCTGCGGGTGCACTTGGTCGAGCAGCGCGGTGACCTGCGGCAGGAACCCCATGTCGGCCATCTGGTCGGCCTCGTCGAGAACGGTGATGCGGACCTGGTCCAGCACGCAGTCGCCTCGTTCGATGAGGTCTTTGAGCCGGCCCGGAGTCGCGATGACGACCTCCGCCCCGGCACGCAGCGCACTGGCTTGCCTGCCGATCCGCAGTCCGCCTACGGCGGTGGCCAGGCGCAGCTTCACGGCGCCGGCGTAGGGAGCGAGCGCGTCGGTGACTTGCTGGGCGAGCTCACGTGTGGGGACGAGGACGAGGGCCAGCGGCCGTCGCGGCTCGGCGCGGGTTCCGGCCGTGCGTGCCAGGAGGGCGAGGCCGAAGGCAAGGGTCTTGCCCGACCCGGTGCGGCCGCGGCCGAGTACGTCACGGCCCGCGAGCGAATTCGGCAGGGTCGCGGCCTGGATCGGAAAGGGTTCGATCACGCCTTGGGTGTCCAGCGCCCGGAGAAGCTGTGCCGGCATCGCGAGGTCGGAGAACCGCTCGACGGCGGGAAGCGCGGCCGTTGCTGTCGTCGGCAGCGCGAACTCGCCGTGCCCCGCAGGCTGTCGGCGTCGGCGGTCGTCCGAGCGGCTCGGCATGTCGGAGCGGCGGGAGGATGCGGAGCCAGGGCGGTTGCCGCGTCGGCCTCCGGCCGCCCGGCCGGAACGCGGTCCGGTGGCGCCGGTGTCTTCTCGTGCGTGGTTCACGCGGAGCCTTCCTTGGTGCGGCGCGGCAAGGAATTCCCCCGAGCGGACGATTGCGCGGAGAATTACCGGAACGGGCCGAGGGAATTCGTGAGAGGCCGAAACGCCGCAACCGGCCGGACATCGAACCGAAGCGAGCCGGGGCCCGCACCCCAAGGTGCGGGCCCCGGCTGCACGTGTGCGCCCGGAGGTCAGGCGGAAACGATGTTCTCGGCCGTCGGGCCCTTCTGGCCCTGCGCGATGTCGAACGTCACCTTCTGGCCCTCCTGCAGCTCGCGGAAGCCCTGGGCGGCGATGTTCGAGAAGTGGGCGAAGACGTCGGGGCCGCCACCGTCCTGCTCGATGAAACCGAATCCCTTTTCCGCGTTGAACCACTTGACGGTACCGGAAGCCATGGCAAATCTCCTTCGGGGCAATGACCGGAATCCGCACCGTGCGAACTCCGCGTCGCCGCGATGATTACCCCGTCGGAAAACCGCCCGACATACAAACAACACTCTCGTCCTAACAACAACAGACGAGGCATTCGAAGTTTTTTTGGGAACCACAACCGCAACTGACGTCGAGACTAGCACGCACGCACGCGTCTTTGGCGAGACGGATTTAATTCCGGCCGGTCGCCGGAGAAATTCTCGTGGCGCGTTGCTTCGATTTCTACCACCGCTGGCACAGATATTCGGCGCGGATGGCGGGATGCGGAGCTCACGGCCATGTCGAGGCGCCGCCAGGGCCTCAGTCGAACGCCTGGCCACCGACAAGCGCTACGTCCGCGACGTCCACTGACCGCCCGACGGCGGTCTCACTGCTCCGGCCGTGCTCCGGTGGCGCGGCGTCGCGTTGCCCGGACGGACCGGACCAGGGTGCCCGGCCGCATCATGCTGTCGGGACCCTCGAGCATGTGCATGACATCGAGGAATTTCCGGGCGACCTTCGGGTCGGTCACGGACGCCTGCAGGACCATGTCGCCGATCGCGTTCTTGAGGGCGAAGCCCCAGGGCCGCGGGGCGTCGACGTGGGGCAGGCGCAAGTCGTCGAGGACCGAGGTCTGCCAGGCGGCGTCCACGACACGCCGGACGGCCTTGAAATAGCGCAGCGGCGGCTCGTTCGGGCCGGGCCGCGTATCGAGGTGGTCGGCGAGGCAGGCCGCGTGCAGGGCGGCGGAGGACATGCCCTGGCCGTAGACCGGGTTGAGGGACGCGACCGCGTCCCCGACGCACACCAGCCCGGCCGGGAACCGCGAGACCTTGTGGAAGTCGCGCCGCCGGCTGTCGGGATGCCGGTAGACGGCGACGTCGCCGAGGAGTTCGCCGTTGGCGGCGAGCTTGCCGAATTCCTCGGCCGGATCGTCGCGGCAGCGGGCGAGGAAGTCCTCGGAGTCGCGGCGCGGCCGGTCGTCCGCATATCCGGCCACCAGGGCGATCCACCTGTCGCCCTCCACCCTGCCTGCCGTGGCGACCCGGACGCGGCCGTCGGGGCCGTGGGTGATCGACTGCCCCAGCGTCATGCCGTCGAGCACCCCGGGCGGCGTGCGCAACAGCGCGGTCGCGTAGCCGAGGTCCACAGGTATGCGCCGCAACGGCGGTTCGGGCCAGCCGTGGTCGGCGAGCCACGACCCGATGCGGCTCGCCCTGCCGGTGGCGTCGACGACGAAGTCGGCGTCGAGGGTGTCTTCGTCGGCGGCGCTGCCGCGGGTGACACGGACGCCCCGGACGCGCCCTCCGCCGATCACCAGCCCGGCGGCATTGCCGACGTGCAGTCGGACACGCTCGTCCGCCAGGACGCGGCGTCGGATGTGCGCTTCCAGGAACGGCCGTGTGGCACTCACCATCGGCAGGTCGCCGACCAGGATCCGCCGTCGGCCGTCGAGGTACGTGTGCACATCGCGTCCGCTGTTGCCCACGGCGGCGCCCGCGGCGGCGATCTCGTCGGTGAACCCGGGCAGCCATCGTTCGATGCCGCGCCGGCCTCCCTCCAGCAGGGCGTGCATCTGGGTGCCCTGCGGCACGCCGCGCCGCGCGTTTCCCTCGGCTGCACGGTTCGCGTCCGCGCCGATGTCGTCGCGTTCGACGACGACCACCATGTCGGCGTAGCGGGTCAGCACTTGGGCGGCAAGCAGGCCGGCGACACTCCCGCCGACCACGACGGCTGTGCGCATGGCCATCCTCTCTTCGGAGACTGCCCCTCACCGTCCGGCACGGAGGCGGCGGCACCTTGCCGATTCGCGCACGTGTCCTGTGCGATTCCGGCCAGGTCGCGCGGTGGGGACAACGCCCTGTCCGGAAACCTCCCCTCGGTCCTACGATGGCGTGTTTCCGTCCAGGCGCCGACCCGGGAGCCGGTCCTCGTGAGCCGTACCACCCAACCCCGTCGTCATACGGTCCGCGGGAACGCCGCGGCCCGGCACGGCAGACCCGCCGACCATCGCCCGCGGGCTCTGCTGACCCCGGGGTTCGCTCCGCAACTCGGGGGCTCGGTCTCCGACCTCGACGCATGGCGGGCCATGCTGCGCGACTGCATCGTCGAGTTGGACGCGGCACCGCTCGCGCACGCCGAAGCCGCTCCGGAGGGGGACTATGCCGGCTGGGTGTACCGGCGCGACCTCGGGCCGATCGGCATCACGGACGTCGGCACCGACCCGGTCCGCGTGGCGCGCACGGCCCGGGCGATCCGCCGCAGCACCGACGCCTTCTTCCTCCTGTCGATCGCGCAACGCCCGACCTGGTCCCTGCACGCCGAGCACCAGACCAGCATGGGCGCCGGGGACGCCGTCCTCCTGGACAGCGCGCAGCCGTTCCGGCTGGCCGCGGACGACTTCGGGCACCACGTGGTGGTCAACCTCCCCAAGTCCCACCTGACACGGACCTTTCGCGTGGCACGTGACGTGCTGGGGCGGCGGATAGCCGCCGGGAACCCCATGCTGCGGGTCCTCATGGCGGGGGTGGCCGAGCTGGGCAAGGAACCCGGCAGCCTGCCCGAAGGCTCGGAGACCGAGATCGGCCACACGTTCTCCGAACTGCTGGTCGCCACGCTGCGCTGGGAAGAGAACGCGCGGCCCGAGGACGCCGGGGCGGTGCTGGGCCGCCGGGCCCAACTCCTGCGCATGCAGGATTTCGTCCGCAGGCACCTGGCCGAACCCGACCTGTCGCCGCGTTTGCTGGCCTCGGCGTTCGGCGTCTCGCCCCGCTATGTGGAGGTCGCCTTCCGCGAAGGGGGCCTGAGCCCTTCCCGGTTCATCCGCGAGACCCGGCTGGAGACGGCCGCCCGCGTTCTCGCGGACCCCCGGCAGCGCCACCGGTCGATCGCCGCCGTGGCCCGGTCGGTCGGTATCGAGGGCCCCAGCACCTTCGCCCGCATGTTCCGGGCCCGCTACGGCCTCAGCCCCAGGGACTTCCGGCACGCGCCGTTCGGGTCCGCCGCGGGCGATCCACCCGGCACGGAGGGAAGCGAACTGCCCCGCGGTTCGTGAATCGACAACTTTCCGTGCGCGGATGGCGGCATGACCGGCGGCCGGAGGGACCATCCTCGGCCGTGCGAGTCGGGGGGCCTGCCGCCGGGGACACGACTCCCGAGGCTCGGCGGCCCCCGGCGCGCATCTGCTGTCCGAACCGACCTTGGGAACGAACGCTTGCTCCCCGACTCCACGGGCTCCGCGGAACGCACGTCTGCCGCGGGCGGGACCAGAAGGCGGCGCCCCGGCCGAGCTCTCGGCTTGGCCGGACGCCGCACACCCCCACGTTTTCCCCGTCCTCGCGCCACCCTCCCCCGGTCGGCCGGCGGTGGACGCATCTTCGGATTCCGCACGATCAGGGCACGCATCGTCCTCCTGGTCCTGGTGCCGTCCCTGGCCTTGGCGGGGGTGTGGAGCACCTACACCCTCGACCGCTACCGCCAGGCGCGCGACCTGCACCAGACCCTGAGCGATGTGCAGCGGGTCGCGGTCAAGGGCGAGTTGGCGATGGTCGCCCTGCAGGAGGAACGCCGCCTGAGCATGGCGTTCCTGGCCGGGAGCGGCACCGACCGGCCCCGGCTCGACCGGCAGCGCGAGGCGACCGACCAGGCCTTGGGCGTGATGAGCCAGGCCGCCGGGCCCGTCGTCGGCCACCAGGCACCCGAACTGAAGGCCATCTTCGCCCGCATCTCCACGGGACTGGCGGCGCTGCCCGGGTTCCGGCAGCAGGTGGACGCCCGGCAGCTCACGTCCGATGGCGCGTTCCGGTTCTACACCGGCGCCCTGGACACCGCGATGAGCTACTTCGAAGCCCAGGCGAGGGCCACCAACGACGCCGACACGGCGGCGGAAGGCGCCACGGCCGCGGCCTTGTTCCGCGCACTGGAGTACTTCGCCCAGCAGAACGCGGTGCTGACCGCGGCGGTGGCTTCCCCCGGCGGGCCGAGTCCGGCGCAGCGCGCCCAGTTCGACCAGCTTGTGGGCGCGCAGCGCGCGCAGTACGCCTTCGTCCGGCCCCAGCTCCGTGACGCCCAGGCAGCCCAGTTCACGCAGATCGTCAGCAGCCCGGAGTTCGCGGTTCTGGTGTCCGTCGAGGACAGCGTGTCGGCCCGCACCGGCAAGCTCACGGTCGATCCGGCATGGCAGCCGGCGATGCTGAACACCGCCGCGAGGCTTCAGGAACTCACGCTGATTCAGGTGGAGTTCGCGCGAGCGTACGGCAAGGAGCGGGTGGACGAGCTGACCACCTCGGTCATCGTCGTCGGCGCCGTGACCCTGGCGTCGATCCTCCTCGCGGTGTTCGTCTCCGTCCTGGTGTCGCGGGCCTTGATCCGTCGCCTGAACCGGCTGCGCGACTCGACCCGGAAGCTCGCGAACGAACAGCTGCCGGATGTCGTGGCACGGCTCCAGCGCGGCGAGAAGGTCGACCCGGACGACGCCGCAGCCCACTTCGACCACGGCCACGACGAGGTCGGCGAAGTGGCCGCCGCGTTCGACGCGGCCCAACGCACCGCGGTGCAGGCCGCGATCGAGCAGGCCGAGACGCGGCAGGGCATCAGCCGGGTCTTCCTCAACCTCGCGCACCGCAGCCAGGGCCTGGTGCACCGCCAGCTCGCCCTGCTGGACAAGTTGGAGCGCGAGCACGAGGATCCCGACCTGCTGGCCGAGCTGTTCCAGGCGGACCACCTGGCGACGCGCATGCGGCGCAATGCGGAGAACCTGTCGGTTCTCGGCGGAACGATGCCGGCCCGGCGTTGGCGCCGATCGGTGCGGCTCGCCGAGGTCCTGCGGGGCGCGGCTTCGCAGACCGAGGACTACTCCCGGGTCAAGCTGACGATGGTCCCCGAGACCAGCCTCGCGGGACCGGTGGCCGGCGACGTGATGCACCTGCTGTCGGAGATCGTCGAGAACGCCACGTCGTTCTCGCCGCCGCACACCAAGGTCGGGATCAGCGCCGAGATCGTACCCAACGGGCTCGGCATCGAGATCGAGGACCGCGGCCTCGGCATGTCCGCGGAAGCCCTCGACGAAGCGAACCGGCTCCTCGCGACCGCGCAGGAGTTCAACGTCATGGGGTTCACGCAGGACTCCCGGATCGGTCTCTTCGTCGTCGCCCGGCTCGCCCATCGGCACGGCATCTCGGTCAGCCTGCGCTCCTCGCCGTACGGCGGTACGTCCGCGGTCGTCCTGCTGCCTCCGGGCCTGCTGGACGACCGGGACCCGCACGGCGCGGAATCCGACGACAACGGCGCCGACCGCGACACCGGCACGTTCCGCGGGAACGGCCCTGCCGCAGCACCGCGGCCCGTCGCCGTGCCCGCTCCGGCGGTCGAGGTCCGGCCCCCGGCACCGTCGGCCGCCCCCGCCCCCGCGCCCGCTCCTGCCCATGCCCACGCCCACGCCCACGCCCCGCTCGTGCCCTTCCCCGGGCAGCACCCGCACGTCCACGCCGACGTTCGCCCGCCGGCGCCCGCCGGGCCGGCGGCGCCTCGCGAGGAACGCAGGCTCCCGCGCCGGGTCCGCCAAGCCAATCTCCGCCCGCAACTGCTCCGTCCGGCCGCCGCCGAGCCCGCACACCCCGGGGCGGACGTCGAGCAGCGCCCCGCCGACGAGATCCGGAACGCCATGACGGCGTTCCAGCGCGGTTCGTCCCAAGGGCGCGCGGACGCCGACCGATTCGAGGGCCTCGGCGGCGCACCCGAGAACCCGAACCCCCAAGGACAGTGGTGACCCCATGACCGCACTGCCGAACGACAGCGCCGAACTCAACTGGCTGCTGGACGACCTCGTCAAACGTGTGCCGCGCACCCGGCACGCCATCGTCCTGTCGTCCGACGGGCTGCTGATCGGCCACTCGGGCGCGATGGACCGCGACGACGCCGAGCACATGTCCGCGGTCGCGTCCGCGTTCCAGAGTCTCGCGCGGGGCGCGGGGCGGCATTTCGGCGGCGGACGCGTGCGCCAGACCATCGTCGAGCTGGAGAAGGTCTATCTGTTCGTCACCGGTGCCGGACGCGGCGCGTGCCTGGCCGTCCTGGGCGAGGCCGACATCGACGTCGGCCTGGTGGCCTACGAGATGAACCTCATCGTCAAACGCGTGGGCGACGCCCTGTCCGCGGCCCCCCGCCACGGCGCAACGGCCGCCCAGCCGTTCTGAGATGGCCGGCTCCGACGACACGTGGTGGGACGAGGACGCCGGACCCATCGTGCGGTCCTTCGCCCGGTCCGGCGGCCGCACCCGCCCCAGCCGCGACGAGTTCAACCTCATCACCCTGATCCTCAGCGCCACCGACGACTCCGCGCTGCCCGGGCTGGAACCCGAGCACACCGGCATCCTGCGGCTCTGCACCGGCCGTCCGCTGTCGGTGGCGGAGATCGCCGCGAAGCTCGACCTGCCGCCCACCGTGGTCAAGGTCCTGCTCGGCGACCTACTCGACCTCGGGGCCATCCACACCCGCGCGCCGATCGCGTTGGCCGAAGCCCCCGACATCCACGTTCTCCAGGCGGTACTCGATGGCATTCGCAGGCTCTGACGCCCGGCCCGGCCCCCAGCTTCCCTCCGCGGTCAAAATCCTGATCTCGGGCGGGTTCGGCGTGGGGAAGACCACGATGGTCGGAGCGGTGAGCGAGGTACCGCCGCTGCGCACCGAAGAGGTGATCACCCGCGAGAGCGAAGGCGTCGACGACCTCACGGGGGTCGAAGGCAAGACGACGACGACCGTGGCGCTCGACTTCGGCCGGATCACCCTCGACGTCGGCATGGTGCTGTACCTGTTCGGCACCCCCGGGCAGGACCGCTTCTGGTTCATGTGGGATGAACTGGCCATCGGCGCGATCGGCGCGATCGTCCTCGCCGATCCGCGCCGCCTGGAGGACTCGTTTCCCGCGGTCGACTATTTCGAGTTGCGCGGCGCGCCGTTCGTCGTCGCGGTGAACTGCTTCGACGGCCTTCGCGATTTCACACCCGAGGAGGTCGCCGACGCGCTCGACCTGGATCCGCACGTCCCGGTCGTGATGTGCGACGCCCGCGAACGGGAGTCCGCGAAGCTCGCCATGGTCACGTTGCTCGAGCACGCGTTGGCTTCCCGGACGCCCGTGGCGACGCCCCGGTAGGCACGCAAGCCAACCGGGGCGGCCGAGGATCCGCAGGCTCGGACACGGCCTAAGCCCCCGCCAACCTCCGGATCACTGCCGCCACCGCCTCTCGTTCCTCCGCCGGGGGCCGTTCCGGCGAGCCCGGAATCAGCATCCGGGTCAGCTGGGGGAAGACGATCCACGCGGCGGTCAGGGCCACGACCGCGTGCATGATGCGGCCCGCTTCGATCTCGTCCGTCACGTCCCCCGCCCGCTGGGCCTGGGCGATCGTGGCGATCTTCGCGTCGTAGTGGGCCGCACGCTCGCCTTCGGCCACCACGCTGTCCTGGCACTGGAGGCCTTCCCAGGCCAGCAGGCGGACGAAGTGCGGGTGGGCGCGGTGGTATTCGAAGACGCGGCCGGCGTAGTCGCCGAGGTCGAGGGCCGGCGTGGCGGTGAGGGGCACCGCGAGCGCGAGTTTGCCCAGCTCCGAGGCCAGGACGGCGTCGAAGAGCTTCTCCTTGTTGCCGAAGTACTGGTAGATGCGCTCCTGGTTGACACCGGCGCGTTTGGCGATCCGGGCGACGCGGGCGCCGGCGGGGCCGTGTTCGGCGAACTCTTCGACGGCGGCGTCGAGGAGGAGCTGTTGTGTGCGTGCTGTGTCCCAGGCCATGGCGTCAGTGTAGCCCGAACCCAAGAAGACACTTGGAGTTTTGGCGAGACGTATGCCAGACTCCAATCAATCACTTGGAGATCGGCTCCGAGTGGCCCTGCCCGGGGGAGATCACGATGTCCGCCACCGCCACGACCGCCACCGTCGCCACGACCACCACCACCGCAGCCGCCCCCTCCGTCCACCGGAGGGCGCTCATCACCTGGCTCGCCGTCTACCCGACGATCACGCTGGTCCTGGGCCTCCTCGGGCCCGCGACGGCACACCTGCCGCTGCCGTTGCGCACCCTGATCCTGACCGGCTTCGTGGTGCCGACCGTGGCGTACGGCCTCATCCCGCTGCTGACCAAGGCCAACGCGGCCTTCTCCCGTCGCTAGCGCAAGCGGCCTCTACGATCGTTCGCATGGTTCGGCGGACGAGGAGAGGAACGTTCAATGCGCGCTCGGAGCATAGGAGCGGCCACCGCGACGGCTGTGGCGCTGGTGGCCGCCCGTGACCTTGTGCAGAAGAAGCACGCATTGCTGAGAAACTTCCCCGTCGTCGGCCACGCCCGCTACCTGGTGGAGCGAATCGGGCCGGAACTGCGGCAGTACATCGTGACCTCCAACGAGGAGGAGCGCCCCTTCAGCCGCGACCAGCGCACCTGGATCTACGCGTCGGCGAAGGAGGAGAACAATTACTTCGGGTTCGGCACCGACGTCGACGTCGAGCACATTCAGGGGCACGCGTACGTGAAGCAGCGCACGTTCGCCGACACCCTGCCCGACATGCACGACCCGCAGGCCCCACTGCCGTCGGCCAAGGTGCTGGGCGGGCCGCGGGGGCGCGCCAAGGCGTTCCGGCCGGGGAGCGTCGTGAACATCTCGGCGATGAGCTTCGGCTCACTGTCGGGTGCGGCCATCTCGGCGCTCAACAAGGGCGCGGCATTGGCGGGCACGATGCACAACACGGGCGAGGGCGGGCTCTCGCCGTACCACCGCAACGGCGGTGACCTCGTGCTGCAGATCGGCACGGCGTACTTCGGCTGCCGCAACGCGGACGGCACCTTCAACGTCGACAAGCTCCGGGAGATCGTCGCCGACGCCCCGGTGAAGGCCATCGAGATCAAGCTGTCCCAGGGCGCCAAGCCGGGGTTGGGCGGCATGCTGCCGGGCGCGAAGGTGACGCCGGAGATCGCCGGAATCCGCGGGATCCCGGTCGGTGAGGACTGCGCGTCGCCGTCGCGGCACAGCGCTTTCCACGACGTCGACTCGATGCTCGACTTCGTCGAGCTGATCGCCGCCGAGACCGGCCTGCCCGTCGGCGTCAAGAGCGCGGTCGGCGACATGGGCTTCTGGCAGGACCTGGCCACGTTCATGGCGCGCGGCGACCGCGGCGTCGACTTCGTGACGATCGACGGCGGCGAGGGCGGCACCGGCGCGGCGCCGCTCATCTTCACCGACTCGGTGTCGCTGCCGTTCCGCATGGGCTTCTCGCGCGTCTACGGCACCTTCGCCGAGTTGGGCCTGACGGACGACCTGACGTTCATCGGCTCCGGCAAGCTCGGCCTGCCCGAGAACGCGGCCGTCGCCTTCGCCCTGGGGGTCGACATGATCAACGTCGGCCGCGAGGCGATGCTGTCGATCGGCTGCATCCAGGCGCAGAAGTGCCACACCGACAAGTGCCCCACCGGCATCGCCACCCAGAACGCGTGGCTGGCGCGCGGCATCGACCCGGCGTCGAAGTCCGCCCGCGCCGCCGCCTACCTGCGCACGCTGCGCAAGGAGCTGACGAAGGTCTCGGCGGCCGTCGGCGTCGCCCACCCGTCGCTGATCACCGCGACCGACATCGAGATCATGAACGGCGACTACGACGCGCGCACGCTCGCCGGCGTCTACGCCTACAAGAACGGCTGGGGTCAGCTCGGCGCTCCGCTGGCGGAGGAGATCACGGCGCTGATGAGCGCGAGCGGCACCACGGTGCCGGACTCCCGGAAGTAGGACCCAAGCAACTCACCGGCTGGGTCACCGGCTGGGTCGTCGGCCGGGCTACCGGCCAGGGCATCGACGAGGTCACGGCACGCAGCGCCGTGGCCTCGTCGGCGTCTCGGTGCCGGAATACCGGTCAGCGCTGCGGCGGCACCACCCGTACCCGCTGCTCGGTCGGTGCCGCCTCCAAGTCGTCGAGCTGGGACAGGATCGTGGTGCGCAGGTCGTCGTAGTCGGCGAAGCGGTAGTCGTTGAAGAGGGTGTAGCCGGTCCACATCAGGTTGGCGCAGACGCGGGCCGGCACCCGTCCGGTGTGGGCGCCCATGCCGACCAGCGCAACAGACGTGATGCTGCCCGGGGAAGCCGCGTTCTGCTGGTGGATGGCCTGGAAGGCGGCCGCGCAGGCCAGGGCGACGTTCAGGGTCTCGCTGACGTTCTGCGCGGACGTCTCCATCGTCGGCGTCGAGATCAGGTACTTGGGGTTGACCGCGCCGGACGGCACGCACACCGCGCTGCCGATCGGCAGCGTGCCCGCGAAGCGGTCGCGTATCGCGCGCTGGACGCGGAGCTGGATGCCGGCGCCGAGGTGGCGCTTGACGACGGCGTCGAGGCCGCCGTCCATGCGTCCGCGGGAGTTGGTCGGGCTGACCCAGGCGTCCACGTGCTGGTCGAGGATCGAGCCCTTGCGGATCTCGATGCCGGGTTCGTCGGCGAACGCCGCGCGCCAGGCCTCCACCACGTCGCCGTTGATGTCCGCCAAGACCACCTTCAGCGGCGGCGACGTGACGTGGTTCGAGGTCATGGGGCAACTCCGATCGCAGAACGATTGCTTCCGACACCGACGACGCTAACGCAGGAGGACGACAGCGCCGGTGGCGGACGCGGCGGGTGGACAACCGGGCGCGGAGCCGCGTCGGCACAGTCCGCTACGTTCGACACCGTCGACCTGTTCGGCCGCCGATCCCCGCCTTCCCCTCCTTCGGAGTTGCCCTCATGCGCGACGAAACCGCCCCCGACGTACCCGAGTCGGGCGCTCTCGAGTCGGAAACTCCCAAGCCCGGCACCCCTGAGCCCAACACCTCCCAGCTCAACACCCCCCAGCCCGACGCGGCTGAGCCCGACGCCCCCGACGCGAACGACCCGCTGGCTCTCACCGAGCTGTTCAAAGGCGGCGGCGAGCCCTGGCTGCCGCTGCTGAAGCCGGTGATCGAAGCGCGGGCGGACGCGGCGTCGTACATCGGGGCGGGGCGCAGCCCCGAGGTCGTGCCGGTGCGGGAGTTGACGTTCCAGGCGCTGAAGCCGAATCCGCCGCACAGGTGGAAGGTGGTGGTGTTCGGGCAGAACCCCTATCCGCGGCCGGAGAGCGCGACCGGGATCGCGATGTTCGACAACACCTTCCACGACTGGGCGGACAGCCAGTTCGGCAAGGTCGTGAGCATCCGCTGCATCATCAAGGCCGCGGCGATGTGGAAGTACGAGATACCGAAGAAGACCCCGATCAAGGACATCCGGGCGCTGCTGAAGAAGCAGGAGACCGTGCAGCCGCCGGAGTGGTTCCAGGCGATGCTGACGCAGGGTGTGCTGCTGCTGAACGCGGCCCTGACGGCGAGCGCCGACGGGTCGAAGGGCGCGGACCGGCATACCGCGTTCTGGCGTCCGATCGTGGAGCGGATCGTCGAGGAGATCCTCAAGGCGAAGGAGGCCTCGGCGGATCCGGAGGACCGCGGGGTGGTCTTCGCGTGGTGGGGTGCGCACGCGCGGGCGTTGAAGTCGATCGTGCAGCGGTTGGAGAAGAAGTACCCGGGTGTCGAGGTCCGGCACATCGACCACTGCAATCCGGCCGCGCAGGGCGACATCTTCTGCGACGGCGACCATTTCGCGATGGTGAACGACGCGTTGGCGTCGCTGGGTGCCGAGCCGGTCGACTGGCTGCCGAGTGCGGGGTGGAACGACGCCGCGGCGGAGGCGGGCGGGTCGGATGCGGAACACGCGCAGCGGATGGGCGCGTTCATCGCGTCCACCATGGAACTGCACCAGCTGTACTTGGAACGTCTGGCGGGCGTCAAGGACGAAGGCCTCGTCCTGCCCGCGATCACCGGGGTGTTCGACACTCCGCTGATGGACTTCCGGGACGCGGTCGGGCCGGTGGCGGCGTTGCTGGCCGGGCTGGAGCGGCATGTCGACCGGTCGCACGACTTCGGCAAGCGGCGGGTGGACGCGGGGGCCGCGTCGCTGTCCGCCGATGCGATCGCCGCGCTGTACCTCTACACCTGCGAGTCGGCGTTCTACCGCGAGATCAACGCGATTCTGCGTTCTCCGGACCGGAGCAGGGTCGTCCCGTATTTGCCGTATCTGCGGCTGTTGTTCGCCGCCGTGGACGCGCTTCCGGTGCGCACCGAGCCGCTGTGGCGCGGGGTTTCGCTGGATCTGCGGGCGCAGTATCCGCTGGGGAAGACGGTGACGTGGTGGGGCGTCTCGTCGTGTACGTCGAAGCTGGGTGTGGCGCGCGCGTTCCTGGGCAGCCGCGGCAAGCGGACGCTGTTCGAGGTGACGCCGGCGCGCGCGGTCGGGATCCGCAGCTTCTCGGCGTTCACCGACGAGGAGGAGTTCATCCTGCTGCCGGGCACGCAGTTGAAGGTCACCAGTGTGACGGCGGAGCGCGGCGGCATGTGCACCGTGAAGCTGGCGGAGCTGGCGGACGGACCGCTGGTGTCGTAAGGGTCGGCGAACGGGTGGCGCCGCGCGCGGAACGCGGCGCCCCGGCCGGCGCGAAGGTGGCCGATTCAGGGTGCCGAAGGGCGTGTTCCGGCGCTCTATCCTGTGATCCTCCTCACCGCGCGGGCCTCGCAGGCAACCCCGGGAGGGGGGCGCGCGGGCGCGACGCGCCGGGGAGCGCGGGTATTTCGCCACCCCTTCGCCTGGCTCGCCAGGGTGATCGCACGGTCACGGGAAGGCGGTTTGCGGGGCAGGATCGGACATACACGGTAACCACCCTGCCCAACAGGCAAGTTCGGTGCTCACCTCGGGGGACTCCGCCTGACGGCGCGCGCCGAACGACTATGCTCCGGAGGGCCCTGCGAGATGCGGGGATCACAGCCAGTGGTCTCCAATCGCGGTGGTGCCACTGACCGCTGGAGACGGGGTGGCCTCGGTTCCGATCCGCTCGGACACCGGAGGCGGGCGGCAACAGTGCGCGCGGGCGCGCGCGTTGGCCCGTCCGCCGGCGTGGCGGGATTTCATTCGCGCCATGGCCTCAGCCGGTGTGTCCGGCGTCCCCCTGTCCCGTTCGCTCGATTTCCGAGGATGTCCATGGTCCGTGTCGGGTCACCGCCCGAATCCCCACGTCCCCCGTCCGCCGCGCCCCTCTGGCTGCTGCCGGTGGCCGTGTCGGTCCTCGCTTCCGCCGCTGCCGTCGCTCTGGTCGACAAGGATGTGCGGTTACCTCTCGGCATCGGCCTTGGGGTTGCCGTCGTCGCCATCGCGTTCGTGGCCGCGGAGGCCGTGCGCCGGGGCCGCAGACTCGCGCTGGAGCGGGAGTATCACCGGCAGCAGGAGAGAGCCCTGCACGAGCGCATCGCCACCCAGGAGGAGGCGCTCCACCACCTGACGCGCGAGCTGCTGCCCAAGACCATCATGCGGCTGCAGAGCGGCGACAGCGCCGAAGAAGTCCTGATGGACGCCACCACCGAGGCCGGCGTGTCGCCGGTGTACTCCTCCGCGCAGGTCCAGGTCCTGCGGATGGTCGCCGACGCGGTCGAGGCGGAGGAAGGGCTGCGCGACTCCGCGCAGCGCGCGTTCGTCAACATCGCCCGCCGTGTGCAGGCGATCGTCCACCAGCAGGCGACCGACCTGCGGGAAATGGAAGACCGGCACGGCAACCGGCCCGACGTGTTCGGGGACTTGCTGAAGCTGGACCACGGCACCGCGCTGATCGGCCGTCTCGCCGACTCCATCGCGGTCCTCGGCGGCGCCCGGCCGGGCCGCCAGTGGCAGAAGGACGTGCCGCTCTACAGCGTGCTGCGCGGCGCCGTGTCGCGTATCGCCGACTACCCGCGTGTCGAGATCCTGTCGGTCACCGAAGTCGCGGTGGTCGGCCCGGCGGTCGAGCCGCTGATCCACGCGCTGGCCGAGCTGCTGGACAACGCGACGCGCTACTCCCCGCCGAAGACGAAGGTGCGGGTGACCGCGAGCGAGGTGCAGTCCGGCGTCGCGGTGGAGATCGAAGACGGCGGCATCGGCTTGGCCGAGGAGGCCCGCCGGCGCGTCGAGCGCCTGCTGGAGGACGCGTCCGCCGGCCTCGACCTCGCTGACCTCGGCGAGGCGCCGCGTCTGGGCCTCGCGGTGGTCGGCCGGCTCGCGCAGTCACACGGGTTCAAGGTGTCGCTGCGGCCGTCCGCATATGGCGGTGTCCGGGCGATCCTGGTCGTCCCCAAGGACGTGATCACGACCGCGCCGGTGTCGCTCATTTCGGGTGCCGCGCCGGGTCTGCAGGCGCTGGCCAGCGCCCGGGTGCCGAAGCCGTCGGGACCGTCGCGGGGGAACATGTCCGAGCACGAACTGGGGTCCGAGGAGCCGGCTTCGCGCAACGCGAACGGCCTTCCGCAGCGCCGTCGCCGGACGCCCGCGGCGTCGCCGTTCGCGGCCGGTGCACAGGCCGGCCGGGCGGCCGCGCCGGACGCCCGGTCGGAGAAGGCGGCCGCGTCGACGACGGAGCCGGGTTTGTGGCTTGCGGCGTTCCAGAACGCCGTGTCCGGAGAACCGACCGCGTCGGGCTCCGGCAGCCGTGACGGGTCGTCGGAAGAGGGTGAGCGCTGATGCAGAAGAGAGCTGATCTGGACTGGATCCTCAAGGATCTGGCCGACGGCGTCCCGCAGACCCGCCACGTGGTGGTGCTGTCGTCGGACGGCCTGTGCATCGCGCAGCACGGATGCGACGTGGACACCGCGGACCGTATCGCGGCCGCGTGTGCCGGCCTGCAGAGCCTGTCGTCCGCGGTGGCCACCGAATTCCCGCACGGGGACGGCCGGATGCGGCTGGTGGTGATCGAGATCGGCGGCGGCATGTTCTACCTGATGGCCGCCGGTGTCGGCGCCTACCTGGCGGTGCTGGCCGACGAGGGCGTGGACGCGGGGCTCATGGGGCAGCGCATGCGCGACCTGGTCATGCGGATCGGCGAGCATCTCAGTGCGCCGCCTCGGGCCACCCCGGCCGGGCGGGCCACATGAGTGGACCGCACCGTCCGGAGTGGGACGAAGGCGCTCCCGAGCGCTTATATGTGATCACCGGTGGACGCAGTGGCTCGTCCGCACGGGAGCCGCTCGACATCGTCACGCTGATCGTGTCGCGGGCCTCCCCGCACACGGCCACGCAGCCCGAGCACGCCGCGATCCTGCGGATGTGCGAGTTCCCCTTGTCCGTGGCCGAGATCTCCGCGTACCTGGCGTTGCCCGCCAGTGTCGTCATGGTGCTGTTGGCCGATCTTCTGGCCGACGACCGGGTGGAGGCCCGTGCGCCGATTCCGGCGGCTTCCCTTCCCGACACGGCACTTCTCGAGGCGGTGATGCATGGACTACAAAACCTCTGACGTGCTGCCGGGTGCCGGCGGGGCGGACCGGTACGGTCCGTCCGCGGCGCCCGGCCCGAGCCCCCAGGACCAGCTTCCCGCGACGGCCACCGCCGCGGTGAAGATCGTGATCGTGGGCGGGTTCGGCGTCGGAAAGACCACGATGGTGCGCGCGGTCAGCGAGATCCGGCCGCTCACCACCGAGGAGACGATGACGCAGGCCGGCGAGGGCGTCGACCACGTCACCGGGGTGGAACGCAAGACCGAGACCACCGTCGCGATGGATTTCGGGCGGATCAGCCTGAACGACCGGCTGGTGCTCTATTTGTTCGGCACGCCGGGGCAGGAGCGTTTCTGGTTCCTGTGGCACGGCCTGTTCGAGGGGGCGTTGGGCGCGGTGGTCCTGGTGGACACCCGGCGCCTGGAGGTCAGCTTCGACATCATCGGGCGGCTGGAGGAGCGCGGCATGCCGTTCGTGGTGGCCGTCAACGCGTTCCCGGACGCCCAGGTCCACGACCTCGACGAGTTGCGCGAGGCGCTCGACCTGCCGGACTGGGTGCCGCTGGTGGACTGCGACGCGCGAAGCCGCGCGTCGAGCCGCGATGTGCTCCTCGAACTCACGCGCTACTTGCACGCCATGACGCTCGCCCGATCGGAGGCACGATGACCGCCTCGTCCACGCCGTCTTCTGCGGGGGGCACGTCCACCTCGTCGGCGCACACGTCCCACTCCGGCGCGATGCCACCACCCGGCTGCCCCGCACACGCCGGCGCGGTGCGGTTGTCGGGCGACGAGCACCGGACCGATCCGATGGGCGTGTACGAGCAGCTCCGCGAGAAGCACGGCCCGGTCGCGCCGGTGCTCGTCGAGGGCGATCTGCCGGCCTGGCTGGTGCTGGGGTACCGGGAGAACCTCGAAGTCGTGCGGACGCCGAACCGGTTCTCGCGGGATTCGCGGATCTGGAACTCGCTGCTGCAGGGCCACGTTCCCGAGGACTCTCCGCTGCTGCCGATGATCGGGTGGCGGCCGCTGTGCGTGTTCGTCGACGGCGCGGAGCACGAGCGGCTGCGCGCGGCGGTGACGGAGAGCCTGGCGAAGCTGGACCGCCGGGGTATCCGGCGGTACGTGACCCGGTTCGCGGGGCAGTTGATCGACCAGTTCGTGGCGGACGGCGAAGCGGATCTGGTCAGCCGGTTCGCCGAGCACCTGCCGATGCTGGTGCTGACGCAGCTGTTCGGCATGCCGGAGGAATACGGCCCGCGGCTCGTGGAAGCCACCCTCGACCTGATCAAGGGCAGCGAGACGGCTTTCGAAAGCGACTTGTTCGTGACCGAGACGGTGCGCGCGCATGTCGCACGGCGCCGCGAGGAGCCCGCGCACGACTTCACGTCGCTGCTGATGGCTCACCCGGCCAACCTGGACGACGAGGAAGTCGCCCAGCATCTGCGGCTGATCCTCATCTCGGCGAACGAGACCACCACCATCTGCATCGGCAACACCCTGCACCTGGTGATGACCG
The DNA here is from genome assembly GCF_049534875.1 of Uniformispora flossi. Classification (NCBI taxonomy): domain Bacteria; kingdom Bacillati; phylum Actinomycetota; class Actinomycetes; order Kitasatosporales; family Streptomycetaceae; genus Uniformispora; species Uniformispora flossi. Next base: position 85,088 of record NZ_JBMULZ010000027.1, read on the forward strand.
ACCAACGGTTCCGCGCCTCGCTGGCGGGCGTCCGCATGACGCTTCCGGACGCGGTGGAGCAGGTGCTGTGGGACGAGCCGTCCATCATGGTGTGCCCGGCGCGGTGGGCGACCGGGGACACCGAGATCGGCAACGTGCAGGTCAAGGCCGGCGACATGCTGCTGCTCGGGCTCGCGGCGGGCAACACCGACCCTGCCGTGCGGCCGGACCTGACGATGCCGATGCACGGCAACCGCTCGCATCTGGCGTTCAGCGGCGGCCCGCACGAGTGCCCGGGGCAGGACATCGGCCGGGCGATCACCGAGACGGCGGTGGACGTGCTGCTGACCCGGTTGCCCGACGTCGAACTCGCCGTTGCCGACGAGGACCTCGTCTGGGTGTCGTCGTGGATGTCGCGGCACTTGACCGAGCTGCCGGTGCGGTTCAAGCCGGGTTCGGTCGACGACACGGCGGCGCGGAACGTGGTGCCGTCCCGGGCGGCGCGGCCGGAGCGGGTCGGCGCGGTTCCGCCGCCGGGCCCGGACGCCAAGGCGGGCGAGCCGGCTGCGGCGGGTGCGAACGCCGTCGCGGCGGCTCCCGCGGCCGGCGCGGTACCGGCCGCGGAGGAGCCGCCGTCGCGGCCGCGGAAGTCGCTGGGCGCGCGGATCGCCGGATGGTTCGGCATCGGCAAGCGTCGGTGAACTGACGGAAGTTGCGCGGCGAAGGCCGCCGTGGCCCGGTCATGCTCCGGGGCCC
>NZ_JBMULZ010000028.1:0-73370 GCF_049534875.1 Uniformispora flossi
ACCGAGCAGTTCACGGCGGCGCTGGCGTCCGGTCCGGACGTACCGCCGAAGATCCTGCGGCTGCCCGGCCGTGCGCGGGCGGCGGGCCCCGGGGCCCCCGCCCCGGCCGCGGGGGGGGCCCGGGGGGCCGGGGGGGCCCGGCACCGCCTGACGACTCCCTCGAACCCCGGGGGCGACCGCGTCCGGACAGCCGCGGACGCCCCCGGTCCGTGCGGGCGCCAGGCTCAGCTCCCGGCTGAGCTTCCGGCGCCCGGACGGAGGCTCGGCCCATGGGTGTCCACCGGTGGGACATCGGCAATGGCGGCGATGTCCAGCAACCGGTGCATCACCTCCGGAGGCAATCCCGGGTTGGCGGCGGCGTCTTCCGGGTGGGTGACGAGCAGGGCGCGCAGTTGCTGCCACGGCAGGTGGCGGTTGCGGCGCGCCCACCACCGCACGGTCGGGCTCGGATCGGCTGCCAGTGCCGCGAAGTCCGCGGCCGGGTCGTCGAGGGCCGCCATCCGTGCGTACGGCCGCGGGTGCGCGGCGAAGCGCGCGAGACCGCCGGCCCGGAACCCCGGCCGGATGCCGAACTGTTGCCATGCCGGGTCGGCCCACGTCGCGTAGGCCTCCTGCCGGACCGCCAACGGCGCGTACGTGTGATGCCAGGCGAGCAGCATCCGCACCGTGAAATCCGGGTCCGCGGCCAGCGCCGCGGTGTCGAAATCCGGCAGCCAGACCGCCGTTGCGGCGCTGCGCCGCCGCTCCAGCGGCGACCGCGCGGAGACCGGCGCGTTGTCGTGCATCCCGAAACCCCCGGCTCCCTCGGTTCCCTTGGTCTTCCTGATCGCGTTGGTCGCCTTGGTCGCCTTGGTCCAGGGGACGGTTTCCCGCCACGGCACCCCGGCGGCCCGTGATCCGGCCTCCTCGTCTGTCGGTGCGCTCCGCAGCGCGACCTCGGCCAGGTCGTCGGGAAGTTCGGAGGTGCCGAGCCGGACCCGCAGCGCTGCCGCGTCGGGCGTGCCGCGCACGGCGTCGGCCAGGCCGGCGAGCGTCAGGGCCGGCGGGGCGTCCGCGGCGTGACCGGCGGCGCGCAACCGGTCCCGGACGGACTCCGGCGCGGCCGGGTTGGCCGCCAGGCCGCGCAACCAGCCGCGGGCTTCGGGAACGAGCTCGAGCGCGGATTCGGGGGCTTTCCGGGCGGCGGCCGTGGCGGTGCGGACGGTGTGCGGGGCGGCGTTCCGGGCAGGGGAGAGCAAGGAATCCGGGGAGGAAGGCATGCCGACCATGGTGGCCGCGTGCGGCGCGGGAATCCGAGGGGCTTCGGTGTAGATCGAAAGCCGCTCCGACCTGCAGAATAGTGCTGGTTGACACCGGAAGGCGGAAGCGGCGCGGCCGCGATTCCGAGGCTGTTGCGGACAAGCTACGGCACCAGGCCGGGCCCCGGAACGGGACCCGGCCCTCATGGTGTCGGACCGGCCGCCGAAGCCGGTCCATCGGCGTCGCCGGTTGGTCAGCGCAGCCGCACCGGCAGCGTCTTGTGCCCGTTCGAGATGAACGACTCCATCGGCTCCAGCTCCTCCGCCGGCACCGCCAGCGCGAGATCCGGGAAGCGGGCGAACAGTGCGGGCAGCGCGATCTGCGCCTCCAGCCGGGCCAGCGGGGCACCGAGGCAGAAGTGCACGCCGTGTCCGAACGCCAGGTGGTCCTTGTTCGCCCGGGTCACATCGAAGGTGTCCGCGTCGTCGCCGTGCACCTTCGGGTCACGCCCCACGGCGCCGTAGGCGACCAGGATCGGGTCGCCCTTCGCGATGGTCACGCCGCCGCCGATCTCGATGTCCTCCACCGCGTAGCGCAGCGGCAGGTTGGAGATCGGCGATTCGGCGCGCAGCGTCTCGTCGATCACGTCGTCCCAGCTCGCCTTGCCGGAGCGCACCAGTTCGAGCTGGTCGGGCCGGGTCAGCAGCGCGTGGATCGCGTTGTCGAGCAGGTTGACCGTGGTCTCGTGCCCGGCGGACAGCATGAGGATGAGCGTGTCGATGAGTTCGCTCTTGCTGAGCGCACCGTCGCCCTCGTCGCGGGCCGCGATCAGGCCGGACGTCATGTCGTCCGCCGGTTTCGCGCGCCGTTCCGCGACCAGCGCGGTGAGGATGCCGTACAGACTGGCCTGCCCGGCCTCCCGCTCCTGCTGCGTCGCGGTGGTGCGGAAGATGGTGTCCACCGCCACGTGGAGTTCTTCCTGCACCTCCGCCGCCACGCCGAACAGCTCGCAGATCACGCTGATCGGCAGCGGATAGGCGAAGTCCCGCCGCGCGTCGGCGGTGTCGCCCTCGGCCATGCGGTCGAGCAGCGACGCGGTGATCTCCTCGATGCGCGGCTGGAGCGCGGCGGTGCGGCGCGCGGTGAACGCCTTGGAGACCAGCGTGCGGAGCCGTTTGTGCTCGCCGCCGTACGCGGTGAACATGTTCTGCACCGCCACCCAGATCTGCAGCGGCCAATCCGCCGGGATCTCGCCGCCGATCCAGGCCGGCCAGTGACGGCGGGTGTCCTTGGAAACGCGCGGGTCGGTCAACAGGTCCTTGATCAGGGCCTGGTCGTTGACCGACCACGCCTCCACACCGCCAGGGAGTGCCACCAGCGTGGCCGGTCCGCGGGCGCGGAGCCGGGCGTGCTCGCCGTGGAGGTCGCTTCCGGACGGGTCGATGACGTACGCGCTGGGCTGTTCGGCCACGTGCTGTCTCCAAGCTGGGATGCGGTCGATTCGGGCAGCGGGGGACGGCGGGGCGGCGCGGCCGAGGCCGGATCCACCGGCGGGAACACCACCGGGAGTTCCGCCAGCGCCCGGTGGAACGGACCGGGACGCCAGCGCAGCCGCTCCGCGGGAATGGCGAGTTCGACATCCGGCAGGCGGTCGAGCAGCCGCTCGATCGCCACCGACGCGATGAGGCGCGCGCCGTCCTTCGCCGGACACGTGTGCGGTCCCGCACTCCACGCGAGATGCGCGCGGTTGCCCGCACGGTGCTCGGTGGCCAGCGCCGGATCGGTGTTGGCCGCCGCGAAGCTGACCATGATCGGCTCCCCCGCTTTCAGACGTGTACCCGCGAAATCCACGTCGTGAACCGGGAAATGAACGCCGTAGTTGGCCATCGGCGGGTCAGTCCACAGGACTTCGTCGAGCGCGTCGTCGATCGGCATGGTGCCGCCGGACAGGCTGCCCGCGAACCGGTCGTCGGACAGCAGCAGCCGCAGCGCGTTGCAGATGAGGTTCTGCTGCGGCTCGGTGCCCGCGCCCATCAGCAGGGTCAGCTGGTGGATCATCTCCTCGTCGGACAGCTCCGCGGGGTGCGCCATCAGCCACGACGTAACGTCCGCACCGGGCTTCGCGCGCTTGAGCGCGACGAGTTCGACCATGCCTTCGAACAGGAGCGCGTTCGCCTTCTCGGCGTCGACGAGTTCGAAGATGCCCGACATGCCCCGCACCAGCTTCTCGGCGATCTGCGGCGGGCAGCCGAACATCTCCATGAAGACCAGCAGCGGCACGACGAGCGCGTATTCGCGGCGCAGGTCGGCCTTGCCGTCCGTCTCGAACGCGTCGATCAGCTTGTCGGCGCTGCGTTCGACATACTCGCGCAGCTCGATCGGGTCGATGCGGTCCAGGCTGTCGGTGATCGCGGAGCGGAAGCGGGCGTGCTCGGCGCCGTCGGTGAACAGCGCGTTCGGCCGGTAGCCCATCATCGGCAGCAGCGGGTTGTCCGGCCCGATCCGGCCGTCCTGCAGGCCGGCCCAGCGGCGCGGGTCCTTCGAGAACGTCTCGGGGGAGCGCAGGATGTGCAGCGCGGCCTCGTAGGACGTCACCAGCGACGCGGTCACGGTCTCGTGCAGCGTCACCGGGGCCAGCGGGCCGTACTGGCGCAGATGCGCGTAGGCGTCGGCCGGCGAGTCGGCGAACTCCTGGCCGTACAGCGGGTACCCGTGTGCCGGGCACTCCGGCGGCGGGGTCGGGGACGGGGAACTGCTCGTCACGTCAAAGCTCCTGGCACGAGCCGGCCGGGCCGCGCGGGTCCGGCCGGCGGGACGACGGGCGGGGGAGATCCGGGGAGGTCCGGGAGGTGCTGGGGAAGTGCGGGTGCCGACGGGGACGGTCAGCGGGGGCGGTCAGCGGGGGCGGCGCTGCAAGTACTCGACGAGCGCGATGAGCGCCTGGGTGGACGACCGGGCGTCGCGCGCGTCGCAGGTCACCAGCGGTGTCTCGGGCAGCAGGTCGAGCGCCTCGCGGATGTCCGCGTCCGCGTAGAACGGCGCGTCGGGGAAGTGGTTGACCGCGACGGCGTAGGGGAGCCCGTGCTCTTCCAGCAGGCCCATGACCTCGAACGACTGGTCGAGCCGCCGCGTGTCGGCCAACACGAGGGCGCCCAGGGCGCCTTGCGTCATGTCCCGCCACAGCCGGGTGAACCGCTGCTGCCCCGGCGCGCCGAACAGGTAGAGGACGATCTGGTCGTTCAGCGTCAGACGGCCGAAGTCCATCGCCACGGTCGTCGTGGTCTTGTCCGGTACTCCGCTCAAGTCGTCGACGAGCGCGCCGGCCTGCGTCATCTTCTCCTCGGTGTGCAGCGGCCGGATCTCCGACAGCGTGCCCACGAAGGTCGTCTTGCCGACCGCGAAGTGGCCGACCACCAGCAGCTTCACGGATATGCGAACCGTCGGCCGCAGATACGCCGCAGGCTCAGAGACGAGCGCGGAGTCCATCGAGCACCTCCTGAAGCAACTGGGCCTCGGGAAGCTCGGCCGCGGGGATGGGAGCACGCGTGAGAATGTGCCCGGAGTCGACCAGGTCGGCCAGCAGCACCTTGACGACGCTGACCGGCAGGCCCAGGTGTCCCGCCACTTCGGCGACCGACAGCGAGCCGGGACGGCACAGCTCGACGAGCCGGCGCTGCTCCGGGCCGAGCCCGGCGATCGGGCGCTCGTGCGGCGCGTAGACCAGGGTGACCAGGTCGAAGGTGTTGCGCGTGGGGTGGGCGCGGCCACCGGTGACCACGTACGGCCGCACCAGCCCCTTGCCGCGGCCGCGCCCGCCCGGCTCCGGGGGCGGGTTCATCGGAAGGTGCCCGTGTTCTGCCGCAAGGGCGCGCCGAGTTCCTTGCCGAGCCGGTCCACGAGCTTCTGCATCGCGTACGTGACGGCCTCCATGTCGACGTGCTCGGAGGCCGAGACCGCGAGGTAGGCGCCCGGTCCGGCGGCCACCAGGAAGACGTAGCCGCCGTCGAACTCGACGAGCGTCTGCCGCCACGGCGTCTCGACCCGCCCGGCGAACTCCGCCGTGCTCCGGCTGATCGACTGGAGCCCGGACAGCGCGGCCGCTTGGCGGTCCGCCTCGTCGCGGTCGATGCCCCGGGAATGCGCCCGCAGCATGCCGTCGGCGGACAGCAGGATCGCGTGCCGTGCGCCGGGAACCTTCAACGACTCGTCGAGCATCCAGCCCAGGTCGTTCTCGCCGTGCTCGTTCATTGCTGTCCGATCCCCTCTCCGTCTTGCTCGGCGGCGGCCCGTCCGGAACGCGTGCCCCGGGCGAACGCACCCATGCGCGACGCCGTTTCGTGGACCGAGCGGGTGGTGCCGGGCTCGGTGCCGGGTGCCGGCTGCTCGGGAACCGCGGCGCCCTGCTGCGGCGCGGCGGCCGCGGCGGTTCCGGCGCTCGGCTCGCGGCGGCGGCGCTTGGGGAGGCCGGCCGGGGTGGAGCCGATCACGTCGGTGCCCTCCGGGGTGTCGCGGGGGGCGGCCGGCGCCCGGTGCCGCGGCGGTGCCGCGGGCGGCTCGGCGGACTGCCGGTAGGCCACCGGGGCATCCGGCTCGACGGCGGTCAGCAGCGCGCCGGGCAGGAACACCACGGCGCGGACACCGCCGTACGGCGACCGCGTGTCGACCGAGACGCGGAACCCGTACCGCTCGGCCAGCACGCCGACCACCGCGAACCCGAACTGTGGCGGGTCGCCCAGCCGGTTGACGTCCACACCGCTCTGCCCGTCGAGCAGCCGCACCGCGTGCGCGACCTCCTGCTCGTCCATGCCCACGCCCGCGTCGTCGATGACCACGCACGCGCCGTTGTGCGCGGGCTGGATGGACACCTCGACGAACGTGTTCGGCTGCGAGTGCCGCGCCGCGTTGTCCAGCAGCTCGGCGACGGCCAGCACGACCGGCTCCACCGCCCGGGACACCACCGCGATCTCCATCTGCGCGTGCACCCGCACCCGGCGGTAGTCGCGGATCCGCGACGTCGCCCCGCGCGCCACGTCCAGCAGCGGCGACGCGGCGCGCTGCCGGCCCGGCCACGACCCGCACAGCACCGCGATGGCCTGCGCGCGGCGGCCGAACTGGGCGTTGGTGTGGTCGATCTGCAGCAGGTCGTGCAGCACTTCGGGGTGGTCGTGACGCTCCTGCATCTCGCTGATCGACAGCTGCTGCTCGTTGGCCAGGCCCTGGAGCGCCCGCATGGCGCCCTTGAGCGCGGACTTGGCCGACTGATCGGCACGTGTCTGCGCGCGCGCCACGGTCCCCGCGAAGCGCTCCTCGACCAAGTGCAGGCTGAGCGCGAACGACGTGCCTTCCAGCACCGGGTGCCGTGGTGCGGGCGGCGGGGTCTGGCGGGCCTCGTACAACGGCAGCCGCGCCTCGACGAGATCGCGCAGGGTCGTGTCGCGCGCCTCGACGGCGGACTCCAGCGCCGCGATGCGGTGCCGCCGGACCGAGCCGGCGAGGAGCATGCGCACGAGGACGGCGGCGAGGGCGACAGTGACCGCGGCAAGGCACCAGAACACCGCGGGCGGGACGCTATCGGTCATCGTTTCCTCGGATACACCACGCTCGGTGGAGACATGGCGAGCGGACAGCAAGCGCCAACATCCTAATCACGCGCATGACGCGGAGTCAGAGTCCCGGAACCCTACGTGAAGCGGGTGTTTTCCGGAGGTACCCGACATGACGCGTTCGCGGATCGACCGATTCCGACCGATGTTGCGGGCTGCGCGTTCACGGCGAGATCCCGCGTGATCGGGCCCGCGTGTACGCCGACGGCGAAGCGGGGAATCTCCGCCGGTTCCCGGATCGTTGGCCCGGCCGCGGCACATCCGCACAAGCATGGCTCGTCCACCGTCCGTCGACACTTCCAAGGACGCAGACACATGATCGTCGAGTACATCCGCTACACCATTCCGGCAGACCAGCAGGCGGATTTCGAGGCCGCCTACGCCCGCGCCGCCGCATCACTCCGCGCCGCGCCGGAGTGCGCGGACTACGAACTGACGCGCTGTCAGGAGGACTCCGCGTCGTACATCCTGCGCATCCGCTGGACCTCCACACCGGACCACCTCGAAGGCTTCCGGAAGGGCGAGCACTTCCCGGCCTTCTTCGCCGAGATCAAGCCCTACTTCCACGCCATCCAGGAAATGCGGCACTACGACACCGTGACCGAAGTCACCGGCACCGGCGGCGCCAACCCCACCCTGTACGCCTGGGCAGGCGGCGCCGAAGCCCTCGACCGCCTCTTCACCCGCTTCTACGAACACGTCGCCGACGACGAGATCCTCGCCCCGGTCTTCGCCGGCATGGACCCGCACCACGCCCAGCACGTCGCCGCCTGGATCGGCGAAGTCTTCGGCGGCCCCGCGGTCTACAGCACCGAACACGGCGGCCACCGCCACATGGCCTCCCGCCACCTCGGCCGCCACCTCACCGAAACCCAGCGCCGCCGCTGGGTCTCCCTCCTCCAGGACACCGCCGACGAGGTAGGCCTCCCCAACGACCCCGAATTCCGCGGCGTCTTCAGCTACTACCTGGAATGGGGCACCCGCATGGCCCTGATCTACGCGGGCGACAACCCGCCCCCGCTGCCGGAGACGCCGATGCCGAAGTGGGATTGGGGGATTACGCCGCCTTATCGGGGGTGAGGGCGGGGGTGGTTCGAGGGGGCGGGAGGGGTGGTTCGAGGGGGTGAGGTGGGCGGAACGGGTGCTTGCCGGAGGGTGGTTTGGTGGAGCAGTGCAGCAGATGCCCGGCGTGTAGGGCGTGGCCCCGCCCCCTGCTGCGCGGCGCGCCGCTTTGCCCGGAGTGTCACGTTCCTTGGGGAGGCCACGCCACGCCCTATGCGAGAGGCGCGTCACGCTCCTTGGGAGGGGCGCGCCGCCGCACCCTGCGTGGCGTGCTCCCCCCTCCTCGCCTCCCGCACCACCCCCTGGCATCACACCTCTCCCACCTCTCCCCTCACTCTCATCCCTCCCGTATCGCGTCGCTCCGCACCCTCCGTTCGACTATCCGAATCACGCGGTGCCATATGCCTGCCGCGATCCCTGGGTGACGATGGCCGCGGAGTGAATGTGGGGTGAACCTGCGTCACTCCGTTCCTGTTTCCGAGGGCGAAGGAGCCTCCGTGATACTTGTGGCCGGGGCGACGGGCAATGTCGGATCGGCCCTGGCCGATCAACTCACCGCAGCCGGGCACCGCATCAGAACCCTGACCCGCAACCACGAACGCACCGAACACCCGCTTCACGACCGGCACATCGTGGCCGACCTCAACAAACCCGACACCCTCGACGGTGTGTTCGAAGGCGTCACCCGGGTCTTCACCCTCGCGGGCTACGACGACATGCCGGCCCTGGCCGCCACCATGCGCGCCCAAGGCGTCGAGCACGTCGTCCTCATGACCGGCGGCTCCGCGGGCATCCAGCGCATGGACAACGCGATTTCCCGCTACATGACCCTCAGCGAGCGCGCCATCCGCGAGTCCGGCATGACCTGGACGTTCCTGCGCCCCCGCGCCTTCATGTCCAACTCGCTGCGCTGGCTCCCCCAACTCGCCGCCGGCGACGTCGTCCGCGTCCCCTTCTCCTGGCGCCGCACCGCTTTCATCGACCCCCAGGACATCGCCGCCGTCGCCGCGGAGGCCCTCCGCAATCCCGACCTCCACCACGGCGCGATCCACGAACTCACCGGCCCTGACGCCCTCCTCCCCGAGGAACAGGTCGCCATCCTCGCCCGCGTCCTCGACCGCAACCTCCGCTTCGCCCCGGTCCCCAACGACGAAGCCCGCACCGAAATGGAATCCCGCCTCCCCCGCGAACGCGTCGACGCCTACTTCGGCTTCTACGTCGACAACCTGATCGACGAGTCCCCGGTCCACACCACGGTCGAACGCGTGACGGGCAGACCACCGGTCACATACGAGGCCTGGGCCCTCCGGAACGCCGAGCGACTGACTGCCTGATCGCTCCACCAACGGGGCGACTCGCCGGTGAACCGGCCGACTCCGCCGGCATGCATCCCCGTGCGCCGCGCTTGCCCGCCCCGCGTGGGCGAGCGCGGCACGAGTCCGACGCCCGGTCGGCGGCACACGGTCGGTCCGACTCGCGGCAGTGTGCGCGTCTCTCCACGCGGAACAGACCGATGCGGCGGCGTTCCAGGTCGATGTGGATGACCTCGATCCGGTTTTGGGGCCCACGGACCAGGCCCAAGTCAGCCCGCCAGTCGCCCCAACGCCAGCTGGTGCCCCCGCTCCAGAGCATCCGCCGCCGCGCACGCCACGTCCGGTTCCACGCCCCTGCCCTCCCAGTTCGTGCCGGAGACGGGGTTGACGGCACGGCCGACCGGGACGGTGGCTTCCAGGTGGGGGTGGATTGTCCAGCCCTGGCAGGGGTGGGCGCCGCCGCGGGTGCGTTCGCCGACCACGACGGCGCGGCCGAGTTGCTGGAGGTCGTACGCCAGTTCTTCGGCAGCCGAGAAGGTGCTGTCGCTGGTCAGCACGTACAGCGGCTTGCTGCCGCCGAAGCGGGCGCCGGGGACGTGCGGCTGGCTCCAGGACTGCTCGCTGCGCTCGCCGTCGCGCCAGTACATGGTGTTGAGGTGGGTGCGCTTGTCCAGGAGGTGGCTGCAGACGAAGGCCACCGTGTCCGGGTCGCCGCCGCGGTTGGCGCGCAGGTCGACGATCAGCGCTTGGGCGCGGGACGCGAGGGTGAGCGCGGCGCTCAACGGCTCGGCGGCCCAGTCCAGCGGAAACAGCATCGGCGCCATTTCCACGACGGCGACCCCGCCGTCGAGCAGCTCCACCCGGGGCGCCCCGCCCAGCGAGGTGTCGAAGTCCCGGCGTATGGACGCCAAAGTCGCCGCGCCCTGCCCCGCGGGTACCGGTTCGGCGTGGTGCTTCAGTCGCAGGTGGCGGTCGCCGTTGAGGGACTGCAGGTCCGTGGTGACCAGGCCGGCGAGTTCCTCGGCGCTGTCGACGTCGTACGCGCCGTCGGCGAGGCGTCGTCGCAGCAGCTCGGCGAGCTGCTCGGCGGTCTCGGGGAAGACGTAGTGCTCGGTCACGAGCCGTGCGGTCTCGTCGACGATCGGGGCAGGCAGGACCTTCGTGGCAATGGTCATGGCCGGGAGTAGAGCATCGCCCTTGCGAAAGCGTCAAGAAGTCCAGACACTTTCCGTATGCCTGATCAGCCGTCCTACCCGCCGCCTCCCGAGGACGTCCTGGAGATCGGCGCGCCCGAACAGTTCGCGGCGCTCGCCCACCCGTTGCGCCAGCGACTGCTCTTCGCCCTCGGCCAACAGCCCTCCACCACCAGCCGCCTCGCGGCACAGCTCGACGCCAAGAAGGGCAACGTCGCCCACCACCTCAAAGTGCTGCGCGAAGCCGGGCTGGTCCACATCGCCGAGAGCCGCCACGTCCGCGGCGGCACCGAGCAGTACTACCAACGCACCGCCCGCCGCATGCTCGTCGCCGAACCCCAGGCGGCAGGCACCGCCGCCATGCTCGCCGCATTCGCCCACGAACTGGACCGCTCACCCGCCGAAACCCTGACCCTGCGCCACCTACGCCTCACCCCGGCCCAGGCGAAAGAACTCGGCGACACCCTCACCAAGTTGGTCGACGAGGCGGAGGAGGGTGCGGGGGACCAGCCGGTGCATGGTGTGCTGGTGGCGCTTTACCAACAGGCCCAGCCGACGGACACCACCGATTCCGCTTAGCGGCAGCGATCGCACACCTCGGGCCGGCCACGCCCCGGCTGTCTCAGCGGGGAGTCCGCTGCGGTCACTCCGGGCAGCGGTGGCAGAGTAGAGCATCCAACCGAGCAGCCAAACGGCCACAAGCGCGGCGTTCTGCCGGCTGTCTTTCCGATTCACCTCCGCGCACTTTGGATATTTCGAATGCGCATGCGGGTCAATAATTCGAGGCCTATCCCTCACGCACGACAGGGAGTCCCCTCATGCGCACCTCAGTCAAGCGGGCTGCCGCCATGGCCGCCACGACCATGGCGCTGGTCACTGGCACCGCCATATCTGCCCCGTCCGCGTCTGCCGCAGGTCACGACGTCTACTCGGCGGATGCCGCCCCGGGCGGATACATCTGGCCGCAGGGCATGGCGTACTTCTTCAGCTACGGCGACAAGTTCGAACTTCACGACGATGTCGCCGACGGCGATGGCGTCGCGCTTCGCATCGACTTCTACAGCAGCACTGGCTACTACCGGTACGACAATCGCTATTTCGGTGGCGGCGCCGGCGAGCGGGTGACCTTCAACTACGATTTCGCCGAAGGTCGAAAGATCCGTTTCAGTGTGTGCGCCCAGAACGGCCCAAGCGGAGGCCGCTACAACTGCGGTGACTGGACGTACGCCACCGCCTGACCGGAACGCAACGACCGACCCATGTGCACAGAGCGAACCGAGAAGCCCGAGTCCGTGACGTAGCAGGCTTCTCAAATCAAGGCGCTCTCGGGTCAACCGAGAGCGCCCTGACCGGTACCGCACTGCGAGCGCCGCCAGGAACTCGCCCCCCCCGGCCCGTTGACGAAGAGTGCGCGTGCAGACCGGCGTTCGGGCCTATTCGCGGTTCGCCGGCACAGGTCGATTCGGAGAGCTTCGTGTCGGTGCTCTCGCGCTACTTGCCCGACGCGATGGAGGCGTGGCGCCGCTGCACAAGCGCGGCGCGTTCGGTATCCGGGATTGTCATCGACTCGGCGAGCACGGCGGCGAGTGCGTCCACTTGTTTGTGGTCGATGTCGGAGCGGAAGAGCCACCGGAAGTTCTCGTCGCGCGTGATGAGGTCGATCGCCAGGCGCTCGCCGTTGTCCTGTGCCGTTGCTGCTCGGACGTATCGCACTTGGTCGATCGGGACGTCTCGACGGATCTCGCCTTGGTCAAGGAACGCGTTGGTCCTGGCCGTGATGATGCGGCGGTCGGTGATGACGACCAGCGTGTTCGCGGAGGCCTTGTCCGTCTTGTCCATCGCTGCCGCCAACTTGCCCTTCACACCGCCGAGGATCGAGGAAGTCGGACCGAGGGCATCGAGCTGGTCGGCGAAAGCAAGGACACGTACGGGCTCGTCGTTCTCCAGGAACCACCCCAAGATCCGAAGGTACGGTTCGTGGTCCAGCGTTTCGGGTGCGCACACGACATCCGGTGCTGCGAGCAGATCGGACGGCGGACGGAGGACGTCGGCGAGAGGCTCGATCGCCTTCAGCAGACGGGCGGCGGTCTCGCGGGCCGCCTTCGAGTCCTTCTGCTTGCCGATCAGCGACGGTGACAGCGCGTCGGGTCCGCCGAGTTCGGCGATGATGCGCAGCTCGCGCGTCAACGAGGCGACGAGGCCCGTCATCTCGGCGAGGGCGGAGTCGAATTCCGTGCGGGTGTCGCGTGCGATGACGTCGACGAGCCGTGTCTCGTCAGGATCTTTGCGGCCGGCGGCTCTCGCCTTTCCGGCGCGGAGCGCCTGGTACCCGATCCATGCTTTGAGGGAGGACATCAGAGCGTAGGCGTCGAAGACGATTGCCTCGGCGTTCGTCTGCAGATACTCGCGGTGGAGACGCGCGTCGGTCTGATTGATGTGCCCGACGTGACCGTGGACGTTCTGCCGGTAGAGCTCAAGCTGCTTGCGCAGCGACGCTTCACTGCCCGCGACGTTCTCCCACAAGGAGGCGGGGACTGCTCCGATCGCTCGCGCCTGATCGACCGTGTGATCGATGGTGGCGACGAGGCCGTTCAGCTCGGACCACTGCTCGCTGCGGATGCTTTTGAGTACTTGGCTTGTCAGGGCGATGTTGGTTCTGACGAGACCCGCGATCTCGCTGAGCTGCATCTGCAGGGCGACCATGGCCAGCGCCGGCCCGAGCGTAGCCGCGGTCTGCGCCGCGCTCACCGCCGTCACGGGGATGAGGCGGGCCTGGGCGATGATCTTGCCGTTGAGGAACACCGCTCCGAGGTTCGCGCCGTCCTTGACGGCAAGTGTCGCGCCGGCGTTCAGCAGGGCCTGCGTGGCGCTACTGACCCGGTAGAGCCCTTGCACGCCGGCGTATGCGTTCGCGAGGTTGCCTGCCACGGTCGCCGTGTTCCCGATCGAGGCGACGAATGCGGAGACCCGCTTGCGATCGGCCGCCGACACGATCCCGAAGTCCACCAGACCGGTTTTGAGTTCGGCAGGGACGTCGCCGCAGACGACGACGATCCCGGGGAGTATCTCCGCCAGGATCGTTGATGCCGCAGTGGGGTCGGCGTCCCCGCCGGGTGCTGGATCGTTCACCACGGGCAGGTCGGCGGTCTTGCCCCGGTTCTCCTCCTCGGGCGCGGCGATCTCCGACGAGTCCGAAGGGTCCTGCATGCGATTTCCTCCCCCACGAGGCGCGCAACGGCCAGACGCCGCCAGCGTCAACGGCGGAAGTCTAGGGCTCGACACCCTGTGCTCGGTCTTTGCCGAGGAACGCGAACACGCCCAGTATCCAGGCCTCTTGGAGGAGATCCGTTGGCGACCGCGGCTTGGCGGTATGCGAACCTGCTCACGCGTGAGTAGGTTCCAAGCGACGTGCATGCCCGACACGGCTGCGCCGTGGTGGCGAACGCCGATGGGGCGGTCACCAGGTCCACTCCCTGGGACGTTGGATCATGCGAAACGACCGTGCTCGAACGGTGGCCCCGACCGCGTCCTCACCACGCCGCCGAAACGACCAGGGCGTCCTCGGATGACCGAGAACGCCCTGTCTGGTACCGCTTGCGAGGTGCGCCGCCAGGGACTCGAACCCCGGACCCGCTGATTAAGAGTCAGCTGCTCTAACCAACTGAGCTAGCGGCGCTTGCTGCGATGGGTAGACAGTAGCAGGACTTCGCGGTGATCAAGAAATCGACGGTTTGGCGTCCGGGGAGGGGAAACGGGGCTTGCCGCGACGGCTGACCTGCGACGTCGGGCGTTCCGCGACGTGCGCGCCGTCGGTCTCGGCGCTCGCCCAACCCCGAGTGCGGGCCCCGTCTCACCCCGCAGATCAGGCTGCCACCCCACGCAGCCCCGATCTGGTGGCCGGCGCCGGCCGCCTCATCCCCGTCAATCAGCCACCCCGCCTCACCCCGATCAAGGTGGTTGGCCCCACTTCCGGGGTAAACGGGAGAAAGGTGGTCCGGTGGGGGCGGAGAGAGGGGTGGGGCCAGGGGCGGTCGGGGGAGGACGTTTCCGAGGACACGGGGAGGACGCCGGATTCAAGACATCTGTCAAGTGGTCCCCGCGTGCAGCTCACGACGGGTACCGTCAGGATCACGGCCCGCCATTCTCACATCACGGTAGTTTGACGGTCCGACACCGTGGGGCCGCGCATCTCTGGGGAGGACGCCAATGGCCATACGGCAGAGTGGCGGCTCCTCGTCGTCGGGGAACGTGCGGCTGAAAGCGTTGCGGCATGCCAATGGCTGGGTGTCGCAGCAGCAACTGGCCGACGCGTTCGAGAAGAAGGCGTTGGAGTGCGGCCTGCGACTGGCCGTTTCGGTACGGCAGGTAAGGCGCTGGGAAAGCGCCGATCCGCCCTGGCCCACGCCCGATTACCAGAAGGTTCTGCAGGAGCTGTTCGGCTGCCCGCTGACCGACCTCGGGTTCATCCCACCGTGGCAGGCCGACCTGGACGCCGCGACGGACGACTTGCACGGCTTCGGCGGCCCCGGAGGCGGCGTACATGGCGGCGTGCATGGCGGCGCCAACAGTGGCAACGGCGGCAACGGCCAAACCCCGCCCGGCGGTTACGACGCCTACGGTCCGGCCGGGTACGACCAGGCGCCCCCCGCCCTCGGCCACGACCAGCATCCTTACCCCCACCCGCACCCGTACGCCGACCCCAGATCCCCCGACCCCCGCTACGCCCAGCCCCCGGGCCCGGGTCCGTCCCCTGCCTCCGCCTCCGGCTCCGCCCCCCTGGGCGGGGCCGTCGACACGCCGCGGCTCGGGCCACCGCGGCCCGGCGGCTTCCGGGTCGGACGGCACCGGGACGGCACCGAGCGGCGGATCCCCGAGGGCCGCATGCCCGACGGACGGACGCCCGACGCACGCGCACCCGACGGCCTCGTCTTACCCCGCGCCGTCCCTCCCCCCGGGCCCGCCGATACCGCCGCGTCCCTGGCCGCCGGGCTGATGCCCGAGCCGGTGCGGCAAGTGCAGCCCCGGTTCGACGAGTCCACGCCCGGGATGCCCGCGCCGCGGTTGTCCGGCGGCAGATTCGTGCCCGGTTCCCGGCGCGCTGCTCGGCAGCCCGCGGAGAGGCCGCAGCGCCTCGGCGGCCCGCTCGCCCCCATCACCGGGACGACCGGCGCGGCAGGTCTGCCAAGCCCGGCAAGCCCGACAAGTGCGACAAGTGCGACAAGTGCGACAAGCGCCACCCCTGCCATCCCCGCCACCCCCTCCGGCCTGATCCTCCCCGGCCGCCCCGCCGTCAGTGCCCCGGGCGCCCACTCCGTCGAACGCCTGTCCGGTATTCCGGACCTTCTCAGTGTCGTCAGCCGCATCGAAGTGGCCGATCCGCGCGACATCGAGGCCGTCGTGCCGGGCCCCGCGCACAGCGGCCGGCTCGGGTCGCCGATGGCCGACCAGTACGCGCGCCTCACCGCCTCCTACCGCCAGATGTACTGGGTCGCCCCCGCGCAGATGACCCTCCAGCCCGTGGAAAGCCACGTGCACCTGGGCACCACGCTGCTCGACGCGCCCGGTCCGTCCCGGCCGCGCCGCGTGCTGGCGGCGTCGGTCGCCGAGACGGCCATGCTGGCGGGCCGGATAGCGTTCTTCGACCTCGGCGACAAGAAGCGCGCCCTGCAGTACTACAGCCTCGCCGAGCAGGCGGCCACGGAAGCCGGCGAGCCGCTGCTGCGGCACGCGGTGCTCGGCCACGTGGCCTTCGTGCCCGCGTGGGCGGGCCGGGCCGGCGACGCCCGCGCCATGATCGCGCGCGCCAACAACCCGGCCGCGCTGCACGCCGCCGGGGCGCCCGCGCTGATGCGTGCGTGGCTGTGCGCGGTCAACGCGGAGATCGAGTCGTTGATCGGCGACAAGGACCTCGCGCTGCACTACATCGACCGCGCGGAAGACATCCTGTGCCACCCGGACGATCTCGAAGTCCCGGCCTGGCTCGACTTCTTCGACTCGGCGCGGCTGTGGGGCTTCCGCGGTGCCGCGGAGCTGGAGGCGGGCCGGTTCGACGCGGCACGGGACGCGCTGACCGACGCGCTCGGCGACCTGCCGCCGAGCGCCGCCAAGCAGCAGGCGGTGACCTGCGCCGACCTCGCCCGGGTGGCCGCGATGAGCGGCGACATCGACGAAGCCAGCGGCATGTTGTCCCGGGCGCTCGACGCGCTCACCCGCCAGTGGTACCGCACGGCCATGACGCGGGTGTGGGACGTGCGCACCCAGTTGGAGCCGTTCAAGAACGCGCACTGCATCCGGCGCCTGGACCAGGAACTCGAGGCCTGGCGGGGCGAGAACGGCAGTGCGGCCCTCGGCGGCGACGAGCGGGGCGCCCTCGAATGACCGCCGGACCCGCACGCCACGGCATCCAAGGCATCCAGCGCATCGACGGCATCCAGCGCATCCACGGCGTCCACGACGTCCGACTCCGGGAATCCCGGCGCGAAAAATGACGGACGAACGGGATACGGTGCGGCACACGGGACGCGCCGTACCCCGGATGGCCCGTCCTGTCGTACGCATGGGCCACACTGTGGCGATCGCATATAAGCCGATACGCCGGCGCAACCACGACGACGGTACGGAGCCGCACACCACGCCATGGGCACCACCGACTCTCGACTGGGACAGCTGCGCGGGTCGCTGCCCGCGCGCAACCACAACGCGCGGACGGTCGCGGCGCTCGCCGCGAACCCGGGCTGTGCGCGGCGCGGCGTCATGGACGCGGCCGGAATAGACAAGACCGCGCTGGCGACCCGGCTCGGCCATCCCGTGCAGTACGGCCAGTCGCCGTTCGCGATCGTCCGTGGACACGCGTTCGAAGCCCAGGTCAAAGCAGATGGCGGCGCCCAGCTCCGGGCCCTGCTGCACGAGGCGCTCGGCGTCCCGGAATCCGCGGTCGCCGAAGGCGCGTACGAGGAACTCGGCGGCGAGATCCCCGAACCCGAACCCGAACCGGAACCCGGAGCCGAAACGGCACCCGGAGCCGAGACCGAGCCCGGAGCCGACCCGGAGATCGACCCGTCCGCCGCCCGCGAACCCAAACGCCTCGGCCGCGAACAACGCGTCACGCTCACCCGCCGCGCCCTCCAACGCGTCCTCGACGAGGCGCGCTCGGACACCTGTGCGATCCTCGACCACCCCCTCCTCCCGCTCGACGTCGCCGGCACCCGCGCCTACCTGGAGCCGGACGCGATGGCCTGCCTTGTCGCGGGCCGCCTGCACGTCGTGGAGATCAAGTCGTTCTCGGTGCTCGACGGCGGCGCGGACCCCGGCAAGCTGGCCTCCGCCGCCCGCCAGGCCGCGGTCTACGTCCTGGCGCTGCAGGACCTCGCCGCCGACCTGGGCTTCGGCCGGGACGTGGTGTCCACCGACGTCGTCCTGGTCTGCGCCCGGGACTTCTCGAACCAGCCGACCGCCGCGCTCCTCGACATCCGCAAGGAACTCGCGGTCACCCGGCGGCGCCTCACCCGTCTCGCCCGCATCGACGACCTGCTCGCCGACCTGCCGGCCGGACTGACGTTCGACCCGGTCGACGCCGAGGACCAGGGCGACGCCGGACCCGCGGCCGTTCGGCAGGCCGTCGGCTCGGTGCCCGCCGCGTACGTCCCCGACTGCCTCTCCGCCTGCGAACTCGCCTACTTCTGCCGGTCCGAAGCCCGCGCCTGCGAAGGCGGCCACGGCTCCGGCGGCCTGGTCGGCACTCTCGGCACCGGCATTCGCGGCGTCCTCGGCGGCATCGACGACATCGGGCGGGCCCTCGACCTGGCCGACGGCGCGTGCGCCCCGGCGCACGGCGAAGAGGAAATCGCCCGCGTGCTCCGGCGCGCGGCCGCACTCCGGCGCGAAGTCCTCGAGGGCGCCCGATGAGCGCCGTCGCCGCCCTCGGCCGGCTGCGCGCCGCGGCCACCGGCTACGCCCAGCCCGCCGCGACCGTCCGCCACCGGCATCTGTCCGACCGGCCCGTGGTGTTCGTGCCGTATGCGATGTCCGGCGAAGCGTTCGCCCCGCTCGCCGCGCTGGTCGGCGACGACCCGGCTGCGCCGCACCTGCTGATCGTGCCGCAACCGCGCGACCGCGACCGGCGGTTCGGGCACGTGGCCGACCTCGCCGCGGTGCTGCTGCCGTACCTCACCGAGTGGCTCGCCAAGTCCGAGACGATCGAACGCAAGAACGACGACCCGTACGAACGCGCCGTCGACGCCCCGCAGATCATCGTCCCGTCCCCGGCCGGCATCGAGTACGTCCGCCTCCTCGGCCGCTCCACCCGGTTCCGCCGCACCGACGGCGAATACGCCGTCCACCCCGACGTCCCGCTCCTCGGACGCTGGTGCACCTACCTCGCCGAACGCGCCCGCACACCCGGCTCGTCGCTGCTCCTCGCCATGACCGACCTGCTCGCCCGCACCTGGGCGACCGGCCAGAGCGACCTGGAGAACGGCGAACTCGCCGCGCTCCTGGGCTGGATCGACCCGGACCCGGGCCGTACCGGCGCGGAGACCGCCCGCGAGGCGGAAGGCGCCGCGCCCGCCGGGCCCGCGACCGACCCCAAGTTCGACGAGCGGCTCGCCCCGATGATCGCCGCCTACGACCACGCACAGCGCGCCGACGACCCGCGGGCCGGGGCCCGCGCCGAGGAACGCATCCGCGACGCGCTCGGCGGCGAACTCATGCCGACCTGGCACCGCATGTGGCGCGGCCTCGAACTGCTGCGCGAACTCCCGGTCGGCGCCTCGGTGGCCGGCCGCTGGGAGATCGACCGCATGTCCTACAGCCTGTTCTCCGCCGACCTCGCCAAGCCCGACTCGCGCCCCCAGCCGCGCACCCCGGGCGCGGTCGCCGCCGCGCAGCAGCTGGTCCGCCGGGAAACCGCGCAGGCCCGCCTGGAAGCCGAACAACTGCGCGACGACCCGCTGCTGATGGCCGAAGCCCGGCTCGCCGGCCAGGCGTTCCGCGGCGACGTCGTCGCCGTCGAAGCGGACCGCATGGTCACCGAACCCGGCAAGAAGCAGGCCCGACCGCGGCCGCTGCTGGTCCTGCGTACGAGTGACGAGCCGCTCATGACGCTCGACACCGAACTGGAGTGTGTGGAGCGGCCGAAGGCCAAGGCCAAACTCGTCGCCGTCGCGGAGAGCGCGCAGGGCGGCACCCTCGATGTGCGCCTCGAACTCACCGGCGGCATGGGCCGCGGCAAGACGCCGGAAGAAGGCAGTGTCCCCGAAACGGGTGAACTTCTGACCTGGACGACCGCCGCACCCGGCTTCCGCGGCGGCCCGAAATGGCCGGAACCCGAAGAGACCCCGTGGACGCACGGCGGCCCGCCCGACCCGGACGGCGGCCGCCCCGAGGGTGCCGCCGAGGACGACGACGACCCGGGTGCGGAGGAACCGTGGAGCTGAGCGCACAGCCGACCGCACAGCCGACCGCCCACCTGGTCAAACAGCAGGCCGCACCCGGCACGAGCCCCGCCAAGGCCGCCGCCCGCGTCACCGACGCCGTCCTCGCCGACCTCGGCTCGGGCCGGCACCGCGGTGTCGTGGTCGACTCGCCGCCCGGCGCCGGGAAATCCACGCTGGTCGTCAAGGCGGCCGCGGAGATCGCCGGCCGCGGCGACGCGCTGATGATCGTCGCGCAGACCAACAACCAGGTCGACGACCTGCTGCTGCGCCTCGCCGCCGACCATCCCGAACTGCAGCTCGGCCGGCTGTCCGCCGCGGACTACCGGCCGGGGGAGGAACTTGCCGCGCTGCCCGTGCGGATCGCGGGCAAGGCGGCCGACCTGGACGGCTGCGAGATCGTCGTCTCGACCGCGGCGAAGTGGGCGCTGGTCGACGACCGGCGGTGGGCGTGGGCGATCGTCGACGAGGCGTACCAGATGCGTTCGGACGCGCTGCTGCTCGTCGCGCGCCTGTTCGACCGGGCGCTGTTCGTGGGCGACCCGGGCCAGCTCGACCCGTTCGCGACCGTCGACGCCGCCCAGTGGCACGGCCTCACCTACGACCCGTCGCAGAGCGCGGTCGCGGTACTGCGGCGGCACAACCCGGACTTGCCGGTGCACCGCCTGCCCGTGTCGTGGCGGCTGCCCGCGACCGCGGCGCCGCTGGTGTCCGAGGCGTTCTACCCGTTCACGCCGTTCCGGTCCGGGACGGAAAGGCACGAGCGCTCCCTGGAGTTCGCCGCGGCCCGGCACGGGGACGCGTACGACGACGTGGTGGACGTCGCGGCCGGCTCCGGCTGGGGCCTGCTCGAACTCCCGTCCGGCTACACGCTGCCGTCCGACGACGAAACCGTCCGCACGGTCGCCGAACTCGCCGCCCGGGTCCTCGCCCGCCGCGGCACCGCCCGCTCGGAGCGGGGCACGAACCCGCTGGACGCGGGCCGCATCGCGGTCGGCGTCAGCCACCGCGAACAGCGGTCCCGGGTGGAGGCGGCACTGCGCCGCATCGCCGCGGACGTGCCCGGCGCGGGGGACATCGTCGTGGACACCGCGAACCGGCTCCAGGGCCGGGAGTTCGACGTCACGGTGTTCCTGCACCCGCTGTCCGGGCGGCGCGACGCCACCGCGTTCCACCTGGAGACCGGACGGCTGTGCGTGCTCGCGTCCCGGCACCGGCACGCGTGCCTCGTGGTCGCGCGTGCCGGAATCCCCGAACTGCTGGACGCCCACCCGTCCGCGGAACCCGTGCACCTCGGACTGCCGGTGTCGTTCCCGGACGGCTGGGAGGCGAACCACGCGGTGCTCGCGACGCTCGAAGGCAGCCGGGTGCGGGTGTGAACCGGACGGGTGCGCGGGCTATTCGCCGCGCTTGGCGATGAGCCGGTCGCCGTACTCGATCATCTTGACCGTGTACGCCTCGCTCCAGCCGGTGCGTTCCGCGATCTCCGCGGCTTCGAGCCGGTCGAACCGGCGCCGGTCGGCGAGCCGGGCGACCGCTATCGCCTGGTAGTCCACGGCCTTGTCGGCGGCCGCGCGGAACGCCTCGGCGAGCTGCGTCGCACGGTCCAGCATGTCCTGCGGGTCGGTGAGGTCGTCGAGGTCGAAGAACCGCTCGTTCTCGCGTTCCAGTACGGCCGGTTCGAACAGCAGACGGGCCGGCCGGACGCGCGGCTTGGACGGTTCTGGCGGCATGACGGATTCCTCCCGACGCGGTCTCACCCCCGTGGTGACGATGTGGGCATGCCCAATGGCATGGTCACGTACGCGTGCCGGACAAAGCAACAACGGCACGGTGCTGCGGATGCCGGAAATGCGAAATCCGGCACCCGCAACCGGGGCACCGGATTTCGCACGGTGGTGCACATAAGAGCAGTACCGGCCGAGGCGAGTCGGACAAGGGGGAGCCGCTCAGTCAGGAACCCCGGCCGGTACGTATATGGGGGGCTTCGGCCCATCGGGCCGGCCCGGAATGGTGATACGGAAAGCGGTTCAGGACGCCCGCGGCCGCGAGTCCGCCAGCGTGCGCGCGGCTTCGGCTATGGCGGCGCGCACGTGGTGCAGCGCGGTCAACCGGCCTTCCGGACTCGGCGGGACCAGCCACACCAGCGGCCCGTCCTCGCTGTCCGACGGCGGCACGGTGATCCACGCGCCGCGCCCGTGGTGCCGCGGGCCGACCGCCCGCTGCCGACTCACCGGGGCGGCCGATGCCGGAGGCACCAGGAACCCGATGCGCCGGTAGCGGCGGTCGGAGATCACGGGGCCCACCGCGACCCGGTGGGCGTAGAGGGCGCCGAGGGCCTCGAAACCGAGCCGGTCCTCGACCTCGATCACGTCGAACGTCTCGCCGGCCGCGACCAGCCGCGGTGCGTGCGGGTTGCGGATCATGTCCTGCGGCACCACGGCCGTCCGGGTGCGATTCACGTCGGCGTTCAACGGAGGCGTCCTCTCTGAATCCGGTCCGGGCGTCGGTGGTGCGTTTCCGTTCTGCCGTGCGGTGGTGCTGTCGTCCTGGCGACGTCCGGTGGCGGACCTGGCGGGCGCCTCGGTGTCCCTCGGCCGTCCTGCTCCGGTCCGGTCTTCCGTCCCGACAACGATGCAATCAGGTCGGCACCCAGGGTGACGAGGTCGCGGGCGGGGACTCCTGGAGGACGCGTGGAGGACTCTTGGGTCCTTCCGCCCCCGAATCCGTAGCGGCAGCGGCAAGTAGGCGTCCACCATCGTGAACCGGCATCCATCCCTCCGCATCCCTCACGGACGGCAGCGCCGTCCGGGCGGCCGGACCATGCCCACCATCACGACGCGCGTGGAGGACGTGGTGCAACGACGTAACTTCCTGGCCGGTGCCGCCGGCGTGGCCGCGGGGATGTCCGCGGCCGCACCCGGCCGTGCCGACGCCCGCGCGGAGGAGGACTCCGATCCCGTGGCGTATGCCGGCACGACTGCCCGGCTGCGCGCCCGGTATTGGACGAACGAACCCGCTCATCTGCTTCCCGACGCCGTGCGCCATGTGCGCACCGGCACCGCTTTGCTGGCCCGCCGGGCGGACGCCCGGGTGGCCGCTTCCGTCGCCGAATCGGCGCTGCTCGTCTCCCGCATAGCCTTCTTCGACCTGCGGCTCGGCGAGCGGCGGGTCGGAGCCTGGCAAGACCTCGCGCTCGCCGCCGCGGACACCGCGAAGGACGGCGCGCTCGGTGCCGCGGTGCTCGGGCACATGGCGTTCGCCCCGGCCTGGTCCGGGCGGGCGGGGGAGGCCCGCGGCCGCTTGGCGGCGGCCCGGGCCCGTGCGTCCCGCGGCGAAGGCGGGCCCGTGATGCGGGCCTGGCTGGACGCGGTGGCGTCCGAAGCCGAAGTACGGCTGGGCAATCCGCGGGCCGCGTTCCCGTATCTGGACCGGGCCGCGGGTGCGCTGCACCCCGCGGACGCCGGGGTCGGATCGTGGTCCGCGGCCGGGCCGCCCGTATGGCTCGACTGGTTCTCCGGGGCGCGGCTGGACGGTTTCCGCGGTGCCGCGGAACTGGCCGCGGGCCGCCCCGACCACGCGAAGGCGACGCTGCGCCGGACCCTGGCCGGACTCGACCCCGGCTCGGACAAGCAACGTGCGGTCACCCTGGCCGACTTGGCGGCCGCGGCGGTGGCCGCGCGGGATCCGGAGGACGCGTGCGCATTGCTGCACCAAGTGCTCGACCTGGTGGAGAGACAGGGCTACGCGACCGCGGTGGACCGCGTTCGCACGGTGCGCGCCTCGCTGGCCCCGTGGTCCGGAGAGCGCTTCGTAGCCGAACTGGACGACCGGCTGGCGGCGAGTCAGGCGGTGCCGTCCTGACCGGGTCAGGCCTGGTCGCTCCGCACCGCGCGGCGCGGGTCCAAGCGGGCGACCTCGCCCGGCAGCTCGTCCAGCGAGGCGAGCAACACGTCCGCCACTTCCCGTAGTTCGGTGTCGGCGGCGACCATGGTGCCCCACGGGCCGCGCTTGATGTGCGCGGTGCGCAGGCCCGCGTGGTGGGCGGGGCGGACGTCGTTGTCGAGCCGGTCGCCGACGTAGAGGATCTCGTCGGCGGGGCAGGGGCACGCGTCGACGAGCCGGGCGAAGAACTCCGGCTCGGGCTTGGACACGCCCCAGTCGTCGGAGGTCGCGACGAGGTCGACGCCCAGTTCCAGGCCACGCAAAATCGATCCGGCGTTGATCGTCTGGTTGCCGGCCACGCCGATCCACAGGCCCATGCCGGCGAGCGTCTTCAGGCAGGGGCGGACGTCCTCGTACAGGTCGTCCTCCCCGAACCACTCGGGGGCGCCGGCGGCGGTGCGCGCCGCGCGTTCGGCGTCCAGGTCGAAGCCGGGCCGAAAGCGCTGGAAGGTCTCGCGGTAGTCCAGGCCCTGCGCGAGCACCATGCCGAACGCGGCGGAGAACGTGTGGCGGGGGACGCCGAGCCAGTCGGCCCAGGTGCCGTACTCCCGGCTCTCGTCGACCAGGGTCTCGCCCACGTCGAACACGACCGCGTTGATGTTCATGCCACTGCTCCTGCTCCCAAGATTCGGTCCACGGAAGAAGATGTGCCGCGCGGCACGCGGGCCGCCCGGCCGGCCGGGACCACCCGAACCGTATCGCGGTACAGCCTTGCCCAGCGGGCAAACCACGACCCGCGAGGGTGGTGCCGGGGCGGACCGCCGGCGCCGCGCGCCCGCGCTGCGCCCGGGTCCCCGGAGCCGCACGCCGGGGCGCGACCGGCTGCCCGGGCGCACGCCCGGCGCGGGACGGTGCGCCCGTGCCGCGGATGAAGGAACATTCCCGCACCCGGGCACGCGGAAGCCGCGGAGCCCGCCCGAGCGAACCCCGCGCACGCGACCGCGAGCGCGCCACGGGACGACTGCCATGCCGTCCCAAGCCCGCCTGCTCCCTCGACGATCCGCGAAACCGCGCCTCGCAGGCAACCCTTTCGACGGGACCGCCACACCACGCCACCCCGCGCCATGCCTCACCACCGACAGGACGCCGGAACCGCCCGGCACCGTTGCACCCCGAACCGACAGGGCGAGGGCTCCGGCCGGCAAGGGCGGGCGCGACGGCGCAGCGGACCGGGCCGACCTTGCGCGCCTTTCGCGCCCGCCGTGCGCCCCTCGACCCGCGTCCGCCTCCTCGCGGCCCGAGCCCGTCCGCTCCCCGCCCCCGCGTTCACCCACACGCGCGCCCCGCAACCATTGCTGACACGTGTCGCGCGTGATAGAACCGGTTTCACTTTTTGGGGCTCGTTCCCGGGCCCCCGCGGACCCGGCAGCGGGGCGAGCCCTTGGGAACTTGTCGCAATCGCGGCACGGATACCGGAGGTTGTCGTGGCCGACTCCGACGCACCCGCCCGCCCGCAAGTCAGCACGCGCGATCTGGCCGAGGTGCACGACCGGCTGGTCGACTGGCTTGCCACCCGCCTCCCGGACGGCGCCGACCCGCAGGTCTCGGAGCTGAGCATCCCCTCCACCAACGGCATGTCCAGCGAAACCCTGCTGTTCGACGCCGCGTGGACCGAGGAGGGCGAGACCCGCACCGAGCGCTGCGTCGTGCGCATGCGCCCGGCGCTCGACGCCAAGCCGGTCTTCCCGACCTACGACCTCGACAAGCAGTACCGCGTCATGAGCCTCGTCGGGGAGCGCTGCGGCATCCCCGTCCCCAAGCTGCTGTGGAACGAGCCCGGCGAAGACGCCCTCGGTGCCCCGTTCTTCGTGATGCGCCGGGCGGACGGATCCGCCCCGCCGGACGTCATGCCGTACACCATAGACAGCTGGCTCCTGAAGGCCGACCCCGCCGACCGCGCCCGCCTCCAAGAGGCCTCCGTCGCGATCATCGCCGCGATCCACGAGATCGAGCACACGGCCGAGGACATCGCCTTCCTCCAGTTCGACCAGCCCGGCGACACCGCCCTGCGCCGCCACCTCAACGACCTGAAGGCGTACTACGACTGGGGCATGGAAGGCCACCCCGTCCCGCTGCTCGACCGCGCTTTCACCTGGCTCGAGGACAACTTCCCGGCCGACGCCGGCCCGGACGTGATCAGCTGGGGCGACGCCCGCATCGGCAACATCCTCTACGTCGACTTCACCCCGACGGCGGTCCTCGACTGGGAGATGGCCGCCGTCGGCCCGCGCGAACTCGACCTCGCCTGGCTCGTGTTCATACACGACTTCTTCCAGGACATCGCCTCCCGCTACGGCGGCCTCCCGGGCATCCCGGACCTGCTGCGCCGCGAGGACGTGTACGCGCGCTACGCCGAACTCACCGGCCACACGCCGCGCAACACGAACTACTTCGAGGTGTACTCCGCCGTCCGGCACGGCGTCGTGATGGCCCGCATCGCGCACCGCCAGAAGCACTTCGGCGAGCGCGAGATGCCGGAGAACCTCGACGAGACCGTGCTGCACCGCGCCCTCATCGAGGCGATGCTCGACGGCACCTTCTGGGACAGCCTCCCGGTCGGCTCGACCTCCGCGACCTCTGCGGCGTCCGAGGCCCCCGAAGGTTCCGAGGACGCCGGCGCATGAACCCGATAGGCGACCTCGTCCCCGCCGACGAGGGCTTCTGCCACCAGGTCACCGAGACCTTCGCGTCGGTCGCGACCACCGACCCGTCGTGGACCGAGAAGGTCTGCGCGATGGCCGCGGCCCGCGACGGCAGCCTCCAGCTCGGCTTCGGCCTCGGCAAGTACACGAACCGCAACGTCATGGACGGCTACGCGGGCGTCTCCCGCGGTGTCGAGCAGCTCACCGTGCGGGCCTCCCGCCGCCTGGCCCCGGAGCCGAACCGCACCGAGATCGGGCCGGTCCGCTACGAGGTCCTCGAACCGTTCAAGACCGTGCGCTTCGTCCTGGAGCCCACCGACGCGCAGCCGATCGCGTTCGACTGGACCTTCGAGGCCGCCGTGCAGCCGGTCTGCGAAGACCGCACGCACAACCGGCGCGGCTACCGGACGACCGCCGACCTGGTCCGCTACCACCAGACCGGCGTCGCGCACGGCTGGGTCGAGGTCGACGGCGTCCGCACCGAGATCACCCCGGACACCTGGGTCTCCACCCGGGACCACTCGTGGGGCACCCGCTACGACGTGGGGACCCCGGCGTCCGACCTGGAGCCGTCCGGCATGCCGCCGGGGGCGTCCTTCCGGATGATCTGGAGCCCGGTGCTCATGGAGCGCCCGGACGGCAGCCGCTACGCGCTGTTCCTGCACTACCAGATCATCACCGCCCCCGGCTTCAGCCAGAAGCACGTCATGGGCGGCGTCGAACACCCCGACGGCCGCATGGACCGGTGGGCCGATTTGGTGCCCGACCTGTCGTTCGACCCGGTCAACCGCCGCCTGCGCGGCGGCAAGCTGCACGCCACCATGGCGGACGGTTCGGCCCGGCCGCTGCAGGTCGAGGTGCTGTCCGACACCGGATTCCACCTGGGCGCCGGGCTGTACTTCGGGCTCGACGGACGCCACCACGGCGAGTGGCGCGGCGAGCTGCACGTCGAAGGCGAACGCATCGCGGACTGCTCGACGGCGGAGCAGGCGCGCCGCCTGCACCAGATCCGCGACACCGTGATCCGCGTCACCGATCCGGTCGGCGGCGGGGTCGGCTGGGGCAACTGCCAGCCGATCGTCACGGGCGCCGACGAGGCGCTCGGCTTGACCGCGGAGTCGTCCTTCATGTAGTCCCCGCCGCCCCCGGGAACCGCCGTTCACGTGCGCGTTACCCGGTGGCAGCAACTCTCGCGAGGCGGCCCCGCGCCCCGGACCGGCACCGGTTCGGGCGCGCCGGGCCGCCTTCGCGCGTATGCCCGCGACCAGTTCACCCGCACGAGTGGAGGTGTGCCATCGGTGACATCCGCCGGACACGCCCCCGTCAGATGTCGGTAGCATGAACCACCGGGGCGAAGCGCCGGTGTTCTGCTGCCGGAGGTGCCTCATGACGATCGGGGGGATCGACCCGCCCGTAGGTGCGGGCGCGCGAGATGTGGCGGGACGCCCGGCCGATGCGCGCTCGGACACCAGAGCGGATGCCGCGGGCGCGGAGCGCGCGAGCCGCGCCGCCCGCCGCCCGGTGCAACGCCTGAGCCTCGCCGCCGCGACCTTCCTGATCGGCGGCAACCGGCGCCGGAGCCCGGAAGCGCTGGAAACCCTGATCCCGCTCGTCCAGGTGCACCGCACGCACCACCCCAAGGCCGATATCGCCCTGCTGCAGCGGGCGTTCGTGGTGGCGGAGATGTCCCACCGCGGTCAGATGCGCAAGAGCGGCGAGGCGTACATCACGCACCCGCTCGCCGTCGCCACCATCCTCGCCGAGCTGGGCGCCGACACCACGACGCTGGTCGCCGCCCTCCTGCACGACACCGTCGAAGACACCGAACTCACGCTCGACACGGTCCGCGAGTCCTTCGGCGAAGACGTCGCCCACCTCGTCGACGGCGTCACCAAGCTGGAGAAGGTCGACTTCAACAACCGGCAGGAAGCCGAAGCCGAGACCATGCGCAAGATCCTCGTGGCCACCGGCCGCGACCTGCGCGTGACGGTCATCAAACTGGCCGACCGGCTGCACAACATGCGGACCATCCGGCACATGCGCCGGGCCAGCCAGATCCGCATCGCCGAGGTCACCCGGGACGTCTTCATCCCGCTGGCCGAACGCCTCGGCATCCACGTCCTCAAGACCGAGCTGGAAGACATCGTCTTCGCGACGCTCAAACCCGACGAGCACGCCGCGATCGTCGGCGTGCTCGACACCAA
The DNA here is from genome assembly GCF_049534875.1 of Uniformispora flossi. NCBI lineage: Bacteria > Bacillati > Actinomycetota > Actinomycetes > Kitasatosporales > Streptomycetaceae > Uniformispora > Uniformispora flossi. Next base: position 28,633 of record NZ_JBMULZ010000028.1, read on the forward strand.
GGCCGCCGCCCGCGACGAGGCCGCCGCCGAGCTGGCCGGCGCGGTGCGCCGTGCGCTGCGCGAGGCGGGCATCGACGCGCAGGTCAATCCGCGGCCCCGGCACCACGTCTCGGCGCGGCGCGTGCAGGTCCGGCGCGGCGACGCGGCGCTCGGCCCGTTCGACCTGTCCCGGCTCATGGTGGTCGTCGCCGCGGACACCGACTGCTACGGCGCGCTCGGCGTGCTGCACACCTGCTGGACGCCGCTCGCGGGCGAGTTCAAGGACTTCATCGCGACGCCCAAGTTCAACCTGTACCAGTCGCTACACACCGCGATCACGCTGCCCGGCGGCGAGGTCGTCGAGGTGCTCATCCGCACCCGGCGCATGCACCGGCTCGCCGAATTCGGGGTGGTCGCCACCGTCGACGACGACGGCGAGCGCGGCCAACTCGAATGGCTGCACCGGCTGTTGGCGTGGCAGGGCGGCATCCCGGACGCCACCGCGTTCTGGTCGCAGCTCACCGCCGACCTGTCGCAGGACCGCGAGCTGCTGGTCTTCACCCCCGGCGGGCGGCCGCTGACGCTCCCGGCCGGGTCGACGTGCGTCGACGCGGCCTATGCGATCGGCGAGCAGACCGGGCACCGCTGTATCGGCGCCCAGGTCAACGGCCGCCTCGTGGCACTCTCCTCGGTGCTCGCGGACGGCGAGACGGTCTCCATCATCACGGCCCCGCCTTCCGGCGCGGGCCCTTCTCGTGAATGGCTGTCTTTCGTCCGCAGCCCGCTCGCCCGGGTCGCCATCGAGGCGTGGTTCGTGGCCCACCCCGAGGGCAGCGAAGGCATCGAGAACGCCCGGCTCGCCACGGCGGACGTGCACGCCGCGTCCGCGGAGGCGTCGCTCGGCAACCTTGCCGCGGCCGGCGAGGCCGCGGGCGCCGTGGCGGCGGCCGAGGGCGACCCGGACGCGGCCGAGAGCATGGTGTCCGTACCCGGCTCGCCGGGCGCGCCGGTGCGCCTCGCGCGCTGCTGCACCCCGGTGCCGCCGGACGAGCTGGCCGGATTCGTGATCCGCGGCGGCACGGTCGCGGTGCACCAGCGCGAGTGCGCCAACGTGCAGCAGATGATCCGGGCCGGTCGCGACATCGTGACCGCGGCGTGGCTGCCGCACCAGGCCGAGCGCGGCTACCGGGTGACCGTGCAGCTGGAGGCCCTCGACCGGCCGCGGCTGCTCGCCGATGTCACCGCGGCCATCGACGCGGCCGGGGCGGACATCACGTCCGCGTCGATCGCGCCGCCGCAGCAGATGCGGGTGCGGCAGACCTACACCATCCGGCTCGCCGACCTGGCCAGCCTGCCCCGGCTGCTGCGTGCGCTGCGCCGGGTGCAGGGCGTGTACGACGTGTACCGGGCCCGGCCGCGGATCCACCCGCGCGTCGCGGAGACCCCCGAAGGCTAGGGCGTCCGGAAACCAGCAGGTCAGGCAGGCTGCGTGGGGCGCAGCGCCGGCGCGTCCGGGTCGCCCTCGGCCGGCTCCGACTGTTCGCCGCGCAGCTGGTCGTTGAAGGCGGCGAGCCGGTCGGCGAGTTCCTCCAGACCCTGGGCGGGCCAGCTGGAGAAACGGTCCTCCAGTGCGGCGAGGGTGCGCCGCCGGGCGTCCGCGAGCCGCTCCCGGCCCGCGTCGGTGAGGGTGATCAGGTGCGAGCGCCGGTTCGACGGATCGGTCGTCCGGGCGATCGACCCGGACTCCTCAAGCGCGGCCAGCTGCCGGCTCACCGTGGTCTTGTCCAGGCTGAGCCGACAGGACAGCTCCTTGCCGGTGGAGGTGCCGCGCTCCTCCAAATACACCAGCAAGTGGTACTCGGCCTGCGTGACGCCCGCGGCCTGGAGCGGCGGCGTCATCAGGCCGCGCAACAGCCGCGACGCGGCCCCCAGCTCGCGGACGACGCGCCGCCCCGCAAACTCATCAACGGCCTGTAGTTGCTCGCCCACGCCGACACCCTCTGACCGGGAAACCCTGACGTAGACAGGGTGCCGCACAACAGTTGCTGAACACAACTGCTCTGCTTGTGACAAACGCCGACCGTTTGCCGTCGGCCATGCGAACGCCCGGCGAACGCGCCCGCTATTCGGTCGGCCAGCTCCGCAGATACTCCGGCAAATCGCTACTGACCCGCAGCCCGAAATTCGGCGAACGCTTCTCCAGGAACGCCACCACGCCCTCGCGCGCATCCGCCGACCCGCCCGCCCAATGCAGAGCGCGCGATTCCAGCCGGTGCGCCGTCCACGGGTCCGGCTCCGCCTGCATGCCCCACAGCAGCGCACGGGTGACCGCCACCGCGACGGCCGGAGTGCGCTCGGCGATACTCCGCGCGATCGCGTATGCCCGGTCGAGCAGCTCGTCGGCCGGCACCACCTCGCGCACCAGCCGCGCCTCGAGCGCCTCCGCCGCGCCGAACACGCGCCCGGTGAAGCACCATTCGAGCGCCCGGTCGATCCCGACGACCTTCGGCAGGAACCAGGTCGAACAGCCGTCCGGGGTGATGCCGCGGCGGGCGAACACGAAGCCGAACCGGGCGTCCTCGGAGGCGATGCGGATGTCCATCGGCAGCGTCATCGTGGCGCCCACCCCGACCGCGGGCCCGTTGACCGCCGCGATCAGCGGCTTCGTCGAGCGGAACAGCCGCATCACCAGCTTCCCGCCGTCGTCCCGGAAGTCCTCCGCCGCGGGCTCCGGCTCACCGGTCACCACGGAATGCCCGGCGGGGTCGAACGTCGCCGCGCCCTGCTCCAGATCCGCCCCCGCGCAGAAGGCGCGGCCGCTCCCGGTGAACACCACCACGCGCACGTCGTCGTCGGCGTCCGCCCGGTCCAGCGCGGCGGAGATCTCCTCGCGCATCCGGAACGTGTAGGCGTTCATCCGGTCGGGCCGGTCCAGCCGGACCGTCATGATCCCGTCCTTGGCCTCGACGGCGATCTGCTCGTACTCCATTACGCGGCTCCTTCGGCTGCGGCCCTGGCGAACGCTCGTTCAACCTTGCCCTGTCCGCCCGTCCGGGACCAGACTCTCGAGTGACCCGCGTTCCACCCCCGGTTCATCCCCGTTTCGCGGAACGGCCAGGAGGTGCAGGCTTCGCATGACCGATCGCGCACGGGCTCTGGCGGCGCTCACCGCGCCCGAATCCGTCTACGCCATCCAGCCGGCCGTCCGCGACGGCGGGCCCCCGACCCGGGAGTTCCCCGGTGCGCCCGGCACGCTGCGGGACGTCTTCACGGCCACCGCGGCCTTCGCCGGCCGCGACGCGTTCGTACACGAAGACGGCCGCGTCACGTACGGCGACCAACTCCGCCTCGTCGCCCACCTCGCGCGCCATCTCGCCGGACCGCTCGGCGTCCGGCGCGGCGACCGCGTCGCCATCGCGATGCGCAACCACCCCGAATGGCCGCTGCTCTTCTGGGCCACACAAGTGATCGGCGCCATCGCCGTCCCGCTCAACGCCTGGTGGACGGCCGACGAACTCCGCTATGCCCTCGCCGACTCCGGCACCACCGTGCTGGCCGCCGACGGCGAACGCGCCGCCGTCCTCGGCGAAGTCCCGCCCGGCGTCGCCGCGATGCTCGTGGTGCGCGCCCAAGGCCCGCTGCCCCCCGGCGCCGACGACCTGTCCGCGCGGCTGCGCGGCTGGACCGGCCCGTGCGACCTGCCGGACGGCGGACCCGCGCCGGACGACGACGCGACGATCCTCTACACCTCCGGCACCACCGGCCGCCCCAAAGGCGCCGTCGGCACGCACCGCAACCACACCACCAACCTGCACACCATGCAGCTCGCGCAAGCCGTCCAGCTCGTGCGCGCGGGCGTCCCCGCCGACCTGCTCACCGCCGGGCCGGTGCGCTTCCAGCAGCTCGTACCGGACATCCCCGTGCCGAGCGCGCTGCAGACCTACCCGTTCTTCCACATCGCCGGCCTCGTCGGCCTCTACATCGCCGCCGGGCAAGGCGCCAAGGTGTCGCTCATGCGCCGCTGGGACACCGAACGCGCCCTGCAGCTCATCGAAACCGAGAAGATCACCAGCGCGACGATGGTGCCGACCCTGCTGCGCCGCCTCCTGGAGTCCCCGCTGCGCGGCAAGTACGACCTGTCCTCGCTGCTCACCCTCGGCGCGGGCGGCGCCCCCGTACCGCCCGACCTGGTGGACGAAGTCGGCCGGATGTCCGGCCGTGCGGTGTCCCCGCTCAACGGCTACGGCATGACCGAGACGACGTGCGTGGTCGTCTCGAACTCCGGCGAGGAGTACTACGACCGCCCGGACAGCGTGGGCCGCCCGGTCCCGGTCGTGGACGTCGCCGTGGTCGACCCGGTCACCGGCAAGGACGCGGCGCCGGGGGAGACCGGGGAGATCCGGTTCCGCGGCCCGCACGTCGTGCGCGGCTACTGGAACCTGCCCGAGGCGACCGCCGAGTGCTTCCCGGACGGCTGGTTCCGCACCGGCGACCTCGGGCACGTCGACGCGGACGGCTTCGTGTACGTCGTCGACCGGCTCAAGGACGTCATCATCCGCGGCGGCGAGAACGTCTACTCCGCGGAAGTCGAGGCCGTGCTGTTCGAGCACCCCGCGGTCGCCGACGTCGCGGTGGTCGGCGTGCCGCACCGTGAACTCGGCGAGGAGGTCGCCGCGGTGGTCGAGGTCCGGCCCGGCACGGCGGTGTCCGCGGCTGAGCTGCGCGGCCATGTGGCGCGGCGGCTGGCCGCGTTCAAGGTACCGACCACGGTGCGCTTCATCGACCGGCCGCTGCCGCGCAACGCGGTCGGCAAGGTGCTCAAGCGGGAATTGCGCGACATGCTGGCGCTCTGACCGGCGGCGCCGGTTCGAGGACGTCCGGCTCAGCCCGTGCGCCGGGCCGACGGCGACGAATCCGGTGACGCCGTCGGCTCCGGCAGCACGGTCCCGGTCTTGGCCGACCGGTGCTCCCAGTAGGCGAGTTCCTCGCGCGCGGTGATCACCTGCCGGTGCTCGCTACCGAGAACCCGGGCCATGTCGGCGATCAGCACCCGCAGCAGCCGGACGGCCTCGTCGACATCGCCGGATCGGCCCGTGCACAGCGCGAGTTCGCGCCGCACCTTGAGCGTCTCCACGTCGCTCGGCCCGTGCACGTGCGCGTAGTCCGGCAGGAGGTCGACGAGCAGCCGGGCGGCCTCACCCGGTTCGCCGGCCTTCGCCGTCCAGTACGCCAGGTTCCGGCGCGCCGCCAACGTCACCTGGTGCTCGGCGCCCAGCACCCGCCCGCAGTCCACCACGAGCTGCCGCAAGACCCGTACCGCGAGCGGGCGTTCGCCGCGCAGGCCCAGGTAGTACGCCAGGTCGTCGCGCACGTTCAAGGTGCGTTCGTGGTCCGGTCCGAACACCGCGAGGTGCGCGCGCAGCAGGTCGCGCAGCCGGTCGACGGCCTCGTCGGGCGGCAGGCCGGACAGCTCGTCCATGCGCCGGGCCAGTTCCTCGGCCTGCTCGGACCGGGACGGCTGCGGCGTGGACGGCGGCAGCGGCACCGCGGCCAGCCGACGGCGCACGGCGGCGGCGTCCTGCGGCCGGTCCGACGGATGCTTGGCGAGCAGCGCCAGGATCAGCTCCGCCATCGCGTCGGGCAGCCCGGCGCGGACCCGTTCGGGGATCTCGGCCTCGACGTGCACGTGCCGGAACAGCAGGCTCGGGACCTCGCCGAACCCGAACGGCGGCTCACCCACTAGCAGTTCGTAGATCAGGCAGCCCGCCGAATACAGGTCCGAACGGGCGTCCAGCTCGCTGCCGTTGGCCTGCTCGGGGGACATGTACGCGGCGGTGCCGAGCACCCCGCCCGGCCGGGTCAGCGTCGACCCGGCGGCCAGCGTCTTCATCGACCGCGCGATCCCGAAGTCCAGGACCTTCAGCACACCGCGGTCGGTCGTCATCACGTTCGCCGGTTTGATGTCGCGGTGCAGCACACCCGCCTCGTGCGCGACCTCCAACGCGTCGCACAACTGCGCCGCCCAGTCGAGGACCCGCCCCAGCGGCAGCGGCGCCTCGTCGGACACCACCTTCGCGAGCGAGCGGCCGGGCACCAGCTCCATGGTCACGTACACCGACTCGTGCCCCGCCGCGTCCGGCACCGGCGGCGTGTGCGGGTCGCCCAGCGCGGCCTGCTGGAGCGGGCCGGTGCCGAAGTCGTACACCGTGACGATGTGCGGACTGGCCAACTCGCCCGCGACGCGCGCCTCGCGGGCCAAGCGCTCGGCGGCGCCCGGCACGGTGTACTCGTCGCGCAGCAGCTTGACCGCCACGTGCCGGTGCATGTGGGTGTCGCGGGCGCGCCAGACCACGGCCATGCCGCCCGACCCGAGCCGCTCGATCAGCCGGTACCGGCCGGCGAGCCACCAATCGCCCACGCGCCGCGCGCCTCCCCGTCGTGTCCCCCCGGGGTGCCGCCCGGGTCCGCCGTCCGGCACCCGTCGTACCGGAAACCCGATTCTTCCCCAGCCCGCGGTCTGCCGGGAGGCGCGGACGGAGGAGACCCGGCCTCCCGCGGCATCTGCCGTCTTTGCCCGAGGATAGGGTGTTGTCCGTCCTCTTGAGGAGGATTCCCCACCGTCGTTCCCCCGCGGAGGATCTGCTTGTCTCCACCGCCGACCGCGGAGGAGCACTGGTTCCTCCGCGCGCTGCGCCCCCGGCCCGCACCCGTCCCGTGGGCCGCCGCGGCCCGTGCCGCGCTCGCGATCGCCGGGCCGCTCGCGGTCGGCGTCGCGGTCGGCAAGGTGCCGTACGGCGTCCTCGTCTCGCTCGGCGCCCTCAACGGCGTCATGGAAGACCGGCACACTGCCTACCGCACCCGGCTCATCCGCATGATCCCGCCGCAACTCGCGGGCGCCGTCGGCATCGTCGTCGGCCACGCGGCCGCCGGACGGGGCTGGACGACCGTGCTCACCCTGGTCGCGGTCGCCTTGGTCTCCGGCGTGATCAGCCCGGTCGGCGGCATCGCGTCGTCGTGCGGGCTCATGCTGCTCCTGCTGGCCGGCGTCGGCACCGGCGTCCCGCTGCCCGACCCGTGGTGGCTGCCGCCCCTGCTCATGCTGTGCGGCGCCGCCCTGGTGATCGTGCTCGCCCTGATGGCCTGGCCGCTGCGCCGCGGCATCGAGGAACGCGCCGCGGTCGCCGAGGTCTACTACGCCGCCGCGGCCCGCCTGCGGGTCGGCACCGGCGGCGGCGGGGTGCAGGCGGCCCGCGGCATCGGCGCCGCCATCGACGCCGCGTACGACGTCCTGGTCCGGCACCGCGCCACCTCGCCCGGCCGCGACCCCGCCGTGCGGCGGCTCATGATCCAGCTCAACGCGGTCAACCCGATCCTCGAAGCGATCTCCGCGATCGGCCGGGACGCCACCCCCGTCGACCCCGCGCTGCCCGACGCGGTCACCCGGCTCGGCGACGCCATCGCCTCCGGCCACGACGTCGTCGACGAACCCGGGTTCGTCCCGCACACCCCCGCCGAACGGGCCCTGCGCGCCGCGCTGCGGTACGCCGCCGGCCGCCTGGCCCCGCCGCCGGCCGACGCCACCGGCGTGTTCGCCCGCGACCCCGACGCGCTCGGCGTCGCGCAGGGCTCCTGGGGGCCGCGCGCCGGACTCACCCACATCGGCACCGTGCTCGCCGGACCGGCGCCGTGGCTGTACGCACTCCGCCTCGCCCTCTGCATCGGCATCGGCGCGGCGATCGTGCAGGTCACCGATCTGCCGCGCTCCTACTGGGTGGTGCTCACCATCACCTTCGTGCTCAAGCCCGACTTCGGCTCGGTCTTCGTCCGCGGCCTGCTCCGCGCGCTCGGCACGCTGGTCGGTGTCCTGGTGGCCGCCGTGCTGCTCACCTACGTGCCGCGTGGCTGGGGCGACGTCGCGGTCGTCGCGGCCCTCGGCTTCCTCGTGCCGATCGTGATGGTGCGCAGCTACGCGATGATGACCGCCGCGATGACGCCGCTCCTGCTGCTGTTCACCGACCAGTTGGGGCATGCCGGAGTGTCCGGGCTGGTGCCCGCGCGGCTGCTCGACACCGTGCTGGGCTGCGCGATCGTGCTGGTGTTCGGCTACTTGCTGTGGCCGGAAGGCCGGCACACCCGGCTCCGGCAACTGGTCGCGAACGCGGTCGACGCCGACGCCGCCTACATCCGGCTGCTCAACGCGGAAGGCTCCGGCGGGAAAGCAGCCCGCTCACGGGCCCGGCGGCGGTCGTACAACACGCTCACCACGGCACGCACCGCCTTCCAGCAGGCGCTCGCCGAACCGCCGCCGGTCTCCCGCCGGGCCGCGGCGTTCTGGCCGGTGCTGGTGTCGATCGAGCACCTCACCGACGCCATCGTGGCGGCGTCCGTCTACGTCGACAGCAGCATCGACCACGCCCCGGCCGCGCGGATCGTCACGGCGTGCGCCGACCGGATGGACGCGCTGGGTGCCGCGATCCGCCGCGGCGAACCCGCGCCCGCGCCGGACGGCGGAACACCGTCGGACACCGAAGCCCCGGTGCTCAACGGCGTCCTGCTGGAGGTATCGACGGCGTTCGCGCTGCACCGCGACGCGCTGGAGGCCGAGCGGGCGCGGTGAGCCGGGTCCCGGCGCGGGCTCAGTAGGTGTGCACGTACGACGTCACCGCGAACCGGCACGGCAGCGCGCCCGCGGCGATGAGCCCGGCCAGCTCCTGCGCGGTGCGTTCGGTGAAGTTGCCGCTGACCACGGCCTTGCCGGAGGAGATGCGGGTCCGGATCACCGGCGCGCTGACCACGGTGCCCCGCCACACCACGGCGAGCCGCGCGGTCGGCAGGCCGCCGTCCGCGAGCCGCCCGGTGAGGTCCGCGAACCGCTCGGCGCCGTCCGGGGTCAGCGCGACGAGGATCTGCCAGCCGCCGGTGCCGTGTTCGCGGTAGTGCGCGGCGGCACCGGACACCTGGCGGCCGTCGAGCACGGGCGGGCCGAGCGCGAACTTCTCGTTGCCGTCCGGGTCACAGGCCAGGAGCGGACCGGGCAACGGGACGACGTCCGGCGGAGGGGCGTCGTCGCTGCCGCAGTCCATCGCGGCGAACCGCACGGCGGCGTCCGGAGGCACCGCACCCGCGGGGACGGAGCCCGCGGGCAGCCCGGCGGTCGCGAGCACCGGGCGGATGACGACCGAGTCGGGTGCGCCGAGGCGGGCGACGCGTTCCTCCGCCGCGGTGCCGAGTCCGCGCACGGACAGGCGGACGACGACCGCGCCGTTGCGGATGCGGGTGCGCTGGACGCGGATCCCGTACGCCTCGGCCCGTTCCCGGATGGTCTGCGCGGCCTTCGCCAACTGCCGCTGCGACAGCGCGGACTTCGGGCTGAACACGACATCCGCGATGTCCAGCCCGCGCGGCGGCGGGTCGTCGCGCTCGGGACGCCCGTGCGTGCAGCCCGCCGCGGACCCGCCGGCCAGCACCGCGGCCAGCACGGCCGCGGCCAAGCGGCGTGTCCGGCGGCTCCGGCGGCGGGAAACGATCACGCGGTCAGACTGCCATCCGCGGCCCGGCGCCGTCCCGCGAACGCCGGGCCGCGTAGGCTCGCTTGCGCCGATCGACCACAACGCGACACCGCACGCCGGGGGAGAACCGCATGCCGGGAGTGCCGGGAGTGCCAGGAATGCCGGGTGTGCCGGGAACCGTCACCGTCGTCCACGCCACCGACGCACCGCCGCCGCGCTGGGATGCGAGCCTGTTCCTCGCCGGACCGACCCCACGCAACGCGGACGTGCCGCCGTGGCGGCCGGCCGCGGTCGACCTGATCCGCCGGCACTGGGCAGGCCCGGGCGACCTGGTGGTGTTTGTGCCCGAGCCGTCGACCGGCGCGTTCACCGCCGACTACGACGACCAGATCGGCTGGGAGCTGCGCTGGCTGTCCGCCGCCGACCAGGTCCTCTTCTGGGTGCCCCGCGACCTTGCCACGCTGCCGGGCCTGACCACGAACGACGAATGGGGCTGGCTCAAGGACAGCGGCCGCGCGGTGTTCGGTTCGCCGCCCGACGCCGCCAAGGTCCGCTACCAGCGCGAGTACGCCCGCAACCACGGCATCCCGCTCGCCGACACCCTCGACGCCGCGGTCCGCGCCGCCCTCGGCCGCATCGGCACGGGAGCGCCGCGCGCCGACGGCGAACGGCATGTGCCGCTGCTCGTCTGGTCGGCACCGGAGTTCCGGCACTGGTACGCCGCCCAGCGCGCGGCCGGCAACACCCTGCGCGACGCGGGCGTCGTGTGGACGCTGCGGGTCTCCGGCGCGCTCGTGTACTGGGCGGCCCGGGTCTCGGTGGCGATCGCCGCCGAAGGCGGGCGGATCAAGGACAACGAAGTCGTCGTCGGGCGACCGGACATCAGCGCCATCGTGCTGTACCGCTGCGGCGCGACCGTGCGCGATACACAGCTAGTCCTGGTCCGCGAGTTCCGCTCGCCCGGCTGCGCGCCCGACGGCTATGTGCACGAATTCCCGGGCGGCTCCGGCGGCTTCACCGATCCGGCGCAGACGGCCCGCGCGGAACTCGCGGAGGAGACCGGCCTCGCCCTCGCCCCCGAGCGGCTGCGTGCGCACGGGGTGCGCCAGCTCGCCGCCACCATGTCCGTGCACCGCGGCCACGTCTTCTCCGCGGAGGTCACCGCCGGCGAACTCGCCCGGCTGACCGCCGCCCCCGGCCCGCACGGCAGCGGTGACACCGAGCGCACATGGGTCGAGACCACGACGTACGGCGAACTCCTGGACGGCGGCCGCGCGGACTGGGCGACCATGGGAATGGCCGCCCAGGTCCTTGCGGACGTGGACGGCCGATGATCCCGGTGCGCCGTTCCGGTCGACCCGGCGGCGCGGCGCCGGTGCGTCAGTAGGGCAGGCGAGCCTCGGGGCACGGGGTGTGCCGCTCGACCATGTAGGTCACGCCGTCGAACACGGTCAGCCGGCCGCCCATCGGGTCGCCGCCGGCGGGCACCTCGACCAGCGGGCGCGGATGCAGCGACGCGAGGTACGGCTCACCGCACAGGCGGCACATCGCGGGAACGGCACGGGTCTCGTACGTCTTCTTCATGGCGTGGCCCCCTCCGGGTACTCGGCAACCGCTGCGGGGACACGCCTCATGTTCCGCACCGGCCAGGTCTCGTTAACCTGACGTTCACCTTGGCTTCGACCGCAATATTCCATCGTTTGCGCGCCGATGTCAACTCTGTTGGCCTACGTGCTTGGCCGATCCTTGTGACATCCTGACGGGGTGGAACAGAGCGACGCGGCCGATGAGCTGGGAAAAGCCGCCAAGGCCTACCGACGGACCGAGAAGGCGCACGAGGAGGCGCGGCAGGCCTTGAAGGCCGCCGCGGTGGCCGCGCTATCCGCGGGCGTCAAGCAGTCGGATGTGGTGAAGACGACGGGCTGGACCCGGGAGTATCTGCGCCGCCTCCGGAAGGGCGGGGGCTCCGACGACGGGGCGAGCCGGCCGAAGAAGCAGTAGTCCGGCCGGTCCACAGCACCGACAGCCAGGCACCGAGCGCCGCGCCTGCGGTGTTCACCACGACATCGTCCACCGACGACACCCGGCCGAGCGCGAGCCCGTACTGCGCGACCTCGAGCGACGCCGACATCGCCAGGCCGACGAGCGTCACCCGCACCGGGCCCAGCCCGGTGCGGCGCGGCAGGAAGAACCCGAGCGGCACGAACGCCACCAGATTCGCGCCGACTTGCACGACCACCGTGGTCGGATCACTGCCCAGCACCGCGACGAGGTCCCGCAACGGCACCCAGCTCACCGCGCGTTCGCCGGACACGGGGGTGAGGATCATCCAGACCCACGGCACCGTCCCGCCCAGGAGCGACGCTTCGGCCACCGTGAACCGCGTCGCCTCCGCACGCGGCATGCCCCGCCGCACCCGCCGCCGGAACACGGCGACGGCGGCACCGGCCAGCACCGGTATCGCGACCGCCCATGCGACGAGCACATCCCCCCACGCAGCCCACACTTGACGCATCGTCGGATGCTACGGCGCGGACGGCCCTGCGGTGCGGGCCCGGCGCTCAGTGCGGAATCGCGTCGATCAGCTCGCGGGCACCTTGGTCGAGCAGCGTCTGCCCGGCCGCCTCGCCGATCCACTCGGCCATCGGAACAGACCGACGAACGAGCCCTTGCCGCCCGCCTTGGCGAGATCGCCCGTCCACCGGTCGCCCGACGTCGTGGACGGCACGACCCGCACTTCGCGCACCAGCCACTCGGCGCGCAGCAGCCCCGCCACCTGCTCGGCCTGGGCCATGGCCACGGGGGACGAACGTGTCCCGATCCGCAGCAGTCCATCACGGGCATGGCGCCAGGCTGGGCCGCCCCCGGGCTCGCACCCCGGCGTTCGGCCCGAGCGACGGCAGGCGTTCACCCGAAGGCCTGAACACCCACCGGCGCGCTCGACCGGGCACTCACCCGTAGCTCCCGGCGGAATCTGAGTATCCGCACCCTGTCCGCGCCCGAGCGCAGAGCCGTACCTTCGCGTCAACACCCTGAAGAGGAGCGGCAGATGTCGGCCGAGATACCCAGCACTCCGGGCGGCCCACCCGCCCCGCGCACGTCGATCGGGCAGTGGATCGCCCGCATCATCGCCATCATCGTGCTCATCCCGCTGCGGCTGCTGTGGGAAGGCGTGAAGCTGGTCTGCCGCATCCTGCTGGCCGCCCTGGTGTTCTTCTGGATGCGGCTGATGCGGCCCGTCGGCCGCTTCCTGCACCGGTGGGTGCTGCGGCCGCTCTGGATCGTCCTCAAGGACTTCCTGTGGGGCTGGCTGCTCCGGCACCTCCTGTGGGGGCTGATCCTCACCCCGATCGTCGCGTTCGTCGTCGACTGGATCCTCAAGCCGGTGCGCAAGGCCGTCGAGGAGTTCCTGTGGCGCCGCGTCCTCGTCCCGACCGGCCGGTGGCTGTGGCGCCGGGTCCTCAAGCCGATCGCCAAAGTCGTGCTGTGCGCGGTCGTGTTCGTGCTCAACTGGTGCGTCGTGTGGCCGCTCCGGCTGCTGTGGCGCTGGATCCTGCACCCGCTGTGGCGTGCCCTCAAGGCCACGCTGCGCTACGGCTGGCGCGTGGCGACCGCCATCGTCCGCGTCACCGCCGTCGTCCCCTGCCGCGCCGTCTACCGCACGGTCCTGCGCCCGATCCTGCACGCTCTCGGCGTCGTCTGGCAGTACGCGGTCGCCCGCCCGGCCCGCTGGCTCAACAGCCGCGTCCTGCGCCCGATGAACCGCTTCGCCGCGGACATCTGGAGCGGCATCCTGGGGCGGTGAGGGCGGCAGGCGGCAGACCTGGCATCCGGTGGAGACCACGGCTATCCGCGCAGCGCAGAACGGCCTCGCCGTGCCGCGTGGTTGTCCTCCGGCCCGGTTAGCCTCGCTCGAACCCCGCAGAACGCCGCTGGCGGCAGCGGGATTTCAGACAGCCGGGTGGAGAGGTGCGGTCATATGAGTGCGCGGGAGAAGAGCGACTTTCTGGACTGGGTGCGTCGAGAACACCCCCACGACACGGCACGATTGCTGCGCCTGCTGCCGGGACTCCCCGACGACCTCAAGACCGCCCGCCGCCGCGCCTGGTCCCAGCCCAAGAAGGCCCTCGGCACGTACCAGGGCATCGCCGCCGAGCTGACCCGCTCCGCCCCGCACCTCCTGCCAGGCTTCCACGAGTACGCCGCCCGCGCCTTCCTGTCCACCCGGCACCAGGCGTTCGCCGCGCAACTGCTCGCCGCCGCGCGGCAGGCCGAAGCCGAACACGGGCTGCCGGTGGACGACGACCACGTCGACGCGATCTTCTTGGAGTTCGTGGTCGCCGACGCACTGCCCGCCAAGGCCGTCGCGGAATACTCCAAGGACCTGTCGAGCCGCTTCTCCGCCGATGAGGCCTTCGCGCGGTTCGCCCGGCTCTGCGTGCGCCGTACCGAGGCCGGGATGCCGCCGTCCGTCCAGATGGCTTCGGCCATCCGCAAGTTGGCACGCGAGGCGGGCGACAAGGAAAGGCGCGAGCAGGAGTATGTCGCGGAGATCCTGCGGATGCCCGTCGTCGTCCGTGCCCCCGCCGGTTGGTGGACCGCGCACCGGACCGCCGTGGTCGCCGCCGCGCGGCGCGACCCCGCCCTTCGCGGCGGGCTGCTGAACGTCGCCCCCAAATGGCATCAGCGCGACATGACGTTCGACCAGGCCCGGGCGCTGAGCGCGATGTGGATCGCGCTTCTGGAGGACTGCGGCGCCACCGCCGGACTCGGCGACGGGGCCGACGTCACGGACGCGGAACGCCCGTCCGACGGCACGGCCGGATGGCTCGTCCGCATCCTGGACGGTTGGAGTGCCGGCGGCGACGACCCTCGCATGCCCGGCCTGCATGCCCTGCTACCCCCGATCGCCGACCGGATACGCGGCGAACTCGCGGCATCCGGACGCAGCTTCGAGATGTCCTGGCGCCTCGCCACGGACGTCGACCTGATCGACCTCCTGCTCTCCTTGGACATCCCGGTTTCCGACCCCGATCCGCGCGGACACCGGCTCGAACTCGACCGCTGGGCGCGCGGCCCCGAGCGGCGCGACCTGCGTGCCCTCGCGGCATCTCCCGCGCTGGCCCGGGCGTTCGGCAACGGCGCCCGCGGCTGGTACGACGACAGCGAACATCCGCGGACCGCCCGTACCGTCGCGGCCACCCCGGGCGGCCGCGAGTTGCTCGCCGACTGGATCCGCGAACTGTCCCGTGCTTCCGCCCCGGCCGGCCTGCCGAACCATCCCGCCGCGCAGCAGAGCCTGGCCTGGCTCCCGCGCGACATCGCCGCCCTCGCTCCCGACTCGGTCCTCAACGCGACGAAGGCCGATCTCGCCCCGGAACTGGCCCGTACGCTCCGCACCGGACTCACCGACGAGCTGTGCTGGCCGGAGTTCGAGGAACTCGCCCGGGGGCGCGAGAAGAAGCGGCCGATCGTCGGCGAGGCCTGGCCGTACCTGATCGTGGCCGCGGACAACGACGTCCGGGTACTGGGCCCCGAGGGCGTGGTGCTGCGGCACACCGCGCGCGTGCCGGAGGACCGCTCCTGGCGGTTGGGGTTCCGGTACGTGGACGGCGCGCTGCTCGTGTACTGGAAAGACTTCGCCAGCGGCTTCCGCGGCTACTGGTACCGGCCGGACGAGTCGCCCGACACCCCCGCCGAGCCCGTGCCGCTGCGCAGCCTGGACGACGAACGCGACCCGCGGGCCGACGACGTCTCCCTACCGCTGCCCGGCGGCGGCCGCTTCACCGGCCGCGGGATCCTCGCCGCGGACGCCTCGGACATCCCCGGCGACGGCGCGGTGAGCGGCGACGGCACGCACTTCTGGGCCTGGGACGACCAGGCATCCGCGTGGTTCCGCCACGACCCCGTGACCGGGCTGCGCGGCGACCGCGACCAGCCCGCCTTCCTGGCGGCCGACGGTCTCGACGGCCGCCACAGCTGGGTGCGGCCCGCGCCCGGCGTCGAGCCCGGCCCGGTCGGCGTCCCCGCCGACGGGCTGCTCGGCTGGCGGGTCACCGCGCAACCGGGCGGCATGCTGCGCGGTGAAGACCTCGCCGGTCGGGTCGTGACCGTGCCAGGTGACGCGACCGAGCGTTCCTTCCCCGCCCACCCGTTCGCGGCACTGACGCTGCCCGGCGACGACCGGCCGCGGGCGCTGCTCCGCGACAAGCACGACCAGGTCGACATCGCGGACCCCGACGGGGTGATCACCGCCGGCACCTTCGACGACTTCCGAGCCGGCAACCCGGTCCTGCCACCGACGCCGTTCTGGCACCTGATGCGCATCCGCGACGCCGCGGGCTCGGCCGCTCTGCGCGCGATCGACGACGAGACCGCCGCGGCGCTGCTCAAGGCGGCGGCTGCCGACGACCTCGCCGCGGCGATCCGCAGCCTGCTTCCCGCGGTCACCGACCCCGTCCTGGCCGCGGGCATCGCCGGCGTGGTCCGGTTCGCCGCCCAGCGCCGGACCGTCCTCGACGCGGTGGCCGCGCGCATCACCACCCCCGAGCCGGAGAACGGGCCTCACGAGGTGCCGGGAGACCCGAAGACCGACCCGGGCGATGAGCTGCTTCGCTGCGCCCTCGACGGGCTCGGCCTCGCGCAGCATGCCATCGGCAAGCCACCCGAGCCGACGTGGGCCGCCGTGCGCCAGGGGCAAGCCCGGGGGTTCAAGCAACTCCGCGAGCTGCACGCGCAATTCACCGCAAGGCGTGCGGCACCCGACGAGGCAGCGGACGACATACGGCGGCTGCACTTCGGCCAGGAAGGTCTGCGCCATTCCGAGATCAGCGTCGAGGGAGTCGTCCTGTACGCCGCGGCCATCGCCTTCAAGGCCGCGTCACCCGTCACCCCGCCCGCGGAACAGGAGGCGCTCCACATCCTGCTCACGCTCCTCGACGCCTTCCGACTGGGCACCGAGAACCCGGGCAGCTGGCGCCGCCTCCGCCTGCACGTGGACCGGGAGACCCTGCAACGTGCCGAGTGGCACGGCGACAACGCCTACGACGACGACGCGCGCGGTGTCCTGGGGCTCGGCGGCGGGGCGTTCCTGTTCGTCGGCGACGCCGACATCCCGCTCTACACCGGGAACCGCCGGGGCTACGGCCTGGACGTGACCGCGCTGATCCGCGACCCGTCCGGCATTTTCGCCCTCCCGGACGGCTACACCGTCACCGATGCGGCACCCGTCGACACTGCGTGGTTCGCCCGACTCGGCAACTTCCTGGACGCGTGGGCCCGGCACGGACAACTGCCGTGGAATCCGGCCGCCGCCGACGTCTTCGCCGAAGCCACCGGCGTCGGCCGCGCCGTGGCCCGCCTTGTCACGGCCGGACTCCCGGAATTGTCCAGCCCGGTCTTCCCGTCCGCCGAACTCCGCGCCGTCCTCGGCCTCAAGGCGTCCGAAGCCGAAGCCGCCCGCGGCGAGGTCTGGCGCCTGGCGGCTCCCGACGTGCGGGCCGAACTGGTCGCGGCGCTACTGCCCGCCGACCCGGCCCGGCTGTGGACCGACGGCGTGGACGCGGCCGCGGCGGCCCAGGTCTGGAACGCCCGCGTCGGGCGTCTGCGGCCGATCCCCGACCCCTTGCTGGTCGAGGCGAACGCCACGTTGCCCAACCTCCAGTGGGCCAGGGCGGGCCGCATGCGCTGGGCAAGTGAAGCGGACCTGGTCTCCCGCGGCCCCGCCGCCGCGGTGCGGGCCGTGCTGGACCCGGACGCGTGCCCCGAGCTGACCGGGGACCACACGTGGACGCTGGACGACGGGCGGCCCATTCCGGCCGACGCGCAGACGCCCGCCTTCCACGGCGGCATCCTCGACGTGACCGTCACCGCCGCGCAGTGGCTCGCGCACCGCCTGCCGGCCGGCGACCCGCTGCGCTCCTCCCTGCCGACCGCACTCGCGCGGATCCGCGAACGGCTCGCCGCACCCGGGATGCTGCTCGACCTCGACGCCCTCGCGCACTTCGGTGCGTACCGCACGGCCGCGGGCGAGCCCACCGAAACCGGGGAGGGCTGGGAACGCTACGGCGCTTTCGTCGTGCCGCGGCTGGACTGGGACGCGCACCCGGGCATCGTCACCTCGCCGCTCGTCCGCACCGACCTGCTGGACGACGCCGGGCACGATCCCTACCTGGAACTGGCCTTCGCCACGGAGCCGAAGTTCGACCCGGGACTGCCCCGGCGCATCACCCTCGGCCGCGCCTTCGACCCGGCCTTCGCCGCGCTGCTGGGCGACCCCGGCGACCCCGTCGCGGGCAGCCGGGACCGGGACGGCACGTGGTGGCCGCAAGACCCGTCCCGCTCCGTCCCCGACCTGGTCGCCGAGGTCGCCGCGGAACTGGGCCTCGCCGAGGATGCCGCCACGCTGTTCCTCATGCTGCTCGCCATGCCCGACCCCACCGACCGCAACACCGCGTTGTGGACCGGCTGGAAGCCCGCCCGCGCGAAGGCCGCCCGCGCCGCGCTGGCAGGCAGCGGCTGGGTCGTCGAAGCCCGCCGGGCCCGCGCCGGACGCTCGCTGTTCCTCCCCGGCGAGTGGGAGGCCGCCAAGGCCCCGCATCTTCCCCTGGAGGCTTGGAAGTTGCCGTTGTACGGCCTGATGGACCGCAACCTGCCCACCCGCCGCGCGATCGTTCCCGCCGAACCCGCCGCAGCCCTCTACCGCCGCACGTGGCAGCGCGTCCGCTCCGGCGACTCCCCTCGGCACACCGACCTGTCCGCGGGCTGATCCGCCGCGGAACCCGCCCTGGCGCAGGGCGGGTTCCGCGACGCGGTATTCCCGGGGCGGACGCCTCCGCCGATGAGTAGCGTGATCAGTCCGTCGTCCCGCGCCGATCACGGAGCAGCGAATGCCGCACGGTCCCGTTTCGCCCGACGTCCTCCGCATCCCGACCAAGGCCCTGCTCTTCGACTGCGACGGCGTCCTGGTCGACTCGGTCGCCGCGGGCGAACGGGGCTGGGCCCAGTGGGCCACCGAACACGGACTCGACCCCGCCGACGTCCTGCCCGCCATCCACGGCCGCCGATCCACCGAAACCGCACGGCACTTCCTGCCCGACCGGGACGACGCCGGGATCGCCGCCGCGGTCGCCCGCATCGACGCCATCGAAACCGCCGACGCCGTCCACACCCGGCCGATACCCGGCGCCGCGGCGCTGCTCGCCGGCCTGGGGGAGCGGCCTTGGGCCGTGGTCACCTCGGCAACGACCGTCCTGGCCACCGCCCGACTCGGCGGCGCCGCGCTCCCGCTGCCCGACGTCCTGGTCTCCGGCGACACCGTCGCGACCGGCAAACCCGCCCCGGACTGCTACCTCGCGGCCGCCGCCCGCCTCGGCCTGGCCCCCGCCCACACGACCGTCTTCGAAGACACCGCGGCCGGCATCCGGGCCGCACGCGCCGCCGGTGCGGGCCACGTCGTCGGCATCGGCAAGCGCGCCCTCGACTCCGACGCGGACATCGTCGTCCCCGACCTGGCCTGCCTCGCCTGGGACGGCACCACCCTCACCGTGCGCGCCGACGCCCTCCTCCGCGGTCCCGCCGACCCCGACCTGCTCTTCCTCCCCACCCACCTGCGCAACGTCCCCTACGTCTACGCCCGCGACCCGGGGCGCACGACCCCCGGCGACGTCTCCGAAGGCGCGAACTGCCAGGTGTACGCGTACGCCGTCCTCGCCCACTTCGGCCGCCGCGTCCCCCCGCTGCGCTCCTCCGACCTGTGGGCCGACGAAACCGCCGTGACCACCGTCACCGACCCGCGCCCCCTCGACCTGCTCCTCTACGACGCCGGTCCGCTCCCCGGGCGCCCCGACGGCTACGCCGCGCACGTGGCCGTCCACCTCGCCGCCGACCGCATCCTCCACCTCTGCAAGGAAGCGGCCCGCCCGGCCGTCTGGACGCCGGCCGACTTCGCCGCCCGCCCCCGCTACACCCGCCTCCTCGGCGCCAAGCGGGCCCCGGCGGAATAGGCGCCAACGACGAAGGCCCCGTCCGCGTTTCCGCGGACGGGGCCTTCGTATGAGTGGGGTGAGTGACGGGACTCGAACCCGCGACGTCCTGGACCACAACCAGGTGCTCTACCAACTGAGCTACACCCACCACGCGACTCGGCCGGTTGCCCGACCGGAGCAGCGAGAAAGAGTGTACAGGGGATTGAGGGGTGCTCGCTCCCGGGTTGTTCCCGGGCCGGCAGCGCCGCCGAGTCGCGGGTTCGCGACCCGTCACCCGGCGCCGCCTCCGGCCGCGGGAAGGCCCCCCGGGGGAGCGAGCGGGGACTACGGCAGCGGCAGTTGCGGAGCGGTGTACTTCGCGGCCGCGGCCTTCGCGGTCTCGGTGTCCGGGCCGGGCATCGGGACGAAGACGGTGTCCCGGTAGTACTTCAGCTCGGTGATGCTGTCCTTGATGTCGGCCAGCGCCCGGTGGTTGCCGGTCTTCGGCGGCGACTGGAAGTACACGCGCGGGTACCAGCGCCGCGACAGCTCCTTGATCGACGACACGTCGACGATCCGATAGTGCAGGTACGACTCCAGGCCGGGCATGTCCCGGGCCAGGAAGCCGCGGTCGGTGGCGACGGAGTTGCCGCACAGCGGCGCCTTGCGGCCCTCCGGTACGTGCGCCCGGATGTAGCCCATCACCAGCTCCTCCGCCTCCGCCATCGTCACCCCCTCGTCGAGGACGTCGAGCAGCCCCGAGGCGGTGTGCATGGCCCGCACCACGTCGGGCATGCCTTCCACCGCCTCGGCGGGCGGGCGGATCACGACGTCGACTCCGTCCCCGAGGACGTTCAGCTCCGAGTCGGTCACCAAAGCGGCCACCTCGATGAGCGCGTCCCGGGACAAGTCGAGTCCGGTCATCTCGCAGTCGATCCAGACCAAGCGGTCATTCATAGCCGATCAGCCTAGGCCGTGCCGCGGAAACCTGCCGGGGAAGGCTGCGACGGCGGTGCGACGACACCGCGGCGGCGCCGCGGACCGGACCCGAAGGCCCGGCCCGCGGCTGCCCCGTCCTACGACGCGCGCGCCGGTTCGGCGTCCTCCGCATCCGGGTCCCGGGTACGGAACGCCTCCCGGTACGCGGCCGGCGGAATGCCGAGCTGCTTGCGGAAGTGCCCGCGCAGCGCCACCGGCGACCGGAAACCGCACCGCCGCGCGATCTCCTCGACCTGCAGGTCGGTGGTCTCCAGCATCCGCTGCGCCTGCAGCACCCGCTGGGTCAGCAGCCACTGCAGCGGCGCCGACCCGGTGAGCGACCGGAAGCGCCGGTCGAACGTCCGGCGGCTCATGTACGCCCGCGTCGCCAGCACCTCGATGTCGAACTTCTCCTGCAGGTTCTCCAACGCCCACGAGATCACCGTGGCCAGCGGGTCGCCGCTGATCTCCTCGGGCAGCGACAGGTCCATGTACGCGGCCTGCCCGCCCACCCGGTGGGCCGGGACCACCAGTCGCCGGGCCAGCGCGTTGGCCGCGTCCGCACCGTGGTCGATGCGCACCAGGTGCAGGCACAGGTCGATGCCCGCCGCGGTGCCCGCCGACGTGAGCACGTCGCCGTCGTCCACGTACAGCTCGCGCGGATCGACCCGCACCTTCGGGAACGACTTTGCCAGCGCCGGCGCGTACATCCAGTGCGTCGTCGCCGGACGGTCGTCCAGCAGCCCCGCCGCGGCCAGCACGAACGCCCCGCCGCACAGCCCCACCACGCGCGCGCCTTCGCGGTGCGCACGGCGCAGCGCCTCCAGCACCGGGGCCGGCGGCTTGCGGGACGGCGAGTGCCACGCCGGGACGATCACGGTGCCCGCCCGGTGCAGCCCGTCGAGGCCGTGCGGGGCGATGAGTTCGACACCGCCCGTGGTGCGGAGCGGACCCGGCTCGGCGGCACATACCAGTAATCGGTAGTTGGGGACTCCGGCGTCCCGTCGGTCCACGCCGAACACCGAGATCGGGATCGAGCTCTCCAGGATCGGCGTCTCGGCGAACAGCAGGACCGCGATGGTCTCGGCGCGGCGCCGGCCGACCAGCCGGGCCGGCCATTCGCCGTACGCACCGGGCGCGGCGTCCGCGCGGACGAGCCGCCCGTCTTCGTCGTACTCGTCGTCGTAGTCGTCGCGGGAGTCCGCCGCGACGGTCCGCGCGACGTGCCCGGCGAAGAGCGGGGCGTCCTCGTCGGCTCCGTCGTCCTCGAAGGACTCGTCTGTTTCATCTGTTTCGTCGGGTTCGTCCGGGTCCTCGGCGTCGAGCCCGGCGCCCGCCTCCGCGGCGAAGCCGAACACTTCGTCGGGATCGGCCTTCTCTGTGTTCCCGGAGTCCCCAGAGTCCCCGAAGTCCCCGGCGTCCGCGGAACCGGCAGCGCCGGTTCCGGCGTCGGAAGTGTCGGAGCCTTCCGTGTCGGCTTCCCCCTGCGCACGCGGTCCCGGGACCTGCGCCGCGTCCGCGGCGTCCGCGTCGGGGGCCGGACCCGCAGGCGGCTCCGCGCCGCGGGCCGCGGGTATGCCGGCGGGTATCCCGGTGTCCGGGCCGCCGGACGCGGAAGCCGCGTCCTCGGCGCCCGCTCCGGGCCCTTCCGCCGCGTCCTCGCGCCCGCTTTCCGCGGTGCCGATCCGGACGTGCCGACCTGCGTGTCGACCGTCGGTCCTGCTCATGGCTCCGATCGCCCCCTCTTCAGCCCTCCGCGCCCCGCCGGATCCGTCCCGCGAGATGGGAGGGGTCGTTGATGGCGAGTCCCAGTAGTTCACACACGCCACTCAAGTCACCCAAGATCGGAACTTACTCTTTCTGGCCTTGTCTATGCATGGTGTTCTCCACGTGACGTTATGTAGATATGCCTGTTTGTGACGGCGGTCACACCACCGGCCTTGCTGCTTGGGAAGGTAATGCCCCTATACGCCGCCGCATTTCATGAATGAGATCTATGCGGCTTTGTGTGCGGTCTGGGGGAATTTCGGGCGCGCCCCGTCGACGCGGGGTCGGCGTCCTCGACGGGGATCGCCGCCCCGGTCGACGTGGCCGCCCGGACACGCGGTGTCGCCCTGTGCAACGCCCGGTCGCGCCCGGGGGTAACGGGCGGCGGGCAGCCGGGTGCCCGCGCGCCACCCGGCGGACACGGCGCGCCCGCCCGCGCGGCGGCGGGAGATCGGCGGAAAGGGAGCGCGGGCGGGGGAGCGCTGTCCGCTCCGCGCGACGCCGGTATCCGGTCAGCGGAGTCATCCGCTGCGGACATCGCCGCGGGACCTCCCGGCGTTCACCCACATGGCCGCCTGCCGGGCCTCAGGGGCTCCCGCACGGCGCGAAGGGCGACTAAGGTGCGTGCTCACGTACCGCACAGCCTGTCCGATTCCGACCGCAAGACGTAATCTGTACGCATAGGCTCTTTCATTTGATCTCAAGGGGCCTGCGGCGCCCCTCCTCAGCAAAGACGCCCCGATTGCCATGGCTGCTTTCGACTTCGGCTTCAGTGACTTCCCGGACGGCACCCCGTTGCTCCGTCCCGACTCCCGGCGCCCCCGGGACCCGGCGTTCCAACACCCGGTGGTGGTCGGGTTCGACGGCTCGGGGGCGAGTGAACGTGCGCTGGCGTACGCGGCGGGCATGGCCCGCCGCATGGGTGGCGGGCTGGTGATCGTGCACGTCGCGAACCGGATCCCGGCCACCGTGTGGGCCGGGTGCGAGCCCCCGGTCTTCATCGACGTGCCCGACAACCGCTCCGAAGCGCTCGGCCTCGAACTGGCGTGCGCCGACCACCTGAGCGACGTGCCTTGGATCCTCGTGGAGCGCGGCGGCGACATCTGCCACGAGATCGAGGACGTCGCCAAAGAATTCGCCGCCGACGCGATCGTGGTCGGCGGGTCCTCGGGGCTGGTGAGCCGGCTCTTCGGCTCGGTCTCCTGCCGGCTCGTGAAGCACGCCAAACGCCCCGTCGTGGTGATCCCGTGACCGCCGCACTGCGGACGAATTGACCGTTTCGTCGGCATTCACGGAAAATCCTCGCGGATTTCGCTTCGTCTTCGTGATCGAGGTTCACGCGAACCTGCATTACGTTGCTGACCGACCGCAGTAACCGCACAAGGTCGGTGCAGCCAGAGAGATCGCGAGGCACGAGGTTGGGCGACTACCGGATCGAGGACCTGGCGCGCGAGGGCGGGACGACGGTGCGCAACGTCCGCGCGTACCAGGACCGCGGGCTGCTGCCCCGCCCGCGTCGGGCCGGACGCGTGTCGCTGTACGACGGCAGCCACCTGGCCCGGCTGCGCCTGATCGGCCAGCTCCTCGAACGCGGCTACAGCCTGGTCAGCATCAAGGAGCTGCTCGATGCGTGGGACAACGGCCGCAGCCTGGGCGGCGTCCTCGGCCTGGTGGCCGAGGTCACCGGGCCGTGGACCGATGAGGAACCGGGCCGGATGACACGTGCCGAACTGACGTCGATGTTCGGCGGTTTGTCCGATCCGGTGACGATTGCCGGCGCGGTGCAGTTCGGGCTGCTGGAGCCCGAGGACGACACGCTGACCGTGTTCCGGGTGCCGAGCCCGCGCGAACTCGCGGTGAGCGCCGAGCTGCACGCGGCGGGCGTGCCGGTGCACGCGCTGCTGGACTACCTGCGGGCGTTGCGGTCCGACATGGAGCGCGTTGCCGGGACGTTCATGCAGCTCACCGAAGCGCACCTGTGGCAGCACTACCTCGACGAGGCCGGGCCGGACGAAGAGGCCCCGGAGATGGCCGAGCTGATCCGCCGCCTGCGGCCGCTCGCGCAGCGCGCGGTGGACAGTGAACTGGCACGTGCCATACGGCGGCTGGCGACCCGTCAGCTCGGCGAGTCGGTGGGCCGGGCGATGGAGGCGGAGAACTTCGTGGAGCCCGAGGTGCCGGCCGAGCCGGAAGCCCCGGCGCTCGAGCGGTACCCGTTCATGTCCGAGGAGTGGATCGCCGCGGTCTCCCGGCTGAGCCGGCTGATCACTCCGGACCCCGAGAAGCGCACCCCGCACCCGGCCGTGGTGGACATCGTGGTGAGCGACGTGCCGGGCCGCAGCGACCCGGCCGAACTGCACCTGGACGTGTTCCACGGCCGTGTGCTGGTCCGGCCCGGGCTGCTGCCCGGACCGGACCTGATGATCCACATGGACTATCCGACGGCGCGCAGCCTGCTGCTCGACAACGACCGGTCGCTGCCGCGGGAAGCGCTGGTGGACGGGCGGATGACCGCGCGCGGCGACCTGTTCGCGCTCACCACGTTCCGCGAGGCGATCGCCAGCCTGTCCGGCTGGGACCTGGCCGCGGTGCTGACCGAGCTGACCGCGCCGGAGACGGCGCCCGCCGAGTAGGCCGCGGAGTAGGCCGCGGCGCAGGCCGGGCTCAGGCCCGGATCTGCGCCAGGAAGCCGCGCACGTACTCGCCGAACACCGCGGCCATGTCGACGTCTTCCGGCTCCAGCAGCCACTGCAGCTGGAGGCCGTCCATCATCGCCAGGACCTGGCGGGCGCACACCGCCGGGTCGACGTCCGGGCGGATCTCCCCGGACTCGACGCCGTTGCGGAACGACGTGGTCAGCGAGGTCGTCAGCACGCGGTAGCGCTCCTGCGCCCAACTGTGCGCGGGGTGGTCGGTGGTGACCGCCTCGCCGGTGAGCACGGTGAACAGCTGCACGAGGCCGGGCTGCCGCGCGTTGTGGCCGACGAGGTCGACCAGCGCCGCCAGCGCGCCCTCCGCGCCGTCGGCGTGGTCGGCCAGGTCGAGGCGTTCGCCGTCCATCCGGTCGCGCAGGTCGAGGACCGCGGTGAGCAGGTCCTGCTTGCTGCGGAAGTGGTGCAGGAGGCCGGCCTGGGTCAGCTCGGCGCGTTCCGCGATGCGGGCGAGCGACGTGCCGCGGTACCCGTTCTCGCCGAACTCCTGGAGGGCGATGTTGAGGATCCGGGCCCGCCGGGCGTCGCCGGTGGCGTAACCCTGCCGCCGGCCCCGGCCGCCGGCCGTACGGTCTGCCGTCTCTGTGGCTTCCATGTGCCCATCCTGCCGTGCCTCGTGGGGGCGCGGACATGGTGTGGATCACGCAGGAATAACAAAACTACCATTCACTAGGTTTTTGGGGTTACCTTTCCGGGACGCGCAGGATTTTCGGAGAGCGACAGTGGAGACGCCATGACGAGCCACACCCCCACCCCGGACACCGGGATCGGCGAGGACGAGCTGCGCGGCCTGGTGGCCCGGCTGTCCCTGGCGGACAAGGTCCGCCTGGTCGTCGGCGAGGACTTCTGGTCGCTCCCCGAGATGCCGCAGATCGGCCTGCGCAAGCTCCGCATGTCGGACGGCCCGGTCGGCGTCCGCGGCGTGCTGTGGGACGAGCGCGACACGTCGCTGCTGTTCCCGTCCCCGACGGCCCAGGCCGCCGCGTGGGACCCCGAGGTCGCCCGCAAGATCGGCTACCTCATGGGCGCGCAGGCCCGCGACAAGGACATCCACGTCCTCCTCGCGCCGACCGTCAACATGCACCGCACCCCGCTCGGCGGCCGACACTTCGAGTGCTACTCGGAAGACCCGCTGCTCACCGCCGAGATCGGCGTCGGCTTCGTGGAAGGCGTGCAGTCCGCGGGCGTCGCGGCGACCATGAAGCACTACGTCGCCAACGACTCCGAGAACGAGCGGATGAGCTACGACTCCCGCATCGGCGAGCGCGCCCTGCGCGAGGTCTACCTGGCGCCGTTCCGCGCCGCCGTCCAGGAGGCCCGGGTCTGGCTGGTCATGTCGGCGTACAACGCGACCAACGGCCGGTCCATGACCGAGAACGCACGCCTCCAGAACGACGTCCTCAAGGGCGAGTGGGGCTTCGACGGCGTCGTGGTCTCCGACTGGCTGGCCGTCCGCTCCACCGAGGCCGCCGCCGACGGCGGCACCGACCTTGCGATGCCCGCGCCCAACGAGTTCTGGGGCGAAGCGCTGGTCGAGGCGGTCACCGCCGGCCGCGTCGACGAAGTCGTCCTCGACGACAAGGTGCTGCGCATCCTGCGCCTCGCCGCCCGCGTCGGCGTCCTCGGCGACACCGCCCCGCGCGGCGACGTCACCCTGCCCGCCGACGCCGACGCGCAGGTCCGGGCGATCGCCGCCCGCGCCATGGTGCTGCTGGAGAACCGCGGCGTGCTGCCCGTCGACCCGGCCAAGCTCGCCCGCGTCGCCGTCGTCGGCCCGAACGCCGTGCGCCTGTCCTCGCAGGGCGGCGGCAGCGCCCACGTGAACCCCGACCACGTCGTCGGCATCCCCGAGGGCCTGCGCGCCGCGTTCGGCCCCGACGTCGAACTGACGCTTCGCCAGGGTGCGTTCACCCACCGCGCGCTCGCCGACCTGCCGCTCGACGCGTCCGTCGACCCGGCCACCGGCGAGGCCGGCCTCGGCGTCGAGTTCCATGCCGCCGACGGCAGTTCGCTCGGCACCGATCACCGCCTCGGCTCGAACCTGGTCTTCTGGCCGGGCACGCTCCCGCAGGGCACCGCAGCCCTCACCGCCCGCGCCCGCCTCACCCCGGCCGTCGACGGCACCCACCTGCTCGACGTGCGCGGCGCCGGGGAGTTCGTCCTGACCCTGGACGGCGTCCGCAGCGAGTTCGCGCTCGTGTCGGAGAGCAACGACACCATCGAAGAGCTGCTCAAGCCGCCGATCAAGCGCTTCGAGGTGGCCGCCGCGGCCGGCGTGCCGGTCGAGGTCGAGATGCGCTACACCCTCGGCGAGGCCGGGTTCGCCGCCACCGGCCTGGGCTGGGAGAGCCCGCGCCTGGCGGAGGACGACGAGATCGCCGCCGCGGTCGCCGACGCCGCCGCGGCCGACGTCGCGATCGTCGTCGTCGGCACCACCGACGACATCGAGTCCGAGGGCTTCGACCGCACCGACCTGGCACTGCCCGGCCGCACCGACGAACTCGTCGCCCGCGTCGCCGCCGCCAACCCCAACACCATCGTCGTGGTCAACGCCGGCTCGCCGGTGATCATGCCGTGGCGGCACGACGTCGCCGCGCTGGTGTGGGCGTGGCTGCCGGGACAGGAAGGCGGCGCGGCGCTCGCCGACGTGCTGACCGGCGCCGTCGAGCCCGGCGGGCGCATGCCCACCACCTACCCGGCCGACGAGGCCGACGTCCCGGTGCTGTCCACCGAGGTCGTCGACGGCGGACACGACTACGCCGAGGGCTCCGCGATCGGCTACCGCCTCTGGGCGGCCCGCGGCCTCACCCCGGCCTACCCGTTCGGCTACGGCCTCGGCTACACCGACTGGGCCTACGAAGGCGCCACCGTGTCCGGCGACGCCGCACACGGTCTGACCGTCGAGGTGACCGTCGCCAACACCGGCAGCCGGGACGGCCGCGAGGTCGTGCAGGTCTACCTGGAGCCCGCCGACGGCACGCTGTTCGGCGCACCCGAGCCGCTGCGCCTGGTCGGGTTCGCGTCGGTCGAGGCCGCCGCGGGCGCCAAGGCCGTCGCCACGGTGACCGTCGACGCGGCCACGCTCGCCCGTTGGGACGAGGCGGCCGAGGGCTGGACGGTCGTGCCGGGCACCTACACCGTCATGGTCGGCCGGAACGCGGGCGACCTGCGGATCGCCGCCGAGGTCGTGCTCTGACGGGCTGACCCGGCGGGTCGGCGCCTGCGGCTCCGGGGGGTGGGGCCGCGGGCTCGGGCGTGTGCGGCGGGACGGCGGAACGTACCGGCGAAGCCGTCCCGGCGCACGCGCCTGCTGCCGTCTTGGCACGTACCGTGTCCGCGCGATCGCGTTGTGCCGTACGTTGGCCAGCGAACGACCCGGCCGGCACAGCGAGCAGAGGGGAACACGCGATGGCCACGCAGGAGGAGATGGAGGCCGAGAAGGCCGAGCTGTACGCGCGCGACATCAGCGGCGCCGAGTGGATCAGCTACGGCGAGGACACCACCGGCGAAGGCGTCGTGCAGACCGCCGAGATCGGCGGCGGCGCGGTCGCGATGCGCAACTCGGCTCATCCGGAAGGCCCGGTCCTGCGGTTCACCGAAGGCGAGTGGACGGCCTTCGTGCTCGGCGTGCGCGACGGCGAGTTCGACCTCGACCGCCTCGCGGAGCCGGTCCCCGAGCGGGACTAGCGGGACCAGGCACGGTCCGGTGGATCTGCCGGCGAGCGGCGGCGCGGACGACGCCGCCGCACGTCGGACCGGGTCAGGCCGCGTTCGCCCCGGCCTGGTCCTCCGCCTGGTCGTCCGTCTGGTCGTCGGCCCGGTCGCCGGTCTGCGCCTCGGCCGCGTTCTTCGCCTTGCTCGCGGACTTGTCCTTCGTCTTCGCCGCGGACTTGCCGCCGTCCGGACCGCCCGGGCCCTTCGGGCCGCCCGCGTCCTCCGCGCCGGGCTTGCCGCCGGCCTTCGGACCCCACGTCCACCAGTCCAGCGCGCGGCGGCTGTTGACCGCCTCCGGGTGCTCGGCGCCCAGGATGCGCTCGCTGTCCGCGCTCAGCGACTCCAGCAGCGCCCGCGCGGTGCCCGCGTCGCCCGCCTCACCGGTCCAGTGCGCCAGGTTGTGCCGCATGACCAGCGTGTCCGGGTGCCCCGCGCCGAGGGCGCGCACCGCATCCGGCACCAGGCTGCGCAGCACGTCGCGGGCCCGGGCGGCGTCGCCGGACTCGCCCGTCCACACGGCATAGTCGTGCCGGGCGGTCAGCGTGTCCGGATGCTCCGCCCCCAGCACCTGCTCGCTTTCCCCGGCGATGTCCGCGAACAGGCTTGCCGCGCCCGCCACGTCGCCCGAGCGGCCGACCCAGTGCGCGTGCAGGTGCCGGTTGGCCAGGGTGTCCGCGTGCACCGGTCCGAGCACGTCGACGCAGCTGTCCACGACCGGCGCCAGTATCCGCACGGCCGCGCCCGCGTCGCCCGTCTCACCGATCCAGCGCGCCCACGCGGCACGCGCGTTGAGCGTCTCGGGGTCGTCGGCGCCGAGCAGCGTGACGTAGTCGGCGGCGACGTCGCGGGCGAGCGCTTCGGCGGTGACCGCGTTGCCGGACACCCCGAGGCAGAACGCCTGGTTGTGGCGTGCCAGCAGGGCGTCGGGGTGCTGTGCGCCGAGCAGCCGCGTGTACTCCGCGACCAGTTCGCCGAACGCCGCCGCCGCCTCCGCCGTACGCCCTTCCTCGCCGAGTGCCCGCGCCCATTCGGCGCGCGCGTCCAGCGTTCCCGGGTGGTCGGGACCCAACTCCCGCAAAGCGGCCTCCGCCTTCTCGTTCAGCTTCTCTATGCGTCCCTCGGCCATCCCGAGCGCCCTCCCTCGACGTGCGGCCCGCGCCCCCCGACCGATTCTCCGCGAGAACCGGGCCGGCGCCCTGCATAGGACGACGGTACGCGGCGCCGACGAGGGCCGGAGCCCAGGTCTGCTACAGCTGGACGACAGGTTTGAGACGTGCCATGGTCCACACCCTCCTGCGTGTCACCACCAGCACCGACAACGCCAGTGCCACCAGCAGATATCCGCCCAGGACCAGGCAGGCCCGGGTCAGCACCCACGACTCGCCGCCCGAAATCGTCACCCGCAACCCGTCGACGAGGTACGTCATCGGCAGGACCGGATGCAGGGCCCGGAACGGCAGCGGCGTGGTCTCGATCGGATAGAGCCCGCCGCACGACGTGAGTTGCAGCATCAGCAGGATCAGCGACACCACGTCGCCGACCACGCCGAACGCGGTATTGAGCACGTGGTCGATCGCCACGAACGCGGCGGCACCCAGCGCGAGCAGCCCCAGCGTCTGGCCCACGTCCTCCGGGTCCAGGCCGAGGCCGAGGTCGACGACCCCATACAGCACCCACGCGCCGACGACGCCGAGCAGCGCCGCGGGCAGCCAGCCCGCCAGCGCCACCGTGACCGCGCCCGACCGGCCGGACAGCGCACGCGTGTTGAGCGGCCTGATCACCAGGAAGGCGATGAGCCCGAACACCCACAGCGCGATGGCGAAGAAGAACGGTGCCATGCCGCGCCCGTACACCTTCGCCGGGTGCAGGTTGTGCTCCGCGATGGTCACCGGCGTGGTCAGCGACGTCGTGGTCTGCCCGGGGTTCGCGGGCACCGGCACCGCGGCGGCGAGCCCGTCGAGACCGGTCGCGAGCTGTCCGGCGCCGGCTTTGAGCTGGTCGTTGGGGGCGACGCCGATGCCCGCGTCCAACTGCCGTGCCCCGGCGGCGGCCTGCCCGAGCTGCTGCTGCAGCGTGCCGAGCCGGCCGAACGCCTGCTGCGCGAGCGTGGACTGCACGGCCTGCGTGATCGCGCCCTGGAGCGAGGCCTTCGCGCTTTCGGCGGCCTTGCCGATGATGAAGCCGTTGGCGTCGTCGAGCGTCATCGTGAGCATGGCCTGCCGGGCCTGGGGCGTCCCGGTCGAGGCGAGCTTGGCGCTGAAGTCCGGCGGCACGGTGACGGTGAAGTAGTAGTCGCGGTCCCGCAGCCCGTCCATGGCCTTGGCTGCGGTGGTCTCCCGCCACTTGAACGTCCCCGACGCCAGGATCGTCTGCGTGAGCTGCTGCCCGGCGGCGACGGTCTGGCCGTCGACGGTGACCGGGCGGTCCTCGTTGACGATCGCCACGGGCACGTCGCGGAAGCGGCCGTAGGGGTCCCAGTTCGACCACAAGTAGAGCGAGCCGTACAGCAGCGGCACCAGCGCGATCACGACCGGGACCAGGCGCGGCAGCGGAAAGCCGCGGAAGCGCCGCAGTTCGAGGCGGGTGAGGCGGAGGAAGTTCACCGGACGCCGCCCTTCCGCGCGGCATCCCGCGCGGCGGCGTGCACGTCGTGGCCGGGCAGTCGCAGCACCAGGTCGGCCGCGGACGGACCGGGCGGCGGGGGAGCGGTCGCGGTGGCGATCACCGTGGCCCCGGCGCGGGCGACGGACCGGACGGCGAACCAGGCCCGGTCGAGGTCGGTGCCCGCGATGCCGTCGTCCACGTCGTCGACGAGGACCCCGCCGGCGCGCTCCGCGGCGGCCAGCGCAAGGGCCAGCAGCAACTGCTCGACGCACGACAGGTCCCCGGCAAGCGTGTCCGGCGTGTACGGCAGGTCGACCAGGTCGAACGCGTCGGCCAGCGAGGTGTCGGACACGTACGGCCCGCCGATCGCCCGGCGCTCCGCCACGAGTTCCCCGACGGTCAGCCGCTCCTCCAGCCCGACCACCGGATTCGCCCGCGCCACGCTGATCCGGTCGCGCGCCGCCTTCCCGCCCTTCGGCAGTGCCACGCCGTCCACGGTGATCCGGCCGCGCCGCACCTTGAACCGGGCGCCGAGCGCCAGCATCAGCGAGGTGCGGCCCGACCCGGACGGCCCGGCGAGCACGGTCAGCGTCCCGGGGCGGGCATCGACGTCGATACCGGTCACCACGACGCCCGCGGGCCCGCGGACGGCGACTCCCTCCGCGACGATCTCCACACCGCGCACTGCCACCGGCCCGGCCTCCTCGGATCGCCAACGGGACTCCGAGAAGGGGTAACCGGTTCCCCGGTGGCGAAACGGATGAAACGGGTGAAGCGGGAGTTGCGGAGCACGGCCGACCGCCGCGCCCCGCAACTCCCGCCGACGGCCTCTAGCGCTTGCCCTTCGCCGGATACGCCGCGGTGACCTCGACCTCGACCAGCCAGCCCGGCACCGCCAGCGACGCGACCTCCATCGTGGCCCGCGCCGGCCGCGCGTTGTTCGCCAGGATCGGCGCCTTCGCGGGCGACGTGCCCATCGGCACCGGCACGACCTGCTTGCTCGTCAGATCGATGTTCGCGAAGAACTGCCGGTACGCCCGGTTCCATCCGGCGTAGTCGGCCGTCGCCGCGCCCGGCGGCTTCATCAGGTAGCACTTCATGGTGATGACGTCCGCGGGGGTCAGCCCCGCGGCCTTGAGGTTGTCCTGGATCGCCTTGAGCACCACCAGGGACTGCGCCTCTGTCACCGTCACGCCTTCCGCGCCCGCGGTGAGCGCGGGATCGGTGTACTTCTCGGGCGAGCCCGCGGGCGCGTTCGGGTTCAGCGCGCCCGGACCGAGCCCGCTGCTCTGGTAGATCGCCACCTCCGCGCCGGTGCCGACGCCGGTCGCGATCGACGGGTTGGTCTGCCCGGCCGGCAGCGCGACCCGGACCTCCTTGTCGCCGATCCGGTTGTCGTGCGCGTCGGCGACCGTGCCGCCCGCGAGCGCCAGCGCGGCGGCGGTGCCGAGGGCGATCCAGGCCTTCCGCTTGTGCGACCTCTTGGGTGCACCCGCGGGTGACCCCGTGTGCGACCCCTCGTGGGACATCTTCCGCACTTCGCTCATCACTCCGCTCATGCCGCCATCACCCGCGTGTGGATGTCCGTCACGACCTTGCGCGCCGACGTGAACGCGCCGTGCTGCCACGCGATGACGTGGCTCAGCCAGTCGCCCGCGAAGTAGACGTTGCCCTGGGGCTGGTTCAGCAGCTTGTACTCGGGCCCGTTCTGGTCCCGCCAGCTCACCCAGCCGCCCTCCAGGAACGGGGTGCGGTGCCACGCGACGCTGAACGACGCCGCCAGCTCGCTGCGGTAGCGGTCGCCGAAGATCTTCACGCCCTGCGCCACCGCGCGCTCGGCCCGCTGGGCGTGCGGGAGCTTGCCGTAGGCCTCGGCGTTCGCGCCGGTGTTGTAGTAGCCGATGACGGTGCCGCGGCGGCCCTGGTAGCCGTACGACGGGAACCACATGTTGGCCAGGTCGGTGTCGGTCGGCACGACGCCGCCGTACATCCGGTCCTCCAGCTCCCACCAGCGGCGCTTGTACTCCAGGCCGATCTTGCCGACGGCGAGCGGCGTCGGGGTCTTGAGCGCGTTGGTGACCGGGTCGCCGAGGTTGTGCCGCAGCCGTGCGGCGATGTGCGGCGGCGTCGCGACGACGCAGAAGTCCGCGCGCTCGACGTGTTCGCGGCCATGCTTGTCGCGCCAGGTGACCTCGACGCCGCCCGGGACGTTCGCGACCGCGGTGGCGGCCGCCTCGTACTGGATCGTGCCGCGGCGTATCGCCTTCTCCAGGGCCCGCGGTATCGCGTCCATGCCGCCGACCGGCTGGAACATCATCATCGCCTGGTCGTAGCCCAGTTCGAAGGAGAAACGCTGGCCGACGCCGCTGGCCAGCACATCGGACAGCGACGGCACCGGGCCGAGGACCACGCCCGCGTTGTCGGCGGCGCCCGGCTCGACGGTGTAGCCGCGCCGGTCGGTGCCCGCATAGGCGAACCCGTCGGCCTTGCCCTTGATCGCGCCGAAGCTCTGCAGGAAGGAAATCAGGCGGTCTTTGTCGTCCTTGGTGAGCGCCGCGTCGAGGGCGCCTTGGTCGGTGGCCTTGGCGAGCAGCTCGGACACGTAGCCGTAGACGTCGGCCTTGGCGGTGCGCCAGCGCATCGGCTTGCCCGCGAGCGCCGCGCTGTTCTGGTGGTAGATGTACGCGTCGGCGTTCTGGTTGACGAACGCCTGCAGTTCGACGCCGAGTTCCCGACAGTAGTCGAGCGTGACATGGGACTGCGGCAGACGGCCCGGACCGCAGTTCATGTATTGGCCGTCGGAGAACCGGGCCTGCTGGGTGTTGCCGTCCAGATCGGTCTCGGTGGTCCCGCCGCGCGCCGTCCAGTTGCGGCCGCCGGGGCGGTTCTTGGCCTCCAGGATCCGGCAGTCGTAGCCGGCCTTGCCCAGTTCGTACGCGGTGGCCAGCCCCGCGATGCCGCCGCCGAGGATCACCACCTTCTTGCCGCCGCGCCCGGTGAGCGCGAAGTCCGACTCCTGCGGCGCGCGATACGACGCGGCGTCCGCGGTGGGCACGGGCGCGAGACCCATCGCGCCCATCGCCGAGTACAGGACGCCCGCGCCGCCGGCGACGCCGACGGTGCGCAGGAACCCGCGCCGCGACGTTTCGGCGAACGGTGCCGAGTGCTCCATGCAACCCTCTCTCTCCGCCGGGCCGGTCCGGACAGGGGTGACGGCCCGGCCGAGGCGATCGCCGAGGATCTTGATCGAGGGGTGTTGCCGCCACGTCGCGTGAACGTTTCCGCGGCGTTGGCAAAAGCTCATGGCCGCGCCGGGGGGCCCAGCGCACGGCTCACGCCGGTGTCATCACTCGGCAACACGAACGAAACGTGCCGGGTCGATGATCGGATCGAACCGGGACGGGGTCCATGATCGGAACAGATCATCATCACCCGGACCGGCGCGTTCCGCCCGTCGGAGCGTCGGCCCCGCGTACTCCCCAAGGAGGCGGTCTCCCATGCTGTTCCGCCTGCGCGTCTCGCTGCCCGACCGGCCCGGCTCCCTCGCCCGGGTCACGCAGAGCCTCGGCACCGCCGGGGCCGACGTCCTCCAGATGACCGTCCTGGAGCGCCTGACCGGCCGCGCCGTCGACGAGTTCACCGTTTCCTGGCCGGGCGAGCGCCCGGCGGCCCGGCTGGTCGAGGGCCTGGAATCACTGCAGGGCGTGCGCGTCGAAGGGTGCTGGGCGGCGGGCGAGGTGCCCGGCGCCTCGCCCGAACTCGACGTCCTCGGCCAGGTCTCCCGGGACCCGGGCCGCGCGGTCGCCACCCTGGTCGACGCCGCCCCCGCGCTCTTCCACGCCGCCTGGGCGGTCGCCACCCGCGGCACCAAGTCCCGCGCCGTCGTCCACTCCAGCTGGCAGGCCCCCGCCGTGCCCCAACTGCCCCTCGTGTCGCCGCTGCGCCCCCTCGCGCTGGAACTCGACACCCCCCGCACCTACGGCGCCGCAGCGCCCATCGGCGCGTCCTGGCTGACCCTCTTCGTGGTGCGGACGGACGGCCCGAACTTCCACCCGACGGAACTTGAACGCCTGGGACGCCTGGTCGACGTGGTCCTGGGCGTCCTGGGCACCCGCACGAGCCCCAAGGCAGGCAGGACGACCGGCGGCAACTGAGCCCCGGACCCGCGACAAAGGGGCAGGCGCACACGCGCCTGCCCTTTCGTCGTGCCCGGTCGGCCGCGCAGCTCCCCCAAACCCACCCCCCGCACCTCTTCTCCGATGCGTTTTACCTGGTGGGAGCCCTTATCGACCTCATATCGCGGCTTTATACGATTGATGGCACAGTGAGAAAAACGTGCCGTCGGGGGCCGACGAAAGCGATATACGTGCCGGAAACTCCGCAATCCAGCCCCGTGCCGCCCGAGGGACCCGAAGGGTCCGCGGGCGGTCCGAGCGGTGTGCGGGCGGACCGGCGGCGCGAGTCCCGGCGGCGGCGCCGCAAGCGCATCCTGATCGGGGCTGCCGCGGGCATGGCCCTGGTGATGCTGGCCATCGGCGGGCTCGCCTGGTGGGCCTACGACCGCCTCAACGGCAACATCAAGACCGACGACTTCGCGGCCAAGCTCGGCGACCAGGGCCGGCCGCCCGCCA
The DNA here is from genome assembly GCF_049534875.1 of Uniformispora flossi. Classification (NCBI taxonomy): domain Bacteria; kingdom Bacillati; phylum Actinomycetota; class Actinomycetes; order Kitasatosporales; family Streptomycetaceae; genus Uniformispora; species Uniformispora flossi. The sequence continues at coordinate 64,491 of NZ_JBMULZ010000028.1, forward strand.
CCAAGGCGCTCAACATCCTGCTCGTCGGCACGGACAGCCGCGCCGGGGCGAACGCCGAGTACGGCGACTCGGAACTCGGCAACTCGCAGCGCTCCGACACGACGGTCCTGCTGCACATACCCGAGGGCCGCAAAGCCGCCCTCGGCGTCAGCTTCCCGCGCGACCTCATGGTGGACGTGCCGGCCTGCCCCAAGGCCGACGGCACCCAGTCCCGTGCCTATGTCGGCATGTTCAACAGCGCGATGGAGACCGGCGGCACCGCCTGCACCGTCAAGACCGTCGAACAGCTGACCGGAGTCCGCGTCGACCACCAGATCACCGTCGACTTCACCGGCTTCAAGAAGCTCGTCGACGCCCTCGGCGGCGTGCCGATCCACTTGGACAAGCCGATCGACGACAAGGCCGCCAAGCTCGACCTCCCGGCCGGCGACGTCGTCCTCAACGGCGAGCAAGCCCTCGGCTTCGTGCGGGCCCGCAAAAGCATCGGCGACGGCAGCGACATCCAGCGCATCGAACGCCAGCAGCTCTTCATGACCGCGATGGTCCACAAGGTCAAGACCGAGAGCCTGCTCACCAGCCCCACGCGGCTCTACGGCATCCTCGACGCCGCGACCAAAGCCATCACCACCGATCCCGGCCTCGGCTCGTTGAGCGACCTCTACGACCTGCTCAACAGCCTCAAGGGCCTGCCGGAGAGCGCGGTGAAGTTCGAGACCACGCCGATCACCACCTACGCCCCCGACCCCAACCGCGTCGCGCTGGTCCGCCCCGAGGCCGACGTGCTGTTCGCCCGGCTCCGCGACGAGTCCGCCGCGATCGCCACCCCGGAGCAGTCCGCGGGCACCTCGGGCGCCCCGGCGACGTCCGGCCCCTCCGGAGCCCCGGCGTCGACCGGCCCCTCCGAAGCCCCGGCCACGCCGGGATCCTCCGGCGCGCCCCTGACCGGCGACGACGCGAACGCCGGCAGCCGCTGAGCCCGCGCCACTCGGCAATCGGGCGACGCCCCGAGGACTTTCCCACGCGGGCATTCCGGCAACTCCCTACCATCCCGCCGCGTTTCGCGCGCCGGTTACCGTGACCTCGGCGTGACCCCGCGTCGTTGGACTGTACGGTGCTGGTGGCCATGCCCGCCGGATCCCCGCCGGAGCGCGGCCGCGGCGGTCCGCACGAGGACCGCGGGACCGGAGCACGGGATCGTCGAGGGGTTGGTGGCAGGCGCGCCATGGCGGGTCGGGTTCTTCAGGTGGTGCAGAGCACCCGCTGGCGGCGGCGTTCGGGCGAGTACGCCACCATCGGCCAGGCGGTCGCCGCCGCCGCCCCGGGCGACTCGGTCGTCGTCGCGGCCGGGACGTACTACGAGGACGTCGTGGTGTCCGTCCCGGTCACCCTCACCTGCGCGGACGGCCCCGGCACGGTCGTCGTGGAAGCCGTCGCGGGCGTCGCGCTCACGGTCGCCGCGGACGCCGCCGTGCACGGGCTGACCGTCGACGGCGGCGCCGGTGTGCTGGCGCCCGCGGTCGTCGTGGAGGGGTGCGCGCCGATACTGGAGGAGCTGACCGTCCGCGCCTCGTCGGTCGTCGGCGTCGAGGTGCGCGGCTCGTCCGACCCGATCCTGCGCCGCTGCCGGATCGGCAACCCCGCCGGAATAGGCCTCGGGATCAGCGGCCTCGCGCGCGGCACCTACGAGGACTGCGACATCTCCGGCACCGGCCGCGAAGGCATCGACGTCCGCGACGGCGCCCGCCCCGCGATCGTCGGCTGCCGGGTCCGCGACGTGTCCGGCCACGGCATGCGCTTCAGCGGCCCCGGCACCGCCGGCTCCGTAACCGACTGCGAGATCCACGACGGCTCCGACACCGAGCCCGCGGTCTTCGCCGGCGACCAGTCCATGCCCGAACTCGTCTCCTGCCACATCCACGACGTCGGCGGCGGCGGCGTGTGCGTGGCGGGCGGCGCGACCCCGTCGATGACCGACTGCAAGATCGAGCGCGTCGGCTGGGCCGGCGTGTCGGTCGGCGGCCAGTCCAGCGGCGGCAGCGCCGTCCGCACCGAGATCACCGCGGTCAAGGGCACCGGCGTGCAGGTCGACGACCTCGCCGCGTTCACCCTCGAGGACTGCCGGATCCGGGACGCCGAAGCCAACGGCGTCAGCATCGACCGCGGTGCCACCGCCAACCTGGTCGCCTGCCACCTGCGCGACACCGGCCGCAGCGGCGTCGACGTGCACGGCCACTCCGAAGTCACCCTCAGCGGCTGCACGCTGCGCAGCTTCGGCCGCAACGGCCTGTCGCTGATGGACCGCGGCGCCCGCGCGTCGGTCATCGACTGCGAGTTCCACGACTCCACCGGCGGCCACCCCGCGGTGTGGGTCGGCGACGGCGCGGACGCCGCCCTCGGCGACTGCCGCATCCACGACGTCCTCGACGCGGTCAAGGCGGGCGGTGTGGGCACCGGCCTGTCGATGCAGAACTGCGAGATCCACGACGTCGAGGAGACCGGCATCTCGGTCGGCCAAGGCGCCGTCGTGTCGGTCAACGGCTGCCGCATCCGCAAGGGCACCACCGGCATCTGGTTCACCGAAGGCGACTGCGGCGGCATCGTCGCCGACTGCGTCATCGAAGACGTCACCGACGGCGTCTCGGTCACCGGCGCCGCCGGGCCGACCGTGCGCCGGGTCACCGTGGAACGCGCCGACGGCGAAGGCATCCGGGTCTCCGGCGGCGGCCGCGGCGACTTCGAGGACTGCGAGGTCGCGCACGGCCGCGGCTACGGCGTCCACGTCCGGGAAGGCTGCCAGCCGTCGTTCACCCGCTGCCGCACCCGCGGCAACGCCAAGGGCGGCTTCGAATTCGCGGACGCCGGACCGCTGGCCGCCGAATGCACGTCGCAAGGCGACGGCCCCGGCGACAGCGACACCCCCGCCACCCTCAAGCCCGAGTCCAAGCAGGCCGGCGTCGCGCTGCTCACCGAACGCCTCACCCTGCCCGGCGCCCGCGAGGGCAGCAGCCCCGGCGGCGACGACGAAGTCTCCACCTCCGGCCGCAACGCCGAGGAACTCCTGGGCGAACTCGACGCGTTGGTCGGCCTGGAGTCGGTCAAGCGGGAAGTCCGCAACCTCATCGACCTGATCTCCGTCGGTCGGCGCCGTGAGGAAGCCGGCCTCAAGGCGCCCACGCTGCGCCGCCACTTGGTCTTCACCGGCTCGCCCGGGACCGGCAAGACCACCGTGGCGCGGCTGTACGGGGAGATCGCCGCGGCGCTCGGCGTGCTGCGCAAGGGCCACCTCGTCGAGGTGTCGCGCGTCGACCTGGTCGGCGAGCACATCGGCTCGACCGCGCCGCGCACCAAAGAGGTCTTCGACCGGGCGCGCGGCGGCGTGCTGTTCGTCGACGAGGCGTACAGCCTCGCGCCGCCGGACCCGTCCCGCGACTTCGGCCGCGAAGCCATCGACACGCTGGTCAAGCTCATGGAGGACCACCGCGACGACGTCGTGGTGATCGTCGCGGGCTACACCGACGAGATGGACCGGTTCCTCGCCTCGAACCCCGGCTTCGGATCGCGCTTCTCCCGCACCATCACCTTCCAGGACTACTCGGCGGAGGACCTGGTCGAGATCACCGGCAAGCAGGTCGCCGAACACGAGTACGAACTGTCCGACGCCGCCGAGGCGTCGCTGCTCACCTACTTCCGGCGGCTGCCGCGCGGCAGCGGCTTCGGCAACGCCCGGGAAGCGCGGCGCACGTTCGAGACGATGATCGAGAACCACGCGTCGCGGCTGGCCCGCATGCCGGACGCGGACCACGACGACCTGCGCACGCTGCACGCCGCCGACCTGCCGGACCTGCCCGGCTGACCGGCGGGCGCCGGGCGGCGCGCCCCGTGGCATATCCCCGCACGACCGCCGACTATGAACGGGTGGAAACCTGCCTGGGCATCGACATCGGCGGCACGGGGATCAAAGGCGCACCCGTGGACACCGCGGCCGGCCGCCTGCTGCACGACCGGGTCCGGCAGCTCACCCCGCAGCCGTCCGCGCCGGACGCGGTCGTCGACGTGGTGTGCGACCTCGTCACCCGGTTCTCGTGGCGCGGCCCGGTCGGGATCACGTTCCCGGGCGTGGTGCTCGACGGGGTCACGCACACCGCCGCCAACGTCGACAAGGGCTGGGTCGACCTGGACGCGCGCCGCCGGTTCTCCGAAGCGCTGCACGCGCCGGTGACCGTCGTCAACGACGCGGACGCGGCCGGGATCGCCGAGATGCGGTTCGGCGCCGGGCGGGACCGGCGCGGCACGGTGCTCGTGCTGACCTTCGGCACCGGCATCGGCAGTGCGCTGTTCCACGACGGAGTGCTGGTGCCCAACACCGAGTTCGGGCACCTGGAGCTGAACGGCCACGAGGCCGAGCACCACGCGGCGGGGAACGTCCGTGAAGAGCACGGCCTCAGCTGGGACCACTGGGCGCACCGCGTACAGCACTACCTGCAGCACTTGGAGATGCTGTTCTCGCCGTCGCTGTTCATCATCGGGGGAGGGGTCAGCAAGAAGGCCGAGAAGTTCCTGCCGCACATCAAGCACGTGCGCGCGGAGATCGTCCCGGCCGCGCTGCACAACGACGCGGGCATCGTGGGCGCGGCGCTCGCCGCTCGCGCGGACCACGGGGCCGTGCCGATCCCGAAGTGCTGAGCGGGCGGCCGTGTCGGCCGGTGCCCGCTAGACGAGTGTCTCGCCGAACACCTGACGGCCCGCCAGGAACGTGGCCAGCACGTCGATGTCCTCGATCCGTTCGGGGGCGACGCGGCGCGGGTCGGCGGACAGCACCACCAGATCCGCATACTTGCCGGGGGTCAGCGAGCCGGTGATGTCATCGCAGAACAGCTGGTAGGCCGCGTCGATGGTCTGCGCGCGCAGCGCCTGATCGACCGTCAGGCACTCTTCGGGGGCCAGCAGCCGCCCGGTGCGCGAACGGCGTGTGGTGGCGACGGTGATGTTGTGCAGCGGGTCTTCGGGTGTCGCCGGGGGATCGTTGTGCAGGGAGATGCGCATGCCCGCGTCGACGGCGGACCGGGCGGCCGCCCAGCGCGACCCGTAGGTGGGACCGAACAGGTCGTCGGTGAGCACATCGCCCCAGTAGTAGACGTGGTCGATGAAGATGCTCGCCGTCACCCCGAGCGCCGCGGCCCGGGCGAACTGGTCGTTCCGCATCGCCCCGGCGTGTTCGAGGCGCAGCCGGTGGTCGCGGCGCGGATAGCGGGACAGGACGCTCTCGTACGCGTCGAGGACCATGTCGATCGCCAGGTCCCCATGCGCGTGGCAGGCCACTTGCCAGCCGAGCGGCACGTAGGCCTCGACGATCTCGGCGAGCGCGTCCCACGAGTAGTTCGCCGTGCCGCGCGGCCGTGTCCCGAAGCCCAGGCGGCGGGTCAGCGGCGTGTCCAGGTAGGGGAACGACGCGGCGATCGAGCCGACGAACGGCGACCCGTCCACCCACACCTTGACCCCGATCTCCCGGGTCAGATCGGTGCCTTCGCCCGGCCGCCGGCCCCGCGTCGGGGTTGTCTCGCTCGGCGAGTAGAGCCGCAGCCGCACCCGCTGCGGCAGACCGGCCTGCGCCATGTCGAGGAGGGCGCGGCGCCATTCGGGCATGCATGCCATCTCACTGGCCGTCGTCACGCCGACCTGGCTGAAGCGGGCCATTTCGCGCAGCGCCGCGGCGGTGAACTGCTCGCGCGGGTCCTCGCGGCCCGCGAACAGGAGCCGGATCGCGGCCCCGCCGTGCGCGGTCCCGTCCGGCGTCCCGTCGGCGTGCCGGCCGAACCGCGCACCGGGCGGGTCCGGGGTGCCGCGGCCGAGGCCCGCACGGTCCGCGGCGGCGCTGTTGAAGAACGCCAGATGGACGGCCTGCGTGAGGATCACCAGCGGGGTGTCCGGCGCCATCGCGTCCAGCCACGCCCGCGTCGGCTCGGGCAGGTCCGCGCCGTGGCCGAGGGGATCCCAGCCGATGAACGCCGCCCCGTCGGTGCCGCGCGCGGTGACCGTCTTGCGGATCACCGCGACGACCTCGTCCGCCGTCGGCACCGTCATCGGGCGGATGTCGACCAGGTCGGTGCCGAACAGCCGGGCCTCGGCGATGGCGTGCCCGTGCGCCTCGACGAAGCCGGGCAGCAGGCAGCGGTCGCCCAGGTGCACGGTGCGGGTGCCGGGCCCGGTCCACCGCGCCGCCTCCGCGGGCCCGCCCACGGCGACGATCCGGGTGCCGCGCACCGCCACCGCGGAGGCGTCCGGCCGGGCGGTGTCCATCGTCGCCGCCGTGCCGAGCAGGACCAGATCGGCGGGGCCGTCGGGAGCCTCCTCGGAATGTGCCGCCGCCATGCCCGTACCCCTCCCCGGAATCGTGGTCGCCGCAGCGCACGGCCTGTCCGGCCGTACTCGTCTCCGCCCGATACCCGGGAGCCCGGCGGCTGAAGCAGGGCATTTTTCCGGAGCGGCCGGCGTCCGGTTCCGCACGCTGCGCCGCCCCGTGGGCCGCCCCGTCAGCGGCCCCGGCCCAGCACCCCGGCCAGCAGGGCCGCGATGTTCCACGCGTCGTCCGCGCCGCGGTGGTGGGTCCCCTCCAGCGGCAGTCCGGCATGTTCCAGCGCGGCGGCCATGCCGAGTTCGCGGGGGAGGGCGTGCGCGAGCGAGAACAGGGTCTTCACGTTGAGGTGCCGGGTGCCGAACGGGTAGGCGACCCCCAGGTCGCGGCACTGCCGGTCGAACTGCTGCCGGTCGTAGTCGCCCCAGCTCGCCCACACCCGCTGATGGCTGCCGAACTCGCCGCGCAGCAGCGCGCACGCGTCCGCGAACGGCATGCCGCCTTCCACGTCCTGCTGGGTGAGCGTGGTCAGGCCTGTGCAGAAGGCGCTCACCGTGGACCGCTCCGGCCGGACCAGCACGCCGTGCTTGGCGATCCGCTCGCCGGTCGCCACGTCGAGTTCCGTGAGGCCGATTTCGATGATGTCGTTGGCCTGCCCGTCCGGTACCGGACCGTCCCAGCACGTCGCCTCGACATCCACCACCAGGACCCGGTCCAAAAGCCGCTTCACCATGGCGTGATCCAAGCAGCCCTGGTACCACTCCGATACCGGATTTCCAGCGGCGGAGATCCACGCGGAAAGGGCTGCGTATGCGGATCGGCGTGTTCATCGGGGAGGTGAGCGGCGGGCGTACGAGTATCGCCGACCTGGTCGAACGGGCGCGGTGGGCCGAGGACAACGGCTTTGCGGCCGGCTGGCTGCCGCATATGCCGTGGAGCCTCGACGCGCTCACCGGCGTCGCGCTGGCCGGACAGGCCACCGCGCGCATCGAGCTGGGCACCGCCGTGGTGCCGACGTACCCGCGGCATCCCATGGCGATGGCGCAGCAGGCGATGACCGCGCAGGCCGCGGCGGGCGGCCGGCTCACGCTCGGGATCGGACCGTCGCACCCCGGCGTCATCGAAGGCATGTACGGGCTGAAGTACGACCGGCCCGCCGCGCACGTCCGCGAATACGTCGAGGTGCTCCGTGCCGCGCAGCGCGGCGGGATGGAACGCATCAGCCACCACGGCGAGTTGTACACGACCGAGGCGCTCCTCGACGTGCCCGGCGGCAGCCCGTACCCGATCCTGGTCGCGGCCCTCGCGCCGCTGATGCTCAAGCTCGCGGGCGAGCTTGCGGACGGCACGATCACCTACTGGGCGGACGAACGCGCCGTCGGCGACCACATCGTGCCGCGCATCACCGCGGCGGCGGAGGCCGCGGGCCGCCCGGCGCCGCGCGTCGTGGTCGGGCTGCCCGTCGCGATCGTCGACGACGCGGACGCGGCGCGGGAGAAGGCCGCGCGGATGTTCGCGATGTACGACAGCATCCCCGCCTACCAGCGGGTGTTGACACTCGGCGACGCGGGCGCGCCCGCGAACGTGGCGCTCATCGGCGACGAGGAGACCGTCGCGGCCCGCCTCAAGGCCTACGCGGACGCGGGCGGCACCGACCTGATCGCCGCCCCGCTCGGCCTCGGCACGGACCGCGCCGAATCTCTGGCCCGCACCGAGGAGTTCCTGATCGCGCTGGCGGGCAAGCCATGACCGGATCGTGGTGCAGTGCGGACGAACACGAGGGAAACGGCGCGGATATCCGTACCGACATAGTGGGAAATACCTCGCTATGACGACCACTTCCGAACGCTTCGACGCTGCCCACCCGCGGCAGTCGACGCTCGCCGAGCGCTTGGCGCACGTCCGCTGGATCGCGGGCGGCACCGGCGCCGGCAAGAGCACCGTGGCCGACCGGCTCGGTGAACTCTTCGATGTCGCCGTGGTGCACGGCGACCCCGCCGAACCGGGGTGGATAGCCCGGTCCGGTCCCGAACACCCCAACCTGTTCGCGCTGTCCCGGCTCCCGCCGGGCAGCTTCTGGGCGGGCCGGACCGCCAAGCAGGCCTACCGCGCGACGCCGAGCGTGCACGGCGAGACGCTCGCGCACCTCGTGCAGGACCTGCTCGCCCTGCCCGCCGACCGGCGCATCCTGGTCGACTACTTCGGCGTACTGCCGCGCCACGTCGCGCCGTTGCTGTCCAGGCCCGGACAGGCGGTGTTCCTGCTGCCGACCGCGGAATGGCGGCACGGCGTCATGCTCGGCCGGCACGGCCCCGTCGTCGACGAGATCCTGGCGAAACGCCTGGTGCGGGACGGAATGTGGGATGCGCGTGTGCGCAAACAGGCGCACCGGCTCGGCATGCCGGTGATCTCCGTCGACGGCACCCGATCGGGGGCGGCGACGGCCGCGGAAGTGGCGGAACACCTGGACCTGGGCCCGGCGCACGGCCCGCGCGACTCGGGGCACGGCGGGCACTAGGGGGTGTCTG